>CAZHUS010000013.1:0-118349 GCA_964535555.1 uncultured Verrucomicrobiota bacterium
GTGCGGGGATTCATCCCCGCTTTTCGGGGCAGGTTCATGGGAAGCATCGACGCCAGGCAGGCAACGGATGCCCGCCCTACCGGACTGTGTCCTACCTGGCCCGCTTTCTGACGCACACTGCGCGAAACCGCTCGCTGCAATTTGCCCTCACCTCGCGGAGCCTCGAGCGCAGGATGCATAGGCCAGGGGCAGACGAACCTCAGCAAACCGGGCTTTGCGTGACTGCGCCGCGAGGCCTCGCGCCAAACGCGGCTCGCCGGCTTCCCGGCAGCCCGTTTGCTTCCACCACGCTCGGAATGAAAAGGAACGATCCGGGGACCGCGGCTCCCCCCTCCAACGGCGGGGACTCGGGAGAGACCAGCAGAGGCATCACCTTGTCGCACGCCGTGACCATCCGACGGCCGGCTGCTGAGCTTTACCGGTTCTGGCGTCAGCTTACAAACCTGCCCCGGATCATGGCGCACGTGGTTTCCGTGGAAGAGATCACCTCGTCGCAATCTCATTGGGTGGTGAAAGGACCGCAGAACACCACCCTCGAGTACGACGCCGCGATCATCCATGAAACCCCCGACGAGCTGATCGCCTGGAAGACAACGGGAGATCCCCGGGTGTCCCACGCCGGCACCGTCCGCTTCGAAGCCGCACCCGGCGGGCGGGGAACCGAGGTGCGGGTGACGCTCGAATACCACCCGCCCGGAGGGAAGGCCGGCGAGTTGGGCGCCCGGTTGCTCGGTTCGAAACCGCACGACTTGATCGCCGAGGACTTGTACCGCTTCAAGGCCTTGATGGAAACGGGGGAGATCCCCACGGGTGAACCGCGCGCGTCGAGTGTCAACACGGAGGTAACGCGATGAGAGCGCTCTGCTACCACGGCAAAGAACGCGTCCAGGTGGACGAAGTCCCCGAACCGACCATCTGCAACCCGCAGGATGTCGTGGTCCGGATCACCGCAACGGCGATCTGCGGCTCCGATCTGCACATCTACGACGGGCTGATCCCGGAGATGGAGCATGGCGATGTGCTCGGTCACGAGTTCATGGGCGAGGTGGTGGTGGCGGGGCCGGCGGTAACCCGCTTGAAAGTGGGCGACCGGGTCGTGGTCCCGTTCACCATCTCGTGTGGCCGTTGCGAGTATTGCGCGCGGGAACTCTGGTCCCTGTGCGACAACTCGAATCCGAACGCGGTGAAGAACGCCAAGGTGAACGGGGCCTCGGGCGCGGGCCTGTTTGGCTACTCGCATCTGTACGGCGGGTATGCCGGAGGCCAGGCGCAGTTCGTGCGTGTCCCCTATGCGGACTACGGACCGATTCCCATTCCGCCCGAGTTGCCGGACGAGAAGGTCCTGTTTCTGTCGGACGTCTTCCCCACGGGCTTCATGGCGGCCGAGAACTGCCAGATCACCCCGGGCGATGTCGTGGCGGTCTGGGGCTGCGGCCCCGTCGGACAGTTCGCCATTCGGAGCGCTTTCCTGCTCGGCGCGGCGAAGGTCATTGCGATCGAGCCTGAGCCCGGCCGCCGCCGGCTGGCCGCGGATGCCGGGGCGCTAACCATTTCATCGGAAAACGGGGTGTTGGAACAACTGATGGACCTCACAGGAGGAAGGGGTCCCGACGCCTGCATCGATGCGGTGGGCATGGAAGCCCATGGGTCGACCTACGACAACATCAAGCAGGCGCTCAAACTCGAGACCGATCGTCCCCATGTGCTGCGGCAGGCACTCCAGGCGTGCCGCAAAGGCGGGACGGTCTCGGTTCCGGGGGTCTATGCGGGGTTTCTCGACAAAGTGCCGTTCGGCCCGGCTTTCGCCAAGGGGTTGACCATCCGGATGGGACAGACCCACGTGCAGCGCTACCTGCCCCGGCTCTTGCAGTGGATCCAGGAAGGCAGGATCGATCCGGATTTTCTCATCACGCACCGCTTCCCGCTTTCCCAGGCGCCCAAGGCCTACAAGATGTTTCGAGACCAACGGAGCGAGTGCATCAAGGTGGTCTTGAACCCGAACGCGTGAGCTGCCGGCGGGAGGCGGGCGGAGGCGCTTCAGAACTCGGGAATTCCCACGACTCTCAGCCGCCAGAAGACATGGGAAGGCGCCACCGCACCCACCCCAAGTTCACGGCGAAATTCAACTTCCTCCCAGATCCCGCCGGGGTCCCGCTGACGACTGACCAGCGTCACTTGGCCCTCTGCGCCTGACCATGAAAGCAGATCCGCCGACACTTCCAGGGCCATCGAGGGCTTGGTTCCCACCGGACGTCGGAAGCGCAGTTCAAGGGAGTCCTCGGCCCCGCCGGCCGTTCCGTCACCCACCAGGCGAGCGGCAAGGCGACCCGCGGCGGGGCTGGCCTGCCTCGGGTCCGAGCCCGTCGCCAGCTCGAGGCCATTGCTGAGACCATCGGCATCAGGATCGGCCTGGCTCCCGCTGATGAAGGCGTCCGCACGTTCCGCTGCCGTGAAATGGGCCCGCCACCACTCCATCCACCATGGAATGACCTCTCCTGGAGTTCCTCCCCCAAGCAGACTCGACCGCCAGGCGTCGGGGTTCGTGAGTGCCGCCGGATCCTCCAGGACGAGCGTCAGCCCCTGACCGTCCGCAGCGGGCGGCCAGGGTGCGGCGTCGTCGTAAGTGAGGTCGAGGAGCACCGTCCCTACAGCATCCTCAAGCAGCAGGCGTTCACCACCGTTGGCGAGGTGCGTCCCGCCATCGAACTCCCCCGCGATACGGGCTTCGAACGATGTCCCATGGCGCAGGATGAAGGCAGCCTGGTCCGCCACCAGCAGCAGACACTCGCCGGGTTCGAGAGTGTCCACCGTCGATTCCGCCCAGTCGAACTCGAGGCCCCGGCGGAAGCGCAGGCCGCGCAAGTCCAACGGCTCGCCGGAGCGGTTCAGGAGTTCGAGGAACTCGAAGGCCTCGCCCTCGTCAAACCCCGCCAAACGTTCGGCCTCGTTGGGCGCGGCTGGATGATAGTCCAACTCCGAGATGACAAGGTCACCTGGCCGGGGAGCACGACCGATAACGAAGCGTGCCTCGTGGAGAGCTGACCAGTTCGTGCCGTCCCAGGAGCGTGCCCGCAGCGTGCTGGTCCGCTCGAGCACCAGGCTCGCCGTCGATCCGAGTCGCAGGGCCTGCGGGTTCGCGCTTCCACCCGGGAGACGCGGGTCCGAACCGTCCAGAGTGCACAGGACGGCAGCGGCGCCGCTTAGCCGGACGGGAGTTCCGAAGCTGACCTGACCTGCGGGAGGGTCGAACTCCGGCGCGTCGAGGCGCGGATAGAGCCCGTAGCTTCGGAGTTGGTTCAACAGCGTGGCGGTCCTTGCCGGAAAATAGGTGCTTACCATCGCGTCACTGCGGCGGCGCCAGTGGTCCTGCACCGTGCGCAAGGAGGCCCGCGAATCACCCCAGCGCGCCGACTCCGCGTAGAGCGCGGGCTCGAGAACGACCGCAATTCCCCGCCAGCGCGCGATGCTGGCCTTCGGCGTGAGCGCCCCGTCGTGAAAGCAGTGCCGGTACACGCGGTCCGCAAAGCGCAGGCGGTACTCGGCGTTCTGTCGGAGGGCAATTTCCACTTCCCCGGGGGACGTGGTCCACCAGCCGCTCCCGGGATCGGTGCGGACCTTGTTCGCGTTGAGCTGACTGCCGCTGAAGGCCAGATCGTTGTCCCAGTGAAAGAACTTGAAGCCTTCGCTCCGCCCGTCGACCGCGTCGCGCGCTGCGTAGTAGTTGCCCGGCCAGTCCACCGAGGCGTGGAACTGCCCGTTCAGCGTGTAGTCGATGAAATTGTCGACGTCCAGGAGCCGGGGGAGAGCCGGATCGCGCGTACCGTCCGGACGGTTGCCCTGGAGCCGCTGGTAGGACGCGTCGTCGCGCACGCCGGCGCGGCAGGCCGTCAGCAACTCGTTCCACGCCGCCATGTCGCCATCCTCGACCAGGTGCGGGCAGCAGAACTTGATCACATCGAAATCCGCCCGCTCGCCGCCGAGATAGCTCGAGGCAAACGCGGCGTCCGGACGTTCCGTCGGGTTGTAGATGCCCCAATAGAGACCGTTCAGATAGAGATGCACGAATCGACCGTGGGGCGCCGGTTGGCCCATGTCCGCCTGGGTCTGCTTGGCCCATTGGTCCGCCAGGTAGAGAGCCGTGCCGAATCCCGAGTACTCCGCCACCCAGGTGTCGCGTGAGTTCGCCCGAAGCGCGATGGAATTGAACTGGGGCGCGGCGTCCGGCCCAAAGAACGGGTAGCGCAGCCAGGCCGGCCCGTATTTCCGTTCGAACAGCAGCCGGAAGCTCAGCTTGGGCGTGGCCTCGAGGTTGCGCGACGTGTAGCCCATCACCTGGAGGCCGGCGTTGATTTCGAAGCCCGGCGACCCGTCAGGCATGAGCAGTTCGGCGCTTACGGGCCGTTCCCAGTTTTCGCCTCGCCCGGCGGGATTCAGGTAGAGCCCCCGCGCCTTGTCGAACAGGTCGGCCCGATCCGTGGTGATGCAGAGCGACGGCAGGGCTCGGAGCGAAATGGCGATGGCATCCTGCGCCTGCGCCATCGTGAAGGCGGCGTTACCGGCGGCCCGCGCGAAGGCGCTGGCGTTTGTCACCATCCCGTAATCCGCAGCGACGCTTCCCCAGGAAGCCGGGTACCCCGCCGGGGCGGAGCTCTGAACGGCGACCTGGTGAAGGAACAAGTACGTGTGGCTCACCACCCGCGAAGGTTCGAGTCCGTCACCCCACGCCACCGCGCGCAGGACGGTGGTGCCCTCGACCTTCACGGGTTCCGCGTAGAGCAGTCCCTGGACGGTCGAGGGCGTCGACCCATCCAGCGTGTAACGAACCCTGGCACCCGGCGTGGGCGTCGTGATCGCCACCTCGAAGGGGGTTTCGTAAAACCCGCGTTCGACGGAGAAGACCGGGTCGCGCGCAAATCCAATCACCGACGAGGCCTCGTTCGGTGCCCCGGGCGTTGGCCGGCGAAAATACCGGTGCGCGGCCTTCTCGATTCGCACCGCCGCCAGTTCGGGAACGAGCACGAAATCCCGGTCATCAGGAGCCAGGTTGAGTCCCGCGATCGTCAGGACGTTCTGTCCCGTGCGAAGCAGCTCAGGCCGGAAGGTGAACGGAGCGACGGCAACGCCGTTCCCTGCGGCCGTGGCCCGCGCACCGGGATCCAGGGCCGACGGCGCGTGGCTTCGCGTCAATTCCATCCCGTTCAACCACGCCACGAAGCCGTCATCGTGCCCCACGCGCAGCACGAACGAGGTCCCGGAGTTCGCCTCCCCAAGCTCAAACGGAACGCGCAGCAGCAAGATCGACCCGCGGTTGTACATCAACGCCCGGACATCCGTGCGCATGTCAGGATCGGTCGCCAGATGGAACATGAACGTCCCCGCGGCGTAGCGGTCCTCCGGACCCCCGTCCACCGTGGTGGGGAAGGTACCCGCCGCACCGTAGCGCGACTGGCCGAGGAACGTGATCACACCCCCGCCGCTCTCAGTAGTGAGCGCCTCCGCCCCGCTGCCTGTCCCGGTGTTGCCGTTGCGCTCCGCACTGTTGTAGCCGTAGGCAACGATGGTGTAGCTGCCCGGACTCAACACCAGGGGTGGGTCCAGCATTTTGAACCGGCTCCCGCCCACCCGCACGCCGGGAGCGGTCGGCGTGAACGTCAGGCGGGCCAGGGAAGCGGCACCCCGGTCATCCGCGAACGCGCCTGGCGTCCCGCGATCGTCCCGACGCCAGAGCTGGGCCGTCAACGTGGCACGCAGCCCGTCGCCGCCGTCATCGAACACCCCGAGCTGGGTTACCAGAACCGGCTGCAGCACCACGAAGTCCATCCCCAGAGATCCTCCGTAGTCCTGGGTGCCCGAAGTGCCCTCTGCCACCTGGTAGGCCACGAGAGGACTTCCGGGGCCGAGCACCGGGCCGGGGTCCAGGTTGTACCCGACGGCGGCCGCGCCAACGTTCCATGTCGAGTCGTCGAACGAACCCGCACCGCGCCAGGCCTCATCCACGGAGTCCGTCGGGACGAACCACCGCGCGGGCGAGTCCGGCGTCACCAGGCGCGTTTGCTCCATCAGCATCCCGTAGGACACATCGTCGTGCTGCGGCGGCACCGGCACCGGGTATTCCGAAGCAACGCGACCCGAAGGGTCCACGAGCGCAAGCCCTTCGCCCTCGGCATCGAGCGCGAAGGTGGCGTGGAGGTTGCCGGCTGGGTCCTTCGAGCCCGGCAACGCCCTGCCGGAGGCAAAGACCACCAGATACCCACCGGAGGCGAGCCGCTGCGGGGGGAAGGTCCAGGACTGCTGGCTGTCGAGCAGTCTCCAGCCGGCCAATTCCATCTCCTGCGCGCCCGCATTGTGGATCTCCACCCAGTCGGGATGGGCACCAAACCCGTCTGCGAGAACGCTCTCATTTTTCGCCATGAACTCGGTGATGACCAGGTCTGTCCCTGGGTCGGGACGCGCAGCGCCGACGGCCAGCAGCAACGCCAGGCTGGGGAGCAACGCCGTTCGCGACCAGGGAGCACTCAAGATCACACGCCAGTTTCACGAAGAGGTTAGGAGCGGGTCGCGAATACACAACTCCCGATACCGGAATCGGATTGGATTTGAAGAGGCCCTTGGCTAGGATCCCGGCCTACCCAGGTGACCTTATCCGGGACAGCACGCGCGGGGTTTCAACCGAGACAGTCGAGGGCGGCCGTGATCAGTCGTCTCGTGCCGGGCTGGCTTCTGGCCTGCGGCATCGCGTGGGGCGGCGAACGCGTGACGCACACGGGACAGTACACGATCGAGAACTGGCAGCTCGAAGAGGGATTGCCCCAAGTCTCGGTCACTTCGATTGCCCAGACGCCCGACGGCTACCTCTGGATCGGAACCTTCAACGGTCTCGCGCGTTTCGACGGGGTACGGTTCACGATCTTCAACGAGCTGAACACGCCAGTCTTGGGCGGCAACGGGATCTCTCACCTCCACGTCGATCACGAAGGGACACTTTGGATCGTGAGCCACCCGGGCCGCCTGCTCTGCCGCCGCCGAGGGGAATTCAGCCCCCCGCTCAGCGAGGAAGTCCTGTGCCTGGTCGGAGATGCCAGCCCCCAGGCGCCGGTTCGGCGCGAGGTTCTCGTGCTCCACCGGGATGGCAGGACGAGCGTGGTTCGACCGGACCACCTGGTGCCGCGGACCCGCGCCGATGAGTCCGACCCGGACGGAACATCCCGGTTTGCGTTCTCGAACCACTCCCATCTTTGGCAAGTGCAGGGCGGCCAGGTGCGCCGGGCACCCTCGGTACCCTTTGAAGCACAGACTGCGCCTGAGTTCGCGGATGGAAGGACGACGCTCCTTCTCCACGGCGCCAGCCTGGCCCAGAGCGGAGGGGCCTGGCTGGCCACAAGCAACCGAGTCTATCGATGGGATCAAGGCAGACTGACGCCCGTGGTCGCTCCCCTGCCCTTCCCGGTGACCGAGGGATTCCCGATGCAGGAGGACGGCGCCGGCACGCTCTGGGTGGCAAAGTGGGGTGCGGGACTCTTCCATCTCGAGGCGGAAGGAAGCTGGCGCGCGATCCAGATCGGGTCCGGCCTGGCAGACGATCACGTCAGTTGCATGTACCGCGATCGCGAGGGAAGCCTGTGGGTGGGCACCGGCCAGGGCGGACTCCACCGCGTTCGCCCGCGGATTTGCCAGATGTTCGAGCCCGCGCAGGGGCCCAAGGTGGTGATGTCGATCGCCCCCTCGCGCGATGGCCGGCTGTGGTTCGGGATCAACGGCGGAGGTTTGCACACCTTTGCCGAAGGACAGCTCCGCCCCGTGTCGGAACCTGCCGCGCTTCGCCAGTCTCTGCTTACCTACTCCGTGCTTGTGGACCGGTGTGAATCGGTCTGGATCGGACTTTACGGGATGGTCGCCCTCCGCTGGAGCGGGGAAGCGGTAACCCGGTTCCGACTCAACGCCGACGCTGACACGCAGGTCATGACCCCGGCGGCATTGTATGAGGATCGTCAGGGGTCGGTCTGGCTCGGTTGCGCCCGCGGACTCCTGCGGCACCAGGAGGGCACGTTCGTCCGCTACACGCCACGCGAAGGGCTCTCATGCGAGAACGTGACTTCGCTGGCCGAATCCCGCACCGGCACGCTTTACGTCGGCACCGAAGGCGGCGGACTGAACTCCCTGCGGGACGGCCGCTTCACCTGCTACACGCGCCGGGATGGCCTGACCGATGACCACATCGCCTGCCTGCGAGTCGATGAGGACGACACCCTGTGGATCGGCACCGTCAACGGGGGGCTGAACCGCTTCCGCTCCGGCCGCTTTGCCCGCGCGGGTCTCGGTGACGGCCTGCCTTCGGACACGATCGGCACCATCCAACCCGACCTCGAAGGCCGGCTCTGGCTGGGCACCAACCGGGGTATCGTCGGCGTGGACCGCACCGCTTTGAACGACTATCTCGACGGCAAGAGCGACGCGGTGAACTGGCGCATTCTCGACCTCTCGGACGGATTGAGCACCCTGGGCTGCACCGGCGGGGGCCAGCCGGCCTCCTGCAGGACGAGCGATGGACGGTTGTGGTTCGCCACCCTCCGCGGAGCCGCCGTGCTCGATCCTCGCCAACTCCCCATCAACCGGACGCCACCGCCGGTGGTGATCGAAGAGGTGGTCCTGGACGACAAGACGCAAGCGCTGCATCGCGCGGAACCGGTGGTGGTTCGGTCCGGGACCCATCGTGTCGAGTTCCGATTCACCGGCCTGAGCCTGGTGGCACCGGAAAAGGTGAGGTTCCGCTTCCGGCTTGAACCGTACGACCGCGACTGGGTGGAAGCCGGAACCCGTCGCGTCGCCTACTACACTGGCATCCCGCCGGGGCGCTATGAGTTTCGAGTCACGGCCTGCAACAACGACGGCGTGTGGAATGAGACCGGCACGGCGGTGGGGCTCGCGGTGTTCCCGCCGTGGTGGAACTCCACCTGGTTTCAGGCGGCGGCGGTGCTGGCCGGCATCGGCGTCGTGTTCGGATGGTACGAACTCCGTCTGTTGCGGCTCCGACGCGAACGCGTGACCCAGGCGAACTTCTCGCGCCAGCTGATCGCGGCGCAGGAACAGGAACGCCAGCGCCTGTCCGGCGAACTGCACGATGAAATGGGTCAGGATCTGCTGGTGATTGCCAGCCAGGCGCAGCTGAGCCTGGCTCGCGAGCAGAACAGCGAAGGCGCCGCGCTGCGGCTTCGGGAGATCGCCGAAACCGCCAAACGAGCCCTGCAGCATACCCGTCGCATGGCCCACAACCTGCGTCCGGGCCTGCTGGACGAACTGGGGTTCGTCAAAGCGATCCAGGCGAGCGCGGAGAAAGCCGCCCGGGCTTCAGGCATCGCGATCACGGTCATCCCGATCGATGTGGACGGCATGCTGCCGGCCGAGTTCGAGGTGAACCTGTTCCGCATCACGCAGGAGGCGTTGAACAACATCCTGAAACACTCCGCGGCCACCGAAGCCAGGATCCATCTTTCCCACACGCCGACCTCGCTCCGCCTCACCGTCGAGGACAACGGCCGCGGTTTTGAGGTCAGCCGGCTTGATTCAACTCCTGCCCGGGCCGGATTCGGTCTTCGCCAAATGGTCGAACGCACGCGGATGATGGGAGGCGATGTCCAGGTCGATACCCAGCCTGGCACCGGCACCCGTTTGACGATCGAGGTGCCCCTCCCGGTCACGCGGCAACCCTGAGATTCCACCGCCATGTCCTGCCCGCTCACCACGGACGTCTTGATCGCGGACGACCACCCGATCTTCCGGAGAGGTCTGTGCGAGATCATTGGAGGCGACCCTCACCTGCGGCTCGCTGGCGAAGCCGCCGACGGTGAGGAAGCGTGGCGGTTGTTGCAGGAGCGGAATCCGGCGGTGGCGGTCCTCGACATCCACATGCCCAGGCGCACGGGCATCCAACTGGGCCGCCTCCGCCTGGAACACCGCCTGCCCGTCGAACTGATCATGCTCACGATGGATGGCGAGGAAGGCCTGTTGAACGAAGCCCTGAACCTGGGGATCAAGGGCTACCTGTTGAAGGAAAGCGCCGTCACGGACCTGCTGGAGGCCATCCACCGCGTGGCCCGTGGTGAAACCTTCATCAGCCCGACGCTCGCGGGAGCCCTGCTGCGCCGAAGCGCGCGGCGTGAGGCCTTGCGTGAGCAGAAATCAGGCTTGGAACGGCTGTCGCCTGCCGAGCGACAAATCCTGAAGATGATCACCGCGGATCGGACCAGCAAAGAGATTGCCGCGATCCTCCGGTGCAGCGTGCGCACCGTCGAGACCCACCGCCAGAACATCTCTCACAAGCTCGAACTCCACGGAAGTCACAGCCTCCTGCGATTTGCTTTCGACCACCGGGGAGAGCTGTAGCCACGCGGCAGAGTTCTACCGGTGGAGCAACGCTGCCCGGGTGGACCGACGTTTCGCGGAGCCGTCTGGTTGATCTCCGTTCCCCAAGCCTACGTGTTCACCCGTAGGCCGGTCTGCGTGTTCCCTCGTATTCCCGGAGCGCGCCACTCGCGATGCCATGGACGCGCGACATGCCGACCGTCCTGATCGCCGATGACGATGCCCGCCTCCGCCAGGCACTGCGGCAGTTTGTTGCCGGCCTGGCCCAGGAGGTCTGGGAGGCATCCGACGGCGGCGAAGCGGTGACCGCCTGCAACACCCACCGCCCTGACTGGGTCATCATGGACTGGCGAATGAAACCCATCGATGGCCTGACGGCGACGATGCATATCAAGGCCAGATTCCCGGCGACACGCGTGGTGCTCATGTCCCAGGACGACGACGCCAGTCTCCACCGCGAGGCCAGACGTGCCGGGGCCGAAGCCTGCATCCTGAAAGAGGACCTGACGCAATTGGCGGAAACCCTGGCCAGCGTCCCACCTCGGTGAACCCGCGGCCATGACCAGGCGTTTCCCATTTCTCTTCCCATGAACCGCCCCCGGAGCGCGGACTTCAGTCCGCAGGAAGCCACGCCGGTCAGGGGACGTCCCGGCAGGCTAAAGCCCGCGCTCCTCACCGGTTCATGGCCGGTGAGCAGGTCCGCAAGGAACAAGGAACTTTCCATGCACAAAACCGCCCTTCTCCTCCCCGTGCTGTGGCTGATCCTGATTCCCGGACTCCACGGGCAGTGGCTGACCCAGGAAGTGCCGCTCCAACCCGGCTGGAATGCGGTTCACCTCGAGGTCAAGCCCGAGCCCGCTGGCTGCAACGACGTGTTCGCCGGGCTCCCGGTCCAGAGCGTGTGGAAGTGGAACCGCCGGTTCTCGACCATCCAGTTCACCGTCGATCCCAACACCCTCCTGCCCGAAGACCCGGACTGGCTGGTCTGGCTGCCTCCTTCGGATCCCCGGGCCTTTCTCAGCCGGCTCGGTGCGTTGCAGGGGAACCAGTCCTACCTGATCAAGGTCGCTCCCGGGACGGCCCCGTTCACGCTGCGCCTCAAAGGCAGGGCGATGCTGCCCCGGCTCGATTGGTACGCGCACGGCCTGAACCTGGTGGGCTTCCCGGTGCACCCGAGCCATCCCCCGACGTTCACCGAGTTCTTCAAGTTCACGCCCGAGGTGGATACGACGAAGAGCTATGCCAACGAGCTTTACCAACTCGATGCCGAGGGCGTGGGCCAACGCATCGTCCAACCGTCGCGCCAGCGTCTCCAGCCCGGGACCGCGTACTGGGTGGGCTGCAGCCGGGCACCGGCCCACATCTCGGCATTACACGTCCATCCGGGAGGAGGCGGCGCCATCGAATTTGGCACCTTGCTGAATCGCCAGGAGGTCCTCGTCAGGAACACGCATCCGACCGACACCCTCACCGTCCGGGTGCGTCAACTTCCATCCGAAGCGCCGCCCACCACGGGAGGCCATCCGGAACTCGCAGGACCGGTGCCCCTGGCCTGGCTCACCCGCAATGCGAGCAACACCTGGGTCTGGGCGTCCTTTCCGGAAGGCGGTCTATCCCGCAGCCTGTTACCGGGCGAGGAATGGAAACTGTGGCTTGCCGTCCGTCGCCTGAACTTCGACCCTTACACGCCGCACGGAACGAACGGCGCCTCGTATCAGAGCATCCTCGAAGTCACGGACAGCGCCGAGTCGCTGCGGATTCGCGTCCCCGTGACCGCGCAGTCGCGCTCGATGTTGCGTAGCGCGGCGGCGCTCGCCGGGACAACGGCGGAAGATCCGAATGCGGGCCTCTGGGTGGGGTCGGTGGTCGTCGACCAAGTCAACGCCCCAGCCTACACCGGGACCAACCTGCTCTCCACTCCGGCGCCGGCGTCGTTCCGACTGCTCGTTCATGTGGACGGCTACGGCCGGGCGAAGCTGCTGCAACGGGTCATGCTGGCGTGGGATCCCACCCTGGTGGAACCGCCCCACACCAACGGGACGTACGCACTCTATGCGGACGAACCGGCCCTGCCCGACTCAGCCACGAACGTCATGCGGATTGACTCGGTTGGGTTCCCGGTGATGAACCCAGTCACCCTCACCGGCAGCATGGCCAACGCACTCACCGGCACGTTGACGAACCGGTTTGACGATCCCACGAATCCATTCCTCCATCGCTACCATCCCCTGCACGACAACAAGGATTGGGATCTCGAGCCTTACCCCGAAGCGGTGGAAACCCGGTCCGTCACCCGGCGCCTCGCCCTCACCTTCAGCACCCTCACCAACGCCACGAGCCATCCCTTCGACGGCGTGGACCGGGTGAGCGGCATCTACCAGGAAACGCTCTCCGGCCTCCGCGCCCAGGACATCTTCGTCCAGGGCGCTTTCGCCCTTCAACGCCTCAGTCGTATCGATCAACTCCGAGCCACACCATGACGCGACACCATCACTCCCCCACGGCTCTCGCGACCGCGAACCTCACCCTGTCCCCGTCCTCGACGCCATGGAGAACTGGCCTGGCCATCCTGGCCGGGGCGGTGCTGCTCTCGATCGCCGTCGTCCGCGCCAGCGAGACCGTGCCGGCCGCCATCAATTATCAGGGCAAGCTCACCGACAACCTCGGGAACGCCGTCAAGAGCGGCTATTACGAGATCCTCTTCCGCATCTGGAACGACCCGACCAAGAGCGACAGTGCCAACTACATTTGGGGTCGGACCTTCCCCCTGCACGTCGTCACCAATGGGATGTTCAATGTGCTGTTGACCAATGATGGCACCACGTACGGCAGCCCCACGGCCGTGAGCATCCTGGATGCCTTCACGGGGACCGAACGCTATCTTGGACTGACCATCATGCGCAATCCCGACACGACGGTCACGTCTCCCGTTGAGATCACGCCTCGACAGAAGCTGGCCACGGCGCCGTACGCCATCCATGCCCACCAGGCCACTTCAGCGGATCACGCGACCTCCGCGGACAATGCCACCCAGGCGGCGAGTGCCAGCTCGGCGGTAACTGCGACCAACGCGCTCAAGTTCGACAGCATGTCGACAACCGACTTTCTGAAGGTCAAACAGACGTCCCAGACCCTCACCGGCAGCCTCACCATCACCAACGGCAGCCTCACGGTCCGGAGCTTTATCACGGCGTACGACACGCTGCACGCGGCCGGACCCTCGGTCTTTGACGGCACCATCATCATGAACACCGGTCCGTCGGTGACCGGCAATGTCTACGTGACCGGCCAGGTGACCGCCACCGATGCGGTTAACGCCAATGGCGGACTCAAAGTATCCGGCAACGTCCGCGTCGCCGGGGAGGCCCCCTACCGCATCGTGCGCTTTCACCTGCCCAATATCAGCAAGGACAACCACGGACCGTACTGGCACGATACGAAGTACTCCACCGCGACCTACTCCGCCGTGTTTGTCGGGGTGAATTGCACCGGTGATTTTGAGGAATCCGGCTCAGGCAAACTCCTGCAGATGATGCTCTACCCGAACGGCAACGGCAACAACGGCTCCGGGACCACCTCCTGGCGAATCTACTTCGGCGTGCGGCATGCCGACAACGACCTGACGGACATCTATGTCGACGTCATGTTCATTCGCAACGAACTCACGAACGACGACCGGGCGACCAAGACCTACGACCTCACGGCAACGGCCAATTAGTCCCCTGCCCCTTCGCGGACCACATGACACTTCGACCATCTGGTAACCGGGGATAGCCTGAAGGCGGCTGAACTGACCACGGATTTCAACTTCCCTGCGCACCTCCCATGAAACCTGCACTCGCTCGGCGCCGCTGGTGGAGTTCCATGCTCCGGGAGCCGTTGCCCCCCCGGGTCAGCCCGGCGGCTCCAGTCACTCTGCTCGCGCTGAGTTTCTGCCTCGTCAGCCTCTTCACGCCCTCCGCCGAGGCGACGGATTACTACCTCGAGACCAGCTACCAGGATTACTGGTTTTCGCCGGGGCCCCCGTCCGGGAACTGCACGAACTACTTCCAGACGACGGCCTCGACGTTAGTGTATGGCGGACACGTCCTCGGCAACACCAATACCACTCGACCCTCGGGTGGCGGCTACGGCTTGGACACGTCCAGTTTCGGACAACCGGTGGAGAGTCAACAGGCCGACCTCGCCATTGGCGACATCCTCACCCCGCCTCCCGGAGCCCTCACCGGAGTGCCGCCGAAGAACTTCATTCCCGTGAGGTGGGGCGAAAACGAGGCGGCGTACTACGAATGTACTGACCCGAAGGGCGGCGCCTTCTGGGTGCCCTCGACTGGGAAGATCATGGCGGCCCAGGCGAACAACATCTCCATCGTGTGGAACCTGGAGGGGGGCGGCACCTACGAGCAGGTGCTCAACGTCAGCGCGGTCCCTGCCAGGCGTCCCGCCCGGCTGTTTTGGACCGAGTCGCCCTATGACGCCCCGAAGATCAACATGAGCGGCCTGTTCCCCGTCATCCACTACAACGCCTCGGTGACCCCGGCCGCGCCTCAAGTCACGGTCGTCACCAACGGCGGCGTCGTCATCTCCACCACCAACTATACCTCGGGAGTCTGGCTCGATGACTCGAAGCAGCTCTGTGCCAAAGGGGTTTCGGGTTTGTTCATCGTCGAATATTACGAAGAAGGTACCTACAACCAGCAGGTCCAACCCACCGGGATCGAGGTGGTCGAGGTGCTCGAACCGAATCTCCAGTTGATCGAGGCCAATGTCGGGGCGCGGCTCAAGCCCCTCGACACGTATTGGGCCGACCTGGATGGTATCGACGGCCTGCTCCCCAATGTCACCCACGGCACCACCGAGGGAACCGCCTACGTCCACAGCCAGACCGGGCCCAAGGACAACTGGGTGTTCGCCATCAAGCGTACCTGGAGCGCGCCGTGGACGCTCGAAATCTACTGGCAGCACAAGGGCCTCATGGGCGTGCTATGGCCGTACGAAGTGGACTGGTATTCCTGTGACTGGCCCGCCCACCCGCAACGCTACGTCCTGGGGGACGATCCCCCGAACGACACCACCCCCGCCCTGATCCCCACCACGCTCACGGCAACGCTGATGGAGGACATGGAGCCCCCCTTGCACGCGGACCTCTCGAGCAGTGGCCGCTCCTTCACAGCGACCGAGCCTGGCATCTGCCTGC
The DNA here is from genome assembly GCA_964535555.1 of uncultured Verrucomicrobiota bacterium. Taxonomy (GTDB): domain Bacteria; phylum Verrucomicrobiota; class Verrucomicrobiia; order Limisphaerales; family J093; genus DSVZ01. The sequence continues at coordinate 15,557 of CAZHUS010000013.1, forward strand.
TCAAGTACACCACCGACGACAACATCTGGTTCGAGGTGGTCCAGACGGTCCTGCACCGCGACGAGGACTACTTCGATCTGGACCCGATCGACTGGCCCATCGGCCAGGAACTCGCGCCGGGAGACTACAACGCCCACGCGTTGCGGTTCGACGGCGTCGACGACTACGTCACGATAAATCAGGGATTCCTCAACGCACTCACCAACTGGACCGTGGCGTTGTGGTTCCGGGCGGACCGGTTCGGCAGCGCCAGCAGCACGCTCTTTTCGGAAGGCGTTCCCTCCTCCACCTTCGACCTGCTCGTGACGACCAACGGCCAACTGGCCGCCCAATCCTACAACAAGGTCACCAAGAGTTGGTCGGTGGCAACGACCACCAATGCGCCGGTGCAGACCAATCGCTGGCACCATCTCGCCGTGACCTGCACGGGCGGCACCGACAGCGGCGGGACCGTGCGTTTCTACCTCGATGACTTCTCCTGGGAAACCAACCAGTTCCACCGGGTCAACCAGGACGGCACCAAACAGACCCTGCTCGCGGCCCACTCCGTGGCCACGCCCAGCCTGTTCTTCAAAGGCAAGCTCAGTCACGTGCGGGTGTGGAACGCCGCCCTCACCAGTGACGAGGTCCGGACGAACCGCTTTGGGGTCTATCCTGGAACCGCCGGCAGCCTGATCGCGGACTTCCCCCTGAACGAGGGCGAAGGCGATGTGGTCCACAACCTCGCGGGTGATTACAGCGGCACGTGCAAGAACGGTCCCTTGTGGTCGACCCGCGTGGTCCCCATCGGCCAGCACTGGAGTGATTTCCCGGGCTACATCCACCTGGCCGAAGGTGACCGCTACAACGTCAATCGCTACGCCTACCCGACCGAAGCCGTGCCCGACTCGGCCTCGTACGTCTTCGGCGTGAACACCGGCCTCCTCGAAGTCTGGTGGGCAAATCGCAGCCGCCAGCCCGACATGCCTGCCGTCTACTATCCATCGAGGGTCCAGCGCTACCAAAATGTCTGGCCATCCGATCCTCCCGAGATCGTGATCGCCAGTGGACTGGGGAGCAGCGGCGACTCCCTGTTGTCCACCGACAATGCCCTTACCTTCAACGGCACCTCGTCCAGCTACGTGCAAGCCCCGCACGACGACGTCCTGAACGTCGGAAACGAGTTGACTCTCGAAGCCTGGGTGAAGCTGAGCAACCCGGGCGGCAATCAGAAGATTATCTCTTGCATGAACTCCGTCTCCGGCGCTTACGCCGGGTACGTCCTCGGAGTTGCCGGGAATGCCTTGGATGTGGAGTTCTGGACTGGGACCGCCGGCACGTCTCGTTACTTGTATGGTTCAACGGCCTATGGAGCCGTGCCCGCCAATGTCTGGACGCATATCGCCTACACTTTTAAGGCCAACAGCGCCAACGCCATCGTCACCTACGTCAACGGCCAGCCCGCCTACACGTATGCCCCCGCCATCAACGAGGGAGTCCGGGCTCCGACTTCCGACCTTTATCTGGGGCGGGCTTCCTGGACAACATCCTACAACACCCTGGGCGCCATCGGTGAGGTTCGCATCTGGAACAAGGCCCGGACTGCGGCCGAAATCGCCGCCACCTGGCGAACCCCGCTGACCGGCGGGGAAGCGGGTCTGGTGGCTTACTACCCGTTTACGCAGGACGCTGACCCATACATCGTGCGCGACAACGGCCCCTCTAACCTGCACGGCACCATGCAGAATGCGTCTTGGACCAGCCCAGGACATCCCGTCTTTGACACCGGACCGTTGGTGCTCGGCTCTCCTACCATCTACTACCAGAATGACGCTTCCCTACCCGGCTACAATCCCAACGAGGAGCATGCGTTGGTCCTCGGTGGCGTGGCGTATGCCCTGCGCAATGACCTCAATACCGCGAGCTCGTCCGAGCCCTACGTCCTGGTGGATTGTCTCGATGCCACCACCGGCCGTCCGACCATGGCGACATTCCAAGTCCTGGCCACGAACTCATTTTACACCTTCAACTATCAGGGGATCGCCGGTAAGGCCATCGGGCCGCCCATGCCGCTGAGCGCCATGCCCGTTTGCACCAACACCGACTCTCCCACGCAACCGCCGGCCTGGCCGGACCGCACCCGGAACTGGTGGGCCGTCTCGGCCGGCGACAACGACGGTCCGACCAACGCGGTGATGCGCTTTTACTACCAGATGCAGCCGACGTTCTATTTCCCTGAACTGGCCGCGGCCGATCAACCACCTCCGGGCACGGAATTGCCCTGGTTGCCTTCTCCGTCCGAGGAACACGGCACGGTAGGGACCCCGGTCGACGTCATTTATCACCTCGTCTGGCCCGAGGAGGTGCCCGAACTGAAGCTCGGCCAGACGCTAACGGTCACGACGCATGACCTGCCCGACATCTGGAATCAGCTCAGTGTTGACGTCACCTACGACCAGTCGTCCCGCAACAACGGGCATCCGAGCGTCACGCTGTTCGATCCAGTCGCTGACCGGGAGGTGAGTCTCCCGTACGATGTCGTCAAAGAGATGATGGGCGCCGGCGTCGCGCGCCAGGAGACCACGAGCTCCCGGGTTCGATTCCCCGACCTTCCCCCTTCCCTCTACCCGCGTCTCTTCTTCGATCACAACCGCGGGGACAAGCTGGTCCTCGAGGGCCAGCGCGTCGAAACCCTCACCGGCGACGGCTACCTGTTGCTCAACCTGCTCGAGAACTTCGAGAAGGCCTCCGTGGAACAGATCGGCAGCGACATGAGCGACAGCTCCCGCAAGGCCTGGAACGACGCCGTAGACGCCTTGCCGGGGAATCTCCTGTTGCTCGAGCCGAACGTCTCCTACGTCAACGCGGCCCTCACGGCGCGGCTGACCAACGGGGTAGGTTACGTCACCCTGGCCTTCAACAACAGCACCAACCGGGACCAGGTCCCGCCCGCGCAGCCCATCTCGCTCCAGGTGATCAAAGTCGTGCCCGAGCTCTACTCGGGGGAACTGGAAGTCATCTATCCCAACGATGCATTGGCGGAGCAACTTTCAATGCGCTACAGCGCCGATCTGGCCGGGATGATCGAAGAAGTCGAATTCGAATGGCGCTGGGCCAACCCCATCGGCGGCTTGATCCCGGACGAGAATTTCGAAGGCGGCAATTGGTTTACCTACGGCTCCGGAGCCGCCACCAACGCCAACGAAGTGACGATCGCCGGGGCCAGCGATTTCACGCTGTCAGACCATTACTTCGCGGTCCGCTATCGCCCGCTCAACCAGCACGGCCTGACCAGTACCAACTGGAGCGACTGGACCTACAACCTCGCTCCCGGCTGGGTCAAACGCGCCATGACCGGCATCAACCCCTTCGTCCAGATCTTCACCAACATGGTCGACAACGCCGTGGACACCCGCGTGAGCATGATCAGCCAGGCCGGCGGACCGTACGAAGGCGACGTGGCCTTGAACCTGGACGCCGCCAGCAGCAGCGGCCTCATTGCGACCTACCAGACGATCTTCAATCGGGCGAAGGCGTTCGGTTTCGCCACGGGCACAGCGGATCCAAACCTGAACCAGACCCTGCTGTTCGCCGCCACCCGCCTCCACGATCTCTACATGCTGTTGGGCAACGAGGCCTATGCCGATGCTCAGGATCCGACGATCGCGTTCCCCGCCTCCCTCGCCCAGGACGAGCATGGCGCCGAGGCCACGTCGATCTTCCCCTTCATGAACCAGCTTCCCAACCTGCTCGAGGAGGAGCTGGCCCTGCTGCGCGGCCGGGATGACACCCTCGAACCCTCCGTTCACACCTCGCCCATCTACAACCGCCTGATCTGGAACTTCACGGCGGGCATCAACGGCGGTGAGCCGGCCTACGCCTATAACTACAATCTCCGCGGCAATCCCACCAACAGCACCGGCGCCATCACGGCGGACGACGCCAAGCGCCTGTACCCCCAAGGCCATGGCGACGCGTGGGGCCACTACTTGAGCGCCATCAGCCCCTACTACGATCTGCTCTCTTACGCGAACTTTGGGTGGCATACGGAACCCGAGGCCACTCTGCTCGGCAACGCCCCGGTCAGCGTCGACTACGTGGACGAGCAGAAGTTCGCCGAGACCGCGGCGGCCCGGGCCCGCACCGGCGCCGAGATCGTCAAGCAGACCTTCCGCCAGATCTACTCGGAAGACCCAGGCGGCCAGCGCTCCGGCTACTCCGACAGCGTCACGAACCGGGCTTGGGGCCTCGGCGAATGGGCCAGCCGTGCCGGCCAGGCCGCCTACTACGACTGGGCGGTCGCCAACTCGCTGCTCCTCGAGCACCTGACCAACATGGTCCAGGTGGGTGGCACCAATCTCCCCCCCGAGGGCATCCAGAGGATCGATCGCGCCTCCACGCCGGAGCTGAAGGAAATCGCCACCAGTTTCCGGGACATCCAGAACCAGGTGGACAGCGCCAACGGCGGCTTGAACCCCCTGGGGTTGGCCCGCAACGTCGTCCCGTTCGACATCGATCCGACCGCGATCGACGCCGGCCAAACGCACTTCGAACAGGTTTACGACCGCGCCCTCCAGGCACTGTACAATGCCTGCATCGCCTTCGACCACGCCCGTAACGCCACCCGCGAACTGCGCGCTCAATCCGACTCGCTCTACGACCTCGAGGCCTCGTTGGCCGAAAGCGAGCTCGACTACCACAACCGGCTCATCGAGCTTTACGGGTACCCCTATCCCGACGACGTCGGAGCCGGAAAGACTTACCCCCAGGGCTACGACGGTCCCGACCTCGTCAACTGGCGCATCCTCGACCTCGAGAATCTTCTCGTCAATCCGCCCACGGCGAATGCGGAGCCGATTGAGGTCGAGATTCGCAACCTGGTCTTCCTGCCCGGCAGCGACTTCGCGAGTCACGAATATGAGGACTACCTCGAGCTGGCCGAGGAAACCGAGACCTCCACGAACGTCGTGGGCAAGATCACCGTGTACGCCAACGAAGACGGTCTGCAGGTGAAGCCCGATGACTGGGCTGGCCAACGACCGGCGCAGGGTGAACTGCAACTCGCCCTCTCGGATTACGTCCAGACCTGGTATGCGCTCGAGGCGAAGATGAGCGACTACGACCAGACCCTGGCCGAACTGGAGACGGCGGTCGAGCACCGCTTGGCCGACTATGACCGTTACTCCACGGAATGGAAAGAGGACGAGGAAGCCAAAGCTGCCGAGGTGGCAACGATCATCGCCGTCACGGCGCTCAAGGGGACCGCCCGGGCCGTTGATCTGGCCGCCAAGGCCATCCGGGAGATCGGCCATCATGGGGCCGAGGCGATGCCCGCCATCGAAATGGGGGTCATCGCGCCCTTCCCGGTGGCCGAGACCGAAGTCGCCACCGCCCCTGCCGTCAGCGTGCCCATCGAGATCGCCTATTGGGTCGCCCGAGTCAGCGGGGCTGTTTTCGAGGACGCGGCCGAAGCGACGGAGGCGGCTCAGCAAGTCAAGAACGTTGACTTGGAGAAACTGCTCACGGGAAACGAGTACTATGGGCTCTTGCGCTGGAACACCGCGGAGACCATGGACAAGCTCAAGAGCCAGTACGCGAAGCAGGCGGAACTGTTCGCTCAAGTCGAAGCCCTCTCCCAGAGCTATCAGCGCGTCGCCAAGCTCCTCGCCGAAGGTCAGCGCCTGCTCACCGAACGCGGACAGTCGCGGGTCCGGGCCGCGCAACGGATCCAGGCCCAGCGGTACGCGGACATCTCCTTCCGCATCTTCCGCAACGACGCGCTGCGCCGGTATCAGAGCACGTTCGATCTCGCCGCGCGCTATACCTACCTCGCGGCCAAGGCCTATGATTACGAGACCGGCCTGCTGTACTCCGAGACCGCGCGGACCCCAGGCGCCAAGTTCCTGGAAGACGTCGTGCGCGCCCGTCTGCCCGGCCGTTTCTATGTCTGGCTGGGCACACCTATGGCCGGCACCCCTTCCGGCGAACCGGGCCTGGCCGATATCCTCGCGCGGATGAAAGCCGACTGGGATGTCGTCAAGAGCCGGTTCGGCTTCAACAATCCCGATCCCGAATTCAACCAGTTCTCGCTACGCAGTGAGCTGTGGCGCATCTCCACCTCGGGCACCAGCGACGATGTCTGGGCGAATGCCCTCGAAAAGTGCCGGGTGTCCGACCTGAACCAGTTGCCCGAGTTCAAGCGGTACTGCCGACCCTTCTCGGAGACCACCAACGTCGAGCCAGGCCTCGTGATTCCGTTTTCCTCCTGCATCATCCCCGGCAAGAACTTCTTCGGCCAGGAACTCGCCGGGGGCGACAACGCCTATGATCCGAGCAACGCCAGCACCAAGATTCGTTCCTTGGGCGTTTGGTTCAAGGGGTACAACATCACGTACAACACGAACACCACCGGACGCGGGCTGGCCAACGCACCCCGCGTCTATCTCGTGCCCGTCGGCGAGGACGTGATGCGCTCCCCCACGGGCGGCGCCAGCACGACGCGCCATTGGACCGTGTTCAACCAGGCCATGCCGCTGCCCTACAACCTCGGCGGCCTCGAACTGGACAGCCCCAGTTGGATCCCGGTGATCGATTCGCTGCGCGAACCTCTCGCCCAAATCCGCCGCGCCGCCGCCTTCCGGGCCTACCACGACGCCGGGCAGTTCGACGAAGACGAAATGTACGACAACGGCTGGCTGGTCGGCCGCTCGGTCTGGAACACGCGCTGGCTGCTCATCATCCCCGGGAGAACCCTGCTCTCCGACCCTGTGGAAGGTCTCGAGCGGTTCATCCATGGCGGCTTGTCCGGGACGACGCGTGACGGATACGGGGTCAAGAACATCATGATCTTCTTCCAGACCTATTCGATCGGAGGCGACTGACATGAACTGGACCTCATGCCGCGGAGCTCTGGCCCTGCTGGGCCTGGCCGTCCTCGGGCTGCCAGCCCCCGCCAGGGCCGGGCTACCCCAGCCCTTGTGCATCTTCTATGGGCAGGCGCGGGACGGCTACGGCCTGCCCTACCGCGCCAACGCCGACGTCATCCTCCTGCACGGGACCAACGAAGTCGCCCGACAAACCATCCACGGCTCGCTCGCACCGGGGGTCAACTTCGCGCTTTCCATTCACCTCGACGAAGGGCGCTCCGCGACCCGGTACTCGCGTCGTGCCCTTCGCAGCGGGGACAGTGTCTCGATCCGCATCCGCGACGCGGCGGGCGAGCGGACAATCATGGAAAACGCCACGGTCCCGCCGGTCGGCAAACCCGGGGACATCGTCCTGCTCGACGTCACCGCGGCGGAGGATGCCGACCATGACGGGCTCTCCGACCAATGGGAATGGGAGTTGATCGCCTGGTCGGAAGGCGCCTTGAGAAGCCTCGATGAGGTTCGCGGGGAAGACGACTTCGACGGCGACCGGTCGTCCAACCGGGAAGAGTACGAGGCCGGGACCTTTGCGTTCCTGGACTACGATGCCTTGTGGATCGAGGAGTTGCTGCCCACCGCCTCCGGAAGCCTTCGGCTGACGTTCCTGAGTGTGCCGGGGAAGACCTACAGCCTGGCCACCACCGGTGAACTGGGGCAGGTCTCGTGGGATCCGTGCGCGTTCGCTCTCAGCGAGAGCGGTCCGGTGCAAGTCACTCCGGTGGAGGGTGACGGCGGCTGGATCTCGTTCTACGTCCCGGCCGAACCGTCCACCCGGTTCTACCGCATCGCCGGACGATGAGCGGACCGTCTCCACGGCTGACGGCTGCGATTGGGAGTTTGCGGTCTAGCCTCCTGACGTCGGCGCCTACAGAACCTGGCCCTGTAGGCGCGGCCGTGAGGCCGCGGTTCCGCCGCCTCAGCTCGGCAGTCATGAGTCCGGCCGCATGGCTCCTCGTCCTCTCAGTGCTGCTTCCGACCACGCCCTGCCGTTCGGAGATCCTGGCATGGGACGATGCCAACGAAGACAACCCGTACGCGACGGACGAATCGTTCAACTATGGCCAAAATGGAGGCGCCGGGTTTACGGACTGGGTGCTTCTCGACACTGGCTCCACACACGGTCAGCACTATCTGGTCGAGCCCGGCCTCGATTCGGACGTGTTTTGGGGAATGCAGGGTACCCACGCCATGGGACGCGGACTCCAGACCGCCCTGCCGACCGGGAGCTGGACTTTCCGCGCCATTCACAATGTCGACAACCCGGCCAACTCGGGCTTCTCCGGCTTCACGCTCAAACCGGTCAACTCGCCCCATAATTCCCCGCTCCATGACCCTGACCTGCCGCTTGCCGACGAACTCCTCCGGTTTGGCTTCAACCGCCAAAACGAATCCGACGAAGGCCACGGGATCATGGTCTCAACCGATGGTGGCGTCACCTACGCGTATCACGACTGCGGCTGGTCCGACGACGGCGACGAGGATCTCCTCGAGTACACGGTCAGCTGGGACGGTCTCGGCCACTATGCCCTGCGCGTGAACAACCTGACCGAGGGGGTGATGTCCTTAACTTTCCGAGGCGCCATGACCGCCGGCCCGGTCGCCATGTTCGGCTTCGCCATTTACGGGGGAACCTACCAGGAGACCATCGCCTTTGATTCGTTGACAGTCGTTCCCGAACCGACAGCCACCCTGGCCGCACTGCTGCTCGTTCCGGCGGCAGCCTTCGTTCGCCGCCGGAACCTCCGCCGCCGGGCCTGATCCGGTCACTGGGCGGCCCGCCAGGCTGGCGGCACGATCACATCCGAAGCCCGGCGCTCCGGCGTGACCACGAGGTCGTGCAGAATGCCCCCGCGACAGGTCCCCTGCAGCACGGTCTGCTGCGGCGCGTGCAGCTTGAACTCCACATCCCAGTCCCGGGGCCAGGCTGGGAACAAGTAGATCTGCGCGCCGTCGACCTGCAACAGCATCGATTGGAGCGCCTTCATCAACACACCCCCATGATCCTGATCGGGCGTCCAGTCGTAGTTCGGTCCCCAAAAGGCCGGGAACCGCTCGCCCCGGTCATGGCTTCGGGCGCGGCTGACCACCGCAACGCGCGCGTCTTCCGCACGGCCGAGATACGCCATGAAGATATCGTCCTGGCGCCACCCCGAGTGGCCCCGGTCCCAGCGGTGTTCGAGCGCGGCGAGCGCCCAGTCGGCGTTCGGCCGGTTGAACGCAAAAAGGCGGAACGGGAACACGGCATAGAGCTCCGGATTCTCAATATTGCTCTTCTGGGCGTAGAACTCCGCCGGCGCGAGTGCCGTCCGGCCCTCGACCTGCCGGACGGGAATGGGCGGAAGCTTGTCCCGCAACCGCCTCCAGAGTGCGCGATCCGCTGTCCCGCCGGCCTCTGGAGTCAAGGCCAGGAGCCGGTCAGTGACGGCAATGCAGCCGGCCAGTTCGGGTGCGGCGTTGGTGCAGTGCCACCAGGTCTCCAGCGCCTGCGATGGGTGCATGACCAAACGACCCTGCGCGTTGGTTGGGTAATGTTCGTCAAAGAAAGTGAGAATCTCACGGGTGAACGGCAGCACGGTCTCTCCGAGAAAGCGGCGGTCGAGCGTGTATGCGTAGAAGTCGAGCATCATCCAGCACAACTCCAGCCCTCCCACCCACTCCCATTTGTGCCAGCCGCTCTCCTGGAGCTTGTCCCGTCGTTGCTCGAACGGGGTCCAGCCGTAGGTCTCACTGAAGACCGCCCCCCAGAACATGATGCACTCCGGGTAATAGGCTCCGCCGTGACCCAGGTAATGCCGCGTCCGGTACTTGCAGAGCGGCAGCAAATCCTGCGCGTACATCCGGAAGAGCGGTCGCTGCAACTCGAAGTCGCCCGACGCGCACAAGCTGATGTAAGGCAGACGGGTGTTCTGCCACCAGTACCCCGGACCCCAGCGGCGATAATCCGGATCCTGTTCCGTCGGCCCCGGCGGCACGGTGAAGAGCGAACCGTTGAACTTGATGGGAAAAGCGCCACGCCCGGCGCACGCCGTGATGAAGCGTTGCAGTTGATACATCTGGCTGACGTGCGCCGCCTCATCCCGGAGCGGTACTTCGCTGCCGCCTTCCGCCACCGGACGCCCGTTCACATAGAGACGGCAACCGCCCGATGCGGGATCGGCGACCGCCGCCACGTGCGTCCATTCGCCGGCCGGCAAGGCGGATTCCTGCTGTAGAATGTTCTCACCACAGATGAACCTCACGCTGTTCCCGGGGAAGGTATCGAGGAGGAAGCCATCGCTGCCTCCCGGCGTGATCTTGTCGACGAGGCGCGCACCGCCACCTCCCGGCGTTCCTGGCTTGACCCAGGCCTCGATCGTAAAGCCGGCCCGAAAATCCCAACCGGTGGAACCGGTCACCGCCTCGGGCGCAGGACTCAAATTCGCAAGAAGCACATCCTTGCCGCGCCCGTCCGCCTGCCGGTCCCAGGCAAACGCTTCCGCGCGCTTCTCGAGAGCAGACGCTGCGACGACTTCCTCAGGAGTCAGGGCGCGACTCAAGATGGTCATGCGGCCCAACTCGCCCGTGAAGCGGTTGCCGTCGGCCTGGTCCATGCCGATGCGGACGGCATGCGAGTTCCGTGGCACCAGGTTCGCAGATGCCAGACGGCCATCCGCAGGAGAACGGGCCCGAATCCAACTGCGCTCCCAAAACTCACGCCACCACGCCTGATGAGCCGCACGCCGTGCCTCGAAGGGCTCTGCATCCACGCGGCGCACGGTGTCTTCCATGTCCGCAAGCCAGCGCTCGGGCGTGGACGGGTGACGCGTCAGGACGAAGACGCTGAACCGGTGGGATTTGTCCCGGGGTGACCGCAGGCGCCGCTCATCAACGCGCTGGCCACGCTCCGCCGTGACAAGGCCGCCGAACGTGCGGTGCAACAGCGGGTCCGGTTGCTCAAATCCGGTGAGTCCCTGGATCTCGGCGAGCAACCGGGGGCCGAGCGACTTGGTGTTGTGATGCAGCCAACCGACGCGATCGCCCAAGCCGGTGAGGACCGTGTCAGGTTCGAGCACGGTCGGTGCCTGCTTGCCGTTCGGCAGCTTGCGATTCACGAGAATGTCGCTCGTCTGGAGTTCGGCCAACTCCTGGCGATTCGTACGCCACAGCTCGACGATCGCCGTGGCTTCGAGCGACGCCCCGCTGTCCACGGTCAAGTGAATGACCGGGTGATGGGCGTCGACCCAGAGACGTAAGGTCGTTGAGGGTTGAGGGCTGAGGGTGGAAGAGCCCGGAGCGGTGGTGATCTCGAGGCCGCCTTCGCCGAGCTTGAGTTCCTGGCGGAAGGGCTGGCCCGCCACGATCGGGTTCGGTTCCAGCTGCACGCGCACCTTGCCCACCTTGACGAGCCGCGCGGTGTCATCCCAGGCGTCGGTCTTGCTGATATAGAAATGGAGCTCGCCGTCCGACGTCATCCAGGCATTGAGGGCAATGTCGCCGTTGCCGAGCGGCATCGAGCCGTGATGGTCCGCGCTCGGCGAGTCCCAGACCACGTTGTCGTCGTCGATGGGTGCGGCGGTGACGTGCATCATTGCCAGGCCAAGCCAGCACGCGAGAGTCCGGATCGGGTTCGTACTCATACATCGCCGCCTTGGAACGCCCCCACCGCCGCGTAGAACGCATCGAGGTTCGCCAACGAGGCCGTCGGCGGCACGTCGCAACCCGAGGATATCACGAAGTTGCGATGGCCGGCGGTGGCCTCGAGCAACTGCGTGGTTCGCGTGGTGACTTCCACGGGCGCCGCGTGCGCAAACACGGACGTGGGATCCAGGTTGCCGCAAAGCACCACGTCGCGAGGGACCTTACCGAGTGCCGCGACCACGTCCATCGGGGCTCCGAAGTGGAACGTCTTCAGCCCGGTCTCGAGAATCGCCGGGAGATGCACGAGCTTCGCGGCGCAGTTGTGGAGCACCAGCGTGAAATGGCCATCGACCGACGCGCTGGCGATTCGTTTGATGTAGGCGCTCGAGAAGGTCCCCAGCCCACGCGGTGAGAGCAGACCCGCCGCCGGTTCGGCCATGATCAACCCGTGCGCGCCGGCGTCCCGAAATGCCCGAACATAGCTGGCCAGGAACTCGGCGCTCTTCTCGATCAGCACGTGCATGAGGTCCGGCTCGGTCGCCGTGAGTTCCAGCGCTTCGCTGACGCCCGCCAATCGCGCCGCGAGCGAGAAGGGACCAATGCAACCGCCCAACACCATCGGGCGTTCGGCGAGCTTCGACAGCAACCGGACCGCCTCCAGATACACGGACGTCCGCTTGTCGCCGGGCTGGGGAATTGCGAGGCGCTGAGCCTCCGCCAGGCTCGTGACCAGCCGGCCGGTCACCGTCGGAATCTCGCCCTCGGACATCATCACGGAACACCCAAACGCCTCGGCCTCGGCGCTCAGGTCCATGGCCGCCAGGGCGAAGTCCGATCCGTACCGGCTCCGCAGCGCGGTCTGCGCGGCCAACTGCGCCTGCGCGCTGGTCACGATGTCGGAGACCTTCCCGCCGGTGAGTGCGAGCCCAGGGTACGTGGCAATCGGCAAGGCCAGGCGCCGCCGAGATTCGAGAACGCGACCGTTGAGGGAGCACATCATAGCCGGTGACGGGTGGAGGGTGCGCCTGGGTGAGAATTGGGCTGCATCTGGCGCCGCATGAGCCAACGCTAACCGGCGGCTCCCGGGAGGCAAAGCCTCAAAAGCAGGCTTCCTCGCGTGCTGATTCGCCGAAGTCCCGCTAATCCAGTCTTCTCACCAGGGCTTCAGCGTACCGCCAGGGCCATATGCGCCTTGCTCACCGGCAGCCAAACGCCAGCCGCCGGGAAATGCGGGCTCTTGGGAAGGACCCTTGGCCCCGAGGCCATGCGCAGTGACCATGAACCCGGTAGGGCAGGCTTTCGAGCCTGCCGGTGGGCCGGACTTTCCAGTCCGGCGGGGCGAGGGGCGACGGACACGTCGCTCCGACCGGAGACAAGAATGTCTGCCCTACCCGGCTGCGGTTCATGGGAAGAGGCCGCCCCTGTATTCACCTCGGGGAATCGGGGGCGTGCTTGTCCCTCGACCGCAACACACTGTGAGCTCCCTCCAAGTCACAGGCGTTCGCCAGGAAGTGCTGGAATCGAGCATTCTACGGTCTGACCCCGCGGACGGCCCGCGGACTGAATCCCGGGCGGCGGGGTGGCGGGAGCTGGGGGGACGGGGAGGGTTACAGGGCAGGGAACGTCACGTGTGCGGGGTCGTGCGGGGTCGGTCCCACATTTTGACACATCCGGACGCAGACGAGTGGACGAAGTGACCGACTCGTTGTTCAAGACGCTCCGGTGCACTCGGAGAACGACGCCCTGCCGAGGCGCTTTGGGTACGATCTGGTTGGAGGCGCTCCGCGAGGTCAGGGCTCGACGGGAGTCTCGCCCCACCGGGAGGGACGGTAGGGCGGGTCTCCTCCGAGACCGCCGCATGGCCTGGCTCCACGCAAGGCCGGCGCGCTCGGAGAGCGACGCCCTACCGGGGCGCCTTGGGCCCGAACTGGCCGCGGTACCGACGAGCCACGGCCGCGGCGAGCAACAAGGCCGACGACACCAAAACGATGACCGCCCCGCTGGGGAGGTCCGTCGCCGCCGCAATGAGGAAGCCCCCCAGCCCGCTCGCCGCACCGAAGGCCGCCGACGCGAGCAGGACCCGGCCGCAGCCGCGCGCGACCTGGAACGCCGCCGCCGCCGGATTGCTGATCAGGCTGTAGATCATCAGGCCTCCGACCGTCTGGAAGTTCACCGTCAGCGTGGCCGCGGCCAGGATGAGGAAGCCGGTCCACACCGCCGTCGCCCGGATGCCTGCCGCCTCGGCATCCGCGCGCGAGAACAGGATCGCCCGGAGTTCCTTGAAGAACACCGTGATGTAGCCCCCCAGCGCCAGCGCCGTGCCGAGCATCAGCCCCACGTCGGGCCAGCGGCAGAAGTTCAGGCTGCCCCAGAGGAGGCTGCGGACGTCGTTGTCGCTCCGGCCCAGGATGCCGTACAGGCCGATGCCGAGGAACGCCAGGCCCATGGTGGCCGAGAACAGGAAGCTGAGGACCGTGTTGTCATCGAGATGGGCGCGTTGCGGGTTCAGCAGGCCAAGGGCGAGTGCCGTCAGCACCGCCCCGGCGAGCGCGGGCAGGAGCAGTTGCTGCCCCTCCAGTCCGGCCAGGCCGCCAAACACGGCGCCGGCCAGGGCCGCGTGCGCGACGCACACCCCGAGGAACGGAATCCGCATCCCGACGATGAACGTGCCGAGCACGCCGCTCGACGCGCCCGCCAGCGCGCCGCCCGCCATCACCGGCGCCCAGAAGACCAGGTCGATCATGGGGCCGTCGCTCCGGGGATGACCGCGTGCCGGCCGCCTTCGTGGACGGCGCGCAGCGTGGCCCCGTAGAGCGCGCTCACGCGCGCGGTGGTGAACACGTTCTCGGGCGGGCCGGCCGCCGTGACGCGTCCGGACTCGAGCAGGACCACCTGGCGACAGGAAGCCGGCAGCACCTCGAGTTCGTGGCAGACCAGCACGACGCTGATGCGCGTCTCGGCGTAGAGCGTCTCGACCGTTTCGACGATGCGTTCGCGCCAGCCGAGGTCGAGGTTCGCGGTGGGTTCGTCGAGCAGCAACAGCTCGGGCTCCTGGGCCATGGCGCGGGCGATGATGGTCTTGCGCTGCTCGCCGCCGGAAATCTCACTGAAGGCCCGGCCCGCCAGCGCGGCCAATCCGAGCCGCTCGATCCACGCGTCCACGGTGCGCCAGTCGTCGCGGGACAGCGGCCGAAACCACCCCGCCCGGGCGGTCCGGCCGATGGCCACGACCTCGCGCACGGTCAACGGCAGCTCGCTCCGGGCGGGCAGCAGTTGCGGCACATAGCCGATCCGGCGACGCAGCCCCGCCAGCGCCGCGCCGCGCAACGAACCTACCGCCTCGCCCAACACGGCCACGGCCCCGCCTGAGGGCAAAGCCAGGCCCAGGCACGTCCGGAGCAACGTCGTCTTGCCCGCCCCGTTCGGTCCCATGAGCGCGACCACACTGCCGGCGGCGACACACAGGTGCTCCACGGCGAGCAGGCATTGCCGGCCGGCGTGGACCGCGACGTTCCGAAGTTCGAGGGCTGGCGCGGTCATGGTCGCGCGGCCTCGATCAGCGCTGCCACGTTGGCCGAGACCATCTCGTCGAACGCGACCCGGCCGTGGCGCAGGGCCGGGAAGTTCTCGAACACCACCACGCGCGCGCCGAGGCGTTCCGCGAGTGCGTCCGCCGTGCGCCGACCCTCGGGCCGGTTGGCGATGATGAGCCGGACCTGGGCATGCTGCCCCGCGGCGATGGCGGCCTCGATTTCGCGCACGCCCGCGGTGTCCGCGGGCCGGAAGGCGGCGACGACTTTCAAGCCCAGCCATTCGCAGAAGTCGCGCTGGTGGCCGCTGGCAATGACCGCCACGCCGGCGAGACCGGCCTCGGCCACGCGGTTGGTGAGGTCGTGGGTCAGCTTGCCCAGCCGCGTCTCGATGGCCTCGAGGCGGGGGCCGGCGTTGGTCGGGGCCAGCAGGCCCAGTGCGACGAAGTGTTCCGCGGCCTGGCGGCAGGCGGCGAGGTAGCTGTCGGGACGGCCCATGCCGCCGCGGATGGCGACTTCGGCGACGCGCGGCCCGCCGGACTCCGCGCCGGCAAGCTTCGCATCGAGGGATTTCTGGAAGTCGAAGCGCAGGAGGGCCCGGGCTTGGCGCAGGGCTTGCACCTGGCTGGGGCGGATGTCGAAGTGGCCGGGGCAGGTCCCCGGTTCGGCGAGGCGGATGAAGGCCACGTCGTCCCCGAGCACGTCGCGGGCGGCGGCCTCGAGATAGGAGGTGGTGACGGCAATCTGCGGGCCGCTGGCATTCCCCCCAGACCGGCCGCAGCCGCCCAGGCCCACGGCGAACAGCACGACCAGAGCAGCGAGGCCAACGGGTCGCCAGGCCACGCCCTTCCGACGGTGAACGCCCGGGTTCATGGGCTTTTCCGCTGCAGGCCGTCCCGTTCGGCGAACCGCGCGATCACGCCGTCGTCCCCGGCGCGACGGTACCAGGTGCGAGCGCTCATGGGCGCCCGGCTGCTTTGGGTCTTGGCGCTGTCCGGCCGCGGGCCCTGGCTCCAGACCACCCAGCGGACCGGGCTGGTCGCCGGGTCGCGGTGGTATTCCCCTTCGTCGCCGTCCAGCGCGGGAAAGTCGCGCGGGACCCACAGCTCGTAGTTGCCCACCGGATCCCCGTTGAGCAGTTGGGGACCCGGCGCGGCGTATTTGTACGTGTGACCGCGGGCGAACGGGTCCTCGAGATCCGCCTCCCGGCCCGCCCGGGCACTGCGGGGGAGGTAACGCTGCTCGGACAGCTCGACCGGCAACTGGCACCAATGCGTGGCCAGGTCGGAGTTGCAGTTCACCCGCACCGGCGGCACCCGACCGGCGTGGTCGTCGCCATACATCTGCAGCGCCAGGCCGATGCCGTACAACTCGGCGTGGACCTTCACCACCCGCGCCCGCTCCTTCGCCCGGGCCAGGGCCGGGAAGCTCAGGCTGGCCAGGATCGTGATGATGGCCGTGACCACCAGCAGTTCCACTAGGGTGAAGGCCGGCGCCAGGCGACGCGACACTTCGACACTCATCGCCAGCCGGCTTGCCCCAGGGGCCACGCGGACAAGCCCCGAGCCCGCCCGGTTGTAGAGTCGAGCCTGTGGCTCGATCTCGGCGCACAGCGCCGACGCTACACCCCCGGACTGAGACTGGTTTACGGCAAGCCACCGGCGCCTGGCTGATTTGCTCACGGGCCATGAGCCCGCCCTGGTGTAGAGTCGAGCCTGTGGCTCGATCTCGGCGCACAGCGCCGACGCTACACCCGTCACAGGGAACGGCTTCATGGAGCGGCGAGGGTGCATGTCAGACAACCCGCCGCGCCTCGACCCAGAGCAGATCAGGCTGGTCCTCACAGGCATCGAGCCGGAGGCCGGCGGGAGCCAGCAGGACCGGCCATCCGTTCCGGGCCGGGAGCAGGTCCGCCGCCACCGCCGCGCCGGCCTGACGGTGGAAGGCGTTGATCTGCTCGCTCCCCGCAAGATGCAGGATGAGGACCCGGCCGGCCGGCTTGAGACTGCGGGCGATGGAACCCAGCGCCGCCGCCGGGTCGCGGAAGTGCGGAAAACTGTGGAAACAGAGCGCCACATCGAACGCCGCCGCACCCGGCGAGGCGGCGCAGATGTCCAGCTCGAGGAAATCGGCGTCGATGCCCTTGGCCCGGGCCTGGGCCAGCATCGCGGATGAGAAATCCACCGCGGTCACCCGCGCGGGATGCACCCACGCGGCCAGCAACCCGGTGATCTGTCCGGTGCCACAGCCGACTTCCAGCACCGACGTGCCCGGCTCCAGCCCCAGCCGCTCCCGCAGTCCCCCGAGCCGGCTCAACGTCTGCGCGCGGGCGCCGGCATCCGCGTCCCACTTCGGCGCGTGATGGTCGAAGAACGGGATTCGCGGATCCAGGACGGGCCGGAGGCTGTGGAACTGCATGGCGGTGGACGGGTAAGCGGTGGTTCGAGACGGGGCGACAACCCATTTCCCATCGTCACTGCGGTTTCACCAACCGGTAGAGGCGTGATCCCGTCGCGGCGACCGGGTCATGCACGGTGAAGCGTCCACCGCCGGGGACTGGCTCCTGGTTCACCGCCTGCCAACTACCGCCGCCCACACCGTCCGTGAACTGGAGCTGGAAGTCCGGCGCGGAGGCCGGCCAGGAAACCACGCTGATCTGCAATGCCGGGGCGTCGTAGTCGATCACCTCCTGCACGAACAGTTCGTACCCGAAGGTGCCGTCACTCCCTGAGCCGGATTCCTGGTTCAGAATCCCCACGGCATCGAACGGGCCGGTCGGTGCGGAACCCAGCCCCCCCAGCGCCGTCCGCACGGTGAAGAAGCGCCCCGCACCATCGGTGACCACGCACTTGCGCTCGGACCACGCGGTCTTTCCCCACCCGGTGGCATCGGTCGACGTCAGCCCGTTGACGCGGACGCGCGTGCCCTGGTAGCGCTCCCCGCCGGTAGCGCGTGTCGCGTCGAACAGGTCCTCCTTTGTGCCCGGGTCGCCGTCGTCGGGACGGACCAGATGGGCCAGGGTGATCAACTCCGGCGCCGGGAGGCCGTGGTCGGCGCGAACCAGCGTGATGGAGAAGTCGGCGTCGGGGGTGCGTTCGTGGGCCTCATTGATGTTCCGCTTGCCGCCATAGAACAGCGAGCGGTTCACGGTGATCTCGACCAGGTCTCCCTTGCGGAAGCGGTGGTTGTTCACGGGGTCGCGGGCGAGGCGGTTGACCTCGGCCGTCCATTCGGCGTCGGTGTAGCTCTTCGCGCTGTCCTTGATCCAGCCGAGGTTGCCGTAGTTCTGGCCGAGCCAGCAGGCGGTGCCGCCCTGGTCCGCCCCGTCCGCGGCCTGGATGAAGACCTGCCACTCGCCGCCCATCTGTCCGACACCGGCGCCGTCGTTCCAAGGCACGAAATGCGGCGTCGAATCCAGGAACTCGCCGGGGTCGTTTAGCAGGACGCCCTGGAGGGTGAAAGGCAGGGTGCCGGCCCAGTCACTGGTGCCGTCGGCCTTCACGGCCTGAAGGCTGGCGTGGGTTTCGGTGCCGGCGCCCTGGGTCGCGGGGATCAGCCCCAGCAGGGCGGAGAGGGTCAAGCCGAGGGCGGAAGCGGAGCCGGCGAGACGGCGAAGAGAGGCGGGCCGAGCCAGTGTGATATTCACGGCGTCGAGTATGATCTGCGGGGGATCATACGCAAGCGATTCCTCGTGTGATCCCGCGCGCGGCGTGCAGATCCCGGTCCTGCCGGTCGCCCGGGAGCGGACCAACCGGTGTTGCAGGTGCGATGCGAAGTTGTCCGGATCCGTGCAGGGCCTCGGGGGGCGATTCCGGAATCGTTGAGGCGCTCCAGGACCCTCCCCCGGAGCACGAACTTCCGTCCGCAGGGGGGAGCCGACGCCAGACCCGCGTCCGCACCCGCCAGCGCTTCGGCAGGGGCGACGCCCCGGCGGGCTGAAGCCCGCGCCCCGCCGGGGTGCCATTGACGCGCCCCGGCGAATTCGTAGGCTCCCGGCATGAGCAAACAGAAGTCCTCCGGCGGGGTGGCGCGCTTCACGGTCTCCTTGCCGGCCGACCTGCTGGAGCAACTCGACGGCATGACCGCCATGAAGGGCTACACGAACCGGTCGCTGGCGGTCGCCGACATGATCCGCGACCACCTGGTCGAGCACCGGCAGCAGCGCGGCACGGCGGAGATCGCCGGCACGATCACGCTGGTGTACGACCATCACAAGCACCACGTCCAGGAGGCGCTGACCGATCTCCAGCACGACCATCACGAGGCCATCCTCTCGACGGTCCACGTCCACCTGGACCACCACAATTGTCTGGAGGTGCTGCTCGTGCGTGGCCGGGCCGCGCTCGTGAAGAGAATTGCCGACCAGCTCATCGCGGCAAAAGGCGTGAAACACGGGAAGCTGACCGTGACCTCGACCGGCGAGGACCTGCCAGCCTGAGGCACGCCGCGCAGCCGACCCGGGACCGCACACGCATGGGGCACTTTGACACCGCCGCCCTGGGCGAGGTCGCCGGGGTGTTCTTGAAGCTCGGCGCCACGGCGTTCGGCGGACCCGCGGCGCACATTGCCTTGATGGAAGCGGAACTGGTGCAGCGCCGACGCTGGGTCACCCGTGAGGAATTCCTGGACCTCCTCGCCGCGGTGAATCTCATCCCCGGCCCGAACTCGACCGAGATGGCGATCCACCTCGGTTACCGCCGCGCCGGCTGGCCTGGTCTGCTGGTGGGCGGGGTCTGCTTCATCCTGCCGGCCTTCCTGATTATTACGATCCTCGCCTGGGCCTACCTGCGCTACGGCAGCCTGCCGCAGGTGGGAGGCCTGTTGTACGGCGTGAAGCCGGTGATCATCGTGGTCATGGCGCAGGCAGTGTGGGGTCTGGCGAGGAGCGCGTTGAAGGACCGGCTGCTGGTGGGCGCGGCTGCCGCGGCCCTGGCCGGGAGCCTGGCGGGCCTGAACGAAATCGCGGTCCTCGCCGGCTCCGGGCTGCTGCTGTTGGCGGCGCGAAGGTGGGCGGGAGCGATCCGTGCCCAGGCAGGAGCGGGCTTGTGGCTGCTCGCTTCGACCGGAGCCGGGCCTGCGGCGGGTGGCGCGATGGCGGCGGCGGCGACGGCCGTCCCGTTCTCCCTGGCGGGCCTGGGACTGTTCTTCCTCAAGGTGGGTTCGGTGCTCTTCGGCAGCGGCTATGTGCTGCTGGCGTTTCTCGAGGCCGACCTGGTCGAGCGCTGGGGCTGGCTGACGCACCAGCAACTTCTGGACGCGGTGGCCGTGGGCCAGATCACGCCGGGGCCGCTGTTCACGACCGCGACCTTCATCGGGTATGTGCTGGGCGGACCGACCGGCGGGCTGGTGGCGACGGTCGCGATCTTCCTGCCGGCGTTTGTGTTCGTGGCCCTCAGCGGACGGTTGATTCCGCGACTGCGCCGGTCGGCAGCCGCGGGGGCATTCTTGGACGGTGTGATCGCCGCATCGCTCGCGCTGATGGGTTTGGTCACTTTTCAGTTGGGACGCGCGGCGCTCGTGGATTTGCCCACCGTGGTGTTGGCGGGGGGAACTGCCATCGGGCTGCTGCGCTTCCGAGTCAACGCCACTTGGCTGGTGCTCGCCGGAGCCGCTGGTGGGTTCCTACTGCAACTCCGCTGAGGTGCGGAGCGCGTGCGACGATCAGTGTGCTGACCGGCGCCCGCCCGGCGGCTGGCGGCCGGGCAGCACGGGTGGCTTGGAGCCCGGAGCGACACGGGCGGCGGGCGGGAGCCTGGGTGGCCCGGCATCCTCGCCGCGGATGATCTCCACCTGCTGCAACCACGATCGGAACTTCGCGGCCACCGGCGCCGTGGGCGGCTGGGTGACGTGACGGAGCTGTGGCTTCGCGGACTCGGCCGCGGGGGGATCCAACGGCGGCGCCGGAGGGGGTTCGGGTCGGGGCGCTTCAGCGCGGTGTTCGCCGATCTTGTCCGAAGGGAGTTCGAGGCCGAAAGCCCCGGGGTGAAAGCCGCCGATCGGATCGAGCTTGTCGTCCGTCTGAGGGGTCAGACCGTAGAATGGTCGATTCCGCTGTTTCGTGGTAGCGGCGTTGCGGCACCTCCAGGCAAATCCCCGCGACGACGCCCGTGCGCAGAGACGGGGCGGCGGGCTCGTGCATCTCAATTCCACGTCGCGCTGGCGCGGAAGCACCGGATCATGGTCAACGCCGTCGGCGTCGAGGTGCGCCGGCTTCAACGGGTGCCGAGCCGGGACTGGATCCTGGTGCTCTTGTTGCCCGGTGTGACTCTGGCGATCGTCACGCGCGTGCTGCGCGGCCGGCGGAGTTGGGCGGCTCAGCGCAAATAATAGACCTCCTTCATGTCGGCCCAGATCTTGCCTTGAGCGGCCGCGTCCGGCAGCGGCGACTGGCATGGGTCCGTCTCCTTCCACCAGCGCTGGGTTTCCGGATCCGCCGCCATCCGCTTCATGTCCCCTTCGAAGTCGCTCCCGGTGTACTCGAGATAGGCGAACAGGTAGAGCTTGCCGTCGATTTCACGCTCGTGGATCGAGAAGTTCCGGATGTGACACTCCTTCAGCATCCGGTTCACCCCGGGCCACGGATGCGCGTGCAGATCGCGATAATAAGCCGCTTTCTCGGGTTTGAGGCCGGTGATCCAGGCATGACGGTGCGGTTGCGAACGGGTCGCACAACCAGTGAGCCAGAGCGCACAGAAGAGCGCAGTCGTGCATGCCCCCATTGCCCACGCGAGCCCACGCCACCGCCAGGACCGGGGTGCACGTGCCAACGGATTTCGGCAGGCGCCTCTCGTCCATCGTGGGCAGGTTGCGATCGCAAGGGTTCGGTTCATCGGGGTGAGGCTACGCGCGCTTGAGCCCGATTCAATCCGCAATCCCGGCATAAGCGTCGGTCCTCGCCAACGGCTGGATGGATGGTTAGCATTCCTGCCGGAAACCATGGCCCGATCCATGTCCTTGACCTGCCGGGGCCGAGTCTGGCTGGGGGCGTTACTGCTGACCCTGGCCGCTGTTGGGTCCTCGGCTGCCAGCCCCAAACGGGTGCTCCTCCTGGACCCGTTCGGACGCGAGGTCGCGCCGTTCTCCACGGCCGTGTCGTCGTTCCGCACAGCGTTGATGCGGGAGCTGGGGGAGCCGGTGGATATCTACGAACTCCCGCTGGAGTTGGCGCGCTTTGCCGGACCGGGAGGGGAGGATCCGTTGGTGAGGTTCCTGGAAGACCGGCTGAGGGAGCGGTCGGTTGACTTGGTGGTCCCGGTCGGCACGGCCGGGATGCAGTTTGCGGCGCGTCACCGTGAACGCCTGTTCCCCAACCTCCCCATTCTGGTGCTGGCCTCGGAACCGCGCATGGTGTCTCGAGATCTGCTCAGCAAGAACGCGACGCTGGTCACCCAGAGGGCGGATCTGCCAGGGATGGTGGAGGACATCCTGCAAATGAGGCCCCAAACGACCAACATCGTGGTGGTGTTCGGCGCCTCAGCACTTGAACGCTTCTGGATGGACGTGTGCCGGCGCGAGTTCGAGGCGTTCACCAACCGGGTTGGATTCACGTGGCTGAATCACCTCCCCTTGGGACAACTCCTGCAAGAATGCGCCGCGTTGCCCCCGCGCTCCTTCATTCTGCATGGGTTGTTCATTGTCGACGCCGCGGGAGTCCCCTGTGAAGGGAACGAGCCGTTGCGGCGGCTACATGAGGTCGCGAATGCCCCGGTGTTTGCCTATTACGCCAGCGAGTTTGGACTGGGTTCCATCGGGGGCCGGCTGTGGCAGGATGCCAAGATTGGGGCAGCGGGGGCTCGCACCGCGATCCGGATCCTGCGGGGCGAAGACCCGGGGAGCATTCCCCCGCGCGTCTTCGAGGCCGGAGCCCCGGTCTACGACTGGCGCGAACTCCGGCGCTGGGGCATCCGCGAAGCGAACCTACCCGCCGGCAGCGTTGTCCACTTCCGCCAGCCCGGCTTCTGGGAGCGTTACCGCTGGCTGGCTGCTGGCACCGCGTTGTTCTGCCTCGTCCAGGCCGGACTGATCGTCGGATTGCTGCTGAGCCGGGCGCGGCGGCGGGAAAGCGATGCGGCGGCGGCGTTGATCGCGGATGTTTCTTCGCGGTTCGTGGACCTGGCACCCGGCGAGGTGGACCGCGAGATCCTCGATGCGGAGCGCCGGATCTGCGAATTGCTCGGGCTGGAGGTTTCCTCACTCTGGCAGTGGTCGTCTGAGGCGCCGAGCGTCCTGGCTCTGACTCACTTCTATCGGCTGCTGAACGATCCGCCGACGCCCGAAGGGATGACGGCAGCCGAGTACTTCCCCTGGTGCCAGCGAGAGCTGCAGGCGGGCCGGAGCGTCGTGCTCTCGTCATTGCACGCTCTCCCGGCGGATGCAACCCGGGACCGGGAGACCTTGAGCCAGTTCGGCATCAAGTCCACGCTGGTGCTCCCGCTCTCCGTGGGAGGTGAGCCGCCGGTGGGGGCGCTGGCATTTGGCACCGTCCGTGCCGAACGGCGATGGCCGGAGATCCTGGTGAAGCGGCTGCAGGTGCTCGCGGAAATCGTCACCAATGCGCTGGCCCGGACCCGGGCCGACCATGCCTTGCGGGAGAGCGAGGAGCGGATGACCCTGGCCGCCGACTCGGCGCATTTCGGGGTTTGGGTCTGGAACATTGGTCGCAATGAGGTTTGGGCCTCGGAGCGGTGGCTGAGCTTGTTTGGATTCGCCGCGGGGGGGGTGATTCGTTTTGAAGGGGTGATCGATCGGATTCATCCGGACGACCGGGAGACGGTCGAACGCGAGGTGCGACGCGCCTTGGCGGACCGAAGTGATTATACCGGGGAATTCCGCGCGCTCCTCCCCGACGGCACCCAGCGTTGGATCGCGTCCCGGGGCCGGGGCTACCCGGACGCGAACGGGGTGCCGGCGCGGATGATGGGCGCGGCGATTGATATTACCGAGCGCAAGCGCGGCGAAGAGGCGCTGCGCCTGAGCCAGGCCCGCCTGGCGCACGCCGGGCGGGTCACCCTGCTCGGGCAACTGGCTTCGGCACTGGCCCACGAACTCAGTCAGCCTCTGGGCGCGATCTTGCGCAACGCCGAGGCCGCCGAAATCATGCTCCGGGAGCCGTCGCCGGACCGGGAGGAACTGTGCGCCATTGTCGCGGACATCCTGCGCGACGACCACCGGGCCGGCGAAGTCATTGACCGATTGAGAAGCCTGCTCAAACGCGGCAATATGAGCCCGCTGCCCGTGGATCTGGGCAAAGTGGTGGAAGAAGTTCTCTCTCTCGTGCGGGGCGACGCAGCGGCACGTCATGTCCGGGTGGAATCCGCCGTTGCTCCGGACCTGCCGCTGGTTCTCGGGGACAGGATTCACCTCCAGCAGGTTCTGATCAATCTGCTGGTCAATGCCATGGACGCGCTCGATGGAGTCACACCCGACAGGCGTCTCGTGCGGGTGACGATCCGACCGGCGGGAGCTGCCGCCGTCGAAGTCGAGGTGGCGGACAAGGGGAACGGCATCGCGAAGGAGCACCTCCCACGCTTGTTCGAACCGTTCTTCACCACCAAGGGCTCGGGGATGGGCGTCGGCCTTGCCGTCTCGAAAACCATCATCGAAGCGCACAAGGGGAAACTCTGGGCCGAGAACGATCCGGCGGGGGGCGCTTGCTTTCACTTCACGGTTCCGGTGCTTTCCGTCGCGGCCATTTCACGAAGCGGCTCATGAGTGACGATGGACAGCTTTCCATGAACCGCCCGCGGGTAGGGCAGACATTCCTGTCTGCCGGTTGGGGAGACTTCCCCGTCGCCCGCCGCGTCGCTGGACTCGAAAGTCCGGACCCGAAGGCGGGGCGTGCTTCTTACTTACAGTGCCCGTGGCCAGGGGCAAGGGACAGGTGGCCAGGGGCAACGGGGAAGTGACCCATGAAACCAGAACCTCCAACTCCCTCGTCACCCGCCCCTGGCCACTGGCCCCTCGCCACCGTCTATGTCGTGGACGACGACGTCTCCCATCTCCGGTCCATCTCCCGGTTGTTGCGGGTCGCGGGATTCCAGGTGGTCATTCATAATTCGGCATTGGAGCTACTTGCCGAACTGCGGCCGGATGTTCCGGGTTGTGTCCTGACCGATCTCCGGATGCCGGAGATGGACGGCATTGACCTTCAGGAAGCGCTCCGCCGCACCGGCAACCCACTGCCGGTCATCTTCCTCACCGGGCATGGAGACGTCCCCACCACGGTGCAAGCGATGAAAGGCGGCGCAGAGGATTTCCTGACTAAGAACGCGCCCAAGGAAGCGCTGCTCGCCGCCATCCGCCGCGCGCTGGAGCGCAACGCCCTCGACCGGGCGCGGACTGCGAGTCTGACGGAGAAGCGCCGTCTCTTTGAGTCACTCAGCGACCGTGAGCGGGAGGTACTGCGGCATGTCCTCCAAGGTCAGCTCAACAAGCAGATTGCCGCCGAACTCGGCATCCACGAACGGACCGTGAAACTGCACCGCACCCACATCACCGGCAAACTCGGCGTTCATTCGGTGGCCGAGCTCGCGCGCCTGGCCCAGGAAGCGGGAGGGGTTTGAGTGGCGAGTGGCGAGTGGCATAAGGCTGCCCGTTCAGCGACTCGCCACTTTGGGGATGGTCGCGCTCAGGATCCGTCTGATTTCCTCGGCGAGTGCGATGCGTTCTTCGACAACGTTCGGCGGCAACCAATGCCGCTGGCGACGATAGCCGCCTTGCGTTTCCCGCAATGATCAGGAAGCGACGGTATTCCACCGAGCTCTCACGACCGTAGCCTTCCTCGATATTCGAGCAAGCGGAGTCGGCGCTGGCCAATTGGTGACTCACAAGTCTCTCCAGTTTGCGCTCACCGAAGTAGTGTGCGACATCCGCGATGACCTGTCGAAAAGCTCCAGGGATTTCTGGTAGGCTCCGAATTGCTCCAAGTTGCCACCGCTCATAGCTTGAGCGGGAAGTGGCGTGAGGCCCGTGGCAAGTGCTTCACCCGCCACCCGCCACCCGCCACTGTTCTGACCTTCCCCAAAGGGCAGTAGCGGCGGTGCCAGGCAGTCGGCGAGGATGCGCCCCGTTCCATGGGCGCAGGCATCAACAGCTACGTGGCGGTGGTGGATGACGACGAAAGCGTGTGTCGCTCGTTTGGTCGCCTGCTCCGCACCTTACGCTACCAGGCCGTCACCTACCTCTCGGCCGAGGACTTTCTCACCGACCGGAACCGGCCCCACTTCGACTGCCTGGTCCTGGACATTCAGCTGGAGGGAATTTCCGGGCTGGAGTTGAGGAAGCGACTCGTCGCGGTGGGCGACACCACCCCGGTCGTCTTTATCACCGCCCATGACAACCCGGCGACCCGAATCGAGGCGGAGACTTCCGGTTGCGCGGGTTACTTCCGCAAGACCGATCCGGGAGAGGCGATTCTCGAAGCGATCCAACAGGCAGTCAATGCGGCCGCTCACAGACGCGAAACCAGGTCATGAAACGAACCCAACGGCCGTTGGTGCACAAGCAGGGGTGTCCCGGCGACCGGCTCTGCCTTTGAGGAAATCACCATCACCGCCAGTCCGGTGAGGCACAACGAAAAGAACACAAACCAAAACAGAACGGAGACATGATATGCACAAGAAACTGACGGAGATGCGCCCCGTAGACGACATCGTTACTCAGAACACCCCGGGGCTCAAGATCTGGGAGGAAAACTGGGGCGGCATGCAGTGCGCCTACCACATCTTTGCCCCGGGTACTGACTTCACAGACATCCTGAAGGGAAAGGGACTACCGCACGACCTGTGCGGGGTCGAACACTGGGCTTACGTTCTAAAGGGCACGTTGGAGGTCATCTACCTTGACGGCACCATTGACGTTTGCCGCGCTGGGGAATGCTGCTACTGGCCGGCTCCGCACAACTTCAAGTCGAAGGAAGGGGCCGAGATCCTCCAGTTCAGCACGGCGGGAGGGTTGGCTGCGCAAGCCAAGATCGTCCAGGAGCATTTCGCGAAGAGCGCTAAGTGTACCTGTTAAGCACCCTGCATTGCCAAAATCAAACGTCGGGGCGCGGACTCCCTGCGCCCCGAGGTCGGCCGCCGCCATGACCACCATGAGCACCACCGTCTCGCGACCCGCCGCGGAAAGAGCCAGCGCGCCACCGCCGAAGCCAGGCACGGCGAAGCGCACCTTCACCCCGGCCACATTTCTGAAGACGGTCGGCAACGTGGTGCTTTCGTTCCCGGTCATCCTCCGGTCGGTCTTCCGGCCGAAAACGTCCAAGGCGGTTCGGGAAAAAGTCATGCTCGGCGTCACCGCGATCAACGACTGCCGGTACTGCGCGTGGGGGCATTCGCATTGGGCGGCAGCCCAGGGCATCCCGCTGGAGGAGGTCAACCAGATCCTCAGCAGTCAGGATGGCGCACTGAAGGCGAACGATCCCGCTGAAGCGGCGGCCATCCTGTTTGGCCAGCACTACGCCGAGCAACTTGACGAGGTGGATCCGGAATCGGTGAAGAACCTCCGCCACCACTTCAGCCAGCAGCAGGTGCAGGAGATTCTCGGGCATGTCTACTTGATCACGTTCACCAATCTCAGCGGCAACACCGTGGACGTTCTGCTGGAACGGGTCCGCGGCCGGGGTCGCCCCATCACGGTCTTTGAGGGCGTGGTGGGTGCCGTGCTCGCCCCGATCCTGTTCGTCTTGGTTCTGTTGGTGAAGCTGCAAAAGCCTATTAGTAATCAGTAATCAGTAATCAGTAAACAAGGCGGTCGGGCGTCAAGAGGAGCCGGTTTGCTGGGTGGAAAGGCGATATGTTAATAAAGACGCTGAAAGAGAAGCACGACGCAATGGCGAATACCAAGCTGCCGCCCGAGGAGGTGGCGAAGCTGCTCAAGAAAGGAGCGGTCTTGGTGGATGTCCGATCGCGACTCGAGGCGAAGATCGGCATGGCGCCGGGGGCGACGAACATTCCGCTGTTGAGATTGAAGAGTCACCTGAAGGAACTCCCGCGGGACCGGATGATTGTGACCTATTGCGGCACTGGAGGGCGCGCCGCCAAAGCCGTGGAGATTCTGGAGGCCAACGGTTTCAAAGCGGCGAACGGTGGAGGCTACAAGGCGATCCTGAAGATCCTGGAAGGCAGGTAGAGTATGAGCCATTTCACGCGTCGCTACTTCCGCAATCCCTACGAATTCGTGGCGTCGCTGGCGTCCATGGTCGGACGGTTCGACGCCCTGCCGGGATATCTGTGGGTGAGTGGGCGCGTCAACCTGGCCTTCCGCCAGCGGCTCTGGCTCGTCGTCACCTCGGTGAACGACTGCCGCTATTGCCGCTATCTCCACAGCAATATAGCGCTGCGCCACGGCGTTTCGTTCGAGGAGGTGAAAACCCTGTCGTCCGGCGTGATCACCGACAGCCCGGCGGGAGAGCGCCCGTGGCTGCTCTACGGTTTGAATTGGGCCAAGCAGGACGGACGGACCGATCCGGAGGCGCGAGCCCGGCTGGTGGCCAGCGATGGCCGGCGATCGGTTCGCTTGCTCGAACTGGTGCTGCGGATCATTCGCTTCTGCAACCTTTTCGGGAGCACCTGGGATCTCATGCTGCTCAAGCTCTCGGGCGGCCGCCGGGACGTGAACCGTCCGTTTGAACTGAAGAGACCATCCCCGAATGCATTATGAATGAAACAGAAATCACTCTGCCCAAAGCAAAACAGACAGTGCTCGGGCTCTATGTGACGGCCAGGGAAGCCTACGAGAAATACCAGGCGGACCCAGCGAAAGTGCTGATCATCGATGTCCGCACGCCTGAGGAGTACCTCTTTGTCGGACATCCGACGATGGCCTGGAACATCCCGGTGTTCGCCCAGACGTACGAGTGGGACGCTGAGAAGCAGCAGTTTCCGATGAAACCTCTGCCGGATTTCGTCTCGCGCGTTCAAGGAGTGGCCACGCCCGGCGCCACGCTCCTGGTCACGTGCCGGGCCGGCGGGCGCAGCGCCATCGCCGTCAACCTGCTCGCCCACGCCGGCTTCAAGCAGGTGTACAGCATTGTGGATGGCGTCGAGGGCGATCCCGTGGACGACCCGGGGAGCCTCTTTCATGCAATGCCCATGAGGAATGGCTGGAAAAGCTCCGGCTGTCCCTGGACCTACAAACCCGCTCACGAGCGGATGGTGCTTTCTAAACCGAACAAGACTTGAACCGAACCACACACACCCGTTCTTAACCGACTCGAAGGGAACCCAGAAAATGAAACTCAAAACACGCTGTTGGTGCTCGGGACTGATGATCGCCGTCGCCTGTGTGCTCCTCTCCCCGAGAGGGCTGTTGGCGCAGGGCACGACCGCCGCGCCGGCCTTGGCGAATCCGGTGGATCAACTCACGGCCCCGATCGCCTTGCACCCGGATGCACTCGTAATCCACATCCTGACTGCTTCCACCAACATGGCCTCGGTCACGGCGTTCGCCGGCTGGCTGGCGCAGAACGCCAGCCTGAAGGGGACCGAGTTGCAGGATGCCGCGGTGAAGGCGGGATACGGGACCTCCCTGGTCGCGCTAGCGCCTTTCCCGCAGATCATCCAGATGATGACCAAGAAACCGGACTGGGCCACGGCCCTGGGCCAGGCCGTCGTGTCCGACCGGAAGGGTGTGCTGGACTCGATTCAGCGCCTCCGCAGCCAGGCGATGGCCATGGGCAATCTGCAGACCACCCCCCAGCAGACCGTGACGGTCACCAACATGATCGTCGAGAGAACGATCGAGCAGCAGGTCGTGGTGGTGACGAATACAATTGTTCAGATTCAGCCGTCGAATCCCCAGGTCATTTACGTTCCCACATATCCGCAGACCGTCTATGTGCAGCAGGCCCCCCCGCCCTCGACGTCCTCGTCCTCGTCCGTTAATGCCGCGGGTGCCGCGCTGTTGGGTTTTACGGTGGGAGTGATCGTCGCCAACAACAATGACGACCACGACCATTACTACTATGGGAACACCTATAACAACTACAACGATTACTACGAGGACCGCCAGGACAACTATCAACAGAACCAGGATCATCGACAGGCCGAGCACGACCAAAACCAGGACCAACGCCAGGGCGAACAAGACCAGCGCCAGGGCGACCGTCAGGCGAATCAGGACGGACGCCAGACGGACCGACAAGAGAACCAGGGTCAGCGCCAGGCAGCCGGAACCTCGGCGCAGTCGCAAGGCGCCGCGGCTCAGGCTTCGCGGCCGCCCACCACCGCCACAGCCCAGTCCCAGGGAGCGGCGAGTCCGGGGCAGCGTTCGAGCGCGACCACCAGCGCGAGTCGGGGGGGAACACCGACAGCCTCGCGCAGCAGCGGCATGAGTTCCCGGGAGCCCGCTGGCGGCTATCAGAGTGGCGCAACGACGCGGTCCCAGAGCGCGCGCGGCAACAGCAGTGTCTCCGCCAGCCGGGGTGGTGGCGGGGGGAGGAGCGGGGGGCGGGGAAGGTAACTCGGGCAGCAATTGGAGAACGACTATGCAAACCTTGAAATGCGCAGTTTCGTTGGCAGTGGTTGGATTGGCTACCGTTCTTGGGCCGGGCTGCAGTAGAGCCGCGGCTCAGGAGAAGTTCGCCACCCCGGAGGCCGCCGCGGCGGCCCTCCATCAGGCGCTCAATGCGTCCACCCTCGAACCCATGAAGTCGATCTTTGGCGGCGCATGGATCGAGTCGGCGGCCTCCGGCGATCCCGTGGCCGATCAACACGACCGTGAAGTGCTTGCGCTCGCCATGGGCCAGTCCTGGCGTTGGGGGCCGCGCGGTGAGAACGGCAAGGAACTCATCGTCGGTGAGGAACAATGGCCCTTCCCCGTCCCGCTCGTCCAGAGCGGCTACCAATGGCAGTTTGACTCCGAAGCCGGCCAGGAAGAAGTGTTGGCCCGGCGGATTGGCGGCAACGAACTCGGCGTGATCCGCATCTGCGGCGATTACGTCCGGGCACAAAAGGAGTACGCCAGCCTACCGCACGACGGCAAACCCGCTGGCCGCTTCGCCCAGCAGTTCCGCAGCTCCCCGGGGCGCCAGGACGGGCTGTTTTGGAGGCAGCCAAGGGGCGAGAAGCCCAGTCCGTTCGGTCGCCTCGTGGCGGCGGGCATCCAGGAAGGCTATGACCCGGGCAAGCCGGATGCCTCGCCGTTCCGGGGCTATCGCTTCCGTATCCTCACCGCCCAGGGACCGGCTGCGCCCGGTGGCAAGAAGAGCTACCTCGTCAACGGCGAAATGAGCGGCGGCTTCGCCCTGCTCGCCTTTCCGGCCAAGTACGGTTTCAGTGGCATCATGACCTTCGTGGTCGGTCCGGATGGGGTTGTTTATGAGAAGGATTTCGGCAAGGAGACTGCCACCGAAGCCGCCCGCCTGGTGGAATACAATCCTGACTCATCCTGGAAAGCTGTCCAGGTGGCCGTCTCAAAGCCGTAAGGTTCACACCCCACTGACCATGAAAGCCGCTGTCTTCCTACCCGTCTGCGCCGGCGCTCTGCTGGCGACCACGTCCGCCGGCGCGGCCGGAACGAACCAATGGACGTTCGAGGTGTCGGCCTACTTTCTTACGCTGGGCATTTCCGGCGAACTGGGCGTCGGGCCCGTGACCGCGGACGTGGACGTGGGCTTGGATGACATCCTCGAAAACCTGCAGTTCGGCGTCATGGGCAAGGTGCGCGCGGGCTATGGCCGCTGGGGTCTCACCACCGAGGTGTTGTACATGGGCCTGGAGGGGAGTGAGGGGAACCTCACCGTCGAACTGGACCAATGGATGGTCGAACCAACCATCAGCTGCCGGCTCAACCCGTACGTCGAACCGCTGGCCGGAGTCCGCTACAACAACGTCAGCGGCGAACTCCGTGGGCCCGGCCTCCTGCCCACACCCCACATGCCGTCGGGCACCCAGGAATGGTGGGATCCCATCCTGGGGGCTAATCTCACCTTCCCGCTGGGCAAGGGATTCAGCCTCAGGTTCCGGGGTGACGTCGGCGGGTTTGGCGTCGGCTCGGACCTGACGTGGCAGGCGTTTCCCTATGTGGACTGGCGGTTCACCCGCTGGGGATCGGCTCAGCTCGGTTACCGGTGGTTGTACATGGATTACGAAACCGGCAGCGGCGCCGACCGATTCGCCTATGACATGCTCAACGAAGGCGCGCAGATCGGGTTCACGTTCCATTTCTGAACACTGTCCAGGTCAACCGCCAATGAACGCCAATGAACGCGAATGGGCGCCGAAGGAAGGTGCTGGCGTGAGAGCGGCTCTTTTCAATTCGCGTGAGTTCGCGTGACTCCGCGGTTCTCGGCCTGACTAGTCACGATCCGCACCACTCTCCAAGCCGACCGCAAGGCAACCGTAACCGACAACACACGAACAACAATGGATACAATCATCGTGGGCGGAGTGGCCGGCGGCGCGTCGTGTGCGGCGCGGCTGCGCCGCCTGGACGAGTCCCCGAGCCGACGCGGAAGGCCGCGTGAGTGTCAGGTCCAGTCCGTCCCACGGACCAGGCAGTAACGGGGAACCAGACAAGTCGACAACACGAAAGGAACATACTGAATGAAATGAAACCAGGTCCCACACGCAGAGTCCACGCCAACAAGACCCGCGGTGCCGCGTTCTGCGGCATGGGCGCCTTCGTCGGTGTCGGCAAGACCCAGCGGGCGCACGTTTACACCGCGGCCACCCTCCCGGTCGGCCCCGTCGACTACAAAAGGATCGATCCGGAGAAGCTGGCCAAGGAACTCGAAGTGGTTCAATGCGCGGTCAATAGCGGTCGCAGCTCGCAGTCCGCATTGATCGAAAGGAATAGCCCATGGAGACCCTCCTGGAAATGCTGAGAAGCCGGTATGAGGATCTGGTCGGACGGGCGGGCGGGCCGCTGAATTTCCGGCTGCTGATCATGCCGCTGGTGGTCACGTGCTTCGCCGTGCGGGCGGCGATGAGGGACGCCCGGGCCGGCCAGCCGCCATTCTTTCGGACGCTGCTGCTCAAGCCGGCCGAACGGCCGGCGCTGGTCCGCTCTCTCCTGAAGGACATCGGCAAGATATTCATCGTGGCCATGGTGCTGGACACGACCTACCAACTGATCGTGTTGAAAGCCTTCTACCTTGGAGAGCTGTTGGTAGTGGTCATGGTGTCCGCCACGCTGCCGTATCTCCTGGTCCGCAGTGCGGTTTCCATCCTCATGCGCCGCATTTACCGCAAGCACCCGGACGCCGCCAGCCCATCGACCGCCGACCGCAAAGGAGTCTCATGAGTGAACGCGAGCTGAAACTGAGCGACCGATTGGCGATCGACCGCACCCGGCTTGCGGCCGAGCGTAGCCTCATGGCGTGGGTCCGCACCGCGCTCTCCATGATCGCCTTCGGGTTCACGATCTACAAGTTCCTGCAGGCAATCCAGCAGCAGAGTCCCGTCCCCGTTGTGCGGCCCCAGGCGCCGCGCAACCTGGGGTTGCTGTTGGTAGGCATCGGCATCTTCTCCGTCGGTGTCGCCTGTGCTCAGTACTGGAAATATGTGAGGAAGCTTAGCCCCGATCAACCGTACAACCCGTTGGACCTGGCATTCATGGTGGCGATCCTGATCGGGTTGCTCGGCGTCCTGATCTTCGCCAGCATGGTGTACACGGCCGGCCCCCTTGGTTGAGGCGCGGAGCGACTGCGGCTATGAGAAGGGCAAGCGCATGGAGTTGATCAGCACGCTGCAGGAGGTGACCCCACCCGGGCACATGCCGCGCACGCTGATCACGTTCAGCGCGGCCCTGCTCTTCGCGGCGATCTTCCTCTGGGGCGGCCGGGCCAGTCGCTGGTTGGGGGAACGCGCGCACCACCGCTTTCTCTCGTTCGGCGCCGGGATCTCGGTGAGTTACACGTTTGTGCACATCCTGCCCGGTCTTCGCCGGATTGGTGAACTGCAGTCGCACGCGCAGGCCGACTACATCCGACGCCTCTTTCCGGAGTACAGCGTTTACCTGGCAGCGCTGCTCGGGTTTCTCGTGTTCTATGGCCTCGAGCGTTTGCCAACCAGGACTCAACCGGGGTCCGGCAACACGATGGGCCCGCGCGACGGTGTCGTTTCGTGGCAAGCGTGGGTGCACACCGGCGGGTTCGCCTGGTACACCTGGCTGATCACTTTTCTCATGGTGCGCACGGGCAAGGGAGTGGTGGCGCTGGGCGTCTTCGCCGATGCCATGGGGATGCACATCGCTCCGATCACGAACCGGCTGCGCGGCGAGTACCCCGACTTCTACGCTCGGCGCGGTGGTCGCTTGCTCGCCCTCGCCTGCCTGGCGGGCTGGGCTTCCGGCTTGACGCTGCACATTTCCGGCCCGGTGGTGCTGGACATGGTGGCCGTCGTCGCCGGCGGCGTCATCGTCAACGCGGCGATTGCCGAGCTTCCCGGCGAACGGAAGGCCAGTTACTGGTCCTTTTTCACCGGTGCGGTGAGCTATACGGCACTGCTGTTGGTGCTGGCGCACCTGGAGGAACACTGAGCCGGATGAATGTGCCACCACCACCGTCGCCGGATTTCTCCCTCGTCCTGGGCGGGCCGCTCTTTCAACTGTTGCGCCACGTCCACCTGACCAGTGATGCGCTGACGCTCGTGCGCTGGCGGATTATCGCCTTCCTCCTGGTGACTTGGTTCCCCCTCCTCGCGCTTTGCGCCCTGGAAGGGAACCTGTGGGGTGGGACAGCCGCGGTCCCTTTCCTGAAGGACGTGGAGGCGCACACCCGGCTCCTGGTGGCCTTGCCGTTGCTGCTCGTGGCCGAGTATGTGGTGCACCGACGCATCCAACCGCTTCCGCGGCAGTTCCTGGAGAGCGACCTGCTCGTGTCCAGCGCCAGGCCACGGTTCGAGACCGCGATGGTCTCCGCGTTGCGGCTCCGCAATTCGGTGCTCTTCGAGGTGCTCCTGGTCGCCTTTGTCTATGGGGTCGGGGTCTTTGTGGTATGGCGCCATTACGTGGCGTTCGACACCAGCACCTGGTACGCAGCGCCCACGGCGGCGGGGCCCCGGCCACGCTGGGCTGGATTGTGGTACGGATGGGTAAGCCTGCCGGTCTTCCAGATTCTGCTGTGCCGCTGGTACTTCCGCCTGCTGGTCTGGGCCCGCTTCCTCTGGCAGGTCTCGCGTCTCCCGATGCAACTGGTGCCGACGCATCCGGATCGCGTCGGGGGTCTGGGTTTTCTCTCCCAGACCGCCTACGCGTTCTCCGCGCTCGCCGGCGCGCACGGTGCCTTGCTGGCGGGAGCGCTCGCCGGCCGCATCTTCCACTTGGAGGCTTCCCTGGTTCGATTCAAGGCGGAGATCGCCGTCATGGTCCTTTTCCTGTTGGGCGTCGTCTTTGGGCCGCTCCTGGTGTTCGCCCGTCAACTCGCCGCGGCCAAGCGGACGGGCCTCCGCGAATATGGGATCCTCGCCGGCCGCTACGCGCGTGAGTTTGAGGCCAAGTGGACGCGCGGCAGCCCGCCCGCCGATGAGCCGCTGCTGGGCAGTGCGGACATTCAATCCCTCGCCGACCTGGCGAACAGCTACGAGGTGGTCCGGGCGATGCGGTTCGCCCCCATCAGCAGGCACGCCATCCTGGCGCTGGTGAGCTGGACGCTGCTGCCCCTCGCACCCCTGTTACTCAGCGTCATGCCACTGGAAGAGCTCCTGAAGACGCTCACGTCCGTCTTGTTCTAAACCGATCCGTAAAACCGGAGGACCACCCGATCCATGAACCAGACTACCCTATCGAGAATAACGCCGATGCCGTGCATCGGCTCCCTGAAGTCTGTCCCCTGTCTGAGGGGTCAGACCGTCTGAGGGGTCAGACCGTAGAATAGTCGATTCCGCTGTTTCGTGGTAGCGGCGTTGCGGCACCTCCAGGCAAATCCCCGCGACGACGCCCGTGCGCAGAGACGGGGCGGCGGGCTCGTGCATCTCAATTCCACGTCGCGCTGGCGCGGAAGCACCGGATCATGGTCAACGCCGTCGGCGTCGAGGTGCGCCGGCTTCAACGGGTGCCGAGCCGGGACTGGATCCTGGTGCTCTTGTTGCCCGGTGTGACTCTGGCGATCGTCACGCGCGTGCTGCGCGGCCGGCGGAGTTGGGCGGCTCAGCGCAAATAATAGACCTCCTTCATGTCGGCCCAGATCTTGCCTTGAGCGGCCGCGTCCGGCAGCGGCGACTGGCATGGGTCCGTCTCCTTCCACCAGCGCTGGGTTTCCGGATCCGCCGCCATCCGCTTCATGTCCCCTTCGAAGTCGCTCCCGGTGTACTCGAGATAGGCGAACAGGTAGAGCTTGCCGTCGATTTCACGCTCGTGGATCGAGAAGTTCCGGATGTGACACTCCTTCAGCATCCGGTTCACCCCGGGCCACGGATGCGCGTGCAGATCGCGATAATAAGCCGCTTTCTCGGGTTTGAGGCCGGTGATCCAGGCATAACGCTGCACCGGCCGCTGCGTGGCACAGCCCGCAAAGCAGAGGCAGCACAGGAGAGTCTGACGGAATTTACGGAGGATGTTCATCGGCGTTGGCATGTTGACGAAGTGGCAGGCCTCGGAGATCGCGGCATCCCACTTAGAACTCGAGTTCATCGGATTCGGAAGGTACATCCGGCAGTCCGGCCAGGTCCGCAAACTCGCTCCAGGCCGGCACGCCCCAGCGCGGCCGAATGACCTCGCCCCGCGCCTGTCGTTCGAGATCGGTGTAGGCGCCGTAGAAATTACTGTTGCCGTCGAGCCACAACGTCAGCCGCCGCATCGCGTCGGCGGGCAGCTGCAGGTCATGATGTCCGCCACGTAGCAACCCGTAGAGCTTCGCAACTCGCGCTCCCTCCCGTCCTGGAAGCGAGAACTGGCGTTCCTTGAGCGCCGTGCCATTGCCGCCGCTCATCCCCCACGCCTGGGAGCGCAGGCTGTGAAAAGCCTCGGACCAGCCGAACGCGGCGAAACGATCCCCCCGCAAGCTGGGCGCCTTCGCCTCCCGCAGATGGCAGGGGACGCAGTGCGCGTCGAGAACGGGCTGCACCAGGCGGGCGAAAGTGAGCGGGTACGCGCCCTCCGGCTCCGCTCGCAGGCGGGATGGCGGACGTCGCAACGCCAGCGGGGTTGCCCCCTTGAGGCGGGTCGGCGCGGCGTGGGCATTTTCGTGGCAACCCACGCAGGTCAGGGTTTCACCCGGATGCGCATAGGTGTCGCTCCGCATCGTCTGCACCGCCAGCCCATCGCCATCCAACACCTGGAAATAGACGGGCGCACCCGCCGGCATTCGAAAGTGCACACTGCCGTCCGTCTCGATTGGCACCGTCCCCAACACGCCGCGTGCCAGGGACTGCGAGGCATGGCCAATGTTCGGGTCGTCCTGGAACGGGTTGTCCTTGGGGAAAAGGTTGATGACGCGGAGTTCCTTCAAGACCGTCCCCGGCGGCCAGGCTTCCCGGCTCTGGTACACATCGGCAACGACCACCGTGGCTTCGGAACTCGGGAGAGCCGCGTCTCGATCGACCCGCGCCTGGAGCGTGGCTGTGGGAATGACCGGCGGACGGAGGCGCGGCTTCAGGGGTATCGGATCCAAACAGGCGATCGCCGGATCACGATAGAGCAGTTCGCGGTTCCCAAAGGCATCGAGCAGGTAGAGACCGTAGTTGGTTTGCCCCGTGTCGTAGACCACGAGGAAAAAGTCCTCGCTCAGCGGCCACGGCGTTCCGTAGACCTCCGCTGCCGGCGTGTGCCTGCCTTTCTCGTGCGGAACGCCGGGAGCGGATTCAGATTCAGGAAACGGCACTTCGGGCGTAAGGCGCCGAAGCTGCGCGGTGGCACGGTCGTCCGTTCGGTCCACGTCGATCAAGACCAACGAACCATACGCTTCGCCATGATGCGGTGCCGCCACCGCCACGTAACGCGCGGAGCCGGGGATGGCACGGATCGACATTTCCATCCAGGGACGCAGTTCGCGGCGGGCGGGATAGTTCCCATGCAGGCTGCGGGGATCGCGGCCATCGGGTTGGCAAAGCCAGAGGTGATGGGCGATGTCCGAGTCGCGGTCGACGTAGTCCCAGCGCGTGTAAGCGATCCGTCCGGCCTGATCGACGCTGGGATGCCATTCCTGAGTGTCATGCCAGCTCAATTGAATGATGTCACTCCCGTCTCCCATCATGGCGTGTAGCGTGCCGCTCGGCAGGGGGCGCATCCCGCACCGCACCTGCCCACCGGCCCGCTCCGAGACAAACGCGATGCGTCCATTGGGCAGGAAGACCGGATCGATGTCGTTCCACATCCCGTCCGTCAACTGGGTCAGCCCGCCGCCATCGGTCCGCATCCGGTAGATGTGATAGGTGCTTTCCGGCCAGAAATAGTGATGCGCGGCGCCGCGATCGCGGGGAATGTCCTCTCTTTGCCAATACTGCCCGACGTAGGAGGCATCCGGAGCGATCTGATGTTCGGCTTCCGTGAAAGCGAACAGGATCGATCCGGCGTCGTAGTCGAGGTCCAGGCCGATGAAACCACCGCGGTTCTCGAGATTCTGTCCTGCCAACCGTCCATTCCCAACGCGCGCCTTCGCGAGCAGGCTCCGGACCCTTGGTGTGGGACCGAACGGGGCCTCGAGCACGTAAATGCCGCCGGCTCGCTCCGCATTGAACCCGAGGTACTGGTCCACCATGTGCCGGTAACCGCGCGCCTGCTTGTTGTGCTTGAGGAACAGGATCGCCTCAAAGTCGAGAAGGGGGTTCTTGAACGCGATGAGCCGGCGCCAGGCGGCGATGGCGTCGAACAACTCGCGCTGAGCGTCGATCGGTGCTCCCGACGGCGTACGCAAGGCAGCGACCTTCGCCCGCAGGCCTTCCAGCGCTGCGGTCTCCTCGGCGAAGTTCACGGAAGGAAATTCGCGGCCGAGATGTCCCAGCAACGCCCACGTCCGGCGCCAGACGATGTCGACGGGGCTCAGGTCGCTTTCGAGGACGAGGGCCTCGCGCCGGCTCACCTCGCGTTCAAGCCGCGCGTGATTCGATGATGAGCGCGTCGCCAGTTGGCGCTGCAGTTCGGTGAACTCATCCGCAGCCGCAGCCACGGCGAGGATCGACCACACACAGCCAGCCAGCACGGCCAACCGAGCGCGGGTGGAGTTCATGGCCGGCAGCCTAACGCCGTGCCTCGCGCCCGGGCAATTGGAAGTTGAGTTCCGTTTGACGGGTTCCGATCGCAGGCGGATGTCTGATCCGACCCATTCCGATTCCACCCCGATTCGCCTCGAACGCGGCGTGTCGCTCAAGGAGCCTGACGGCGCCCGTGACGCGCAATGGTCGATCAGCCTTCCGACGCGACATCCATGAAACGCAACGTCCGGCTTCTGCTCACTTTGGGATGGTCCCCCGAACTCGCCCCCGGCGAGTCGGGGGAAATCTTGGTCGAGCTTCAGGCCGCCGGCGATGAGAACGCCGCGGCCTGCCGCGGGCTTCTCGACCGGCCGCGTGAGCCGCTGAGCGACTCTCTCTGTCCGGCTACGGGAGGGCGACCCGGTAGTACCTCATGGCCAGGCCCGCCGGCTCCGCGTACCGCATCACCTCGCCCCGGGCCACGGAATCCGCCAGCGAAACCCAGGGCTGTCCCTCCAAGGCGAGCGCGGCTTCGACCCGGTACCTGACACCCGGGATGCTGGCCCATTCGAAGCTGACGCCGTCGAGGAGACTCAGCCGCAGGTTCACAATCTCCGGGGGGAACGGCGGCAGGACCTGGGCGAGCGAGTTCGCCCGCCCCGGAGTGGCGGGCTCGGCCGCGCCCTCGACTTCGAGGTCCATTCCCCACACGACGTCCGAGCTGCCCGCGTTGTTCTGGTGCACTTCGACGGCCATGACGTTGGTCCCGGAGCGCAACGCGCCCTGCTCGATCACGACCGGGCCTTCGAGGACCGCGTCGCCCACCAACCGCTCGCCAGGCGTGTCGAAACTGACCGGGCTGGCAGCATCGAAGCCGACGCGCAGGAACTCGCCGCCGTTGAGGAAGAGGATGGCGGCGTCATCCACAACGGTATTGGCCTTGAGGCGCAGGCCGGCGGCGGGGCCATCGTAGAAGAACGTTGTGCGGAAGTAGAACGTCAGGGGACCGAGCGTGAGCGGCGTGCTCTTCAATGCCGGCAGGGCGGCCGCTTCGACATAGAGCAAGCCGCGCCCGGAAGGCCAGGCAGCATCGTTGTAGCCCGGTTCGCTCCAGGCCGTGCCGAGGTCGGTGCCGGACTGCTCATAGCGCCAAAGGTTCGTCATCACCAAAAGCTGACGAGGCTGGGTTGGCCCGAGGGAGACAACGGCAGCCCAGTTGCCGACGCGCCCGTTGTCCTGCAGAGCATCGATCAATTGCAGGGCTCCGCCTTGTCCATTGGCCGCTTGAGGCCAGGGCGGGTCCGCTTCGAAGCGAACTTCATCGAGGACCTCGGGCAAGTTGCCGGCGTGGGGGCGGCTGAGCCGCACCGTGTCACCGCCCGGCGCGAGGTGGCCGGTCCACTCGCCCGCAACGGGCAAACCGCTGCCGTAGGCAGCCTCGAAGGCGGTCTGGTTCTGAACCGCGAGGACGAAACCACCCGGGGGAAGGGTCATTCCTTCCGGGAAGCTGTAGGCGAGGTTTCCCGCGGTGAGTTGCACGCCGCCCAGGTCCACCGTCACCCAGGACGAGTTGTTCAACAGCTCGAGGTACTCGGTGTTGTTGGTTCGCGGGCGGTACATGATCTCGTTGATGACGAGGTGCGCCTGGGGTTCCACCCGGACGCGAAAGGTCTGCTCTGCCTGGTGCGGAGGTGGGCCGTCGTCGGTGACGCGGACCACGACCTCGTTGGTGCTCGGCCCTGCATCGGCCCCCACCGGCCACTGCAACCACCCGGTTTCGGGATGGATGGACATCCCGGCTGGCGCGCCTGCGCCCAGGGAAAAAGTGAGCCGCTGTGGCGGCAGGTCCGCATCGAAGGCCGCCGCCTGGACCGCGACGGTCTGGCCTTCGCGCAGGACTTGATCGGCGAGGGGAAGGAGCGTGGGCGGCTGGTTCACCTCGGCCACCTGCACGTTCACCCGCAAGGCTCCCTCCTGGGCCGGGGTCCCGTCGTCGGCCGCGCGGATGACGAAGCTCAGGCTCGCCGGACCGTCGGCTTCCGAGGGCGTCCACCGGAACTCGCCGGTGTGCTCCCCGAGCACCGCCCCGGGCGGCGCGTCGGGCCCGAGTCGGTAACGCACCGTCTGACCGGGATCGCGATCGGTGGCGCGAACGGTGAAGGTGAGCGAGCTGAACTCCGCGACGACCTGGCCGGGCAACGGATCGAAGACCGGCGGGCGGTTTCCGCCGGCCAGGACGTTCGGGGCGCGCGGCGTGGGGTCAGCCAGTTCGTACGGTGGCAACGCCGCGCCGTCGGGGAAACGGCCCTGGCTGACATTGTCGGTCTGCTGGCCAAAGACGAGGCTGTCAACCACCGAGCCATCCGGCGCGAACAGCCCGAGTTGCTCGCCTGCCAGGCCCAGCTTGAAGTTGGCATGCAGGTCCTGGCCGCTGGCCGTTTGACCGGCTTCCTCGTCAGCCCAAATCAGCAGGAAGCCGCCGGGAGGAATGATCGTGCCCGTCGGGATCGAGTACTTCGTCGGGTTGGCGAGGTCGTCGGTGAGGGTGTAAGCGGCGAGGTCGGCGGCCTGCGGACCGGAATTGTAGAGTTCGAACCAGTCCTCGAAATCGCCATCAGCAGGGTCGGCTGCCGCACGGGTGTTACCTGCCATCCACTCGTTGATCCGGACGAGCACGGGCGGGGAGGTCGCCCGGTTGGGCAGCGCGGGAGTGGGGTAATGGAATATCTGGCGGGAATGGGGGTCGCCCTCCGGATAGGAGCCGAACGCTTGGTCGGCGGCCACGTCCGCGTAGGTGAGCGCATCCAATACCAGCGTTCGGCCCAGATGATCCCAGGCCAGGACGACGGTGCCTTCGAAACGGTTGAGTCGGAAGGCGGCATGCAGGTCGGCACCTCCCGTCTGTTGCGGCTGTGCATCCGCCCACACCAGCAACCGTTGCCCGGGGGCCATCGTCCATCCCCCGGGGAACGTCCATTGCCGCGAGTTCTGCGGATCCTGGCTGAGATGACAGCCGGCCAGATCCACCGCGGTCGTGCCGGCGTTGAACAGTTCGATCCAGGGATCGAACTCGCCTGCATTGTCCGCGCGGACACTGCCGTTGTGGGGCATGACCTCGTTGATCCAGAGGAGCGGCAAGTCCGGCAGCGGCGCCGCGACGTTGTTTGCCTGGCCGGGCGTGGCGAGCGGCAGCGCGCCCGCCGGGTCCCGGGCACTCCAGTTGCCGATGCGGTCGTTGTCGCGGGCCGGGTCAATCAACTGCAGCGAGGTACCTTTGCCGTCCGCGGCGACCGGCCAGGGCGGATCATCGTCGTACGTGACCTGGTCCAGAACCAGCCAGTTCGTACCCTGGCGCATTTGCAGGCGCAGCGTCTCTCCGCCGTTGTCCAGTGTGCCGCCGAATTCGCCGACCACCACCTCGGCGTTTCCGTAGCTGGATTGGTATCCCGGCAGATTGCCGGCCAGCACGGCGTAGCCGCCCGGTTCGAGGAAGCGCCCGTGTTCGATCTGCGCATCGATCCCATCCACCCGCAGTCCCCCCAACGGGAGCGTCGCGGTGGCGGAGCGATTGTGGATTTCCACGAAACTCGATGCCGGCGCCGCGGCGTGGTACATGATCTCGCTGATCACCAGCTGGCCCTCGAGTGAGGGGAGCGACCCGGAGTAGATGATCCCCAACGTGTCGCCACCGACGAGCGCGCCCTGCGCGTCGAAGCCATGGAAGGTGAGCACGTTGGTGCCGCCGGCGAGCGCGACGCGGACTTGCCAGGTCGTCTCCCCCACCCATTTGACGGCGTGCGGTTGACCGTTGACACGGATGGCCGTCACGGCGATCGGCGCTTTGCCGGTGACGGTCAGCGGCGTGGCATTCGTGATGGTGTCGGGAGTCGAGATGGCGAAGGCGACGTTCGTGACCGCTCCCAGTTCCCGCATGAACTCGCTTCGCCGGGCCGTGATCCAGGAGCTCATGCTGCCCGGCGCGGCGGCGGCGATGCCATGGTCACGAAAGACCTTGTACCAGTCGTTGAGCCTGACCGCGCTCACGGCCGGGTCCATGGGACCTCGAACCATGTCGTGCGCCAGGCGCCAGTACACGCGCCGAAACTCGGGTTTGGCGAACATGATGCCGGGCAGGTAACCGGCGTCCGGAAAGAGGCTGTAGCTCGTGCCAAAGGCCCCATCGGTGTCGTTGACATGCAGCCGGGATCGCTCGTACGGGGGGATGTACGTGTACAGGTTGTGCGGGTAGCCGGGGGAGTTGTAGTGGTCCCCGTTGCCGCACATGCGGTTGATCACCCAGTAGCCGGCCCAGCTCCGGATGTCCGCCAGCGCGGACACGCGCGCGACGTAGAGGTTGTCGCTCGGCGCCGCCAACGCGTCCACGACCCGGTAGACGGGCGCGTAATCATCGTCCGGCACGGTGGTGATCTTCTTGCGCATGGTGTAGCGGTACTTCGCCTGCTTCTTGGCGCCCCCGGTGGTCCGGTAGTTCCCGAAAGGTTCGTGGGGGTAGAGCTGTTCGTA
Organism: uncultured Verrucomicrobiota bacterium; assembly: GCA_964535555.1. Taxonomy (GTDB): domain Bacteria; phylum Verrucomicrobiota; class Verrucomicrobiia; order Limisphaerales; family J093; genus DSVZ01. Next base: position 59,201 of record CAZHUS010000013.1, read on the forward strand.
CACGTGCGGATCGTCATCGCCGTACCAGCTGGTGCAGAGGGTGCGTGAGGGCGAGAGCGAGTCGTAACGGAACAACGCGGAGCCGTTCACGCTCACGCGCACGTACCGCATGGCGATGGACGCCAGGTCAACCTGCCGGGCCATCCAATAGGCGTGTTTCTCCTGCTGCATCGTGCCGTTGTCCCCGTTCAAACTGATGAAATCGATCGCCACTTCCGTGTCGCCGAGGATGCGCTCCGTTTTGGGGAACTCGACCATGTACGCCGCGTTCCGGTAGTCGTCGAACGACCGCCAGTTGCCGCGGTAACCGACGGAGGCGTTGTAAACCGTGCGGTAGTCGTCGTAGATAAAGGTCGTGGACACGGGCTCGTCACTGCGCGTCTCCCGGGCGCCCCAGCGCGTGACGTTCGCGGACGAAACCCACATCCGGTATGTGCCGAAGACACCCGGCGCCAGGGTGTCGCCGAAGCGGACCAGGCATTCCAGCACCGGCGCACCGGTTGGCGGCGGGCCCGGGAACCGGCTGGTGGCCGGCGTGCTGGCCGCATCGCCCGCTTCCACCGCAAAGGCCACCATTCGTCCCGCCGCCTGTCCCGGGAGGGTCGCGCGGTACACCCCGTCGCCGTCGGGGTCCGTCATGGGCGTCGTTGTCACTCCGCCGGCGGCAGTGTCATGGCGCCACTTGAGGACCACGGAGGCCACGCCGTCCGGGTCGTGAACCCGGGCGGAGACGACCACGTTCTGAGCGGCGGCCGGGAGCACCGGGGTGTGCTGCACCTCCCAGAGGGCGGGGCCCGCGTTGGCGACGCGCCGGCTGTTCGGCCCGCCGGGGGTGCCGAGGTTGGAAGGCAGTTCGAGGGCACCCACCGCCTCCAGAGCGTGTCCCTTGACCCCGACCACGAGGTAGGGCCAACCGGCAATCCAGCGGGCCTTGGCGCGGATGGTGAACGTCTGGCCGGCGGCCGGCGGCACGATGGCGGTCGAGACCCGGTCGTAAGTGATGCGATAAACGGAGATGGTGTAACGGCCCTGGCTCGTGGCCCGCACATGCAGGCTCCGGCTGCTGGCATAGCCCTCGGTGTTCTCGAGGCTGGATCGCTCGTGCGAGCCGAGCCGCTCCCAGCCGCCCAGGCCGCTCTCGAACCCGGCATTCGTCACGCGATTGACCGTCTCGCCAGCCCGTTTCAGTTCGACGTTGTCCACCAGGCACTCGCCGGCCTGAGGACAGAAGACCTGGAGTTCCTCCATCGTCCCGGCCTGATTGTCGATCACACCGGTGTGTTCGATGTCGGTCCACGGGGCCTTGGCCGTCTCGTCGCTGCCCTGCCAGTTCGAACCGAGCGCGTTGTCGGCGTGGGCGTCAGTCAATTCGAGACTGCTTCCGCCCCCGTCCGTCCAACGCCCCCAGCCGTCGCTGTAGGTCACCTCGTCCACCACCACGAAGTCCTGAAACGGCAACGCCGGATCGTCGGGTTTCGCCAGCACCACGCGTTCGCCGCGGTCGGACAAATCCCCGCCGTAGTCCCCCACGGTGTTGCTCGCATTGAGCTGCGGGTACCTCGCCCAGAGATTCGTGCGGTCCCGCGCCACGACCAGGTACCCCCCGCTGGCGATGACCGTACCGGGCGGGATCATGAACTCGATTCCATCCACGAACCGCCAGTGGCCCACATCCACCGCATGGTTGCCCCGGTTGTGCAGCTCCACATATTCGTCCCCCGCCTGGCCGGAGATCGGATGGTACATGATTTCGTGGATGACAATGTCATGCAGCATGGGCGCGCGGTTGGACCCGCCGGGCGTGGGCTCCGCGAGTTCGCGGATGCCGGGGGCACCGTCCGGCCAGCGTCCCGACGAGACGCCATTGCGCTGCGCGCCGAAGCGCACGGCATCGATCACACGCGTGCCGTCGCCGCGGACCAGAAAGATCGCGTCGCCCTGGCTGCTCAGAGCAAAGCCCAGGGTCGCCTCTGAAAGTTCGAGCCGTCCGCCCGGGGCAAGCTGCGTTCCTGCGGGGATGATGAACCGGTTGGTGTCGGCCCGGTCGCTGAGCCCGCAGCCGGAGAGGTCAAGCGTCCGGCTGGAGCGGTTGTGCAATTCGATGAAGTCCAGTTGCGGAGGATCGGTGTGGGCCAGGAGCTCGTTGATCGTCACGCCGTCCAGCGGATCGGCAGTCTCCGGATCAGGCTGACCCGGTGAACCACCCCGAAACTTGCTGGCAGACCAGGCCTCGACCGAACGTTCGCCATAATCGGGGCGAGCCAGGTGCAGCGAGTGGCCGGCGCCGTCCGCGGCGATGGGCCAGGGCATCTGGTCTTCGTACTCGACTTCAAGCAACAGGGCACCCGCGCGGTTGCGCAGCCGCACCTGGCCGCGGTCGTTGGGCAGGCTCCCCACGAAGGGGCCGATCACGTTGTCTGTGCCCGATGCCCGCCGCAAGGCCGCCGGGTCGCGCGCCACGACGACGAACCCGCGTCCGGCAAGTGCGGTGTTTGGCGGGAACGTGAAATCCACATCGCCCGAGAAGCGGTAGCCGCTCAGGTTTTCCGCCACCGGTTCGGTGTTGAAGATCTCGATGTACTCCAGATCCTCGCTGCCGCCGGGTTCGCGAGGATGATACATGATCTCGGAAATGATGAGCGGTGTGCCCCGGCTCGAGGGAGAGAGTTGGCGGGAGCGGAGGCTGGAGGGAGGAACGTTGGAGTGCGTGACCGAGGCGGGTGTCGGCCGCCCGGGTTCGAAGTCCACTCCCCCGATCTGCCCGCGGGCAGGCGTCGCTAGAAGCAAGGCAAGGGCAAGAACGACGCCGATGCCGAAGGTGACCCGGCACGCCCTCATCGCCCTCATGGGTTGAGCCATCGTGGTGCTCCAGGCGGGAAAAACGCGCGCATGGCGGCATGATGCGGACAGCATCTCGCGAAAGCGATGCGCTAGTGGAAGAATCCGGGCAGGCGGTCAGCCACGGTACGGCGAGTGGCCTGCCTGGCTGCCATCGGAGGCCGACGTTTGACCGCCACGCCGATCGAGCCCGTAGACGGCACCAAAGGTCCACCTCGTAGGCACTCGAATCGATGCGACCATCCCGGGCGGAACGTCTCCGGGATCGTCTCAAGCCGGGCGGCATTGAGGTGGTGCTCGACCAGTTCCTGCTTGAAGCTCTCCGCTCACGATCCGACGAACACCGACTGGCAGAAGAACGTCGCCGTATGCCGATGTTTCGTCGGAGACGTCCGGCTGGCTCAGGGGGATTTGGCCGGAGCGCGCGCCGCCTTCGAGGCCTATCAGGCGATCAGCCAGAAGCTGGCGGCTCAGGACCCGGCCAAGTAACGGTGGCCGGGTGGCTTTGAAGACATGGGGCGGCAGCACCAGCCCGCTCGCTTCTGCTTCGGCCGGGGACCGGCCGCGGTCCCAACAACGCTCGGGCGGTCTACGGCACCGCGGATTGACAGGATGCACCCCTGTCCCCTGAATCCCAGGCACTTTGTTCATCCGTTCAACCTGTCGCGGTACACCACCACAACCCCGGCCTCCCGTGCGCCCTCTCTCATTCCTCGCGGCCCGACCATGGGCGATTTGTTTCGTTGCCCTCTCCATCAGCCATGCCGAACCGGTCCCGCTGCTGGACGACCGTGCCATCACGATCGCCTCCGATGCCGATCTCACCGCGAAGCGGCGCGCCTTGATCCAGTTCCTCTGGGGTGCCGCGGGCTTTCCCGACCAGCGTCAACCAGACCAGGTGTTGGTGGACGTGCCGCCCCCGGTAAAACAACTCACGAACCTGGCGCGCGTCGACGAACTGCGCATGGACCTGGCGCCCGGCTTGCAGGGCCTGGCCTACCACTTCGTTCCGGAAAACCCCCATCGCGAGCTGGTGGTCCTTCACCACGGCCACGCCTGCACCCTGGATGACGAGGCCGGACCGACCGATGTGGGCTACGGCCTCCAGCGCACGATCCACGCGCTGCTCCGTGAGGGCTACGGGGTGCTGGCCGTTTTCATGCCGCACCTGCGGCCGGGAGATTGCACCGGCGGGCACGCCGCCATGTTCGAGACCAACACCGCTGGCGGCGCGCTCCGGCTCTTCCTCGAATCCACCGCGATGGGCTTGAACCATGTGAAGCGACTCAAAGGGCCCGGCGACCGCCCGGCGTATCGTGCCTTCCACATGATCGGTTTGTCCGGCGGCGGGTGGACGACAACGGTGTACGCGGCGATCGACCCGACGATTACGTGCAGTTTTCCCGTGGCGGGCACGATCCCGCTCTATCTCCGGTCCGGCGGCTCCGTCGGTGACCGTGAACAGTACGAACCCGCCTTCTACTCTCTGGCGGGTTACCTGGACCTGTACATTCTGGGGTCGACGGGTGCGGGTCGAGCCCAAGTGCAGATCCTGGTGCGAAAGGACGACTGTTGCTTCGGCGAGGCGCAGCACGATGCCAGGGCGGCCGGGATGGCCTACGTCGAAGCCATGCGGGAATACGAGAGCCGCGTGCGAGCGGCGCTCCGGGGCCTCGCCCCGGCCAGGTTCCGACTCGAGATCGACGAGAGCGCCCCCAACCACATGATCTCGCATCACGCCATCGACGACATCATCCTCCCGGAGCTCCGCCGCGAACCTTCAGACCGCTAACGCACGCTCGCTCGCAGCCTGAATCCGCAATTCTCACAGAAACCACGATGGACGGGCGTCGGCATGCGGTGGGACCATGAACCAAAAAGCGCCGGTAAACCGGACGCACTCCAAACGCTCCGCGCCGCTCCCAGTCACGTTCGAAGTCGCGAAGCGCCTGGAGTGCGGGGATTCATCCCCGCTTTTCGTAGACGCTTCAGGGGTAGGGAAAGGATCGGGAAGGGCCTGGTACGCGAGGCGGGGGTCGAACCCGCTCAACGGCTTGCGTGACGTTGCGCGAAAACCGCACGGCACCCGCATGAATACAAGGCGATTTCGCATTCCCGCGAAATGGCTGGACGTCGGAATAATACGCGAATCGCGCAACTGCGGTGTCGGGAATTGTCGGGAATGTGGGGTGGGTAGTATTCCCGCCTCGCGAGCCTCTGCGCTTCTGCCGTTCCAGATTCGCGGTGCTTGCCGCAAAACACGATGAATTCCCGAACCTTCCCTGCGCCTCGTCCGGGCCAGGCCGGCACGCTCACGTCATGTTCGGGTTCATCGCGTGGCGTGGCCTCGACCGAGGATTGTGCCGGTGCCCCCCGAGGGGAGCCACGTGGTGGTCGAGCTGGGTCAGTTCTTGAAGGAGCCGCTGCGGGGTATCCTGCCTGCGCAGCTGGGCTGGCGTTCGCTTGGCGGACGATTGCCACCGCAAGTACGCCCCCCCCCGACGCGACTCTGGGCCCGGCCTTAGCAGCATTTCATCGGCGAGAAGGGCGGTAGAGGGAGTATCTGATAATCGCGAGTCCGACAATCGATCCGATACCAACGGGTTCCGGAATGGGACTTGCCTGTAACCCATCAATCACCACGGAGGATTCGCCGCCGCTGTATGTCAGGGACGTGAAGGGCACGGAGGAAGTCCATCCGTGCCACTCCAAGAGCCCGTCGCTCGTCGCCGAACGAGAGTAACTGAAAGCGTCCGAATCGATGACCTCTTGCGAAGCGCCGATAAACGGGACGACGACAATCGCGGGGTCAGGGTAGTTCGGGACGATGGGTTCATCCCGACCGGTGCGCCCGCTGATGCGTGGGACCGATGCGTACGCCTAACGGTTCGCCAAGGCACCAGGTTGAACGTGGACCCGGCACTCGTCGAAGATGAACTGCTGGGTTACTTCACCGGTGACTCGTTGCGAAGTCATGGGGGAGACTCACATGCGGTACAACACCGTTCGATGTTCCGGGAAATAAAAACAGCGTCAGCTCGTTGGGTTCCGTCAACCGCACCTTGCGGTGCAGTGGTACTTCCCGTGGACACTGACGCTGAATCTGACAGGGCCACTGAGGCGATTGGAAAAGCTCCGGTTTCCCGAAATGATCCGCCGGCCTCAGTGGCCCCGACCGGAGGAACTGTACCACTGGACAGCGTGGATTCAACCTGATCCTTCGACCACGCAAACTCGCGCAACACAGTCGTGACCACCGCCCGGGCCGCCCTTGGCTCGCACCGCATCCACCACACACCGCACGGTGGAGATAGTCGAGGTGGCCCGGGGGATCGACAGTGGCGTGGTACCCGGTTTGGCTCTCTCCATTCAGAAAACCGCCCGCAGTGGAAACTGCCCCCCGCACCGCGGGTGGCGGAGAAGTACGCTGTGGCCACGCCCCCGAAAATCGACCCGGTGGACTTTGGGGCCGCGGTGCAGGCCCACGCGCAGCAGCGCAGACGGGCCCGGACCCAGAAGGTGTACCCAGTCATGGATGCGGCGCTGTGGCTGTGGGACCTGGCCGACGACCGGCTTGCCACGGCCCTCAAGACCCTCGATATCCATCACGCCCGTGGCCGCCCCTGGGCCATCGCCCAACCGCTCCACGGCCGGGACATGCCCGACGCACGCGCGTTGGTGCATCCGCTGCTCAATTCCCTGCGCACCGACGGCAAGTCGCGGGGGGGGCAGCGGCTGGAGCAACTGCTCCAAGCCCCGCGGTGCGCCCGTCCCCCGCCCAGGCCGAACTCCAACGGGAGGGGCGCTACTTCCAGACCCACCGCGACCACCTGCACTACCGGACGATGGAGGAGGCGGGCGCCCCGCAGGCCAGACCGCCAGCGGCGGTTGTGGGTTCCGTGCAAGAGCGTGTGGCTTTACCCCCTGAACGCATGAACCGCCTCCAACAGCTCGAGCAGGACTGCCTGAACGAAGGGCAAGAGTGGATCCGTCGCCGGCTCCAGGAGCGCCTGCAGCAGGAGGCCGACGCGGTGCCGGGAGTGTGTCCGCGAAGCGGCCAGCCTCTGCGGGATGTGCGGCGCCGGCCGATGGTCCTGCGCACGGTGGCCGGGGAGGTGCACCTCCAAGTCACTTACGGGCGCTCGCCCACCAACCGCGCCTGGCTCAGTCCGGTGCGAATCGCCTGGGGTCGGGAGGCGGGTGAGCGGGTCAACCCGGAGTACCGCTGATGCAGCGATGGCTGCGGGAGCGGATCTAACGGCCTGTGACTTTCCGTGCCGTTGGCCTCGCCGCGGTGGAAGGGCGACCCGAAGGTCTGCATCGGAGGAATCCCCTCAAGGACGTCGGTGGTCGAGGCGATTGGTGTCCCAAAGCGGACGCTTCGCTGCCCAAGCCGGGACTCCGGCAGGAACCGCGCGAGCCATTCTATGGCGGCCGTCCGGTCCGCCTCCGTTCCGCCCACGCGTTCGAGGCGGGTAGGCTTGCCTCGAAACAGCGGACAGTAGAATGAGCGGAATTCTCCAAGGGCCATTAAGTTCGAACTGGACCAACAGGCTGCCCGGGTCGCTGGCTTCGGTGGAGCGTTGCGCTCCTTCGTCAGAGCGATTTGCAGCACCGGTAGTCGCGTCTCGTGCCGCTATCCGAGCCCAAGCTCCCCTGGAACGCGTAAACCGACATCACCCTCCTGCGCAGCGCTTCCCGTCTCGTTGACAGTCACGCTTCCTCCGTCTGAGGCCATCTCGACTAAACGCGAGATTAGCTGCAACTCCCTCCCCTTCTGACAACGCCAGAAAGCCACGTCGCATACGAGAATCAGGTGCTTGCGCGCCCGTGTGATCGCTGTGTTCATAACGCGCATCCCGTTCGACTTACGGAGCCGTGTATTGGTGAACCATGGGCTGTTGAAAGCGGAGGGGCCGTCCACGACGCTTAGAATAACTGTGTCCCACTCCCTACCCTGGGACTTATGGATGGGCAGAATGCGCTCTTCCCCTTCTTTTCGAACGTAGCGGCCGAGTAGCTCGACTTGGTTGAGGTACGGCGTCAAGATTACCCATTTCGACGCTCCACCACCTTCAGAAAACCCGGAATGGTTCGCCAGGAGTTGTTGGATGCACTCCGCCTCAGCCGCGTTCTCCCGCTTCCGATTGGGTGGCTCCCCCAGAGGTGCATCCACGCAGGTGATCCTCAGTCCCTCGGAGGGCACCGCCGAGACCAGGTGGAACCCCTTGTACACGAGTTCGGCGAGCAATCTTGCCATGTTCTGGCCGAATCGAAAGGTCCTTCGCAGATTCGCTCGGGCGAACGATCTCAGGCGAGGTTCACGCGATCTGCACCAGTCGTCGATCAACGTATTGCGCGACTCGGCGACAAATAGATCATCCACAAACAAGGCTGACTTGTTCCACACCATGACCGACCGACCCTGCGTCTCTTCGTCCAACTCGCACACCGGGCCGAGTTGCATGTGATCCCCCAGAAACGTGCATGGGACCCCGCGGCGCAAAAGCGTCAAGGCCTTGACTACCGGGGCGTAACCGGCCTCGTCGAGAAAGGCATGGTCGAAGGGAATCGACTCCTCGAGAAATCGTCCGATGTGGCAGTCCAAGGTCATGCCGATCACCACCGCCTCCCGGACACGTTCCAGTAGAGCCAGCGTCCTGAGCCTCTCGATTCGCTGATTTACGTCCTGAAGCCGTTGCTGGATCTGATCTTTGGTGAGCGTCTTGTACTCTGCAGCAATTGCCCCAGTCCGTTCACGGTAGGCGTTCGTCTTCGCAACCAATTCAGCCACTGCAACGGTGGTTGGTTCAGGGTCCAGCAGGTTCAGTCCCCCAAGAATTGCGTTGAGTCTTTCGCTCTCGCTGCTCGTGTTGCGGATGGCCTCCAAGCGCCCTCTTGTACTCCTTTCCAGGGCAGCGACGATTCGGTCTAGCTTCCCGACCTTCACTCCCATCCGGCGCACAACGAGTCGTAGTTCTTCCGTCCCCGATGACAACCCGGCGAGTTCCTTATCCCAGGCCGCACGTTCCCCCTTAAGCCTGGAAAGCACTTGGCTGATGAGCCCGGCGGCGAACTTCCTGCGGAGATCGGCCTGCCTCTGCAGGTTCCTCTCCAGTCTATCAGCCGCGATCCGAAGATCCCTTTTTCGCGGCACCGAGCAGTTCCGAGTACTTGTGCCGTCGCCTCAGCACCTGGCGCACCTTCTCAATCCCATCCTGGAGCTTCGCTGCTGAATCGAGCACTGTCGCCCCGCGCCGATGGTTCAGAGCGACCAGGTAGTTTTTCCGTTGTCGCTCAAGACGCGCGATCTCCCGCTGCACCCCGTATGCTTCGCACACGTCGCCAAATTCCCTGGCGAACTTCGGGGACGGCCATCCGACGCGCAGGAACTTGCTCCGCTCCACTCGCGATTCCGCTGCCAGGAGGACCGCCTCCATCGCTTGTTCCAAGGCAATGTTCGTTGGCGCGTAGATGCCCACTTTCTTCCCAGCCTGGACTAACCTCAAAACAGCCTCGGACAGTACATGTCGAGTCTTGCCAGTCCCTGGCGGTCCCCAGATGTAGCTGAGCGGATTCCTCATCGCGGACTGAATGGCATCCCTTTGCCCATCGTCCAGCGGCAACCCTCTACTCGGAACGAAGCGTACTTGATCGCTCCCAACGTTCGCTGGCAGCCGGACGTCGGCTCCGTGTTTCTCCAGCCAGGTTTGGACGTTCTGGACAAGGAATGTCAGGTCGGACACCACTTTGACCTCGTGCGGCTCCCGCTCCTCCAACTCCAAGGCGGGATTGCGGATATGGATCACGAGGCTCATTGTAACCTCGTCGTATTCCACTACTGCGAATTCCTTGGGTCCGTAATCCCGTCCAGGGGGTTCGAGCCGGATGGATACCGAGTGCGGATCGTGCAGCCGTCCTCGCAGGACGAGTTTGAAGCGCACTGGATCCTCGCTGCTAACGCGTTCGATCCTGAGAACGCCAGTCTTCTGCACGCCCAACTGGTTTTGGCGCAGAAAGGAAAGGTAAGCTTTCGTCTGTTCGATACAGAACTTCTGGATTTCGTCAGGGCTCATGCACCGTCGTGGCTCAGCCTCGAGTGTGGTGGTCCCTGACAAAAGGAGGGGCGCGAACTCAACGCACCCCCACCAGAGGCACCGCGAAGCGCCTTGCACGAGGATGACATCAAGCCGCGCCCGGATGGGCGCGTGCTCGACGCGGTCTCGTGCAATTGAAAATTCGCGGTTTTCTGGTGAGACCCGCAGCCGAAGCTACGCAGAATCAGATTGATGGCGTGGTCGGTTCTACATCGTTGTCGTCCGTATGATTGATCGGTCTGAGGCTACGCCAATACGGCACGTTCCGTCAGCAACTTGTTGCATGGACCGCCGCTTGCCGTTAGGGATCTTAAGGGGTGCGCTAGCCCGGACCTCTCACTGGCTGGTCATCGGTGGCCGCGAGGCGTTATCAGCTCCAGTCCCGCGCCGAGGTCGCCCAAGGAGATTGGCAGAACGTGGGCGAAACGGTTTTGGCACCGGCTCCACCCCCTCCGACCGCATCCGCCGCAGCTCTCCTTCCACGTCCGCCATGAATCGGCGAGCCTGACCGCGTTGGCGGCAACCGCGCAACGCGCGCGCCAGAGCGAGACGGAGGTTCTCCCACGCCAGCACCCGTTCCACAACGCCACCGTGACTGCGCATGCGTCCTCCCCGGGATCAGCCCGCCGCGCCCCTGGCACCGCCCGGAGTTCCGGAGGCGGCCGCCGGCTCCGCGTCCGGAGCCGACGCTCCTTCGGCCGCGAGGGCCTCCAGAAACCGGTCCCCGTACTTCTTCGCCCTAGACTCCCCCACGCCCGGGACGCCCTCCAGTTCCTTGGGGCTGCGCACCCGGCGGCGGACCATCTCGGCCAGTTGCTCGTTGCTGAAGACCGCGAACACCGGCACCGCTTCCGCCTCGGCCACCTTCCGCCGCAGGTCGCGCAGCCGCACGAAGGCCTTGAAGTCCTCCGGACTGAGCACCTCCTTGTAGTCCACGCGCGTCCCCTTGAACTCGACGGCACCGGGGGCTGCCCCGAAGTCCACGCAGAAACACCAGGCCGAGTTCCCGCCGTCCTCAAGCCATCGCTTCTCGACCGCGAGGATCTGGTGGCTCGCGAGGAACTTATTCAACTCCTCCTCGGCGGCCGCGGCGTGATAGATAGGAACGACGAAGGTGCGGTAAGCCATGATCACCTCACTCGGGATAAGGGCTACCCCCTCTCTCTCTTGAACGCTGATTTCACGCGACCCCACTTCCCTGGCGCCTTGGTGCGGGCCGCCGCTCCCCGCTCCGCCGGGGAGCGCGCCCGCCCCCCGGCGCCCTCCCGTTTCTCTCGTCCCTCGCTCCGCTCGCCGGACTGAACTGCGGCGACACGAAAGCCGGAATTGTTGTCCCGGTCGGCAGGGTCCCTCCCGTCCCGGTAGGCGGAGCGGCACCCCCAGGCGATGGAGTACCAGCTCCCGCCGCGCAGAACCCGGCTCGCGCCCGTCGCGGGGCCCGCGGGGTCAACCACTGCGCCTTTCGGGTACTCGCCATACCAGTCCCAGCACCACTCGTACACATTGCCGAGCATGTCGTGCAATCCCCATTCGTTCGCATCTTTCTTCCCCACCGAATGGGTGCCGGCCCGGTTGTGTTCCGTCTGTTTCTCCGGCCACCCGCTCGAATCGTACCCACCCTCGTAATCCACGCCGCTGTTGCCGCCATACCACGCGATGGGGTCCAGCGCCGGGGCGTTGTTCTGGCCCTCGATCGTCCACGGTGCCTCGGTGTAGATCGCGCCGGCGCTGCCCGCCCGACAGGCATACTCCCACTGGGCCTCCGTCGGCAAGGTGTAGATGAGTTCGCGCGGCAGGTCCCCGGACTGGTGGTGCTGCTCGGTCAGCCGCCGGCAGAACTCCAACCCCTCGTCGTAGGAAATCGACTCGACCGGCGCCTCCGCACCCGCGTTCTGGAAGTGGCTGGGGTTCTTCCCCATCACCGCCTCGTACTGACCCTGCGTGACCGGGTACCGGGCAAGGCGGAACGGCCGCGTCAGGGTGACCTCGTGCTGGGTTTCGTTTTCGTCCCGCCCTGCCTCTTCCGGCGGGCTGCCCATCAGGAAGCTGCCTGCCGGGATCTCCACCATGTTTCGGAACGAGAGCTCCCTCGGCCCCTTGCCGGCTACGGCTCCGCCTCCGCCGCGCGGGGCCTCCGTCACTCTCGTTCCTTGCCTGCTCCTGGACTGAACTGCGGCGACACGAAAGCCGGTATCGTAGTCCCGGATGTCAGGGTCCCCCCTGTTCCGGTAGGCGGAGCGGCACCACCTGGCGTCGGAGAACCAGCTCCCGCCGCGCTGAACCCGGTACGCGCCCGTCTCGGGGCCCAGCGGATTTACGCGGTCATCCTCGGCGTAGGCCCCGTACCGGTCTTCGCACCACTCGTACACGTTGCCGTGCATGTCGTATAGTCCCCAAGGATTCGGTGGGAAGTTCTTCACTGGGGTGGTCCGCCGGCGGTATTCCCCCTTTTGGGCCTTCGGACCATAAGGGTAGTTGCCATCGAAATTGGCCACGTCAGGCGTCAGGTTCTCGCCATCCCCGACGGAGAACGGCTTTTCGGTGGCAGCGCGACAAGCGTACTCCCACTCGGCCTCAGTGGGCAGCGTAAACTCCATCTGCCCGGGCAAGCGTCCGGCCGCCCGCTCTCGCGCCGTCAACCGGCGGCAGAATTCCTTCGCCTCGTCCCAAGTCACGGATTCGACCGGCAGGTCGGGGTCCCCCTTGAAGTGACTGGGGTTGGCAATCGGCGACTCCCCGGTCCCCATGAGCGCCTCCCAGGCGCGCTGCGTGACCGGCGTGGTGCCCATGAAGAACTCGTGGGTGAGCGTGACCTCATGCAGCGTCTCATCGCCACTACGCTCAGCCTCGGTTGTGGGACTCCCCATCATGAACGAACCCGCGGGGATCCGTAGAAACTCCAGCCCCAGATCGGGGATGGAGCGATACCGCGGGTTCCGGGCGAGAATGGTGTCCCGCGCGGTTTCTTTCGTTGCATACCTGACAGCCCGGCAACCACTCGAGGTCAGCAGACCTTGCTCGACCACATCCCGCAGATCTCCCAACGTGACAAAGCCTCGCCCATGAGCGTCCGCCCTTCCGTCCTCCAGCAACAGGGCGATGGCCGCGAGGAATCCGGCCAGTGCCGTTGGAGCCGTTTGAGCCATGAGGACGCATTCAGCATCCGTGTTGGACAGGAGGCGGACGTCAGAGCCGGTCAGGCTGTCCTCACCGTGAATCTCGCCGATCACCACAGCCGTCCCAGGGCGCCCCGCGGCACCCAGGCGCTCCGTCAGTCCATCCAGCGGCCAGGCGGTTGCTCCCGCTGCCACCGCCACCAACACAAGATCCCCGTCCACCCGCCCGTGGAATAGCAGGTTCAACTCCCGTTCCACCACCGCCGCGTCCTCCAGCCCGACCCGTTTGACACTGAGGAAATTCCCGACGTCGGGGTGGCTGAGAGCGCGCTCCAGGGCATCCAATCCCGCCGCCGCGTCACCCTTTGGCCCCAGCAACAGCGCATACCGCGCCGCGCGCGGGGGAGGGATGATGCCGAGTTCGCCGGAGGTTACGGCCGCTGCCAGCCGGCGTCCCGCCTCGGCGCGTTCACCGCCCAGCCGCTGGAGGACGGCCGCCCCGACGCGGGCAAACGGACGGAGACTTCTGCTCACCGTAAGGAGCCCGCCAACACCCTGAGGCCGCTCCAGGATGGCCTTGAAGTTCAGCGACTCCCTTCCGAACCGGCTCTCGACGTGTTGAGAGACGGCCTGGAGAACTTGTTCGAGATCCGGCGTCCATTCCTCATCGAGCAGCAACTCGCGCAGACTGCGTTCCCCCGCCGGCGTGCCGGGGAGGAAGTCGTAGAGCGTTTCCTCCGGCGGAGGATCGCCCACGTTCTCTTCCGGCGGCCGATAGACCAGCCCTCCGAGGAGCACTTCGGCCAGGTGTTCCCGCGTGCTCAGCGGGAGCACGGCTTGCTGGACCAAACGCATCACCGGCGGGTACAGCGGCGCGGCCGCGAGGTGGCCGGCCAATTTCAGGGCCAGAGGCGAAGCCGCCGCACGGAAGGTCGCCAGCGCCTCTCGCGGTGTGGGAAGTGGGGCCGTGCCAGGGCCGGGAGCAACTGCCTGAGGCGTGGCGCCGGGAACCAAGGCGGTCGTCCGACTCGCGCCGCAGCCCGCCAGCGTCCGGGCCCAAGCCTGCATGAAGTCTGGCGCGAAGGCGGCCAACAGGACCATCGGTTCGCGGCGGACGCCGTCGTAACTCTCCGGCCGGCTGACCCACCGGAGGATCCCGGGCCTCGGGCCGTGAACCCGCCCAATCCTCCCGGTCGTGATCTCGACCCCGAGCTCGGTCGCCTGCCACATCCGGGGCGGCAACATGTGCAGAAGGGTGGTGCGCACACGCTGCCGGCTCCAGCGCACGAGCAGCTGCCGGATACGCCCGTCTTCCCAGGCAGCCGACAGGGCGTCGGTGAAGAACAACACCAGCCGCTCGTCAGGCTGGCGGCGGAAGGCGTCGATCGGAACCTCCCGGCGGTCGGGCAACCGGCGCAACCAGAGGCCGTCACTCCGATCGCTTCCGGCTTCCAGGTCGTAGCGCAGGACCTTGCGGAAAACCCCCGCACGGAGGAGCAAGCGCCGGAACTCCTCCAGGGTCTGATCCCAGAACCGCATGCTCCGGGTTTGCTCGAAGACGAGGGCGGCCTCGAGAACTCGATCCGGGCGACGGGCAGGAACGATAACGGGAGCGTGCGGATCTTCGGCGATCCGCTCGGCGGTGGCATCTTCGTCCACACCTTCCTCACGGTAGCGGATGACCCAGCGCCGCAGCGGCCGAAGGGCGCGGGCCATGTCCACCGACTCGGGCAACGCCTGACCGGTCGGGCTATGCACCACCTCACCAGGCAGTGCCACGCTGTGTCCGGCATCCGGGTGCGTGATCGGGCGAAGGCTGGCCTTGGCGGCTGCAGGCGGAGGTGTTTGCACCTCGGCCGGGGCTAACCAGGACTGGGAAGGCTCCTCTGACGGCTGGAACGACTCGCCAGTCCGAGGTGGAGGCGGCGGTGGCGGTGGCGGCGGTGGCGGAGTTCGATCCGGTCCGCCATCCTTGGACCGCAACCGTGTGTGGAGATACCAGGCGAGATCCGCCAGTTCCTCGACGCCGCACAGGTAGCGGGTGGGGGGCGTTCCAAGGACCGACGCGTCCGGAGCGGTGGTCACAGCCGGGTCGGGGTTCAGGCTGACTTCGGCACGACCTTCCTCTCCCGCGGCGCCTCGGGCGGCACGTCCGGTTCGTTGAGCGGTTTCAGGAGCCTTTCTCGCAATTCGTCGAAAGTCCGGCCATGCTCATGTTCCAGGAAGAACACGTTCAGCAACTGGTCCGGGGACAGGACTCTCCCGGTCTTCGCCTCGCCCTCGCGTTGGCGGTACGCCTGGATCAGTTCCGCCAGCAACTTCTCGTCGATGGGCTGCCGGAGATGCGGTCCCAAGCCATCCCGCACGATGCGCCGCAGTTTGTCCTCGGCCGGCGGCGCCATTTCGAGGCGCAGACAGCGACGGAGGAACGCGGGGGGAAACTCGCGTTCGCCGTTGCTCGTGAGAAAGATCAGCGGGAACTGGCAGCACCGGATCTGCCCGCGGCGGAGCCATACCAGCCCTGGGCTGGGTGAGACTCCCGCTGACTGATCGAGGTTTGCCGGAGCGTCCGCCGCTCGTACTTGGATGCAATCGTAATCGGATTTCGGCGGGAGCCGGCGCAACTCGGGAATCTCGTAGAAGCCGCGGTCCAGCACGTCCAGAAGGTCTCCGGGGAGGTCAATGTCACCCTTGTCGATTTCATCGATCACCAGCACACGCGGGTGTCGTGAAGGCAGCAGAGCAGTGCCCAGTGGGCCCAGCGAGACGTACTCGCCGATCTCGGCGGCCCGCTCGGCCGGCGTCAATCTTCGCTCTTGCTGCTCGGGGGCCTGCGCTGCTTGAAGACGCCCGATGGCATCGTATTCGTAGATCCCGCTCCGCAGCGTGCTACGGGAGGTGATGGACCAGTGAAGGACGTGTCCCAAGGCCAGTTGGTAGGCCGCCCAATAGGCCAGGGAGGTCTTGCCCGTGCCGGGCTGGCCAGTCAGCAGGATCGGCCGGCGCAGAACGAGGGCGGCGAAAACGACCTCAGCCTCGATGTCCGAGTCAGCGGAGCGGATGTAGTGGCTACCGACGTGCTTCTGAGCGTCCGGCATCTGCGGAGCGGGATGGAGGAACCGGGGATCATTCGGCAGCTTCGCGGTGCCGAACGCCCGCCAAGGGGGCGGCGTCGGCAGCTCGGGAGGAGCAGGCAACGGCTTCGAAGACTTGAGTGCCTCGAGAATGGGGATCGTAGGTAACATAGAGGCCGGGGAGGCTGATGGGCGTGGCAAAGGTGCGGGTGCTGGCGGGTTGCGTTAAAGATCAGAGGTGGCTTCGGGAACGCTTTAGAACGGGAGTCGTGAAGGCACCCGGAACACACGGGAGCTCGGGATGATCGCAAGGGTCACAAACGAAGGCCAGTCCTGGATCGTCCGCCCCCAACTTCCTCCGGCATTCGCGGATGATCGCCGGCCATTGGGTGAGAGGCTTGTCGGCGAGGGCCGCAACCAGCTCCACTGTCAGGCCGGCTGGTACCGGGCGGCCTCGCCTTGCCCAAACCGCCGCGACCGTGCCGCAGTCGCGCAGGATGTCGAAGACCTGACGCTCCGCGTTCGGACCGCCAAATGCTGGCGAGGAAAGCAGATCGGGGGCGATCAGTGCGCCGCAGTCGAGCAACACCTCGCGCAGGGCGTCCGGGGTCGTCTGCCCCACCGCCGCTGGATGGAGTTGGTGGCACTGAGCCTTCGCAACCCCAGGAGGCGTGTCCAAGAGATCGGTATGTTCCTGCCAGGCAGCGCTTGCGAAACGGTTCGCCTTCGCACCCGAGTGGCTCCTGTCGAGGTGGCGGTCGCGCAAGCGGGTACGGCAGTCCACTTCGCGCCCCAAGGGTCTGGGCCACCCAGGACACCGTGTTGCCTCGACAGGCCAACCGGCCTGCTCCGCCGTGAGGAAGAATTGGAACTCCAAGTCCCTAAGGGTCCAGGCCGGATGTCCCGAAGCAGCGGAGACCTTCGCGTCAAGCTGGTGGAGGACGTCTGCCAGAGCTCGACCAAGGTCGGGGACGCCGTCGGTTCCCGCCGACGAGACCGCCTCCGGTTCTGCAGCACCCAACGGTTCCGCGCGGCAGGCCAGGCGAAGCAAGGCCGAGGGCACCGTCACATCTGCCCGGGGCCCCACCTCGGCATCGAACGAGACGTAGATCGGGACAGGCTTCTCCGCCAAGCGTCCCGCCATCTCGGCCCAGCGGTCGCGCTCGCTGGCGCAGAGGCAATTCTCGATCGTGTCCATCGAAGGATCGCGTAGGCGGTTTATCAGTTGCTGCGCGGTGGTGCTCGCCGCCAAACGCTGCGCGGCAGGCCAGCCGGGTGAGTCGCACAGGCGGAGCCATTCGCAGGCGTAGCAATAGAGGAAGGCACAGAACGGGATCCAGCTTCCCCGGCTTCGGACAGGCGATTCTGGCCCCGGCCCGCTTGCAGCGGCCCCTGCCTCCGCCTCGAGAATCGCTTCAAGCAACGCCCTTTCCTCAATCGGCCATCCTCCGGCGGGGGCTCTTCCGATATTCCCCACGCTGTTCAGATAGATGAGCCAGATGCGCTTCGCGTCAGGTCGCCCGGAGTGATGACCGAACCGGGTCGGAGCAGCGAAAACCAGGTCCAGAAGCTCGCGGCCAAACTCCCGTAGGGAGCCATAGCGAGGCTTGGATCGGGCGGCGCATTCTTCGACGCGAAGAAAGGGCTTTCCTTTGGTCTGATCGCCGGGAGGGCCAAGCTGGGGCGTGTGAGGGCATCGCAGTCGGGCCATTTCACCCTCGATCCACTGGAACAGGTCCCCAGTCTTCAGGCTGTTTCCCGGGGCGGGGGCGAGCGTTTCCAGGGCGCGCGTGAACACCTCAGTGAAGTCGGCAAGCTGCGCCGGCTTTTGGACGCCCAGCTCATCGGGGCGGGCCGAGGCGACCACGGTGAAGAATGGCCACCTCGCCTTGGGAAAGTACTCGGCCACGCACCCCGACTGGCAGGCGTCGATCACGAGCCTGACGTCGGTGAGTTGGTCCTGGTTCAGGAGATCCAGAAGCCCTTGCAGCGTGAGAGACGTTCCGTCAGGGAACAAGAGTGAATACTCCATCACCTGCTGGCCCTTCGACTTCCCGTGTCCGTAGAGATACAGCAGGAGGCTGTCCGTGCGTACGATCTTCCGGACGAAGCTCTCCAGCTCAGTACGGACCGAATTGGCGCTGTCCACCGGACTCAGCAGCCTAAGGTGGTGCTGGCGATCCAGTCCGTATCGCTCGGCCAACACCGCGGCGACCCTATCGGCGTTGCGCGGATCAAGGGGGTCACCGACGCCACGGCTTGCAGCCGCGACGACGAAGGCGAACTGGCGACCTCGCATAGCCGTATCACTCAGGGTCCAAGCCGTTTGATAACGATCTCAACATCCGCGCTGGGCGCCGCCTCGATCATCGCCCGAACCTGATCCGGCAAGTCGGCTTGTGGGGTGACCCGGAACTCCTGCTGCCCTCCGATTCGCACCAGCCACACTCCACCCGATCCCGGGGCCGTCGAAGCCGCTCTGGCACGTCGGCTCTCGCGCTCCTCGGCGTCTTTGATGTAGTTGCGCACCACCGTGTAGACGAGCGCAACGGCCGCCACGCCAGCTTGGACGGCCTTAATCACGAGCCCGATGGTCCCGTCATCAGCGGACATCGCCTCGGGGCGGTCGATCCGCCGTCTGATGGGTTCCACATCTTCGAGCTGATCCGGAGTCCGCCGCAGTTCGACCTTGAGTTCCTCAAGGAAGTGGTGGCTCCAGACTGCTTTCGGGTCATCCGTGGTCAGGTGGATGTTCATGCTTGGTTCGGGGTCCGCTCCGCGAATCGTGGCCATCCCGTCCTTGGGTGGCAAGCGGATGTTGGACTGGATGCTGGGCGAAGGCTTCCGGAGGCGGCCCGGGCTCTGGTCGGTCACGTCCGTGAGGCCACTGGTGCAACATGGTTGTGATGGCGCGCTTCGGCACGGGCACCGTCCAGCCGTCGACGCGCGAGCGACGTGACTGGGGGGCTAGGCGGGTTCCAACCGGATCGGGGTTCACCCGTGCTGCGGCAGATCAGTTATGGCCCGGCCCCCAAACAACGCCACCCCCACGCGCAGTCCGGTCTCGGCGTTCCGGAGCTCGTGGCGCCCGTGGTTGGCGTGGCCCGCGGAGACGCATCTCACCCCGTCACGGTTATCCGCATGAGGTTTTGCTGACCAAGAGACAGGCCGTGGGCGACGCTGAGCCTGTCGAAGTCGGGCTTGGATACGCCCGGTGCGATCAAGCCATCAGGGACGCACAGGTCGGCCCGCTTGAACCCTTCCCCCGCCGAGAGACGGCTGTAGGGGTCGAGGTGCCACCGGGCGATCCCGTTCAACATGGACTCCAATTCGACCCCGACCAGAGCCCGGTATGCCTGCAGGCGAGACCCTCCTCCTACCAGGATGTACGGAAACGACTTCCGCCTGGCCAGCGGATCATTGGCGGGGCGGGAGGTAAACTCCCGCAACCCGCGGATGAACCGGTGAACTCGTTCGTGACAGCAATGCCGGCACTCCGACACGAACTCTTCATCGACGCCACTGAACTCTGCCAGCAGCGCACGCGGTGGGTTGGGAACGGACGGCAATAGCTCGCGAAGACTTCCAGGGACCGGCTGGAAGGGGTCGAGTTCGGGGGGGAGGCTGATTTGGTGCGCCTGCAGCAACGGGGTTAAGCGCCCGACACGGCGCTGATGGAGTCTGAACGCGCCGAGCGGCTTGACGCAGCAGAAGTGGAACGAACAGATCTCCTCGCCTCCCTGGGCATGTAGGATCAATGTCGAAACGTCGAGCGTGCCCGCACCGACATCCACCAGCATCAACGGACCCATTCGCGCGTGGGGAGAACTGACGTACCCTGCAAGCTGCGCACCGATCTCCGGATAGAAGGAAACACGTGCGGTGCCGAGCAGCGGTGCCGAACCCTTCGTGTCCCTGCCCGGGTCCGCGGCCAGCAATTCCCGGATCAGACCACGGGTAAGAGGCTTGTGGGAGTCCAGTGCCCGGCAGGCCGCATAGGTCAGCGCCTTGTACCGCCGATGGAGCGATTGGTCGACCACCTTCGTGTCGGGTAGTCCAACCACCAGCCACCAGCACGGCTGACGCCCGCGCACCGAACTACCATGCTGCTTCAGAAACCAGCTAATCGCATACCTCAGGACCCATGCTACGTACAAGGCGGCGTCCTCGATCGCCTCACCGAGGCTGCCGGAGTCGTTGTCGGCCTCCATCAAACGCATCTTCAGATTCGAGTGCTTTGTAGCCCCGCCGAATGGCTCCACGCCAACGTGTCCGTCCGCCTCCCAGATGCAGGTTCGAAGCAGGAATCGGTCGATTCCCGGCTTCCCCTGGCTGAACGGGACCGCATAGAAGCGACCTTCAATGGGATCGTGGACGACGACCTTCGTGCAACTCGTCCCGAGGTCGAACCCGATGTACAAATCACGGGTCGGCAGACCGACGCTTGTGTGGAGGTCTGGTTTGGATGGGGCAGGAGGGGATGGCCGCAGAGGTGCGTCTGGTGGCGTCAGCTTCTGCTGTTCCGGTCTTGAATCCGCGGGCGCAGGGAAAATCGTTCTCGCATGGGGGACTGAACGAGGCGTCGGCTCCGGCTGACCAATCGGCTTGGGAGGCACAGGAAGCTTAGGCAACTCAACCGGAGCCGATGCTTCTGGCTGAGCGTCGGATCGGCGCTCCAGGCCTTCTGCGACCGCTCCCGTGGCGATCCTTTCGGCCGGGGCGCTACGCTTTGTGCTCGGGTCCGGGCCGAATCCGAGCAGTCGCTTGATCAGTCGGAACAGCATCCTGGGCTCCGATCCACGACGGTAACCTCCACTACGCCAACGCAAACCTGCGAGAACCCCGCCGTGGTCTTCGCACGATCCCTGATCTCGCGCCGTTGTCGATCGCAGCGGTCGCGGAGTCGCTCAAGCTGGCCGCGAACCGCCTCGGCGAGACCTCTTCGACCCTCCGCCTGGTGCCGCGCCGCAACAACCCTCAAGGTCTCACTCCGACGCTGCTCGTATCGATCCACGGATGTCGTCTGAACGCGTGCGCGGTCATGGTTTTCATCCACGCATTGCTGCTGGAAGGCGAGGAAGGCCGTAGCTGCCCGGGAGTCGAGATGTTCGATCTTCATTGCGACATCCCCGAGGTCGAGCTCTTCGTCCGTTGGTTTCCAATCCATGCCGGCGTAAGCCGCGAGCTCGATCAACCGCTCCGCTACCAACGGATCGTCCACACGGACGTCCCTCGTCAGATCGAAGGCGGAGTACTGCAGGCGCTCGAAAGCCCGAAGCCCTGCGACCTCCCATCGCTGAACGTTGAATGCGTATCGACCCGGGAGTATGCCGCCCTCGGCAGGAACGTCCAACTTCACCGCCGCCGGGATCGCTGCCACCAGTCGCTCAACGCGCAGGGTCCAACTTGCGAATCGGACCAATGGATGAGCTTGTGTCACCACTTCCTCGCCGTGGGCAGACGGAACGTAGCTACGGTTCTCGAACCGGAGTCGAACTCGCGGCGGATTTGGCAAAGTCGTTTGGCCGGTCAGGTTCTGCGCGCGCAGAAACCCTTCGAACTCGTAGGCAGCGTCCGGGTCCATGTCGATCTCATACCGCTTCTCGGTCGCATCAAGCCCTTGAAAGTGGGTTCGCGGGTACCTGTTCCGGAAGAAATCCAGGACGTATCTCTCGATTTCCCCGGCCTTGACCCAGCTCTGCAAGTCGTAGCTCGCTCGCACCTGCCGGATAATATAGTCGCCGTAGGCGGCCAGCAGACTCGCCTCGGCCTCGAGTTGGTCGGCCTGAGCCTTCTCGTTCGCTATCGCGAGTTGGGTCTGGTCAATTCTTGACTGACGCTGCTCAGCGGTGAGGCGATGACTTAGGAGGTCACGTGTCAATGCCGCGATGGCCTGGCCAAGGACATCCTCCAAATCGCCGAGGCTGATCCGAAACAAGTCCAATCGCTCGTACAGTCGAACGTAGATGTCCTCATCAACAGTATCCCGCGCCAGGAAACTGAAGATCAAAATCGTATCTGCCGTCTGGCCAATACGATCCAACCGGCCGATTCGCTGCTCCACGACCATCGGATTCCATGGCAAGTCGTAGTTGATCAGAACCCTTGCGAATTGCAGATCCAAACCCTCCCCTCCCACTTCGGAGGAGAGCAGAAGCCTGATCCCGGGAGTCGTCCGGAAGGACTCCACGACACTCTGCTTCGATTCCGGCATGCCACCGACCAGCAAGCTCGCTAGGATGCCGTCGCCCGCGAGCCTCCGCTTCAGGTAGCCAAGCGTCGGGCGAAAGTAGGAGAACAGCACGACCTTCTCCCCTGGGTTTTCACTCCAGTACTCTCGCAGGGTCTTGAGCAACAAACCGTACTTCGAATCCCCCTGCTCAAGCACCTGAGGCGTGGCGAGCGTGCGCACGCCACGACGAAGGCATGTGACCAGCGGATGAGCGTCGTCTTGTGCTTCCGCCTCGTCATCCTCCTCAACATCTTCGTCGTCGAGAGCGTCGGGCTTCTCATCCTCATTCCACCACCTGGCACAGGCCGCCGCCATCGAACTTGAGACCTGCCGTTGCGGCATTACACGCAGGAACCCCGTGGGAAGGTCCCTCTGGGCTGCGTATCCGTGGACAAGTTCGGTGACGCCATCGTAGAATGACTTCTCTTGGGGCGACAGCTCGAATCGGAGTGCGCGAACCTGGCGTATGACACGGTCCTCCAGCACGTCACGTTTCCGAGTTCGCGTTACGGCATGGCCAAGGAGGTTTGCCCGCTCGGCTCGATATGCCAGCTCGCTGCGCTTGGCGTTGTCCCGGAGGTAACCGGGATCTGCAGTCAGATCACGTTGAAGCCCGCGCAGCACCTGGCTTGAGGCGAGGTATGAGTTCGAAACCGCCTCCGCCAAACGTTGCTCGATCTGCGCCGCGCTCGCACGTGGGTCCAACAGCAAATCCCGGAGACGGACCAGGGGCGCGTTGGCGCGGATGATGTTCTCGAAGGTAATCGGGTCCGTGAAAGTGTCAGGATCGAGGAGGCGTACGAGGTTGAACAGGTTCTCGGTTCGGGTCTGGATGGGGGTGGCTGACAGGAACACGCGATGCACGGCCACTTGAGTCAGCAGCTCGCCGACCTGGGCGGTCGCAATTCCGCGGTTGCGCATGTAGTGCGCCTCATCCATCACCAGGAGGTCGACAACTGGATCCCCGACGGCGGCCGACAGCAGATCGTGCGCCAGCCGGACACGCGGACTAAGCAGACCGGTTGCGCGTTCCCAATCTCGCGGTGGTCGGAGGCTCTGATATGAGCAGATGGCCGCGAAGCTATGGCCGGGGTCTTCACGTACCATCCTCAGGTTGGTGCTGAGCTCCGCAGCCTTCCAGATGGTGGCGCGGACTCCAAACCGGCGTACGAGCTCGAGTTGCCACTTTTCCCGCAGGTGGGGCGGACAAACGACCAACAGCCTCCTCGCACCAAGCCGAGCCCGGAGTTCCGTCCAAATCAAGCCCGCTTCGATCGTCTTGCCCAGGCCAACTTCGTCGGCAATCAGCAGGCTGTTCGTCGGGGATTCGATGAGCTTCAGGACCGGCTTGAACTGGTAGGCCAGAAACCTGGTCTGCGACGTCTCCATCGAGTACAGGATGTTCGCCAGCCGCCCGCTGAGTTTCTCGTGAGCGAGGCAACGGCGAAGGCTCGATGGACCGTGCAGGCGACCCCGGCGGAGATCGTCGATGGGGTCCGGGGTTTCGGGTAGACTCTCCAAGGCTTCGGCCCGAATCCAAGTCCTGCTGCCGTCGTCGAACACCACCTGCGCGTGAAGAACGTCGCCGATGTACCGACACCCATGCTGGCTGATGGTGCCCGTCCGAGCTGGATTGTCGCGCAATCGCACGCGAGTCCCCGGGCCGATCCTGTGGTCTTCCTCCGGCATGTGCCCAGGCCTGGTTACAGCGAACCCAACTCCTCGTGCAACCCCAGTTCCCGTAGCGCCGCTTTGGTCTCCTCGATCTTCTGTTTCGAGACCCCGCCGTCGGGTTTGACTTCGACCGTGAGCCGCAGTTTCAGACCGTGGGCGCCGGCGTATTTGGCGAGGACCTTGGTGTAGAAGTTCATCCACTTCTGGGGCGGAACCTCGCCGCTCCAAGTCAGGCCGGTCAGTGAAAGCTGCTCAGCCAACTTCGCCGGGGGCTCGGGTTTCTGCGGGGGATAGACCACCGGCGTCCGCCCGTCGGGCGTTGGCGCTGGCGTGGCCGGCAGCGGCACCGCAACGGCCTCCGCCGGCTTCGCCCTCGCCTTCAGGTACTCGTCCGCGGTCTCCTTCTTGATGAGGAACATCTCCTCGGAGAACTCTATATCGCCCGTCATCACCGGCTTCTGGAAGTAGAACGGGCTGTACTCGCCCGAGCTGCTCTTGCCGACGTAGGCGAAGAAGCCGTTGGCCACACCGTTCTGGATCGCCAGGCGCACAGCGTCGACGTTCAGCAGGCGGGGGAACTTGGGCGTGGCATAGAAGGCGTCCCGCACGGACTTCGTCGTCCATTCCTTCATCACCGGCCAGTTGCGGACCAGGAACTGCGGGCTGATGCCTTTCTCGATGTCGCCGTCCTGGCTCAGCCGGTTGAGGATCAACGTGGCCAGGTCGGGCGCGGCGCTGGAGTGGACCAGCCCCAGGTCCACCCGCTTCACCGTGTTGTCCTTGGCCAGCAGCATCAGGCACTTGTAGGTGCGCCAGATGCACTCCTTCAGATCGCGTTTGGCCCGCTTGACGTTCTCGTCGAGCTGCCGAACCTGGGTGTCGTCCAGCTTCAAGTCCGCGGCCTCTTCGTCAATGTCCTCCCAGGCCAGCACCTTGCGAGCCTCGTCACAGAGGGTGTCCGGGGCGTCCGGCACGCAAAAGATCAGCGCGCTCTTGAACGTGCGGTTCGAGGAGCCCGCCTCGCGGGTGACGGTTTCCACGAACTGGGCCGTCGCCTTTTCGTCGTGCAAGGACTGCTCCGGCGGCAACACGACCAGCGTGACCGCCGGCCGGTCGGGAACCTGGTTTGACCGCTCCGGGAAGAAGATCCGTTCCACGCCACTGCTGGGCGCGAACACCTTCTGGATTTCCTCGCGGACGCGCTCTTCGACCGCGGCCGGCTGGATGGTGGCCCGGCGATCCGCGAAGCGCTTGTTGAGGTTCTCCTTGAGGCTGAACCGATACCGGTTGCGCTCGACCGTGAGGTAGTAGCAGGCGTCGGTCAGCGCCTCCAAGGCCGTCTCCACGTTGCCGATGTCGAGGCCGGGCTCGGCCACGGCCAGACGGACTTCGGGTTGAGTGGCCTCTCCCTTGGCCTGACCGCCATTGGATTCGAACAAGATGGCGGTGGCCACCTTCCGGTGCAGGCGCGCGACCTTCAGGGTTTCCGGCGCCTCCGCGTCCAGCCGGGCCGCGTGGGAGGCCTTCCGGCCGCAGATGTCGGTGGTCACCGCGCCTTCGAGCTTCGTCTCGCCCAACTGCTCGAACACCGCCGACCGGAACAGGGAATCCTCCAGCGGCGCCGTGCCCAGGCCGATGAGCGGGTCCTTGTGTCCGCCCTTGAAACCCTGCTGGTAGGCGTGGGCCACCCAGAGCGCCAGCATCCGCAGGACCCCGCGCGTCTGCTGGAAGCGGGGGAGTTCCTGCCACTTGCGTTCAAAAACCGAGATGGCCATGGGGTGGAAAGGATACGTGGCGGCGAACTGCTCGCGGGCGCCGTCCAGCGGGAACCAGTTCGGCAACTGTTGACGGTGATCCACCACCCAGTCCCCGTACTCGTTGCAGGTCTCAAGCGCCTCTTTGGGCAGCATCACCTTGCCCTCGCTGGTCATCGCCCGTTCATCCCACTCAAAGAGCCGGCGGCGGATGATCTCCGACGCCTCGGCTTCAGCGGACATGACGATGGCCTTGCCCAGGCGGTCGAGCATCTTCTTGAACCGCTCGTAATCGGACTGATCCTCCGCCGACATCTCCATCTCCGACGCCGGGATGGACACTGCCAGTACCACGCCGTCCAGGCCGCGCGCCACCTCGGACAGGTTCTGGAGGAAGTGGTAGAGCTGCGTCCCGAGGCCGCTCTTCCGGTTCCGGCTGACGTAGTTCATCAGCTCGTCCAGTAGGACAAGGCTCGGCCGATCCTTGGGGAAGAGCTCCCGGATGACCTCGCCGCCGGGGGCGGTTTTGGTCTTCTCGTGCTCCGCCACCAGGGCGAACGCCCTGGTGCCGCCCAATTGCCACGCGATCTCGCCCCAAGGGGTCTTGCGCAACGGTTCGCCTTCCTCCCCGCCGCGGCCCTTGACCGAGTCGAACTCGGTGCCGACGAACACCGCCGTCGCCGCCTTGGGCACTTCCCGGACACCAGCCGCGGCTAGCAACTGCGGCACCCCGGCCCACTTCAGTGCCGCCGCGCCGTTTCGGGCCAAGTGGAAGAGCAGCGTGAGGGCGTGCGTCTTGCCGCCACCGAACTGGGTGGCCAGGTTGAACACCGCGCTGGTCTCGGTGCGTTGGCCGGACAGGCGCCGGATGACCTCGCCAGCCAAGGTGGTGAGGTTCCGGGTCAGGTACGTCCGCGCGAAAAAGCGGTCCGGTTTCTGGTAATCCGGCGGGGCGCAGTTGTTGCGCACGTCATCCAGGTGGACAGCGAATTCGGCGGCGTCGAGGGGCTTGCCTTCGCGCAAATCTTCGCGCGGCGTGACGACTTTGTACCAGGGTTTCAGGGGCATAGGTGGCTCAAAACGGGCTTTCAGTTACGTGCCCGTCACCTGAACGTCGTGACGTGCGCGTGCGACCGATCAAATAGCCGTCAAATAGCGTGAATCGGCTGCAAGACATTGATTTCATGGCTGTTCCGCGGGTGACACCCCTTGCGAATGGATGCTGCGAGCGCTTCCCAGTCAAATAGCCGTCAAATAGCGGGTCAGAGCCAGAACGGAACATACTGGGCGTGCTTCTTGGATTTGCTCCCAGGATCAGTCGGCTTGACCAAAGCAGCTTTGACGGTTTCCGCGATGATCCGCGAGGCGACCGCCGCGTTCTTTGCTTCGATTCCCAGCCGTTCCCGCAGGGTTGCATTCGTCATCGCCTTTCCAACCACCCAGCACAGGCAAGCGTGCTGGTAACAGGCCCGGATGCGATCCGCCGCATCCATCTGGTTCAGCGTCCTCGGCGCGTAGAGGAAAGCCCGGGTGTGCTTCGGTGTGGCCTGGAAATCCGGCGCGGGCAGTTGGTAAAGCTCGATCTCGGCGATGACCTTGTCGATGCCGGTGCCCCGCTCCTCGCAGATGTTCAACCGCCGCATCATCGCGGCCAGCGCCTCGTTTCGCGACTGCGGCGGCTCGTCAATGAACCGCAGCGGGTCAATCAGCGGCGGCCCCGGATTCGTGATCTCGATCCGATCCGTGAAAACCTCCACCATCGGCCCAGTGCCGGTCATGGAGAAATCTTGGTGAATCAGCGCGTTGGCAACCAACTCGCGCACGGCGATCTTGGGGAACATCCGCACCTCGCGGCGTAGCGCCCGCCCGATCTCCTCGCTGCTCGGAAGTTGGTCGTTAATATAGTCCACCACGGCCTCGAAGCTGGCCGCGTAGCCCTTCGTCTCGATGTGCTCCTTGATGGTCGCCAGCCGGTCGTTGGCCTTGTATTGAATGACGCGAAGGGCTTTCCGGGCCAACCCATCGAACTGGTTCAAGCTCTTCGCGAACAGCATCCCGCCCAGGTTCGTGATGTCGAAATGGTCGCCGCCCTTGGGCACGATGAACCGCTCTGTGGCCAAGCGTTCCAGGATGCCGGCGCGATTGGCGGGCAAGCTCAGCCCCGCCAACTCGAAATACTTGGGATAGTCCAGCCACGCCAAGACTTCGTCGCCGGTCGGGCCCG
The DNA here is from genome assembly GCA_964535555.1 of uncultured Verrucomicrobiota bacterium. Lineage (GTDB taxonomy): Bacteria > Verrucomicrobiota > Verrucomicrobiia > Limisphaerales > J093 > DSVZ01. The sequence goes on from CAZHUS010000013.1 coordinate 87,210, forward strand.
GTGCGGCGATGCCCTTCTCGAAACTCAATCGCGAGAGCGCTCGCCAGAGTTCCTTCTCCTTACCGGGATGCTCCTTCAGTCTCTTCTTGATGCTGCCAACACGAATCCACTCCGTTCCCTTGAAGGCCACCGGAGAACCGACAGCGGGCTGGACTTGCAGCAAGACCATCCGCAATCCCTGATGCTCCCACTCGTAAAACCGGAAATCCACGCGCGGCGACAGCAGGTGCGTCAGCCAGTTCTCCAATTCCTCGTTGCCAATCTTCTTCTGGCGCGGATTCGCCGTCGTGCCAACCACCCGCTTGGTCACATCCTCGATACCCCAGACGATGTAGCCGGCGTCGCGGCCATGCAACGCCGCCGAGTTGGCGAGGGCGGAGAGGTACTCGCCGATCTCGTCTGGAGCGTCGTTGTTGTGTTTGAACTCCACCCATTCGGTCTCCCGTGGGAGAGCCAGAAGCGACTTCAATTGGTGTTCGACGTTCATTCGACTAGCGGCCTTTGGTCGCCACGAAACCCGATTCGTCGCCCTGGTGAAAGACAATCCGGCCCGTCAAGCGGTTGCCCTGTGCTTCGGCCCAACCTCGCCCGCTCACCTCGTCGCCCTCATCGAAGCCGGCAAAGGTGAACTCAACCCGCTCCGTGTCCGCCTCGGCCCGCCAGTCCAACTCGGCTTCCACGCAGCCGAAATGCAGTTGTCCTGTCCCGCCCTTCTTGAAGGTGATGTGCCCGCGTGAATCCATGTCCACGTAGTCCTGGTCCCACTGCTCCATTTCGACCATCCGCCAGCGTCCGATAGGGGAAGTCTTTATGGTTTCAACGCCGGTCAATCGGAGTCGGCTTCTGGTAATCCGGCGGGGCGCAGTTGTTGCGCACGTCGTCCAGGTGGACGGCGAATTCAGCGGCGTCGAGAGGCTTTCCTTCGCGCAAGTCTTCGCGCGGGGTGACGACTTTATACCAGGGTTTGAGGGGCATGTGTCTTGTTGGGTGGAACCAAGGCCGTATTCTTTCCAAATCCATCGCTCAGCATGGCTTTGAGGCGCTGGGTGAGCTTTTCTTTCAAGACGGTGATTCGGCCTTCATAAACGATGTGGTTGAAACCACGGAGATCGGAAGGAAGCCCGTCAGCACGCTGGATCAGGAGGACAACGTCCTTTCCCAAGGCGTGGGCGTAACCAACTTCGTAATAGACATTCGGGTTTCGACCAGTCATGTCCGCCACGACGATATGGGCCGACTTGATCTGGTCATAAACCACCTTCAGAATGTCTCTGTTGTGTTCCAGCTCATCCGCTCGCTCGCATTTCAAACCGCATTCTAGGATCACTGGTTTGATAGCGGCTTCGTAGAAATCCTCAAACTCCTGGGCGAACGGCATGCAGACAAAAACGAGTTTAGACCGCACGACTCTCCCAAGCTGGCGCAAGATGTCCTCAATGGCACTTTCCCCTTTCTCAACAAAGGCATAGCCACGGACGCCAGCAAGTGGATTCACCTGGTTGGCCCGAAGAAAGCCCGATACCAAGACCATCCCGGCAGTGGGGTGTTTCAAGCAGAATTGCTGGGCCAAGATCAATCCCCCATCCCGATTTCCACGGAAAGGAATCCGCAGATCACAGACAATGCCATCGTAGGGTCTCTGCTGGAACTTATCGTAGGCATCTTCCGCGCATTCGCAGAGCTCGCAGTCGTAGCCCGCCGTCTGCATTGCGGTAGCACACCGATTTAGGAAGTCGTGTTCGTCGTCAATTATCAAAATGGTTGTCTTCATGATTCGCTGTGTTGAGGTGTTACCATTAGACGTAACGACACTGTAAATGTGGTTCCCTTGCCCAGCTCGCTTCGGCATTCTATTTCGCCGCCATGTATGTGGGCTGCCTTGCGGACGAGGAAAAGGCCTATGCCGAGTCCTTTCGGCTTCGTGCTGAAATCTGGGTCAAATATACGTGGAAGATCCTCAGGCGCGATGCCCTTGCCGTTGTCACGGACGACGATGCGTACCACTTCTTGCTGAGCTTCAACGGAAGTGCGTACAGTCACTTGTGCATCTTTCTGGCCTTGAACCGCCTCAAGCGCGTTGCGAACTAAGTTCTCAAAGAGATGCCAGAGCAGCTCGTAGTCGCCCATTACCACACATGGCCGCTGCGACAGTTCCAAAACCACGCGCCCCGCCAGCAACCCGGAACAATGGGCCTGAACCTCGCAGAGGATTTTGCTTAGATTCGTTGCTCGGAGGGAACCTGGGTGCCTACCCACCGTGTTGCGAAAACGCTCGAGTAGGTACCTTATAGATTCACTTTTTCTCGCGAGTTGGTTTCTCCAGGCAAGTAAATCAGTCTTTTGCTTACCCATAATCGGTGAGAGTAAGTCTTCCATAGTGTTGGCATGGCGGCTTAGCTCGTTAAACTCCCCGTTCAGCTTGTGGATAAATGCTGCGGTCGTGTTTATCAAAACCTCGTCTGCCAATTGATCCATTGGTAGGTCACCGCCAGAACGTTCGGCGGTGATGTTCGGAAGTCTTGCTATTTGTCTACCCTGGACAGCTTGCTGTATTTCTTGCAGAAGCACTTCCGTTCTCAGACATTTGCTCAGGATCCTTACTCTCGGAATGTCGAAAAGCACTAGTTCTGCGTGTCCTGCAAAGTTCGACATAACAAGCAAATCTACATCCGGGTGTTGCTGACGGAACTGCTGCACGAATTGAACACCGTGTGTTGGGCTTGGACCGGATTGCGCATTGCTCAGCTCGAGGATGGCTAGATCTGAGATCACGAAATCGAACGTGACGTTACTGGATTCCTCAAGTCCTGCTTTTGCCGACGTAACCCAGGTGACGAGGCAACCGCACTCTTCCAGAAGGCCCTGCAGAAATCGCGCATCTTCTGCGCAGTCTTCGACGAGGAGGACTTTGGGCTGGTGTTTGTCGTGCATGTTGGCGTTCATGGTCGCAAATCTTTTTTGCGATTCGGCTTTCAAAATCGCAATCCTTTCTTCCTCGCCAACACGCCATCCACCCAGCGCTTTTCGTCGGTGCTGGCGGGGTAGAGGGCGGAGAGGGCTTGAGCGAGGGTCCAGAAACGGGCGTCGTTGCCGGCGGCGTCTTCGACGAGGAAGCGTTTCAACGCCTCGCTGCGGCCGGCGGCGAAGAGGATCATGCTCTGGTGCACGCGGTCGAGAACGGTCCTGCCTACGGTTTCGACCTTGGTCTCGCCGAACGTCGCCTCGGGGTCGTCGCCGGCCTGGCCTTTGAAGAGCTGGAGTTGGCGGTCCCGGGTGCGGCGGCGCTGGCCAGTGCCGCCGGTGGCCTTGCCTTCGTCTTTACCGAAGAGTGCCCGGGCACGTTCCGAGACGGGTAGCAATCGGGCGGTTTCCCCGGACACCTCGACCAGGCTGGTCAGGTCCTCGAGGTGGGCGCCGAGGCCTTGGGCGATCTTCCGGGCGGCATCGAATTCGAGGACGAATCCGCCCTTGGCCTTCTTCCCGCCGCTTTCGCCGTCCTCGTCGTCGTCCTCGCCGGTCGCCGCCTCGCCGTCTCCCCCAGTCCCCGTTTCGTCCGTCTTGAGGGTCCACAGCCACATGGCGGTGAGGCGGGCGTCCTCCTCGAAGCCGGTGGCGTCGGCGCCGGTGAAAATCATGGTGAGGGCTTCCTTGGCGACAGCGGCCCAGACGTGCTCCAGGTATTCCCTGAGCGGGACGGCCTCGCCGCTGGCCTTCTCCACGCGCGAATACCGGGAGAAGACTTCCAGGGCCGGGCCGAGACAGGCAAAGATGGCGTCCGCGCCCACGACGCCTTCCTCGGCCAGGCGCGGCATCCATTCATGGATGCGGCGGGGCAACTCGGCCAGCACGTCGCGCCAGTCGCCCACCGCCGCTGAAGCTCCGGCGGGCAGGCCGACTTCATCCGTGCGGACGGAGGCGTCCGGATTCTCGCGCGGGCGGCAAACCAGATGGACGGAGGAGGCGAGCCGCGCTTGGCCTTGTGCAGACACGCGGGATTCCATCTCCGTGTCGATCGGCCAAGAGCCGGTGATAATCCAACCGGCGTCAACGACGGCTTTCAAAATGGCTTCCCAACTTGCTGTCGTCTTGCTCGCGAAGACAATCGTGCCCACGCCGTCGGGGCGCAGAACTCTGCGGCCTTCGGAGAAGGCCTTCGTCAACTCACGCTCGTAGAAGGCGATGTCGTGCGTCGAGTTACTCAACTCGTGCATCCGGTCAACAACGATTTCGGCGTCCTTTGGAACTAGAGGTTCTTGAAAGAGTTCCGAGTGAACTCCTGCAAGAGTTCGCCTCAACCACACGTAGAAGAAGTCGGACAAGTAAGAGTAAGGAACCGCGTCGTAGTAGGGAGGGTCCGTAATGAAGGCGTGGGCGGAATCGTCGGGAAGCGTGTGTGCCGCTGCGGAACTTTGGACTGCCACGCCTTCGGTGAGTTTGGAATTCGTCAGATCCTCAATCAGCTTGGCCGGTGGTTCGTAAGCATCATTCCAACCGGCTGTGCGCTCGGACAAGAACGTTCCTTCGGCGAAATCCCAGGTCATTGGCAACGCCTGGCGAGCGAAGACGTGCTCCACCTTCTCTTGGTCCGATTGCGGTCGCCATGTGCAGATCGAGCAGGTGCGGTCAGCGAGGCGGCTGACAGCAAACCCCAGGCAAGTCTGAACGGCTTTGGCGTAGCCGGCATCTTCCTCCTTTGCCAACTTCTCGCCTGCCCTGTTGACAAAGTGTGTCAGGGTCGAGAGCGCCAAAGCCTGCCGCGACGTGAAAAAGTCTCCCCATGTCTCCATTCCGTAAATCATCCCCCATGTGTGGCGAATGCCACGCAAGTCGAGTTTCTCGTCAGGCAGAAGGCTGATCGCGCCTTTGTGCTTTGCCCTCCTCCTCTCGAAATCCTTGCCCGCCTCTTTCACGGCGCGCAAGTCACGCTCTGCCGGAAGCCTATAGAAGCGGCCTGGCTCACTGCTCCGGGTTGTCACGACGCAAAAGAGGCGAGCGTCGTTCGCTCCGCCGTGTCGTTCCTTCAACTGCTCGCGGACTCGCGTTACCGGCGTTGTGTAGCCACAGCAGGGGCAGGTGGCGGAGCCGCGTTTCACCGTGCCGTCGAACTTCGGGTCTTCAACTTTGGTTTTCAGGTCGTCTTGATCCACCCAGCCGCCGCGTTGCTTCAGGATGATTTGGAAGTCCACACGCTTGGCCCTGGGCCGGGGCACGAGTTTCACAGCCGCTGAACGATTGGGCTTCTTGCACAGCCAGAGGGAGCGCATGAGCGGGACTTCCGCGCCGCAGCCAGGGCCTTCGCATTGGATGGTGCGCGCCCAGAGGTAGGCGATGGGCGTCGCGCCGTCGGGGTCCCGCGGATAGAATTCCGCGAGTTCACGCCCCGCTTCTTGTTTGATCCAGGTGCCCCAGTAGCGAACGGCATCGGCGAGTCCGTGGAGGACGAGGTCGCTGGTCTTCGTGTCGATCTCCCCCACGCCTTCTGGCACCCCGTCAGGGTGCTGTCCCTTGTTCCCCGGCTTACCGGGGGTATCGCTCGCAGACTCGCTCAACCCCCGGCTATTCTCTGGCACGCCTTCAGCGTGCTTTCCGGCAGCTTCCACACGGGCCCAGTGCTTCGTCCATTCGGATTTCGGGATTCGGATTTCGGTCTTCGCGTAGCGCGGGATGTATTCGAGGACGACCTTGTTGAGCAGGACGGGCACAGGGTTGAGGTCGCTGGCGAAGGCGTCCGCGCCCACGCGCAGGGCTTCGAGCGGGATGGAGCCGCCGCCGCAAAACGGGTCCACGACGAGCGGGCGGGTGCCGGGCGCTCCGCCCAGCGCCTCGTGCGCGGCCTGGGTGAGGGCGCGGCTGGTGTCGAGGTATTCACGGACGGTGGAGTTGTCCCAGTTGGCGAAGTCGGCGATGAAGTCGAGGAGGGCCTGACGCAAGGGTAAAGGCTGAAGGCTGAAGGCTGAAGTGGAGGTCAGCTTGCGCCACAACTGGAAGTTCTCCGGCGAGCAGTGGTCGTTGGCCAGTTTGGTGTCGGTGGTGACCTTGCGAGCAAAGTCCAAAACGATCTTCGCCGCTGCTTTGCGGAACACGGGCGGGCAAATCGGGTCCGCCGGGTCGGGCCAGAGCGCGGCGCAAATCACCGCCCGACACGCCGCCAACGGTCGCCGCGCCCACCAGATGTGCAGCGTGGAGATGTGCCCGTGCCGGATGGATTTCTCGCGCCGCGCGTGCGCGGAAATGCGCTTGATCGGCAGGTCAACTTCGATGAGGCGTTTGGGCAAGTTCATTCGGAGGTGTCCTCCACGAAGGTGGCCAACTCCCTGATGCTCCCGGGGTCCTTGGCCCACTTCATCATGGCGGAGCAGTGGTCCTTCAAGGTCTCGATGCTGAAGAACCCGCAACGGTTGTTCAGGCCGATGGATTGGAAGGTGGGCCGGGAAAGCTGCCTGCGAACCGAGGCCACCCGGTTCTGAGGCACGACGATGAAGCAGGAAATGTTCAGGTTCGGGCAGGTCGTGATCAGGTCGGCCATGCGGAGCAGGCCTGAATAGATGGACGTGGTGGATTCGACCTCGAAGGCTGCGACCACCTGTTTGCCCGCTTTGAGCCAGATCACGTCTATCAAGTCCACGATCTTCTGCGCATCTTCACCCATGCCAAGGTTCGGCAGCGATGGGATGCTGAGGCTTTCCAGCTTCTGACCATCCCGTTCTCTGCCGTGGTCGTTCGCGGCGATCCAGATCTTGCACCCCAGCTTCAGGCCCAACTGGGCCAGGATCCACTGTACTTCGACGTGGGCTGAATCCTTCGCCGGTTCATCGCCAGGAACTTCAGGTGCTGGGGCTGGCACCGGTCCCGGCTCCGGCGCGGGGGGAATCGGTGGAGGAGGTGGTTTGGCGATGCGCGCGCAGAGCAACTCGAGGTCCCACGCTCCTAGGTTCAACGCAGCCCGGAGTTCCAACCAGGCGGAACGGAAACGGAAGTAATCCTGGACCGGTTCGCCCGATTCTTCGAGGAGGCCTTCATTGCTGAGGACCAGCCGTGCAGATTCATAGAAGATCGGCCAGGACTCCTGATCCCGCAGGTGCCACCACGCGCTCAGAAAGAACGGCGTGCACCGAGGCTGCAGCTTCCGGAGGGGGATGTTGTGTCGGGCCAATGTCTCGTTGAGGTAGGTGTAGAAGCCTCCCATCTTTTGCCGCCCCTCGGACTCGTTGGTCGGAGCCGGCAATACCTGGCGGAGCCTCGTGCACAAGCCGGCCTCTTCGGGGACGTGAAGTGTCATCATGTTCAGGAACATTGCTCCGGACATCGCCTTCAGCCCGAACCCATCCCATTCCTTGCGTGTCTTCCTGTCAAACGTCGCCTTGAGCTCGCTGAGCGTGACGCCACCGGTTGTGAAGGCATCGAGGAGCAGGAGGATCTCCTTCCGCACCTTCTCGCGGTGTTCGATCCGGCGCGTGGTTGCCTCCGCCCATGCCTTGTCCTGCCAGGCTTCCTGGTGCCAGGCCCTAAATCGGTCGGTGACTGCTTCGGCGGGCTTCACGGGGACTCAAGTTGTGACGCCCACCACGTTGGCTGCGAGGTGTTGATCTGCAAGCGGGGCCGGTTCCGCGACACGTCGCCGCCCGTATCCGCCCGCCAAGGGTTCAAACGGCGTGCCGCGCTTGGCGAATATGGTCATAAGGTTGGAGGGGCGTCCTCGCGGCACACGTGTCGCTAAGACTGGAACGGGCGGTCGAGGGGTGGGATCCAATCCGGTTTGACGGTGAGGTGGATGCCGCGCGCCCGGCCGGGAGTGCGGCGGATGAAGCCCCGGCGTTCCAGCCGGACCAGCATGGAGTTCACGGAGGGGGCGGTGAGGTTGAAGAACCGCTGCAAATCGGTGTAGGTGGGCGCCACGCCGGTCTCGTTTCGCATCATGTATTGCTGAATGAAGGCCAGGAACTGGCCCTGCTGGCGCGTGGGGCCGTCACGGGGCAGCGCAGGGGATCGCGGCTTCGCGGCGCCGTCGGGCTCGGGCTGTCGAAGTGCCGCCCGGATGGCCTCGAACGCAGACTCCATGGCGCTTTGGGCCTCGATCGGGGTTTCGGCCATGATGGCTTCGTCTTTGAGGATGCGCTGCAGTTGGGCCTCAGCATCGTGCAACAGCGCGCTCGCCCCGGAAGCCTCCCGGCGCGGCCTGCACGGCAGGTCGGTAGGTGCCCGGCTGAGTTTACGCGAGGTGTTCACGGGTCGGGCGAAGATACTGCTGTCTCCCGAGCGGGGTCGAGACGACGCTTCTGCGTCGGACGATTCCGCGCAGACCTCGGACGGCTGTCGGACGATTGCGTGCCCGTTCCTGGTGGGTTTCGCCCGCCGCGCATGCGCCGAAATGCGCCGGATCGGCAGGTTCAATTCGATGAGGGGTTTGGGGTACACGGTCACGGCACAACCTCCGCAGTCGGCTGATCCGAGCCATCGACATTGAGAACCACCGAGAACTCCAATGGTGGGAATCCGTCCGCCAGGACTTCGTAACGGAAGCCATAGAGCCCCCTTTCGGTCGTGATGGGCCGCCGTGGATGAACATCGTTGTTGCTCATTAGGAAGATCCTCGTAGGTTGCTCGCTATCCAGTGCGAGGAGGTCGAAACAACCTTCGCTTTGCGGCCAGATCGTCTGCTGATACGCCTGATATTGGTTCGTCACCTTGAGAGGAGTGCTGTCTGGCGATTCAATGAACGCACCATCCGCTCGCCGCACGCTACGAAGGTGTGCAATGACAGAAGGTGCCCCAGCATCCCGGCGACGATTCGTGACATGCCCGTGAAGGACTCGGATGCGAAGGCCCGACGTGGGTGCTCCTTCCCAAGGCACGTGCTCACCATACGGAACGATGGGAGTCCATGAGATGCGCTGAAGCGCTAGGTGCCGAGAGAAATCGGGCGACCAAGAGGCGCGCTTTATAGCGTCCTCCAGTATGGGCAGGATGTCTTCGGCTTCCTCGAACTCAGGTGTGTTCGAGACGATTGCGCCAAAGACGCCCGCCCTTTCCGCTTGTTGCTGGTTCAGGAATATCATCTTTTCGATGCCGATCGCATATGCGATCGCCAGTTCCTGGTTTGTGTAGAGGGACCCTCTGAAGACAGGGGGAGGTCCCGCATGGATCTGTTCGCGCCGGAAGTTGATGAAGATGTAGAAATCCGCGGCGTAGAGTTCGCAAATGATACAGCGATTCAAGTCCGGAATATTCTGAACTTGAGCCGCGACGTAGGGTTGATAGCCTAGCTGCCGCAGACGTGACTGAACCTCGCGAGCCACGAGCCGCTCCAACTGACTTGCCTGCCCACAACTGATAAACACTCTTCCGGCCATATTGCGTTATGCACGTTCTCGGCGTGTCTTTTCGTTAGTCGTTGCTTTGGGTCGACGGAGGTCCACGCCACTAGGTTGCACGAGGCCTCTCAAGGAGCACCCCCCATTCCGTACGGGGGCAACGCTTCGTTCAGTTCCGTCGGGCGCAACAGCGAGTCCTGGCGGAGCCGGTAGTGCTCGATTTTCGTGATCGGCTGCCAGTCCAGCGTCGAGGGGTCGCGCAGGATGTTCAACGACGGCTGGGTGGCGCAGTGAAAAACGACGTAGAGCCAGTAGTCCTGGCGGAGGCGCTTGGCCGTGTTGTACTCGTTGGCCGTGAGGGCGATCTCCCCGGTATGCGCCCGCCCCTTGACTTCGATGAAGCGCACGTCGATGGCCGTCTTCGGATCCTCGGGATGCGGTTTTCGCGAGATCAGGTCGAAGCCGCGGTTGTCGTTCTCGACGCTTTCGACGACACGGCCTTCGGTTTGCTCGTGCTCGATGGCGGCCCGAATGGCAATGCGCTCGATCTCCGGGTCGGCGACCATTGGCGCGATCTTTGGCGAGTCGCGGTCGGGATGCGGCAGGACCCAGGCTTTGCCGAGGTGCTGGATGTCGCCCATCATGCACTCGCGCTCCTGCCGAAGTTCGGCGCGGCGGCCTTCCAGGCGGGCGTTCAACTCGTCAATGCGGTCCTCCGTGAGTTTCAGGTTGGCGGCGACGGGTTGGGACGTGTCGCCGGCCTGCATCATCTCGTGCAGCTCGGCCAGGCGGAGATTTTGGCGGTGGATGAGTTCGCCAAGACTGATTTCGAGATGTTTGGCGATGGTGGTTGTCTCGCGGACCCGCTGCGCGGTCGATTCGGCCAGCATGGGCGTGAGGGCGTTTTGGACGAGGAACTGCTCGATGGTCGCGCGGTCGGGCAGGCCGGCAGGATCCGGGGCAGGTGTGTCTTTGGGGGCAAGCGAGAGATCGAGCAGCACGGTGGGCTGCTTTATCGAAAGGCTAAAGGCTGAAGGCTGAGGGATGAAGGAAGGAGCCCTCACCCCTGACCCCTCTCCCATCGGATGGGCGAGGGGAACTGAAGATGGAGCCTCCTCACGTCGGCTGCTACGAGGCTCGATTTGGACGGCGAAGAGGCGGCGGTGGAGTTGGTGGTCGCGGCCGTCTTTGATGGAGGCGGCGAAGAAATCAAGCCGATACGGCGCTTTGCAGTTGAGGTCGTAGAAGACGCTGCCGCGCTGCAAGTCGTGCGTGGTCTGGTCGGTCACGTCTTCCCGTACCGCTTCAAAGAGCGGGTGCCCCGGCGTCACCCATTCGAGCGTGGGGTCTTTCGGCAGGAGGAGCTTGTCGAAGACGACATTCTTGTATTCCCGGCCCAGCTTGCCGAAGCGCGGCTCCAGGCGTTCGCCGATGGGCCAGAGCGGACGCGGCACCCGGCCCACGCGGTAGATGTGGGAATCCTCGCGGACTTCCCTGGGCTGAAGGCCAGCGATGGGCGCGGCTTCCGTGAAGAAATTCTCGATGACTTCGGGCACGAGCCGGCGTTCCTTGGCCTCGGCGGACTTGCCGATGATGGCGGAGAGGTTCAATTCGCGCTTGGCCAGGCCCTCCAGCGTCGAGTTGGTGATTCTCTCGAACCGGCTGCGGTCCACCTGCTCGACGATGCGCTGCTTGATGATCTCCTCGTCCATCTGGTTGTGGGCGTACATGTCGCGAATCATCTTTTCCAGAAGGTTCGCCGGGAACACGTCGCCCAGGACGTTGAAGACCTTGCCGGTGCGCCGGGGGTCGAGGTCCTCCTCGATGGCCTGGATACGCTCGAAGAGCTTCTGGAGGACGCGACCCTCGCGGGTGTTGGTGGAGACAAAGTTGCAGATCAGGCAGTCCTTCTCCTGGCCGTAACGGTGGATGCGCCCCATGCGCTGCTCCAGCCGGACCGGATTCCAGGGGATGTCGTAGTTGATCATGAACCAGCAGAACTGCAGGTTGATGCCTTCCCCGGCGGCCTCCGTGGCGACCAACACCTGGGCGCACTCGCGGAAGTCGCGTTCGGCGAAGATGCGGGTGCCGGGCGTATCGCGGTCGCCCACCTTCATGCCGCCGTGGATTTGGGTGACCGACAGCCCCCACTCCTGAAGCTTCCCCCCGGGTCGCCCGTCCCGGCCGTCGCCGGCCAGGAAGTCGAGGGTGTCTTTGTGCTCGGTGAAGATGAGCAGCTTCATCTTCGGGTCGCTGAACACGCCCTGGGCGGTGATGACCTCCTTCAGTTTGGCGAGCTTGGACTCGACTTCCGCCTGTTCAAGCTCGCGCGCCCGCGTGATCAGCTTGCCCAGCTCGATGATCTCCAGCCTGAGCTGGGCCGGGTCCACGGTGGCTACGACTTCCTCCAGGTCGGCGATGATCTCTTGCTGTTCCTCGTCGGGCAGGTCATCGAAGTTCTCGGGGAGCCGGTTCTCGATCTGCTGCTGCCGGTGGCCGTCCGGGTCGGCGAGGATCTGCTCCCGCTTGGCCTTCATCCGCTCCAGGCTGCGGCGCACGGCGTAGATGCTGGAGGCGAACCGGCGCTGGAGCATGGCCATGGTGAACCCGACCGCCCGGCCCCGCGCCGAGTCGTCCGCGGCGGCCTTGATGGACTGGTCCTCCACGTAACGCGTCAGGGCATCGTAGAACTCCCATTCCGGGTCGGTGATCTTGAACTCGGCGGTCTGGACGCAGCGCTTGGTGAACAGCGTCTTGACCTGGCCGGTCTCCGGGTCGGGGAAGGTGACGAGCGCCTCCTTCACCCGGCGGAGGTAGAACGGGGCCTCCTGGCGTCGCATGGCCTCTTCGAGGCTCTTCACGTCGCCGTACACGTCGCGGTCGAGCAGTTCCAGGAACAGGCAGAAGTGGTCGGGGTCGCCCTTGTGCGGCGTGGCCGTCATCAGGAGGTAGTGGTCGGTCATCTGGGATAACCGCTCGCCAAGCTGGTAGGCGAGGGTCTTCCGGTCGCGGGTGGCCGCGCTCATCTTGTGGGCCTCATCCACGATGATGAGGTCCCAGCGGCTCCGGAGGAGGCTTTCCTTCGCGTCCTCGACGACGGACACCCACGACACCGAGGTGATGACCTGGTTCTTCTCCTGCCAGGGGTTCGAGCCGTAGTTGGCCCGGAGGATGTCGCTGCGGATGACCTCGAAGGGCTCGCGAAACTTGTCCTTCATCTCGCGCTGCCACTGGAAGCACAGGCTCGCGGGGGTGATGATGAGGACGCGGTTGATCAGGCCGCGAATCTTCAACTCCTTGATCAGCAGGCCGGCCATGACGGTCTTGCCGGCGCCGGGGTCATCGGCGAGCAGGAAGCGGATTCGTGGCAGGCGCAGGAAGTGGTCGTACACCGCCTCCAACTGGTGCGGCAGCGGGTCCACGCGGGCGATGGACAGCGAGAAATACGGGTCGTACTCGAACGCGAGCTGGAGCCGGAGGGCCTCGATACCGAGGCGGAACCGGTGCGGGTCGCCATCGAACGGCTCGAGGTCGGGCGAGGTTTGGAGCAGGGCGAGCTTATCGTGGCTCAGGACCACCTCGACCACCTTGCCGGATTGGAGGCCTTTGCCGACCAGCTTGACGGCATCGCCCATGGGCACCGTGACGATGACTTCGACCGGTTCCGGGAAGATCGGGCCGCGGAGGATCTTGGTGGGCTTGAGCTGATCAGCGGTCATGTAAGGCTAAAGACCGCGATGACATGCATGCCGCGTCTTGCGCCGGGCAGCCCATCCTGGCCCGTTGCAGGACGGGACTGCGAGACCGCCGGGCCGAAGATCGCAAGCGTCAACCGCGATCCAGGCGGTTAGGTGAGCGTCGGTTATCCCGGACTGGAGGCCTAAGCGCTCAATGTCACGTCTATCCCTCATCCCTGGGCGAGGCGGCAGGATACCGAAAGGACAACGCTCTTGGCCAGCAGTTACGTTGCGTCGTGTGCCGCGGAATCTGCGCGATACTGAACGTGCCTCGGGCGATGCGCGTCTGGTGCGCTTAGAGCGTTCGTGGCTCGGCACCGAATTCACCCCTTCAGTGGGAAACCACAGCGCTTGCCGAACACCAGCCAGCACCTCTCCGCGTCTTCGCGTCGGATGAGCTCGCGGTGGTGGGCGAAGAGGATGACCTAGTGCGCCCACTCCACTGCGCCACCTGGGCAGGACACCAGATCGGCAAAGCATACGACACGAAGGAATGGCGCAGACAATCGTGCGGCTAGGGAATCCGGGCCGCGGCGCACACGGTCCGTAGACGCCGCACCAGATTTTACGGCGGAAGATCCCGCCTGCCTCCAGCCAGCTCCGGCGGGTGGGATTAACCCAGACCAGACGCCGAAGCCGGGTCTTGGCTCTGTCGGCCGGTACCTGGATGTGGTCGCTACGAAGCGACTCCCCAAGTGGTCAGGCGGCTTCCTGCTCCGGTCGGAGTCCGCCGATAGACAAGCCGAGAGTCCCTACGACCACATCATCGCAATCTGCCCCATCGCAACCACCAACGCAGGCCGGCGACCAGCTGGCGCAAACCCCGCGGGTCCGGTCGGGATGCCTGGGCCGTGAGTTCAGCCGCCGCGTCGAACATGGCGGCTCTGAACTCGAGCCGCTTCGCGGTCCGCGGAGAATCACGGTCGGCTCTTTCGACGGCCGGTGCGGGTTCACCAGCAAGAGCCCCGTCGACGGCAGACCCGGACGCGGCCTCCTGGGTCTGAGCGGGTGGGCTATGTGGAAGCAGCGCCCGCGTGCCGGACGGCAGGTCCGACCGGGCCCCCAACCACGTCCGCATGGCCGGCTCGTCATCCAACGGCGCCTTGGCCACCCGCCAGCGTCGAATCGTGCGGGGAGTGCATCCCCACCTCGCAGCCAGCTCCAAATCGATCGGTGAATCACCTTTCATCGGATACTGCGGGCGCCTGAACCCATCGGACAGAAGTTCCGGACACCTGTCCGACGGCGGGCCGGCTGGTGTGAGAAGTGACGTCTGACGCATTCCTCTGATGCGCGCGCGCGCGAGGTGCCTCGCAAAACTCTGGAATTGCAGGCCGCCGACGGGAGCTGGAATTCACAAGCTGAGTCTCCCGTGCCGCACCAGTTCCGCCAATGCATCTGCGTCGCTCACCCGTTCAGCCAGTTCAACCAGTCTGCTGGCCGGCATGGTCGCCAACTCGGCGGGCTCGCCCGGGCGAAGCACGACGAGCACAAGGGTTTTCTCGCTGGCCGTTCTCGATCGGCGCCACCGGACAACAGCGCCGGAAAACGCCTGCCGGAGCGCAACCGATCGCCGGGCCGTGTTGAGCAACTGCTGGAGGTAGGTAGCCGCCTCCTCAATCGGCGTCTTCGGTTCGCGTTTCCGGGATCGTCTCACGCGCCTGTCCTCCTGCCCTCGGCCGGACCCGCGTGAGGGGGACCGTTATCGATATCTATTACCTCATTCGCCCGCTTCAGCCGCGCCACCAACTCGTCCACCGTGTCCAGCTGGCTGGCCTTCGCCGGCTCCACCGGCTCCTGGGACAACAGCGCGTGCTTGTCGAACAGGATGCCGAAGCTGATCCCATCCATATCCCCCGAAGATTCCAGCTTCGCGTCGATCTCCTCCTCGAGAATCGCCCCGATCCTCGCCGCCGCCTTCGCCCGCAAAGGCTGCAACAACCCCTTGTGCTCCGCACGTTCAGCGACCGTCTGCACCATCCGATAGCTCAGCCCCAACATCCGCGCCACCCGTGCCCGGCTTACGCCATCGCCCAAGAGCCGGAGGAGTTCGTCTTCCTCCCGCCGTGTCAGCCGCGGCGACAGCCGGCCGCGTGTCGGATCCGGCTTGCGGCGCCGTCGAGGGGCCTCGGTTGCGTCAGCAGGTCGGCAAGTTCCTTGTGGTGGCATAGTTCAGAGAATGCGTCCGCTCAGTGAGGGACAGTCAAAAAGGCCAAGTGTTATCGGTAACTTTTTCCCGTCCA
Source organism: uncultured Verrucomicrobiota bacterium (assembly GCA_964535555.1). GTDB lineage: Bacteria > Verrucomicrobiota > Verrucomicrobiia > Limisphaerales > J093 > DSVZ01. Next base: position 102,501 of record CAZHUS010000013.1, read on the forward strand.
TCAGCGCAGTCTGGCGCCGCAGGCGCCTGCCATTCCCGGCGCGAGCCGGGCCCTTCCCCGGGCCGAAGGCCCGCTGCCTGTTCCCGCCGCCGCCGCCGGCACCAGGGGAGCGAAGCGACCCTCTGCATTCTCGGGAGACCAACCGAACGACCCCGTCACCAAGGTCTGCGTGGAGACGACCGTGAGGCACCCAAGCAGGGGGGGAGGGGGTGGCGTGGAGGGGGAATCGAGTTCTTATGGCATCGATACCCCCACGTCTATGAACACTAAAGGCGTCTTGCATGACAAGTTATCCAGTTATCGCTGGTTCGGGTTCAGGTTTCGGTTTGGCTGCCCACTGATCGGCGAGCATGGCGAAGCGGCGTTCGGCTTCGGCGAGGTTGTGGGGGGACCAACCGTAGGTGCCCCAGTCCTCGGAGGAGGGCATGGTTTCACGGGCTGGGTACTGCCTTCCGTAAATGGTCTCGGCGGGGCGTTGTTGGATGATGACGAGTTCGTGGTGGTCCCGGCCGCCGCCTTTGGACTTGGCGAAGAGGGCGACGGAGCCACGGCGTTTGAGGAGGCGGAAGTCGAAGCCGCCTTGTCGGAAGGTTTTGGGGAGTGGAATCATCGCAGGGAATGGCGTTTGCATGGTCTCGTTAGGGTTCCGTAAACGACTTTGGTTCACGGCGAGGGTGGGTACAGCGGAGACGGGGTCAGTTCCTCGTCGCCGCACCGCCGAGGCGCCCGAGGCACCGGCGAAGGCGGGGGACTCCAGTTGGGACCGGTCGGGGAGGCAGGAAGTCCCCTGCCCTCCGGACATACACAAGCGCCAATCCTCCATTGTAGGGTCGATCCTGCCAATTCGAGCTTCCTCGCGATACATTTGGGTGGATGGCCGCCCTGGAGGTCCTGATCCACGGCGAGGGTCAGGACACCGGACCGGGGCTCCGGCGCCGCCCGGTCGTTGTACCGACGCCTGCGGCTGGCGGCTTCGGTCTGCAGCGTGGCTAGCGCCGCGGTGAGGCTGAGCCAGGCGGAGAGCTTCACGGGCAGCAGGGGAGGCGGCGGGCGCAGGGTGTTCATGCGTCCACCTCCAGGCCCCGCAGCAACTCGGCGTGCACCTCGTCGTCGGACACCGCCGTGGCCATGGTCTCGATCCGCTGATACGGCCAGACCTCGACGGCCGGCGTCTGGCCCGGTCGCAGGACGCAAACCAGCGCGAACGCTGCGTTGGTTCCGGTTCGAGCCGCTCGCCGCCACCGCACCTTGGCGCCCGGGAAATGGCGGCGCATGGCGATGCAGCGGCGGGTACTCTCCACGAGACCGGCCCGGAAGGCGTCGGCGAGTTTGTCGGGTGAGGGTTCAGGTTTCGGTGTCTTGGGCTTTCGTGGCATGGCGTTTCGGCGTTGATCAGCTCCTCATGGCGGCGAAACGCCAGCAGTCGGCGCTGCACCGCTCGGCCCATCCTCCGAAGCCGAGGACCGTCACGCGGGAGCGGTCGAAGGTCTTGATCTTCACTCGGGCTTTGTGTGCCCTGTGACCACATTTTTCGTGGACCCCATCGGCGTTCGACCGGACCGGAGGGAATGGGTGACAAGGAGGTGAAGCATGGTCAGTTCCTTCTTGGAGACTCGGCCTGGTAACGGGCTTCGTCAGCCAGCATCCGTGCGAACTCCGCCGGTGTGAGTCGCTGCACTTTATCCCGTGGCACATCAAACAGGGGTTGCCCGCCCGGCTTGCAGAAGGTGAGGGTCGGGCCGGGAAAGTCGCGGATGCGCCCGACAAACAGTAGTCCCTCGGTCTCGGTAATGGAAATCCTGGCGTAGTCGAGGGGCTTCACGGGAGGCAGCTTTCGGGGTTCAGAGTTCTGGCAGTTACAGCCCTTGACGTCCATCGGGTCACTGCCACTGCCACACTGCGCCACCCTTCGGGTGTGGCAGTTTTGGCAGTTTTGGCAGCACTCGCTGCCAGAAGGGCATTTTGGCAATTATGGCAGTTTTGGCACTTCATGGGGCTTTGAACCACTTGCGGCTGATCTTCGACTGCTGGGCGACACCTTCCTTAGCCGCTTCCTTCTTGAGCCGATAGAAGCTACGTTCCGCGATTCCCAACTCGGATAGTGCATTGTCTTTCCACTCGGTTGCAGTCAGTTCCTGTCCGTCCAGAAGGGCGACGATGTCCTCAACGTTGTGGGATGGCGGACGCCCCGGGCGTCCCGGCTCTTCTTCCTGGTCGGCCAACCGCCAGTAGATGCCCTCCTGTCCATGGGCGATGGCGCGGCTGTAGGACGGTGAACCTTCGGCATCCTTCCATCCGGCCCGGCGTCCGCGCTTCCCCAACCTGAGCTCGAAAACTTCGTGCGAACCGACGGACCGAATGGCAACAACCGCACGCGCCCAGTTCGCCAGCTCGGCGGAACCGCTGCCTACATAGGCCAAGTCCCCGGCCTGCCAGTCAGGCTTTTCCTTTCCGGACGGCGGCTTGTTCGTGTGATGGACGATGACGGCGCCCACGCCGGCCCGGTGAATCACGGGGTTGAGATTGTTCCGGAGGAACGGAGAGACGATCTCTTGCCGGCTCACGTCACCCCCAATGTAGGCCAGGAGCGGGTCAACGTAGCAGAGGTCGTACCGATCAGGTTCGAGCAGCGGCGCGAGTCCGCAGAGGATGAACTCTGGACCGCACAGGTCGTCAATCGTGACGAAGTGAACTTGCTGGCAGGCTTGCTCCCGTTCGTCCTGGGTGAAGTTGCAGCCACCGAGGATGCCATCACGAAGTTCGGCCAGGTCTCCGTCGTCGTTTTCCGCTTGAACGTAAAGGGAGCGGAGCGGACGGGCAGGCTGAAGTCCAAGGCAATCCCGGCCCACAGCCCACAGCAGGGCGCTCTGGATGGCCAAGGTGCTCTTGCCAACACCCGTCGGGGCGGCCAGCAACAGACCGCCTCCGCGGCAAAGAAGCCGGTGGCGGAGCAGTTCGCCCGGGTCGTCAGCGTTCGGTCGCAGTACGGAGCCAATCGGCCGCGCGGAGTAACGTGAACCTGCCACGGGCGCGCCCGACTCACCGTTGGCGCTGGCCTCGGCGGTTTCGGAGTAACCGGCTGCATCTTCCAGAGACAGGCGAGGGACTGGTCTGTAAGGCACGGTCATTGCGAGAAGTTTCGAAGGGTATCGAAGTCGAGGAAGTAACAGGTCTGCCGGTTGCCGTTCTTGTCGTGACGACCGTCGGGCATGCGCACGAACTGGCTTTTGGTCCAGAGGGCGGGGTCGGCGCCAAGGGCCACGCCGTAGGTGAAGAACTCGCGGACCGTGGGCTCGGGCAAACCGGTGACGGGGAACCAGCCGTGGAGGCTCTTGTTGCCGCTGAAGACCACGCAGACAAGCGGAAGGTGCCTGTTCAGGTGGAGCAACAACGCCGCCTGTTCGTCCAGCGTGCCCGTGTCGAACTCCGTCACGATGAAGCGCCGCGGACCGGTATTGTCGAGCGTGTGGGTTGACGTCCGATAATCTTTCGTCAGTCCTCGCCGCTTGGACATGGGGGACGGCACGATCCTGGCCAGGTCCCCCAACTGGCCGCGCCAGTCCTCACGCGGACGTGTGTCAAACCGATCATTCGCCCAGGCGCAGCAAAGGAGCGGGTTGTCGGGGAACAGGGCATCAATGATCTCCTCCGCGTGGCAGTCGTTGTCCTCGAATCGCCGGGGACTCCGCTCCCAAAGGTCGGCCAGGCCCAGACCGCTGTCGCATATGATCGCCCCGCGCCGCGTGATGTTTAGAGACGGCCATTTACGCTGAACAGGAACCGACGCATCCAGCATTTTGGGTCGCCAGGCGGCGGAGATGGAATTGCCAACAGCCGCATGGATCTCCCCGAGCGGAACAGGGCGACCGCAGCCACGTAACCGCTCGGCCAAAAGGGTGGCAATTTGGGGAGCAGGCATGTGGGCGTGTAGATGACGGGCGACGCGAAAGAGCCATCGATGAACCCCTTCGCCGCCGCGCGGTGGGGTGTTCAGTGTCTGTTGCAGGAACGCTGGTAAGCTGAGGAATGTTGCCGAGTTCATATTCCAGCCGTGCTCCGGCACACGCCCATTTCCTAGCGGACCCGGCAATGGTCCTGAAGGTGCCTATGGATGTCCTCGGAATCGAAGAAAACCGACCTCCCTACTTTCATGAATGGAAGTAGGCGTCGGCGCATCCATACGTCAATCGTACGGACGCTCACTCCAAACATCGCCGCGACAGCGTGCTTGTCGTGGTATTTGCGGAGTGCTGTACTCTGTTCCGAGTCGGCAGTTGGAAGAACGATCATAGTTCACGTCGTTTGGCGATGTGAACCTACGCTCCACTACCCGCCTGTCACCTACCGCAAAAGGGAACGCTTTTCCGAAAACTGCCTCCTAATCGGACAACTAACGACATCCCAGCTTCACCGCAAAGAGGTCCGGGTTTATTTCGCACAACTCCAGCAACTTCGCAGCCTCGCCCTTGGCCTTGCTCCAAGCGCCGTGGCTGTCGTACAGAGGAAGCACGTCGTAAGTGTCAGTCGCCTTTGATTTAGCGTCCTGAAGCATCGCCTGAATTGTCTCGAAAGAACGAGAAGCACGCGAATTTTCGATTCGGAAAGCGGCGAGCCGCTTCAGTGCCGCCCAAGGTCGTTCAGCACCCTTGCCGCGTCGCCTGCGGCCTTCGGCGTCCCGTGCTACCGTGCTAACCCACTTGTTCAGGGCGGCCTGCACAGATTTGATTCCCGCACGAAAGTTCAGGTTGATTACGTAACCGTCCCTGCGACCTATCAAGTCCAACACGACGCCAGCTTGTGCGCTGCGAACACCCCGATACTCAGCAACGAACTCCCGCATGGAGCGCACCTTGAGGGGCTCTTGGCGTGTGACAAGCACGCGTGAAAGCTCGGCACGCAGTTGCGCATCCAGCTGACTCCAAGCGCGTGGAAATCCAGCGGATTCGATGCAATGTTCAACCTCAGTGACGGCTCCAACCCCGCATAGCCACTCCTCAGGTCGAGAGCAAAGGTAGGGGGAACTGCGCGCATACTCCCAGACGCAGGCCTGCGAACACTCCTGCGGAGTAATTCCTCGAAAGTCCCACTCCGCCGGAGCAATGATGGATGCGAGTTGGGTACGATTGTTGTTCATGGAGTGGGAAGCAGCAGCACATCGCCTGGTGGAGATGGCAAGATGCTGAACCACGCTTTCGCCTCGTCGGTTGTGACGAGTTCCCGGTAATGCTGGAAAATCATGCGCGGGGAGTTGCCCGATTCCAGCGCCACCTGACTGACATTCTGAGCGAGGGCCACTCGGTAACTGACGAACGAATGTCGAAGCGCATTGTGTTTCCATTCCACACCGGCTCGCCTCGCGACACGGGAGAGGGCATCCCACGGCCGCGGGTAGTCGCAACAGACGTCCGACTCCCGGTCGCAGACTGAGAGCCACGCGCGGAGGTTGTCGGAAATCGGGATCAGGCGCTTCGAGGCGGTGCCTCCCTTCCCGGCCGTCACGCGGATGAAGCCGCGTTCAAGGTTCACGTCTTCCCATTTCTGCCGCTGGATCTCGGCTGTCCGCATGCCAGCGAAGCCGCCGAGGACCAGCATCGCGAGCAGGCCGGACCGGAGCGCGTGCCGCTTGTTGTACCCCGGCGGAAGGTCCTCGGGATTCACTTGGACCGCCTGCAGAAGTTTGGCCATTTCCTGGGGCTTGAAGATCTCAATCTCGAAGTCGTCTTCCTTCGCCTTGGCGACCTTCGCGAAGTCCAACTGGTTCGCGAGGACCCTGCCTTCGGCCTCGGCCCACTTGAACAGGGTGACCAACGCCGTGCGGTAGTTGTTCCGGTTCCGTCCCGTCCAACCTTCGCGGAGCCATGCGTTCAGTGCCGGGGCGTTCACGTCGGCCATGTCGCAACCGAAATCCTCGGCGAATTCTCCAAGTCGACTCCTCAGGTCCTTGAGGTACGCCGGACTCGCGCCGTCAGCTTCCTTGGCTTTCAGCATGGCGGCGACGGCATCGGCTACCGGGAACGGCGGGAGTTTGGTTGGGTTCTTGGCGACGAAGAAGGAAACCGCCTCGGCGATCGACCGCCCACCAAGCCGCGCGTGGGCCTCGGCGAACTGGGCGACTGCGACGTCGAGCTCAACGCCGGCTGGCTTCAGGGTTTCAAGCGCCCGGACGTAGGATTCGCGGTCGCGACTGCGAAGCGTCAGGACCGCGCCTTCAAGGTTCGCCATGCGGACGGCGATCTCGTTGGCTCTGGTGCGAGCCTCGGCTTCGTCCGCGAAGGAAAGCAACTTGCGCTTGCCCCCGGAGTAGTCGGCGACTTCAAAGACCCGATACTCGCCGGATGCCTTGGTTTGGGTGCGTGTGTAGATGCGAACCTGCGCGTTTCCCGCACGTACCACGATCGGCTTGCGCCGCTTCACGTCCGACGCTGTAGGGAAAACGTCGGGAAAAGTCAAGAACCGTGTGAAAACCCTTTGATTTTGGTTGGTACGCGAGGCGGGGGTCGAACCCACAACCTTCGGCTCCGGAGGCCGACGCTCTATCCAATTGAGCTACTCGCGCAGCACAGGGCAGCGCGCCCGACAGTAGGCCGCGCGGCCAGGGGCCGCAATCAGATTCGCCGGTCCGGAGCGCAGGCATTGCATCCGGAGATCGGCCGGAAGCCTGGCGCGTATCGCCAAACGCGCGCGCAGTCCTCGGGGCGCACCGCACCGGCGGGCAACGGAGTGCCCGCCCTACCTTCCAAGCCGGATTCGGCAGGCAACCAGCCACGCGCCCCCTGCCCCGCTGCAAAGCGGGATCCGGCAGGAGGCTACGTCGCAGCACCGCCCCGCACCCGCAAGTCGCGAACCTCAACGGCCCTTCGGATCCAGGTTGGCCTTGAGGTCATCCGGCGTCACCGCCGATTGCACGCCGCCGTCCGGCACGTTGGCGTGTGCCATCCAGACAATGGCATTTAGCACCACCTTCCGGAAGTCCTCGTTGCCCCAGTTCTTGTGGAAATGCCCACCCGTGAAGCCAAACCCGCGTCCACCGTCCGGGCGCTCGAAGACCCACATCACGTGCTGGGGCTCCTTGTCTTCGAGAACGGCCTTCCGCACGCTGGGATTGCCACTATGCGGACCGTCGGGCCGGTTCAGCGTTTCCTTGGGCGGCAGCGTCGAGAGGATCGGGGTGACGCCCTTCAGCCCTTCCGGGAAGCGCATGTGGTAATACCACTCGTCCTGGGCACCGAACGGTTTGACGCCGCTGGTCACCGGATGCTGGGGCAGGTTCTTGAACTCGCCAAACCAGTGCGGATTCACGGACCAATGCGTCTCGAAGTAACCGCCAATCCATTGCAGAAACTCCGGACCTCCCCTGTCCTTGGGCACCTCCACCCCGTAATGCAGGCAACCCACGCCGGCACCGTTCTTCACCTTCTCACCGATGATCTTCAGGTGGTCGCTTTGCACGAACGGGTGTCCGCCACCGCCGTCGCAGTAGATGAGAATGGCGTCGGCGTTGTCATAGGCCGTCGCGTCCTTGGGCCAGCCGTTCAGGTAGTAGGCCGTCAGCACATCGGGCTGCCCCTGCAGGCACTTGTTCAGGAGCTGGATTCCCGCGTTGTGCTCATGCTCGCCGGGACCGTGGCTCGGGGAGCCCGCGGTCAGGACGATCTTCTTCTTGTCGCCGAGTTTGAGCCGCTTGAGCTGAACATCCTTGAACTGGACGGTCATCGGTGGCCCGACGTGGATCTGGAGGGCGAGCACACCCTGGCGCGCGTTCTTCTTGGGATCGTTGTCGGTGACGTCGACCGTCTGCTTGCCGTTGATGAAGTGCTGGAGGTGGTTGCCCCGCGCGATGATGGTGTAGTCGTTCCAGTCCTCCTTCTTGATGGCGGCCTGGATCGCCTTCGAGTCACCCACGCTGCCGGTGACCTGCTTCTTGCCTTCGGCATCGAACACCACTTGCTGCCCCCGTTCCGCCATGATCCCGCGGCTCATGCGTTCCTCGTAGAGAATGCCCGAATAGGTGTCGCCGGCCTCGAAGTCAGCCTGGTACCCGCCCACCACGGGGCCGAACGCACCCGGATCAAAGAGCTTGCTTCGATACTGGATGCCTGAGTTGCCGCCCACCATCCGGTATTTCAGGCGCAGTTCGAAGTCGTCGACGAGGCCGTTGGTCCAGACGAGGAAGGTGTTGTGCGTCAGCTTGGGCTCGGCCTTGGTGACGCCGGTGATGGCCCCGTCCTTGACGGACCAGAGATCCGGGTTGCCGCTCCAGCCAGCCAGGTCGGTCCCGTTGAAGATGGGCTTAAATCCATCCTGATCGGCGGCCTGCACGGCGGCCGAGGCGGCCAGCAGCAGGGCGACGGTCAGCCGGGTAAGAGGAATGGTCTTCATGGTGAGATGATGTCTGAGCTCGCGGGTGAACACGTGTGCGATCCTAAAGACGCAGGCGCCGCGATGCAAATTCGGATTCCCTCAACTCGAGTCACCGCGGCACGCCGATTTCGCAGGGCGGGCGGTCCTGTTGACATCGATTCATCAGACCATCACCGGCCGAGGAGTGTGCGCCACCCCGGCACTTGACGCGGTGCCAGGCCGGCACCAATGTCGCCGCGAGCCCCAATCATCAGAAGCGCGTCTATGAAACCTCTGGTGTCCGTATCCCGGCTCCCCTCGCGAGCCCCTCTGGCCAGATCGGCGGCCTTTACGCTGATCGAACTGCTCGTGGTGATCGCGATCATTGCGATTCTCGCCGGCATGTTGCTGCCGGCCTTGTCCCGCGCCAAGGCCAAGGCCTCGGGCGTGCATTGCATGAACAATCTCAAGCAACTGCAGTTGACGTGGCTCATGTATGCCGGCGATCAGAACGAGGCGATCCCTGGCAACCACTGGCAGAATCAGTCCGGCAAGGTGCGCAACGTCGGCAACTGGGCCTCAGGCTGGCTGGACCCGCGCCAGGCCAACAACACGGACAACACCAACATCCTCCTGCTCCTGGAACCGGCGTACGCCGTCCTGGGACCCTACGCGCAATCGGCGAACCTCCACCGTTGCATCGCCAGCAAGGTCACCGCGCAGACTCCCGGGGGACGATTGCCGGTCGTGCGCACCGTCTCCATGAGCGGTTGGATGGGCTGGCCCAACACCGCCCCCTGGAATACCGGGTACCGACTCTTCCGGAAAACCACCGACATCCTCGATCCCTCGCCGAGCGATACGTTCGTGTTCATCGACGAACGCGACGACAGCATCGACGACTGCTACTTCGCCACCGACATGGGAACACACCAACTCGTCAATTTCCCCGGCAGCTATCATGGCGGGTCCGGCGGCGTCACCTTCGCCGACGGCCACGCCGAGATTCATCGGTGGCGCAGCCCCGAACTGCTACGCCGGCAGCAGATCGGCGCCCAGACTCAAAAGAACGAGTTCACCGCCGTTCCCGCCAACAACGTGGACCTCGTCTGGCTCCGCGCCCACGCCACCAGCAGGGAATGATCCGCGGGTGGGGCAGGTTGCGCCACGCCCTCCAAGTCGCCGCGACAACGTCGAACCGGATCCGCACCGCGTCGCCCACCCACAAATCGCGTCGTTCCACCCCGGGCCAAGGTCGCCGTTGCGTTGTGGAGACGCCTGCGTACGATTTCTGCCGATGAACTTGCGATCCAACCCTCCGCGAGACGCCGCTTCGATCCGCACACCGAACTGCCTGATCGCTCTCGTCCTCACCCTCTTCCCAGCGCTTCTGGCCGATCCCGTGAAGCCGGCGATTCCCGATGTCGCCCGGCCGCTGCCACTCTCCCAGGTCCGTCTCACCGGCGGCCCGCTCAAACACGCCCAGGATCTCGACGCCAAGTACCTGCTCGCCCTGGAGCCCGACCGGATGCTGGCCGGATATCGGATCCGGGCGGGACTCGAGCCGAAAGCCCGGGGATACGGGGGGTGGGACTCGGTCGAAGGCAAGCAGCTCACCGGACACATCGGCGGGCATTACCTGTCGGCCGTGAGCCTGATGTACGCGGCGACCGGTGATCCGCGGTTCAAGGAGCGGGCCGATTACATCGTCAGCGAATTGGCCGCGGTTCAGGCCAAACGCGGTCATGGTTATCTCGGCGCCATCACGGACAAGGACGGTACGGACGGCGCGCTCATCTTCGAAAGGGTCGCCCAAGGTGACATCCGTTCGGGAGGCTTCGATCTGAACGGCATGTGGTCGCCCTGGTACACGCTTCACAAGACGTACGCCGGCCTGCGGGATGCCTATCGATTCACGGACAACAAGCAGGCGCTGGCGCTTGAAATCGAGTTCGCCGCCTGGGCCGAAGGCATCGTGTCGCGGCTGACCGAGGTTCAGCAACAGCGCATGCTCAACACGGAGTTCGGCGGCATGAACGAGGTGTTTGCCGATCTCTACGCCGACACCGGCGACCGGCGCTGGCTTGAACTCTCGTACCGCTTCGAGCACCGCGCGTTCACCGAGCCCTTGAAACGCCACCAGGACCGGCTCGGCGGCACCCATGGGAACACGCAGGTCCCCAAGCTCATCGGATCCCTTGACCGCTTCGCTTACGTGGCCGACCCGGGAGACGGATTTGCAGCGGGCTTCTTCTGGGACCGGGTGGTGCAGCATCACAGTTACGCCACGGGCGGTCACGGCAAGGACGAGTACTTTGGCGAACCCGACCGCCTCAACGACCGCGTTGACGGCCGCACCGCCGAGACGTGCAACGTCTACAACATGCTCAAGCTCACCCGGCGGCTCTTCGCGCTCCGACCCGACGCGCATTACGCCGACTTTCACGAGCGCGCCCTCTTCAATCACATCCTGGCCTCCCAGGACCCCGAGGAGGGCTGGGCGTGCTACATGGTACCGGTCGGCCGGGGCGTGCAGCACGAATACGAGCGCAACATGCTCGACGGCGGCTTCACCTGCTGCACGGGTTCGAGCATGGAGAGCCACGCGCTCCACGCCGACGGCATCTACTACGAGGGCGGCGACCGGTTCTGGGTGAACCTGTACGCACCCTCGACCGCAGCCTGGCCGGGAGCAGGGGCGCGTCTGGCCATGGAAACCGACTTCCCCGAAGGCGAGACGGCCACGCTCAAGCTCAGCCTGGAGGCGCCGAAGGAGTTCACGCTGGCGCTTCGCCGGCCGTTCTGGGTGGGCGAAGGCTTCGCCGTGAAAGTGAACGGTGAGCCATGGCCTGCCGCGCAACCGCAACCGACTTCCGCCGGCCCCAACCCTCCCCGCGAGCGGCGTCCGCCTGCCGGCGGGCTGTCCGCCTCGGGTTCTTTCGCCGAGATTCACCGGACGTGGCATTCCGGGGATACCGTCACCGTCGTGCTGCCCAAAACGCTCCGGTTGGAACCGCTCGCCGACAACCCGCGCCGGACGGCGATCCTCTGGGGACCGCTGGTCCTGGCAGGCGACCTTGGCGGGGAGCAGGAACGCAGGACACGCGGGCGGGGAACCGTCTCCGCTCCGGCCCCGGTTTTCGTGGCGGCAGAACGCCCGGTCGCCGAGTGGCTCAAGCCTCTGTCCGACAAGCCGGGGTGCTTCCGCACCGAGGGCGTGGGGCGGGATCGCGATGTGGACTTCGTGCCGTTCTACCGCCTGCACCGGAGGTCTTACGCCGTCTACTGGGACTTGTTCACCCCCGCCGAGTGGGAACAGCGCTCCGCCGAGATCGCCGCGGAGGAGGAGAAACTACGGAAGCTCGAGGCGGCCACGGTCGGCTTCGTGCAACCCGGTGAAATGCAGGCGGAGCGGGACGCGAACATGCAGGGCGAGAACACCTCTCCCGACCGGGTGATGGGGCGTCCCGGCCGTCGGGGAACGAACTGGTTCTCCTTCGACATCGCCGTCGATCCTTCGCATCCGATGACCCTGGTGGTGACCTACAATCACGACGAGTGGCAGGAACGGACTTTCGAAATCCTGGTCGACGAGCGTCGCCTCGCCGAGCAGCGCCTGGAACGCCGCGGTCCGTTGCGCTTTTTCGACGTCGAGTATCCGGTGCCGGCCGACCTGGTGAAGGACAAGGGCAAGGTCACCGTCCGCTTCCGGGCCACGCAAGGCAACGAGATCGGGTGCGTGTTCGGCCTGCGCATGGTCCGCGCCGAGGCTCGATGAACGGCTTCGCCCGCCGACGCTGTCTGCGAGCGCGGGTGCTGCTCGCCGGGGGAGTTCTGTGTTGCCTCAGCGCCGGCGCTGCCACGGGTCTTTGGGAGAGTTTCCCTGCCGAAGGCTCGCGAGGCGCGGACGGTTCGCGATGGATCCAGCCCGCCCACTACCATGGCGTTCGCCTGAACGTGACGGCCATGGCTCGCGAACTCGAACTGGCACCTGCAGAAACGGACGCGGCGCGCGGGATCCAGGCGTTGGAACTCGAACTGCCACAACCCGACGGCTCTTTCACCCGCTTCGGCGTGGTGGAATCGCCGGTGATGGAGCCGGAGCTGGCGGCCAAGTACCCGCAGTTGCGAACGTACGCCGGGGTGGGCCTTGACGATCCGCAGGCGCGAGTTCGGCTCGATCTCACCCCGGCGGGCTTTCACGCGCAGATCCTCTCACCGCACGGTGCGGTCTACATCGATCCGCTCTGGCGGGCTGACACGGCCGAGTACGCGAGTTACTTCAAGCGCGACCTGGCGCCTTCCGGGCTCGATTGGACCTGCATGGTCGAGGAAGTGGACGAGGAAGCGCGCCACGCCTTCCCCGAGGCCGCGGCCGCCCTCATCTCCGGCGAGACCTTGCGCACCTACCGTCTTGCCGTTGCCGCGACGGGCGAATACACGGCCTTCCACGGGGGAACGGTTGCCGGGGGCTTGGGCGCCGTCGTGACCGCCATCAACCGCGTGAACGGCGTGTACGAAACGGAACTCGCGATCCGGCTGGTCCTGGTCGCGAACAACGACCTCGTGATCTATACCAACCCGGCCACCGACCCGTACACCAACAATGACCCCTTCAGCTTGCTGAACCAGAACCAGACCACCTTGAACAACGTCCTCGGCGTCGGCAGTTACGACCTTGGCCACGTGTTCAGCACCGCGGGAGGGGGACTCGCCTCGCTCGGTGTCGTCTGCAACGACAGCTTCAAAGCCCGGGGCGAAACGGGCACCTCCGCACCCACCGGCGACGCATTCTACATCGACTACGTGGCTCACGAGATCGGGCACCAGTTCGGCGCGCGCCACACCTTCAACGGGACCACGCTCAATTGCAGCGGCAGTAACCGTTACGCACCCTCCGCCTTCGAGCCGGGCAGCGGAAGCACCATCATGGCTTACGCTGGGATCTGCGGCGCTGACAATCTCCAGGCGCACAGCGACCCCTATTTCCATTTCGCCAGCCAGGCCCAGATCGCCAGCTTCCTGCTCTCGGGAGGAGCCGCTTGCCCGGTTCAAACCGCGACCGGCAACCACCCGCCTGGGGTGGACGCCGGACCCGACTACGTCATTCCCATGGGCACGCCCTTCACGGTCGAAGCCACCGCGACCGATCCGGACGACGATCCCGTCACGTTTTGTTGGGAGGAAAACGACCTTGGCGCTGCCCAGTCCCTGAGCGCTGCCGACAACGGTGCCAGCCCGCTCTTTCGTTCATTCAATCCGGCACTCTCCGGCTCGCGCACCTTCCCCCGCTGGACCGCGATACTCAACGACACCCCGAGCGTGGGCGAAAGGCTGCCGAGCCTGGCGCGCACGCTGAAACTCAAAGTGACCGCACGCGACAACCGGTCCGGAGGTGGCGGCGTGGCGACCGACGACATGCAACTGACCGTGGTGGGAACCGCCGGGCCCTTCGTGATCACCTCCCCGACCACCGCCGTCACTTGGGCCGGAGCCCAGACGATTACCTGGAATCCCGCAGCCACCGACGTCGCACCCGTCAACGCGAGCACGGTCACCCTCCGGCTCTCGACAGACGGCGGGGACAGCTTTCCCCACATCCTGGCGGCCAACACCCCGAACGATGGTGCGGAATCCGTGCTGCTGCCCTCGCTTTCCACGTCGTCGGCCCGGGTGATGGTGGAGGCCGATTCCAACGTGTTCTTCGATGTTTCCAACGTCGACTTCACCATCCGTCCGCTGTCAACGGAAGCACGTCTCGCGGCGCTGAACTTCAGCACGGGCGTCTTGGACCCCGCGTTTGATCCCGAGACGACCAGCTACACCCTCGAAGTACCGGCTGGAACGTCAACGATTACCGCCACCGCCACGCCGCAGGATTCGCATGCGACCATGACCCTGCGGCTGAATGCCGACCCGTGGCAGGCGCTGACGTCGGGCAATCCGAGCCCGCCCTTGGATCTCTGTGCCTGCCCGAACCATCTGGAACTTCTCGTCACCGCCGAAGATACCTTCACGACTGGCCAGTATGAGGTTGACGTCCAGTTTGCAGACCCGCCTCCGCCCACGGCCGCCCGACTCCTCGCCTTTCACGCCGTCCGGACCAGCGCCGAACGTGTCAACCTGCGCTGGTGGACGGGGGTTGAAGTCGATTTGCTGGGGTTCTACCTCGAACGGCTGCGAGACGGCATCTGGATTCGCGTGAACGCGGAAATCGTACCTGGCCGCAGGGACCTCCAGCCGGGCACGTACGAACTAACCGATTTCCGGAAGGAAACCGAAGGCGCGACGCTGTATCGGCTGGTTTCGGTGGATCTCCGCGGAACTCCCGCCGTGGAAGCTGAGGCCCAGCTTCAAGACGCTTTGCGCCTCGCCGCGCGATGGACGGCATCAGGCCTTGTGGTGCAGATCGAAGGGCCTCCCGGACAAGCGCTCATTGTGGAAACCGCCGAAGATCTGCGGCCCGGTGCCTGGGAATTGAGTATGCAGGCAAGGCTCGATCCATCGTCCGGAGTGCTGCAACTGCCGATCGCATGGTCCGCCGCCACCCCCCGGCGGTTTTATCGGGTAACCGGGACATGGTAGCCCGCCGCCATGTCCCGCCGCGGACGTCGGGAAAGGCGAGTTGCTTTTCGGCTCTGCGGATCTCCATGCCTTCAAAGGTGACGTCCACGTAACGAATGCGTGACGTCCGCGCGTCTGCGCCCTGCGACCGTTGCATGACGGTCGTTGTTTGCCCAAAGTAGCTCCGCCCAAAACACGAATGAGCACCACGATCAACCTTTTCCGCGATGCGCAAGATGCCGTCGCCTACCCGGCCGGACACACGATCTTCATGGAAGGTCAACCGGGTGATTGCATGTACGCCGTGGTGGAGGGAGAGGTTGAGTTGACCCAGGCGGGACGGGCCATCCGCATCGTGGGGCCGGGTAGCGTCTTTGGGGAAATGGCATTGATCGAACACAGTCACCGCAGCGCGACGGCCACGGCCAGGACGGCCTGTAAACTCGTCGCCATCGACGAGCGGCGCTTCAACTTCCTCGTCCAGCAAACGCCGTTCTTCGCCCTTCAAGTGATGCGCATCCTGTCCGAGCGGCTTCGCCATCCTGGTGCGCCGCCGCCCGCCGCCGCCTCGTAGGGAGTGTTGGTCTTGATTTTGGTGCTGGAAACGCCTGGGGACCATGAACCGGACCGCGGCCGGTCCCCCAACTGCAGCGGGTACGAGCAGTCGGTGCCGATTGTCCAAGAGCTCAACGCCCCGCGGAGTTCATAGCCACTGCGACCGCGGAACGGTCGCGGTCCCGGAAGGGCCTGGTTCATGGAGAGTCGCCTGCCCTGCCGGCCATGCGCAGTGGCCGTGAACCGCTCAGGAGCGCGGGCTTCAGCCCGCAGGGACGTTCCTTGGCCGGGGTGGCTTCCTGCGGACTGAAGTCCGCGCTCCTGGACAGGTTCAGGGGAAGCGAGGGATCGCCCCGCCCTTTGTCAGCGCCGGCCCGGCAGCACTCTGCG
>CAZHUS010000014.1:0-118212 GCA_964535555.1 uncultured Verrucomicrobiota bacterium
GTGCCTTGGAGCGGCGCGAAGCGTTTGGAGTGCGTCCGGTTTACCGGCGCTTTTGATTTCATCGCCACTGCCCACGTTCGCCAGGCCAAGGGAACTGCCCAGGAGCGGAACCGAACCCGGCGGTAGGCCCTTCACGTCGTCTCGAGCGCACGGGCGTTTGCACACGGCCCCCGCCCGGCTAAACTGCCGCGTGCATTGCCTAACGATCCTTAGCCTCGCCGCGTTCTTCGCCGTAACCGGCGCCGCCCCCGCACTCGCGGAAAGCCCTGGACTCGGCATGGGAACCGCCCCCGGCCAATGGCCGCACTGGCGGGGCCCGTTTTTCAACGGCAGCAGCACCGCCACCAACCTGCCCACGCGCTTTTCCCCGACGGAGAACGTTGTCTGGGCCACGCCACTCCCCGGGCCCAGCGCCGCCACACCGGCCGTGTGGGATCGCCGCGTCTTCGTCTCGTCCACGGACGCGGAGGCGGGTTCGCTCGTCGCGCTCGCCGTGAACCGGGACACGGGCGAGGTCATCTGGAGCCACTCGATGGGCGAACAGGCCTCGCGCGATCGCATGAGTGATTACGCCTCACCCTCGCCCACGACCGACGGCCGGCTGGTCTATTTCTTCTACGGCCAGGGAGCCCTTGCCGCCTTTGATTTCGAGGGGAACCGCCGCTGGTCGCGCCACCTCGCCAAGGACTACGGCGAGTTTGCCTTTGGCTGGACGTTCGCCTCCAGCCCGCTGCTCTTCGAGGGGCGACTGTACATCCAGGTGCTGCAACGCGATGTCCCGGTGAACGGCCGCGGCCGAACCGACGGCCCCAACGACTCGTACCTCCTCGCCCTGGACCCCGGCACCGGCCGGGAGCTCTGGCGCCAGGTCCGACCCAGCGAGGCCCGGGCGGAATCCCGCGAATCGTTCGCCTCCCCGGTGCCGTTCATCCACTCCGGGAGGACGGAGATACTCCTCATCGGCGGTGACTGCCTGACCGGCCACGCTGCCGCCACCGGACAGGAACTCTGGCGTTGGGGCACATGGAACCCGACGCGGATCCCTCATTGGCGGCATGTGCCTTCTCCCGTGGGAGGGGCCGGCATCATCCTCGCCTGCGCCCCGAAACGTGATCCCATCTACGCCATCAAGGCCGGAGGAAGCGGCACCCTCGATGACCAGGCAATCGCCTGGAAATCCGATCAACACCGCGAAATCACCAGTGACGTCCCCACCCCGCTGTTCTACCTCGGCGACTTCTTCGTGCTCAGCGATCTTCAGAAAACCCTCGCCCGCGTTGAACCCGCCACCGGACGCATCAAGTGGCTGGTGAACACGCCGGGCAACGCCAAGTACGAGGCCTCGCCCACCGGGGCGGACGGCCGCATCTACCTGCTGAACTTCCGCGGCGAGGTTGTCGTGGTCAGCGCGGACACCGGCGAGATCCAGCACCAGGCCGCTTTCGGAGAAGCAGGCGATGACCGGACGCGTTCGACGGTTGCCGCCGTAGGGAACCAGCTCTTTGTGCGGGTGAACCGGAAACTCTATTGCGTCGGCCCGAGGTGAACTGACACACTCCGCGGGCAACGCAAGCATGAAGGCAGCCTACATCACCGCCTCCGGGCCCGCAGAGAACATCACTTACGGCGACCTCCCTGACCCCCAGCCTCCCACGGGCTCCAAGCTGCTCGTGAAGGTCAACGCGGTCGCCTTGAATCCCATTGACACGTATGTCCGGGGCGGGCTGGTGAAGATGGACCTTCCCAGCCCTTTTATCCCAGGCTGCGACTTCGCGGGAGTCGTCGAAGCCGTCGGGCCCGACGTCACCCAGTTCGAGCCAGGCGAACGCGTCTGGGGGAGCAACCAGGGTCTGCTCGGAAGGCAGGGCACCTTCGCCGAACGCATTTTGGTGGACGAATGCTGGGCATATGCCACCCCGCCCAACGTCAGCGACGAACAGGCCGCCGCGGTGGCCCTGGTCGGCATCACCGCCCACCTTGGACTCGTCCGCGATGCCAAGCTGGCGCGGGGGGAAACGCTGTTCGTCAATGGCGCGAGCGGCGGCGTCGGTTCCACCGTCGTCCAGATGGGGAAACTGCTGGGCGCCCGCGTCATCGCCACCGTCGGGAGTCCGCAGAAGGCCGAGGCCATCCTCCAACTGGGAGCCGACTACGCGATCGTCTACAAGTCGGTCGAACCCAACCTCGCGCTCCGCAAGATCACTCCGGGAGGCGTCAACGTCTGGTGGGAAACCACGCGCGAACCCGATTTCGACAAGATCATTGCCGCCCTCGCCGCGCGGGGCCGCGCCGTCATCATGGCCGGGCGTGATGCCCGCCCGCCCTTTCCGGTCGGCCCGTTCTATGTGAAAGGCGCTTCCGTGCTCGGCTTTGTCATGTTCGCCGCCCACCCGGACGAGCAGCGGGACGCCGCCGACGACCTCAACGAGTGGCTTGCGAGCGGCAAGCTGCGGCCGCGCATCGACCGCGTGCTTCCTCTGGCCCAGGCCGCCGAAGCCCACCGGCTCCAGGAAGACAACACCTCCGGCAAGACCGGGACGCTGTCCGGCAAGATCGTCCTGAAGCCTTGACGGTGCTGGTCGGAACGCGTCGGCCCCAACACCCAACCGCACACACCCCCTTTCACATGTGCGAACTGGGGGGTTCGGGGAAGCAGCCAGTTTCTTCCCGGCTTGACCCCGGAGAACAGGAAGCGCTGCGGAACGCCGGAAGATCATGATCGTGGTGGATGTCAGCATACTCTTCGGCTTCGTCGTGAACCGGGACGATTACCACCCGCTCGCGGTTGCCGCCCGCGAGCGCGACCCGGATTGGCAGACACCGCGACGGTTTCGCAGCGAATTCCGCAGCATCGCCGCCGGCCATCTGCGGCGTGGCGAACCGCTGCCGAACGTTCTCGCAACGGCGGCGAACGCCCAAATGGCCGTGGTGGTTCACGAGGTGAACGATCAAGAGGTGTTCGCAATCGTCCAGGAGAGCTCCCTCTCTGTGCGCTCCACATCCTGCACCAAAGCAACGCGAAGGCGAAGTGACCCGGCGCCTATCCGGAGTTCGTCAGGACCGAGATGAGGTGGCGGATCTCATCCTCGACTTCCTCGGGGTCCTTGACGGTCTCGGCGATCTGCGCGCGCAGGAGCTCACCGTACCGGCGCCGCAACCGGTGCACCGCGACTTTGACGGTCCCCTCCTTTAGCCCGGTCCGTGCGGCGACCTCGGCATAGGAGCCCGCAGTCTCATCCACCGACAGGAAGGCCTTGAGTTGCTCGAACAAAGCCGCTTTTTCGCCCGCGACGAACTCTTCGCGGAGCCGGGCCAGCACGCGTTCGAGCACGGTCATGGCCCAGCGCTGTTCGAAGAGGAGCTCCGGCGTGACGTGATCGACCGGTTCGAACCGGTAGCGTTCTTCCGCTTCCTGCGATTCGATCGAAAGAATGGCAAGCCCGCCACCGCGCTTTCGGGTTTGGCTGCGGTCCCATTCATTCGCCAGGAAATGCTTGAGGGCAGTCAGCAGGAAGGAACGGAAGCGGCCCATTCCGGGGGTCAGGTCGCCCAGGTAGTCCTTGGCGATCAGGCGTTCGAAGAAGGCCTGGGTCAAGTCCTCGGCCTGGATGGGGTCATGGCCCCGTCGGCGGATGTAGACATAGAGCGGGTACCAGTAGGTCTGGCAAAGCTCGGCCAGGGCCAGCTGGGCCTGGGACGAGTCTTTGTCGCGAGCCGCCAGGACCGCGCTCCAATGCGTCGTCAGAAAGCCGGAGCATTCACCAGGACGGCAGCTCGCCGGTCGTGCCGGGTGCGGAACCGCCGACGCGGCTTCCCCATCCGGTCGCGACTCCGGCGGGTTCGATCCGGGGCGCAGATCGCTCATAGGCTGCGGGCGGGCTGCTTGGTTGTCTGGTTGTCTGGTTGTCTGGAAGGACGGCGCTCCACCGCCCGCCTTCGCCGACGGGGGGGTGAGGATCGCGGCCTCCAGGTCGTCGGGCGGAGCATGCCGAGCCCGCGCCGGGTTCCAAGGCGAAATAACCTGCCAAAATCCTGTCGGATTCGGCCGGTGGCGACGTTAGGTTGGAGATGATGAGCGCGAATGACCAGGAACTGCTCGGCCAGTTCACTCGCGAACAATCGCAGGATGCGTTCACCGCGCTGGTGAAACGTCACCTGGACCTGGTCTATTCGGCCGCCCTCAGGCAGGTGCGCTCGCCGCAGTTGGCGGAGGAAGTCGCCCAGACCGTTTTCACCCAGCTCGCCCGTCAGGCCGCACGGCTGCGATCCGACACCGTCCTGTCCGCCTGGCTCTACCAGGTGACCCGGCACGCCGCGGTGGACGTGGTCCGGCGCGAGGCCCGGCGCCAGGCGCGCGAACAAGTCGCCGTCCAGATGAGTGGTCTCCATGCTAACGATCCGGGCTGGTCCGAGATTGAACCGCTGCTCGACGAGGCCATGCAGTCGCTCGACACGGCCGATCGCACGGCCATCCTGCTCCGCTACTTCGAGAACAAGTCGCTGCGGGAAGTGGGCGAGGCGCTCGGGGCCGGCGAAGATGCGGCCCAGAAACGAGTGAGCCGCGCCACGGAACGGCTCCGCGCCTTCTTCCACCAGCGTGACATCGCCGTGGGCGCGACCGCCTTGGCAGCGCTGCTTTCTGTAAACGGGATCCAGGCCGCCCCGGCGGGCCTGGTGGCCGTCCTGGCTGGCAGCGCGGTCCTTTCCTCGGCCGCCGTGGCCTCCTCTTCAACCGCCGTCAGCACCGTAACCACCCTTGCCATGACAACCCTCCAAAAGACCCTGGTAACCTTTGCCCTCGTTGGAGCCGCCGGTTTCGGCGCTTACCAAACCCGCGAAGCCACGCGCCTGCGGGGCGACCTGCAGGCGCTCCAGACGCAGCATCAGCAATCCCTCGACGCGTTAAGCAACCAGGTCCAACAACTCCGGCGCGAACGCGACGAAGCCACCCAGGCGGTGAGCAACCTGGCACAGCAAACCCCGGCCAGGAACACCAACGAGGTGCTCCGGCTCCGCGGGGAGGTCGGACGCCTGCGCACCGAGAATGCCCAGATCGGTTCGTCCAGCGGCCTCAGCAAGGTGACCGCGAATCCGGAAGCCCGGAAGATGCTCCGCGACCAGCAAAAGCTCGGAATGTCGATGCTGTACAAGGATCTGGCCCAGCAACTCAAGCTGGCTCCGGAGCAGACGGAGCAACTGAACAACCTCCTCGCCGATCACATCATGGGCAACGTGGACATCGTGACCACCGCCCTGCGCGACAAGCTAACGCCCCAACAGGCCGATGAACTCTTCGCCGCTCGCGAATCGGAGCTACGCCAGCAGGTCGAGACCCAGCTTGGCGCCGATGGCCTGGCCCACTACTCGGAGTACACGTCGCATTTGCTGAGCTCCCTTTCCGCGGAGCAGTTCAAGGGCATGTTGACCGGCACCGATGAGGCCAAACAGGAGAAGGCGCGCCAGTTCCGCGGCGTGCTCCAGGAAGGCGTCCAATCCGCGCTCGCCGCGGCCGGTCTCTCGGCGGATTACCAGACCGTGCCGATCCTGAACTTCCGCAACATCATCTTCGAGCAGGAGGGCGAGCGCAGCGTGAAACTGATGGATACCATCTACCAGTACGCCGCGGATCACGCGACGTCGTTCCTCAGCCCGGAGGACCTCGCCAAGTTCCAGGAATTCCGGAACCTCGCCGGGAACAACAGCCGCGCGGCGCTGGCGCTGAACCGCGCCATCATGGCTCCCATCGCGGAATAGGCGGGTGGTCCGCGCCGGCACCGGCACCCGATCTCAGCCGGCGTCAAGGCCACGCTTCCAGGTTGCCCCGGGAGTCGAAACGAAGCGGTTCCGGACCGCGCGTGATCTCGAGGTTGGCCGCGCCCGCGCGGTCCTGCAACGCCGCCTCCGAAGCCTGCAGGCATTCGACGGAGAGCGTGTCCGCGATGCGCGCGACCCGAGCCCGGCTTGGATCCGGCAGGGACAACGTGTCCAGCGCGGCCTGGAGCACCTCACGGTCCGTGTCGAAATAGATCGGCACCTTGGCACCCTGGAGCGACAGGGCTGTGAGCGAGTTCGTCACGGTAGTCTTGCGATCCATGGCTGTGACGAGGCGCGACGTGGTGAAGTCCGCCATCCCGATGCCGATGGCGTTCCCGTTGCTTTCCGGAGTCAGCTCGCGCACGAACAGCCGGCGGATGTGCGGGTGGCGGTGTTCGGTGTCCTCGGCCAGCGAATAGCCATGAATCATCCGCCCGATCACGGCGGGGTCCATGCCGGTGCCGCTGATGTTCTTGCCCATGCGATCCACGATGAGGAGGTCCAGTTCCTCGAAGGGCAGGCGCGGCATGAGGGTTGCCGCTTCCGCACACAGCGCGGCCTCGCGCTGCTCCAGCTCGTCCGGGCTCACGACCTCCAGCCGTGCGGACTCGTGCCGCTGGTTCTCCACGATCGCCACCGCCGCGAGCAAGGGCAGGCGTTCGCGGACGATCTTTCCCGAAGCCCGCAAGACCGGGAGATACCCTGAGCGCGCTGCGGCTCGGTGGTAGTTCGACGCGCCGACGCGTTTGCCCAACCCCACGACGAGCATCTTCAGCAAACCGCTGCCCAGGTCGCCGGCGAAATCGGTGTGCGGTTTGATCCGGTTGATGATCACCACCGCCTCCGCGCCCAGGGCCTCGGCGCTGCAGACCACGGGATCGCCCCAAGGCGTCCGGCCGATTTCCTCAGCGTCCATCGCCGCCCTGACGGGCACTCCCATTGCGGACTCCGTGACGCCGTACCCGGCAAGGAGCTTTACCTGCCCCTCGGAGGTTCCGCCGCCGTGGCTTCCCATCGCGGGAACGATGAACGGGTTGGCTCCGGCGTTCCGTAGAAGCTGGACGACGGCGGACACCATCTCGCTCAGGTTCGCGATCCCGCGGCTGCCTACGGCGACGGCCACCCTGGCGCCGCGTTTGAGAGACCTCAGCTGGGGCTCGAATTGACGGGCAATTTCCCCGACAAGGTCGAGGGGCGGCCGCGCAGGAAACCGCTGCCGCACCAGCGCTAGGCGCGGAAAGACCAGGTCCGCCGACTCGGGAGATGAGGCACGCTGCAACATCCGCGCAGCATACGGCCACCTCCCTGGAAAGGAAGCCCGGGGGTGTGCGTGCGCCGTCGGCAGCGCATCCCCAGATGGACCGCCACCGCACCGCGGGACCGCCTCGCGACCGATGGCCTCGCGACCCGACAGCTGCCTGACTTGCCTGCCACGGCAGCTGCGGGCGCCGCCGAAAACTGATGCCGACCTCTTTCTCCGAGACCGTGACGGTCTGCGGCGCATCACCCTGGCATCGGATCGTGCGGATCGTTGATCGAGGACTCGGGTTGCTGCAAGGCCTGCACAATGGCCTCGTAGTCATAGTCCAGCGCCAAGCGAGCCAGCGTCTGGCCCAGTCCGGCATCCAGCGGGCTGACCTCATGCGCGATCAACTCGCGCAACCGGTCGATGTCAGCGGCCTCGGTGGCCTCCAGGATCCGGGTCCGGAGTCCGTCGGGAATGGGGGCGGCGGTTTGAGGAGCGCTCAACGGCTTCGGCGTCGCGCTTGCGACTGGCTCCGCCTCCAGGTACTCGACTTCCAGCAGGGTTCCAATCAGGGCCAGGAGGTCCTCATTCTGGAACGGTTTGCTGATGAAGCCGTCCGCACCGGCGGATTTCCAGTCCTGATCGGAAGTGTCGAGCACCGTGGCGCTGATCAGCAATATCCGGATGCTCCCACCCGCCGGACCCTTGCGAATGGCCCGAATCGCTGCCAAGCCGTCCAGCCCCGGCATGCGGCGATCCATCAACACCAGGGACGGGGGCTCCGTCGCGCACCCGACGACCGCTTCGGCTCCATCGGCCGCTTCATGGACAACAAAACCAACCGGTTCGAGCAGATTCCGCAGCAACATCCGGTTGGACTCGGTATCGTCGACCACAAGCACCACGGGCGGCGGATCGCGAGGTTTGAGGCGGACGATCCGGCAGGAGGCGGTAGGCATCGCGCCGGCAGAAGTGGCTGTGTCCACCACGGTGGCGACGAAGCTAAAGCGAAAAGTGCTGCCGACGCCCACCTGGCTGCTCAGCGTCACGTCGCCGCCCAACATCCGGGCCAGTTGACGGCTGATCGCCAAGCCCAGGCCGGTGCCGGTGCCTTGGCGCTGGCCGCTCGAGGCTTGCTCGAAAGCTTCGAACAGACGGTCCATTTCCTCCGCTGCAATGCCCACGCCGGTGTCGGTCACCTCGATACAGATCCGGGTCGAGGCCTGGCCCGCCGCCACAGCCGTCGCCGCGGCGCCTTCGGACGTCAACCGTAGCTGCACCCCGCCGCGAGCGGTGAACTTGAAGGCATTGCCCAGCAGGTTGAGCAGCACCTGGCGGATCTTGCCCGGATCGGAGCGCAGGTAAATCGGAACCTCGGGGGCGCAGTGGGTCTCGAAGCCCAACCGCTTCTCCTCGGCGCGCAGAAGGAACATGGCCTCCAGCTCGTGCACGAGCATGCGAAGGTCGAACTCCACCAGCACCAGGGGCATGCGCCCCGCCTCGATCTTGGACATGTCGAGGATGTCGTTGATGAGCCGGAGCAGGTGGGCGCCGCTGCGGTTGATGGTGGCGACTTGCTGCCGCTGCTTCTCGGGGAGCGCCGGGTCACGCTCCAGCAACTGGGCGAAGCCGAGGATGGCGTTCATGGGCGTACGGATTTCGTGCGACATGTTCGCCCGGAACCGGCTCTTGGCGCGGTTGGCCGCGTCGGCTGCCTCCTTGGCCTGGCGCAGTTCCTCGGCAATGCGCTGGCGCTCGGTGATGTCATCCATGACGGTCAGCCACAGGCTGCCGGTCTGGAGGTGCACGCGATCGCCACTGAACAACCCGTGCCGCAGGCTGCCGGCCTTGGTCCGCAGGCACCACTCCTGATGCTCGAACGACTCCTGCTCGGTCATCAAGCGGACCAACTCAGCGCCCTGAGCCGGATTCGCGAACAGCCCCAACTCCTGGGGAGTCGAGCCGATGGCCTCCGTCGGCTCGTAACCGGTCACGAGCGTGAACGCAGCGTTCACCTCCACAAACCGCGCGTCCGGAAGGGAGGTCAACGCCATCGCCAGCGGGTTGAGGTGGAAGATGGTCGAGAATTTTTCCTCCGATCTCCGCAGCTCGGAGATGTCCTTGCTGACGCCGAACAAGGCGGGTTGCCCCTGCCAGGTGCCGGGGACGACCCGCGTTTCCACTGGCACCAGCGTGCCATCCCTGGCCTGCAACGGCACCGGGCAGGAGCTGCGCGTGCCTTCCAGCATGGCCGTGACGATGCCGCTCGCCTCGTTGCGCCGTTCCGGCGGGTGGAGCTGCACCACCGGCATGCCGGTCAACTCCTCCTCGGCGTAACCCAGCCGCGCGACCACGGTCTGGTTGACGCGTAGGATGTTGCCTTGCTGATCGAGGATGAAGCAAAAGTAGTCAATGGTGTCGAAGAACGCGCGCAAGTTGGCCTCGCTCTCGGCGAGCTTCTGCGTCCGCTCGGCCACCCGCTGCTCCAGTTGCTGGTTGAGATCCCGCAAGTCTTGCTCGGCCTGCTTGCGCTCGCTGATGTCGGCAAACACCGTGTAGACTTCCGTCGGCAACGCCTGGCCCGGCGCGAAAACGGGCACCGCGTCAATCTCGATCCAGCGGCGCTCCTCGCGTTGCGGGTTCCACACCCCCATCACCACACTGCGGACGGGTTGGCCGGTGCGCAACGCAACCATCGCCGGATGTTCCATTCCCGGAAACCGCGAGCCGTCTTCATGGACGGTGCGGTGTTCCTCTTGCACGGAACTGCTGCCCAGGAACTCCGCGGCAGGGCGACCGAGGATGCGTTCGGCGGCGGGGTTCATCGCAATGATGGTGCCGTCGCCGCGTTGATGGACGAGACCGTGCAGCATCGTGTCCGTCACGATGCGATGGCGTTCCTCGCTCCGCCGCAGCGCCTCGTCAGCCCGCTTGCGCTCGGCGATTTCCTGCGTCAGCTCGCGATTGGCCGCCTCGGCGGTTTTGCGCGCCTCGACCGCTTCCTCCATCAGGTTCAAGGCCGCCAGGCGTGACCGGGCCAGGTCGGCGGTGCGTTCCGCCACCCGCTGCTCCAACTCGGCTTGGAAGCGGCGTAACGCCTCATCCTTCCGATGCTGCTCCGTAAGGTCCGTGGCCACCACGCAGAGCAAGGTGTCCGGGGGCAACTGCAGCCGGCTCAGCCCCAGCCCCAACGGGATGAACGTACCGGCCGCGGTGCGGACGGACACCATCCCGCGGCTGTTCCCGCGGCACGCCGCGGCGATCAGTCCCGTGAGGACGGGCTGCTCCGCCGGGTTGACGAAGGAGAGGAACTCCGAGCCGATGACCTGCTCCAGCGGCATCTGGAGCAGCCCGGCGAAGGTCTGATTGGCGTAGAGGATGACCCCTTCGGACGAGAGCGTGAGTGCGCCTTCGCTCATCTGCTCGATCAGCAGCCGGTACGGCTCCTGCGAACCATGCAGGGTGAAGATCTGCTCGCCCTCCGGCCCGGCCACCAACAAGCCGTCCACCTCACCGTTCCGAATGGCGTTGAGCGTTTCTTCCGCTTCGGCCAGGCGCGCGCGCGTCTCCTCAAGTTCGCGGCGCAATTGGCTGGCGATGTCCGGGGCCGAAGACATGGTCAAGTCCTGCTGGTTTTCAAATTCAGGGCGACCAGCACCCGGTCGGGGTTGCTCAAGTCCCCGATCAACCGGCGGAAGGGTGGGGGCAACTTCTTGACCAGCGTGGGTGCGGCGAAGATCTGGGCTTCCTTCGCCTTCTCCGGCTGTTGATACAAATCCAGCACTTCCAACTCATAACGGCCTTGGAGGTACTGCTCACAGAGGGCTTTGACGGCTTCCACGGCGCGGATGGAGCGCTGGCTGGCTCCGGTCACGTAAAGGCTCAAGACATACCGGCCTTCACCGGTCTGCGTGGGCGCCTGCTTGAAGGCCGTGGTGCTGTGTTTGCCCTTGGCGTCAGGTTTCATCGGTCCTTGCTCGAGCGTGCGGCTGCAAGTCCAGGCCGACGAGCACGCGTTCGGTGTTCGAGAGATCGCCAATGATCTTCCGAATGGGAACGGGGAGCTTCCGCACCAGGGTGGGGATGGCGAGAATCTGGTCGTCGTGGGCCAGTTGCGGCGTCTTCAGCAAGTCCACGACCTCGAAGGCGTAGCGCCCTTTCAGGCGTTCCTCGCAGAGGCGCTTCAGGTTGGCAAACGCTGCCAGCGACTTGGGGGTCTGCCCGGCCACGTAGAGCCGCAGCCGCCACGTGTCGGTAATGCCCGCCGCATCGGGCTTGGCCTTGGCTGTCATGGTGACAATCCTCCCTGGGTTCTGGTGGGCTTCCGGGTGGCCGGAGCATCGGCCTGCCGCTGCCGGGCCATTTCGACGCGTTGGGCCGCGATCTCATGCGCCCGCGCCTTGTCCTGCGCCATCAACTGCTGTAATTCCGCCAGCTCGGCTTCGTATCCGGCCCGGAGCGCGGCGATTTGGGCCTCCATGGTTTGCCGTTTGCGGTCCAGTTCCCGCTCCCGGCTCGCCATCACCTGCGCGCGCGCCACGGCCTCGGCTTCCTCCTGCGCGACCCGCGCCAGCCGCGCGCTCCCGGTGAGCAAGGCGCCGGACGGACCGAGATACACGTCCCGCAATTCCACGCCACGGTCGGTCAGCAGGAATTCGCGGACCTGGTTGGAGTGGGCCATGCCGCGCGACTTCAGCAGGTGCATCACGCGGTTGCGTTCCGCCCCACTCTCGACGTCCCGCAGCAGCAGCCAGGTGTCCATCAGCGACGACACGCCCACTTCGGTGGACTCGATGAAGCTGCCGCCCGAGGTCAGGCTCGTGAACAGCGCGGTAATCTGCTGCAGCTTGAAGAAGTCAATCAACCGCGTGAGCATCGCCTTGACCTCGACCGCGGTGCCGAGCGCCGAGAAGTTGGTGATCGGATCAATCACCACGACCCGCGGCTGGAATTCCGTCACCAGCTTGTGCATCGTCAGCAGGTGGAGCTCCAGACCGGCGGTCGTGGGCCGTTCCGCGTGAAAGCGCAACCGCCCCCGCCGGACGGCCGGCTCGAGGTCAATCCCGATGGAGCGCATGTTGCGGATGATTTGGCTGCTGGATTCCTCGAAGGCGAACCAGAGGCAGCCCTCGCCGCGCGCAACACCGGCGGCGACAAAATGCGCCGCCAGACTCGTCTTCCCTGAACCCGCCGTGCCCGAGACCAGCACGCTACTGCCGCGATAGAAGCCCCGGCCACCCATCATCGCATCCAGCCGCGGAATGCCGGATGAAACCCGGTCGGTGCCGGCCGGATGCTTCAGCCCCACCGAGGTGATCGGCAGGAGCGAGATGCCGCCTTCCCCGATCACGAACGGATAGTCGCCCGTGCCGTGGCTGGAGCCGCGATATTTGACGATCCGCAGCCGCCGCGTGGCCACGTCCTCGACCAGCCGGTTGTCGAGCAGGATGACGCAGTCGGCCACATACTCCTCCAGGCCGTGACGGGTCAGGCTGCTTTCGCCGCGTTCGCCGGTGATCAGGGCGGTGAGCCGCCTTTCCTTGAGCCAGCGGAACAGCCGACGCAGCTCGGCGCGCAGGATGGTGGTGTTCGTCAGCCCGGAAAAGAGCACCTCGAGGGTGTCGAGCACCACGCGGCGGGCGCCCAGGCTTTCCACCGCGTGGTTCAACCGGATGAACAGGCCTTCCAAGTCATACTCGCCGGTCTCCTCGATTTCGGCGCGCTCGATGTGGACGAAATCGATCGCCAGTTTCCTCTGCGCGACGAGCGCCGGAAGGTTGTGACCGAGCGACGCGAAGTTCTGCGCCAGCTCCGCGGCGTTTTCCTCGAAGGACATGAAGACGCCCGGCTCGCCGAACTGGGTCGCGCCGCGCGCGAGAAACTCCATGCCGATCAGCGTCTTGCCGCTGCCGGCACTCCCGCACAGGAGCGTGGCCCGTCCCTGGGGCAGCCCCCCGCCGGTGATTTCGTCCAGTCCTTGGATGCCGGTGGGCACCTTCGAGAGGACCGGGTTCTCGGTTCCGTTGGCTTTCTTCACGATGACTCCTCGGTCTGCATTTCCAACTCGATCTGGTGAAGCTTCAGCTCATGCACGAGCCGGCTCGCTTCCAATTCGGGCCGGGACGGCTTTTCCGCCTCCAGCAGATGCCCCCAAGGCGCTTCCGCGCGGTGACGCCGTCCGGCCACGGCTTCCGATCGCTCCGGTTGCGGGTTCATGGCATGCCCCAGCGCAGGGTGAATGAGTGATACGGCGTGACTCGCACCCTGCTCTTGCGTGTGTCCTCGCCGCAGTCCGGGTTTCAGGTTTCCAGAATGAGCCCGAGCGCGCAAATCAGTTTCTCTGGAATTCGCGAATGGGCAGATTCGTTGTGATCAGGTGAAATTCGGCCGCCCTCCTTCCGAAGCCTCAGTCTCTTCCTTCCTTCGAGGTTTCTAGGGAGCGAGGGGTGCGCTTCCTGAAGTTCACTCCGGCAAACACCTCCTGGGCTGCGTCCCCTGTTACGGAGATCGGCCTTGGGGCCAGGCTGGCGGCAGAGCCTGGGCGGCGGGGATGAGCCGGGATAGCCGGTCATGACCGGAGGCTTGCAGCTTGCCAAATCGGGGGAGGCGCGCAGATTCAGCGTCATGGAACGTATTGCCCCGGACACCTCGCTGGGCCGGATTCTGGCCTGGTGCAGGACCGCGCAGGCCACCGACATTCACACGCAGGCGGACCACCTCTACACCTATCGTCTTGATGGCCGACTGCTGCGCATCCCCGCCACCCAGTTCGCCGCCCCCAGCAATGACGACATCATGAGGCTGTTGCGCGAGGCCTTCTCCGCGTCCATCTGCGATCGGGTCGAAAAGCAGCACGAGCTGGACTTGAGTTTCATCTGTGGGGAGCTCCGGTACCGAGCCGTCTTCACCAAACAGCAGGGGAAGCAGTCCTTTTCCTGCCGCGTGGTGCGACTGCACCACAACCGGTTGGATGACCTGGAGCTGCCGGCCACCTTGGCCGGCCTGGTCAAGGAACCGCGTGGCCTGCTCCTCATCGCCGGCGGCAGCGGTCAGGGGAAGAGCACCACCGCGCGCGCCCTGCTCCAGGAACTCAATGAGACCCAGGCCTTGCGGGTGATCACCATCGAGGATCCGATCGAATACCTTTTCCAGGAAGGTCAATGCCAGTTCGAGCAGCGGGAAGTGGGGATCGACACCGCGTCCTTCGCGGACGGCATTCGCAGCGCCCTGCGACAGGACCCCAACGTGATCTACATCGGGGAGATCCGCGACCGGGAGAGCATTCTCGCCGCGATGCAGGCGGCCGAGACAGGCCACCTCGTCCTGACCACGCTGCACGCCGATTCGGTCCCGCAGGCCATCGACCGGATCCGGGAGTTCTACCCGGCAAGCGAACAGGAGAACATCAGCGCCCTGCTCGCCCGGAGTCTCAACGCGATCCTGTGCCAGCGGTTGGTTCCCGGCACGGCCGACCGGCGGATTCCATGTGTGGAAATGATGAAGCGCAACGCGGGCACGCAGCAAGCCATCACCAGCCACGACCTCCCCCTCCTGGCAGGGATCATCGAAGCCTCGGCCAGCGAAGGGATGCACAGTTTCGACCAGTACCTCCTCCAGCTTCTGCAAACCGGACGCGTGACGGAAGCTGCGGCCCGGCATGCCGCCACCAACTGGAACCGGTTGGAGATGGAGATGCGCGGCTACGCCCGGCAGATGCCGGGGATCCTGAAACGGGATTCGGATCGAGGCTGAC
This sequence comes from uncultured Verrucomicrobiota bacterium, assembly GCA_964535555.1. GTDB lineage: Bacteria > Verrucomicrobiota > Verrucomicrobiia > Limisphaerales > J093 > DSVZ01. Next base: position 14,814 of record CAZHUS010000014.1, read on the forward strand.
CTGGGCGCAAGACCCCATGGCCTGAAGCACAGATGTGACGCTGGCCGCCGGGTTCTTCGGTCGGGTAGAAGTACTCCCGGGGTGTGCGGGTGCCTGGGCTCGTGCGGTGCCATGATGGGGTGGTTACCCCATAGCAGCCGGACACCGCATCGGGTAGTCTGCATGGTCGGCCTTCGTGATGCGCTCATGTCCCTCATATCCCGCCTGCGCACGTGCCCGTCTCCACCGGCCTTCCCCAGGCCTTGGAACGGGCTTTCTGTTGCCCTGGACGGATCGAGTGAACACCCCGTGCCCCCGGGGTGGGCGGCGTGTCTATCCTGTTCTTGGGCGGTCTCCCACATGTTATGAAACGCGTACTCAGCTCACTCGACATTGCCGAACTGGCCTTGCTGAAGAACATCCTGCAAAACGCCGGCATCCGGTGCGTGGAGCTCAACGAACAACTGGCCCAGACGATTCCCCTGGCACCATTTCAAGCCGAACTCTGGGTTGAGAACGACGCGGACTACTCCCCGGCGATGGCCCTGCTGGCCGAGTGGCACCATCCGTCCCACGCAGGGGGAGCGTCGTGGACGTGCTCCCAGTGTGGCGAGACGTTGGGAGGGCAGTTCCGCAAGTGTTGGAAGTGCGGCACCCGGCGGACTGGTGCCGGCTGAGGCCTCGCAGGACGGCGAGGAGGGTGTTCAAAGTGCCGTCGGCGCCGTCCGTCTGACACCGCGCTTGACTTCTTCAGGCGCGTCTTCGGCCTCTCCTTCCACGCACGCCGTGCATGCGATCACCGGCCGTTAGCGGATCCACGGCGCCATGCTCCACGGGCGTCGTCCGGTTACCACGCCAGCGTGATGGCCACCGGCTCCGGAAGGAAGACTGGGTCCTTACGCTCCCAGTGCGGGCAGGCGGGCGCATTAACCACTCACGGCATGGGCCCCAAGGCTCGGAAGAAACGCGCGCCGCCATCCGGACCCTCCGGAAGGGTAATCGGCATCTGGGCTTCCGGGCCGTTCAGACTCCTCAACTCCCGCCAGTCCGAACGGTCCGGGCTTTCTTGGACGCGGTACACATGGTCGGCCGCCCCATACAGGCAGAGAACCAGGCGGGTTGGGTCTGCGCGGCGCAGTTCCAGCCGCGGCGCGATGGTGCAGGACTCGATCAGCGTCGTCACCACCCTGCGATGCTTCTCCTCCCTGAACGCCCGATTCCCATGCTCTGGACCGCCAACCTGACCTGGCCTGCATCCAGGTCACACACGGGCGGACGGCGTAAAGGTCCCGGTCTCGCCGTCCGCCGCTCGGGGGCCCCGCTGTGGGAGGCGGACCTTCCGGCCTCAATTGTCAAATGTACAGATCTGACCCCACTGGCTTCGGCAGCGGGCGCCTCAGCCCCGGTGTTGGTGAAACATGGTGGCCAGCAGGAGGATCTCCGGATGCGCCGCCGACAGCTTGGGCAGCACCACGCGGATGCGGGAACGGTAGTCCGCCAGCCTCCTGCGCAAGGGCTCCAGGTCGGTGCTCTGGTTCCAATGCAGCTTCTTGAAGTCGAGCACGAGCCGGTTCTTGCTCTGGGTCAGGGATTCCTGAAGCCGGTGCGCCAGCCCGTCGGCATCCCGGGCGCACAGGGCGCCTTCCAGCCGCAGCCACACCTGTTGCCGGGCATGCTGCAACTCGACCTGGATGGAAAAGTCCGGCGAGGCGATCTTGCGGTGCAACTCCTCCCACATCTCGAAGGCGCTCCAGCGCGGATCGGGCAGCCGATAGCTGGTGCGGATCAGACGCGGATGCTGGAACCAATCCAGTTTCAAGGTCAACGCGGTCCACAGCGCCGCCCCGACGGCCAGGACCGACTTGAGCTGCTCGCCCACCACCGGGCGGCCGAGTTCGGCGTGGACGCGCCCTTCCAGCTCGCCAATCCATCGGCGCACCGTGGCATTGGGCCCCAGCAGCCGGCCGGCCCGGAAGATCGGATAGGCCACCCGCAACTCCGTCGCGTAGTACTCGGCCTTCTGGCGCAGGACTGGGTTCGCAGAATGCTTGAGCTTCTGGTAGCCCAGCAGGCGGGCCTCGAGCACCCGGTAGATGCTCGGCCCCAGCCGCTGGAAATCCTGTTCGAAGCACCACCGCTGCAAGTCCTCGATCTGCTCGGGCGAAAGCGTCGGGTGTTTGATCATCGTGCGGAAACCGTCGGCGCGCCGGTAAAACAGCTCCTTGTCGGTGGTGTAGATGTCCTGCAACCGATTCTCCTTGATGATCCGCTCGTAGAACGGCGTGCCGGGGACGGGGCCGTAGATCAGAAACTGCGCCAGCGCCGGCTGGAGCCGCATCAAGCCAGCGAGTTCCTCGGCCACGACCTCCGGGGTCTGGTAGTCGAAGCCCACGATCATCGAGGCGAGCACCGTGATGCCGTGCGCGCGAAACTCGGTGAGGATGTCCGCCACCGGCCGGCCCTGCTGCTTGGCGTAGTGGGACCGGGTGCCCTCGTAGCCGATCCACAGGCCGTCAATGCCCATCTCGAGAATCTCCTCCACCGTGTACTGGCTGATGGCCTTGACGCTCGCAAACGCGAAGATCGAAAGCCGCTTGCCGCCCCGGATCACGCAATCGCGGAACTCCATCGCGCGCTTCTTGTTGAGCAGAAAATCCTCGTCCAAAATCAGGAACACCAGGCTGGGATCGAGGTCCAGGTAGCGTTCCGCGACGGCATAGATGTCCCGACCGGTGGGCAGCAGCTTGATGTGCTGGCGCGAAAAGAAATGCGACGTGCAGCAGAAATCGCAGCCGTTCGGGCAGCCGAGCCCGGCGAAGATCTTCCCCGTGCCGGACACCTTCCACCCGAAGACCCTCAGCCAGCTCACGATCAGCGGGTGCTTGTACGGCATGGGGATTTCCGGTTCGCCCAGCAGGCGACGGAAGAACGCCACCCCCTCCTCGCGGCAGATGTGATCGGCGTAGGGTTGGAGCACCTCGTCGCTCAACACCGTGCCGTAGCCGCCCAGCACGATCTGGCTGTTGGGGGCGTACTGGCGCACCAAGGCCACGGCCTCCTTCATCTTGTGCATCACCGCCATGATGAACGAGATCCCGACGTAGTCGTAGCCCTTCCGCAGTTCCCGGATCAGCTCGCGCCGGGACGGGTATTGCAGCACCACCGTGGGCGCGTCGAGGTTCTCGGCGATGTAATCCAGCCCGAAATGGACGTTGACGGTGCGGGGACTGAAGAGGCCTTGGGCGCGGAGCACCTGCCGGTAGAGGAGCTCGTAACCGACCGAGGGGGCATCGCCATGTTGCGGTCCCAGGGGACGGCATACGCTGGTCAGCAGGATCTTGTGGCTCATGAATCGTGTGGTTCGCAGGCGCACGGGGCCCGCCCACCAAGGAACGACCCCGTCCACCCGCGACCCAAAGTGCGGCATCTTGCCTGTTGCGGCAGAAGAAGCGAAGCATCAAGTTGCGTCCCGAATCCTGCCGCGAGACACACCGGTTCTGGCCTGCAGGAAATGCGCTATGATCTGCGACGTTCCCGCCTCCACGGGCTCATCGGGCGGATCCCCCGTACCCACCGCTATCGCCTCACCCACCGTGGCATTCAGATCGCCGCCTTCCGGACCCGCACCTACAACCGTCTGCTGCGTCCGGGCCTAGCGCAACTCGCCGATCCAGCCGCCGAACCCGCAGCGCTCCACCGCAAACTTCAGTCTGAAGCCGTGGCCCTTATCTGGCCGCAACGCGCGGCGGACTCCCGAACGTCACGGCCGTCGGTCGAGAGGGTGGATGTTCGGGAGCGTTAATCACCCCTGCCCCTCCTGCCCCCGTCGACTCGAGGTAGGACTTTCGCGGTAGGTGAACACCCCATGGCGGGCGGTCCGTTGAGAGCGTAGGGTGCAGCCGGTGAATCAGCGCAAGACCAAGAAATGGAATGCGCCCCTCTGTGAACAATCGTCGTGATTTCGCTGGTCCTCTGGCTGCTCGGTTTGGTCACCAGCGACACGTGGGGCGGCGTGCTCCACGTCCTGCTGGTGATTGCCATCATCATGCCGCTCGTCAACCTGATCTCTGGTCGTCCGGTGGGGAATGGAACGTGGCTGGCGGAGGGCGTGCCCTGAGCCATCTTCCTGAACCCTCCGTTCCTCGTTTCTAGCACCGCCATGATCCCCAATCATCAACGATTCGTCGAAGCGATCCAGCAGCAGAAGAAGGTCAGCGTTCGATTCTATTCCCGGCCGGACCAAGGGGTCGTTGATCATGTCTGTGCGCCGTTGGATTACGGCCCAGGCGGCGGTCCACCGGACGGACTGCATCGGTACTGGCTGTGGGACTACGCGGTCACGACGGGTGATCCGACCCTGGGCTTGGTGCCGCAGGCGATTGTGGACCTGCAACTGCTCGGTGAGGTGTTTGATCCAGCCGCGTTCGGCGTCAGGCCCTGGCCGTGGGCCATCCCCCGGTCATGGGGTTCGCCCTCCTGATCCATGGCCCCGCCAGCCCGTGCGAATGCCGCATCGACGGAACGCTTGGAAAGAGTGCGGCATGAGGCGAAAGCGGGCCGCGGCTCCGACCCGCGGCGTGCCAGGAACGACCTGTGGCATCTGGCCTGGCGAGGGCGCACGGCGAGGCTCCAGGAAACTGGGCCACACCCGGGCGAGGGCGAACCGCCCCTGCGCGCCGAGTTGTTCACCGTCGAACAACTCGCGCAGCATGCCCGCGCATTGGCGGCGAGCCACCAGATCCTCGCTCAACCAGGATCGAACCGCCTGCTGGCCCGACTGGACGAGAACGAGCAACTCCTCCGCGTCTATAACCGGGCCACGCTCGCCGCGGACCAATGCCGGCGCATCACTCCCGCCGCCGAATGGCTGCTCGATAACTTCTACCTGATCGAGGAGCAGATCCAGATGGCGCGGCGGCATCTCCCCCGGGGCTACAGCCGGGAGTTGCCCCAACTCGGCCACGGCCCTTCCGCGGGGCTTCCGCGGGTTTACGACCTCGTCCTCGAACTGATCGCGCACGTGGATGCGCAGATCGATGCGGCGCCGCTGCGCGCCTTCATCGCCGCTTACCAGACGGTCGTCCCCTTGAAGCTGGGCGAGTTGTGGGCCATTCCCATCATGCTGCGCCTGGGCTTGATCGAGAATCTCCGGCGGATCACCACACGGCTGACGCTCGCCCGGCGGGATCGCGACCTGGCGGACCTGTGGGTGGACCGATTGCAGGAGATGGCGGCGGAGAATCCGTCCCACCTGGTGGTCGTCGTGGCCGACATGGCCCGGGCCGACGTGCCCCTCTCGAGTCGGTTTGTGGCCGAGTTCTGCCAGCGCTTGTCGAGGCTGAGTCCGGTCCTGCATCTCGCCCGCACCTGGCTCGAACAGCGCCTTCGGGAGCAAGGGACATCCAGCGAACAACTGGTGCAGGCCGAAAGCCAGCAGCAGGCAGCCGATCAGGTCTCCGTCAGTCACACGATTGGCAGTCTGCGCCTGCTGAGCGCCATGAAATGGAAAGAGTTCGTGGAGACCCTGAGCCGGGTGGAGCAGATCTTGCGCTCCGACCCGGCCGGCGTGTACCGCGACATGGATTTTGCGACCCGCGATGGCTATCGGCATGCCGTCGAGTCCCTCGCGCGACACGGTCAGCTCCCGGAAGCGGAGGTCGCGCAGCACGCCATCGAACGGGCCGCGGAGAGCGCCCGCCAAAAGGGGCGCGCCGACCGCACCGCCCACGTGGGCTACTATCTGGTGGACAAAGGCCTGCCGGTGCTGGAACGCGCCACGCAGGTGCGGTGGCCCTGGCGCACAATCCCGGCCCGCGGCATCCAACGGTTTCCGCTCACGTTCTATGCGGGCGGCATTGGCACGCTCACGTTGCTGGCCACGCTCGGCTTCATTCAACAGGCCCGCGCACTCGAGGTGCCGGGATGGAAACTCCCCGTCTTCACGCTGGTGTTTCTGCTGTGCGCCAGCCAGCTGGCCGTGGCGTTGATGAACTGGCTTTCCACGCTGCTGGTGAAGCCCCGCCGGCTCCCGCGCCTGGATTATTCCTCCGGCATTCCGGCCAAATGCCGCACGATGGTGGTTGTACCCACGATGCTCGCGAGCGACCAGGGGGTCGAGCGGCTCATCGAGACTCTCGAGATTCATCACCTGGCGAATCGGGACCCGCACCTGCACTTCGCCTTGCTGACCGATTTCAGGGACGCGCCGCAGGAGGTGCTCCCGGGTGACGAACGGTTGCTCCAGCGGGCGCGGGCCGGCATCGAGAGGCTCAACCGCAAGTACCCCTCCGCGGCCCAAGACACCTTCTTCCTGCTGCACCGTCCGCGGCGCTGGAACGGCAGCGAAGGGGTGTGGATGGGTTACGAACGCAAACGGGGAAAGCTGATGGAGTTCAACGCCCTCCTCCGCGGCGGTTCTCGCGCCTGCTTCTCCACCATCGTGGGCGACACGGCCATCCTGCCGGCCATCAAGTATGTCATCACCCTCGACACGGACACCCAGCTTCCCCGCGACGCCGCCCGACAGCTCGTCGGCGCGATGGCCCACCCCTTGAACCGTCCGGAGTTCGATCCGGCGCGCGGCGTGGTGACCGACGGTTACAGCATCCTCCAGCCGCGCGTGGGAGTGAGCCTGCCGAGCGCCCGGCGGTCCTGGTTTGCCCGACTTTTTGCCGGGGACACGGGAATTGATCCGTACACGCAGGAAGTCTCCGACGTCTACCAGGACGTCTTCCAGGAAGGCTCGTTCATCGGCAAGGGCATTTACGATGTCGATGCCTTTCAAGGAGCGCTTCGGGGACGCTTCCCGGAGAACGCCATTCTCAGTCATGACTTGTTGGAGGCGTGTCATGCCCGCTCAGCCCTCGTCACCGACGTGGAATTCTACGAGGCCCATCCGTCCCGCTACGACGCGGACGCGGACCGTCGGCACCGCTGGATTCGCGGCGATTGGCAAATCGCGCAATGGTTCCTGCCGCGGGTTCCCGGTTCCGACGCCCGGCGCATCGCCAACCCGCTCTCCGGGTTGTCGCGCTGGAAGATCTTCGACAACCTGAGGCGCAGTCTCGTCCCGGTGGCCCTGCTCCTCTTGCTCCTGGGAAACTGGCTGTTGCTACCGGCCCTCGTTGGCCAGGGCCTCCTCCTGGTCCTGGCGCTGATCACGCTTCCCGGCTTGTTGTCGGCGCTGGCCCAAACGGTTCGCAAGCCGTTGGATCTGCCGTGGGCGCTGCACCTCCGGGAAGCCACCCGCTCGACGGGCCGGCAGCTGGGTCAGGTGCTGCTGACCCTCGCCGTCCTGCCCTACGACGCCTTCATGAGTCTGGACGCCATCGGCCGGACGCTGCTCCGCCTGCTGGTGACGCGCAAGCGGCTCCTCGAATGGCAGGTGTCGAGCGATTCCGAACACAACCCGCGCGCCGACCTCGCCGGCTTCTATGCCACGATGTGGATCGCGCCGGCGGTCGCCCTGACGACCGGGTTGCTCCTGGCGCTGCAGCAGCCCGCCCAAGCCTCGCTGGCCCTTCCGCTGCTGGGGGTTTGGCTCGCCGCTCCGTGGATCGCCTGGCGGATCAGCCAGCCCATGCTATCTCCGGCTCCGGAATTGTCGGCCGGGCAGTGGACCTTCCTGAGACGCACCGCGCGGCGGACGTGGCATTTCTTCGACACCTTTGTCACCGCGCTGGAGAACTGGCTGCCGCCCGACAATTTCCAGGAAGTGCCCCAGCCGACGATCGCCACGCGGACGTCGCCCACGAACATGGGTCTGGCCCTGCTCGCCAATCTGGCCGCCCGGGATCTGGGCTATCTTTCCCTCGGGGGTCTGATTCGGCGCACGCAGGACACCCTCGCCACCATGCAGGGCCTCGAGCGGCATCAGGGCCATTTCTACAATTGGTATGACACGCGCACGCGGCGTCCCCTCCTCCCGCTCTACGTGTCCAGCGTGGACAGCGGCAACCTGGCGGGTCATTTGCTGACGCTCGCGTCCGGGCTGAGGGAACAGGCGGACGGGCCCCTCTTCACCACCGAGGTGTTGGGGGGCCTGCGCGACACGGTGGGCATCCTCCGGGAATTGGCGGGTGAGCATGCTCCGCTGGCCCGACTCGAAGCGGACCTCCAGGAATCTCCCTCCGATCTGCCCGGGGCGTCCACGTTGTTGGAACGCGCGACCGTCCAGGCGACCGAGATCGTTGCGTCCCTCGCGGATCGAGAGGAGACAGTGCAGGTCTGGGCGCGCGCTCTCCAGCGGAGTTGCGAGGAACAGCTTGAGGAGCTGCGCTTCCTCGCGCCGTGGCTGCGGTTGCCGTGCGCGAATCGTGACCAGCCAGGCGAGGACGAGGCGACCTTCCCCTCCGGTGGCTCGCCGCGGAAGTCCGAAGCGCCGGCGGATTCCCCGGCGACCCCGATCGAGGCGAGGCTGGCCCAACTCGCCCCGGCGCTGACCTTGCGAGAGCTGGCGAGCTGGGAGGCATCGCCCGGTCCGCTGCCCGGGACGGGCGTTCCGTCCGAGGGACTCGCGCAAGGCCTGCAGGAAGCCCGTGACCACGCTCGTCAGTACCGGCTCGCCTTGGAGAACCTGGCCCGCCAGGCCGACGAACTGGCCGCCATGGACTTCACCTGTCTGTTCGACCCTGCGCGGGATCTCTTCTCGATCGGGTGCAACGTCTCGGAACGCCGGTGTGACGCCAGCTTCTACGATCTGCTGGCCTCGGAGGCGCGCCTGGGCAGCTACGTCGCCATCGCGTTGGGGCAGGTTCCCCAGGAGCACTGGTTCTCGCTGGGCCGGCTGCTGGTGGCTTCGCATGGCGAGCGCCTCCTTGTCTCGTGGAATGGCTCGATGTTCGAATACTTGATGCCACTGCTGGTCATGCCCCGCTATGAGCACACGCTGCTCAGTCAAACCTGCGAGGCGGCGGTGCAGGAACACATCGAGTATGGGCGCGCGCGCGGCGTGCCCTGGGGCGTTTCCGAATCGGGTTACCACCGGACCGACGCTCAATTGAACTACCAATACCGCGCCTTTGGCGTCCCCCGCCTCGGCTTGAAGCGCGGCCTGGCGGAGGACCTGGTCGTCGCCCCCTACGCCAGCGCGATGGCGCTGATGGTGGCACCCGTGATGGCCTGCGAGAACCTGCAACGGCTGGCGACGGAGGGGCGCGCCGGCGCTTACGGGTTCTACGAAGCGGTGGATTACACCCGCGCGCGGCTGCCGCCGGACGAAACCAGCGCCACGATCCGATCCTTCATGGCCCACCATCAAGGGATGAGCTTGCTGGCTCTCGACAATCTCCTGCGGAACTTCCCAATGCCGCGACGGTTCATGGCCTGTCCGCTGCTGCGGGCGGCGGACCTGCTGCTGCAGGAGCGTTTGCCCAGGACGGCGGCTCAAGTGGGCGTTGGCGACTCGAAACTGGACCAGTCCCGGACGATCGCCGGACACCGCGAATCCGTCATGAGGGTGTTCACGAATCCCGCCCTGCCGGCGCCGGAGGTTCACCTGTTGTCCAACGGCCGCTATCATGTCGTCATCAGCAGCGCCGGCGGCGGTTACAGCCGCTGGCGGGATCTGGCGGTGACCCGTTGGCGCGAAGATGCCACGCGCGATTCTTGGGGGACCTTTGTGTATCTGCGAGATCGGGCGACGGGTAGGGTGTGGTCCGCCGCCCACCAACCCGTCCAACAGGCGACCCAAGGCTACGAGGCCATCTTCACGCAGGCGCGTGCCGAGTTCCGGCAACGGGATGCCGGCCTCGAAGTCCACACCGAGATCGGCGTGTCGCCGGAGGACGACGTCGAGCTGCGGCGCCTCACCCTCACCAATGACTCCGCCGCGGCACGCCACCTTGAAGTGACCAGTTACGCCGAGGTCGTGCTCGCACCCCCGGCCGCAGACGCCGCGCACCCCGCGTTCAGCAATCGCTTTGTTCAGACCGAATTCGTCCAAACCGCATCGGCCCTGCTCTGCACCCGCCGCGCCCGTGCCCCCGAAGAGAAGCCGCCGTGGCTGCTGCATCTGCTCCTGGGTCCGGGGGGGGAGGCGGGAGACCTCTCCTGCGAGACCGATCGCAGCCGCTTTGTCGGACGCGGCGGAACGCCGGCCAACCCGGCGGCGATGCAGCGCCCCTCGCCCTTGTCGAACACGGTGGGTTCCGTGCTCGATCCCATCGTCGCCCTCCGCCGCACCATCACGCTGGCCGCGCATGAGACGGTCATCCTGAACCTGGTTCTGGGCGTGACCGAAAGCCGGGAAGCCGCCCTGGCGTTGGTCGACAAATATCAGAGCTCCCGCATGGCGGATCGCGCCTTCGATCTGGCCTGGACCCACAGCCAGGTGACGCTGCACCAACTCGACGCCACGGAGGCGGAAGCGCAACTGTATGGTAGGCTGGCCGGCTCCTTGATCTATGCCGACCCTGCCCGCCGGGCCAACCCCACCGTGCTGCGCCGCAACCGGCGCGGCCAAAACGGGCTCTGGAGCTACGGCATTTCGGGCGACTTGCCGGTGGTGGTCCTGCGCCTCAGCCACCCGGAGAAGATCGCCATCGTGCGACAGTTGATCCAGGCACACGCCTACTGGCGCCTCAAGGGGCTGACCGTTGACCTCGTCATCTTGAACGAGGATGTGTCGCTGTACCGCCAGTCCTTGCACGACCAGATCACGAGCTTGATCTCGTCCGGTAGCGAAGCGCCGAGGCTGGACCAGCCCGGCGGCATCTTCGTGCGGCGCGTCGAACATGTTCCTCCGGACGATCTGCTGCTGCTGCAATCCGTGGCGCGGATGGTGTTGACCGATGAACACGGGACCCTGGCGGAGCAAGTCGAACGGCCCGGCCTGATCGAGCCCCCGGTCCCGGCCCTGCGGCCCACCCGTTCCCGGTCGGCCGAGACCCCCCCGCCGCTTGCGCCACGCGAGTTGATCTTCGCCAACGGTTGGGGTGGGTTCACGCGGGACGGCCACGAGTATGTCATCACGCTCCTCCCCGGCCAGATGACGCCCGCGCCTTGGGTGAATGTCCTGGCGAATCCGCATTTCGGGACGGTGATTTCCGAGAGTGGGGCGGCGTACACCTGGGTCGAGAACGCCCACGAGTTCCGGCTGACGCCGTGGCATAATGATCCCGTTCAGGATCCCACCGGCGAGGCCCTCTACCTGCGCGATGAACAGACCGGAGAGTACTGGTCGCCCACACCTTTGCCGGCACGCGGCCATACACCCTACGTCATCCGTCATGGCTTCGGCTATACCGTGTTCGAACACACCGAGCATGGCATTGCCTCCGAGCTGTGGGTCTATGTGGCGATGGACGCCCCGGTCAAATTCATGGCGTTGAAAGTGCGCAACGTCTCCGGGCGCCCGCGCCGCCTTTCTGTGACGGCCTATTGCGAATGGGTTCTGGGGGACCTGCGGCACAAGACCTTGCTGCACGTGCAGACGGAGGTGGACCTCCCCACCGGCGCCTTGCTGGCGCGCAATGACTACAATACCGCGTTCCCCGGTCGAATCGCGTTCCTCGACGTGAATGACGTCACCCGCACCCTCACCGGCGACCGGAACGAATTCCTGGGCCGAAACGGCAACCTGGCGCACCCGGCGGCGCTGAAGCGCGCCCGCCTTTCCGGTCGGGTCGGCGCGGGACTGGATCCGTGCGGAGCGGTGCAGGTCGGCTTCGAGCTGGCCGAGGGGCAGGAACGCGAAACGACGTTTCGCCTCGGGATCGGGCGCCATCCGGCCGACGTGCAGGAGCTGTTGACACGGTTTCGCCGGGCGGACGCCAACCGCGTCGCGCTCGAAGGGGTCTGGGAATACTGGAATCGGACCCTGGGAGCGGTGCAGGTGGATACGCCGGACCCCGCCGTCAACGTGATGGCGAATGGCTGGCTGCTCTACCAGACGCTGAGCTGCCGGCTCTGGGGCCGGACGGGCTTTTATCAATCCGGCGGCGCTTACGGGTTCCGCGACCAGTTGCAGGACGTGATGGCGCTGGTGCATGCCGAACCGGCGCTCATTCGCGAGCATCTGCTTCGCGCCGCGGCACGCCAGTTTCGGGAAGGCGACGTCCAGCACTGGTGGCATCCCCCCACGGGACGCGGCGTGCGCACCCACTGCTCCGACGACCTCCTCTGGCTGCCTTACGTGACCTGCCGTTACGTGGCCTGCGTGGCCGACACCGGGGTCCTCGACGAAACGGTTCCCTTCCTGGAAGCCCGGCCGGTCAAGCCGGAGGAGGAAGCCTACTATGATCTGCCGCAGACCTCCGAAGAGTCAGCCACGCTCTACCAGCACTGCGTGCGCGCCCTCGAACGCGGACTGCGCCTCGGCTCACATGGTTTGCCGCTCATCGGTTCGGGCGACTGGAATGACGGCTTGAACCGGGTCGGCCACGAGGGACGCGGAGAAAGTGTCTGGCTCGGATTCTTTCTGTTCGACGTGCTCACCCAGTTTGCCGAGCTGGCGCGCGCACGCAGGGACACGGCCTTTGCCGACCGCTGCCTCACTCAGGCGAGGCAATTGCAGCAGAACCTCGAGCAACACGCCTGGGACGGTCAGTGGTATCGCCGCGCCTGGTTCGACCACGGCGAACCGCTCGGCTCCCAGGCCAATCCGGAATGCCAGATTGATTCCCTGCCACAAAGCTGGTCGGTGATCAGCGGGGCCGGTGACCCCCAGCGTTCCCGTCAGGCCTTGCACGCGGTGGAGCAGCGCCTGATTCGTCGCGAGGCCAGACTCATCCAATTGTTCGATCCGCCCTTCGACACCTCTCACCTCAACCCCGGCTACATCAAAGGCTACATACCGGGCGTGCGCGAGAACGGCGGCCAATACACCCACGCCGGGTTGTGGACCGTCATGGCCTTGGCCCTCTCGGGCGAAAGCGAGCGAGCCTGGAAGCTGTTCAGGCTGCTCAATCCGGTCCAGCACGCCGACACTCCCCAGCACGTCGCCATCTACAAAGTCGAACCGTATGTCGTCGCGGCGGATGTCTATGCCGTCTCGCCGCACCGCGGCCGGGGCGGTTGGACGTGGTACACCGGTTCGGCAGGCTGGATGTACTGGGTGCTCATCGAGACGTTGCTGGGGGTGAACCGTGCCGGCGATTGCCTGCGGCTGACCCCGCAGCTTCCCGACGGCTGGGAGCGCTACACCGTTCACTATCGCTACCGGCAAACGGTTTATCACATCACCATCGCCCGGCCTGGAGATCATCCCACCGCTGCGCTCCAACTCGTGCTCGATGGAAACGAACTGAGCGGAAATACGGTCCCTCTCGTGGACGACCGCCAGGAGCATGTCCTTGTGGTCAACATCCGGGAGCGTCCGACTCCACGCGTCCTGCCCGGCGCGGACTCCAGCCTGCCACCCGATCCTCCCCAGACCAGGGAGCAGCGCCCGCAAACCCGCGAGCCACAGGCATAAGCCTGTCGGTTCGGGAAGCGGCAGGGTCCACCTCAGATGGGGTGAACACCCTATCGGGCGTCAGGGCGTACCGCCGTACTCTGAGGCGATGCGAACCCGGCGATCCGGTCAGACGGATGGGTAATCCCACCGCAAACGCCCTTCACGGCCACGAGGGGATTTCAGGCCCTTCCGCCCCAGGCACGGCCACAGCGTGGTACCGTCTGTCGCCGGAAGAGGTGCTCGCCCGGGTGGCCTCCACGGCCGAAGGACTCTCTTCGGCGGAAGCGTCGCAACGCCTCACGCTCAACGGCCCGAACGAGCTGGCGGAGGGTAAGCCGATCAGCCCGTTCCAGATCTTCCTGGGCCAGTTCAAGAGCCTCATCATCTGGATCCTCATCGCTGCCGGTGTCATCTCCGGCCTGCTCGGTGAAATCGTGGACTGCATCGCCATCCTCGCCATTGTTGTCCTCAACGCGGTCATCGGTTTCTCCCAGGAATTCAAGGCGGAGAAAGCCATCGGCGCCCTCAAGAAGCTGACCGCACCCCAGGCCACGGTGCAGCGCGACGGCCACATGGTCGCGGTCCCTGCCTCGGGAATCGTCGTTGGCGACGTTCTCGCGCTAGCCGCCGGCGATCTGGTCGCGGCGGATGCCCGGCTCCTGGAAGCGCCTTCGCTGAAGTGCATTGAGTCAGCGCTGACGGGAGAGTCCGATGCAGTCACGAAGCAGGTCGGAAGGCTGGAGCAGGGCGATGTGCCGCTCGGTGATCGCGAGAACCTGGTGTTCATGGGCACCAGCGTCGCGGCGGGCACCGGCCGGGCCGTGGTCCTGGCAACGGGGATGGAGACCGAGTTGGGCCGCATCGCCGGTCTGATCGTGGAGGCGGGTGCGGAGGGGAAGACCCCGCTGCAAGGGAAACTCGACGCCTTCGGCCGCATTCTCCTCTGGGCGACGCTGGGCATCGTCGCGCTGCTGTTCGGGTTGGGCCTGCTGCGCGGGACGAAAACCCTCGAGTTGTTCATGAGCTCGGTCAGTCTCGCCGTGGCCGCCGTGCCGGAGGGCCTGCCGGCTGTCGTCACGGTGGCGCTCGCCCTCGGCGTGCTAAGGATGTCGCGCCGCGGCGCGCTGGTGCGCCGACTGCCCGCGGTCGAGACGCTCGGCTCGACGACCGTCATCTGTACGGACAAGACCGGCACCTTGACGATGGGCGAGATGACGGTGCGTGCCCTCCATGTCGCCGGCCAAAGCTACGACGTAACCGGCGAAGGCTATGGGCCCGGCGGCGAAGTCCGGTTCGAGGGCCAGAAGCCGGTCGCAACCCAGGCGGCACCGTTGCTCGAACTCGCCACCGTCCTCCTCGGCTGCAACCACGCCCGTCTCGTCCAGGAGGAGGGAAGGTGGAAGACCCTCGGCGATCCCACCGAGGGCGCCTTGCTCGTGGCGGGGCTGAAAGCCGGCGGCGACCGGGACCGCCTCGAGCAGGAACTGCCGCAGCATCACGAACTCCCGTTCGACTCCGACCGTAAACTGAGCACGGTGATTCGCAAGCTGCCGGGCGCCAGGCTTCGCGCCTTTGTCAACGGGGCGCCGGACGTGTTGCTGGATCGTTGCACCCGCCTCTACAGCCCTGGCGGCGTCCGCCCTCTGACGCCGGCGGATCGCCAGCACATCATGGCGCAAAACACGCGGATGGCGCAGCAAGCCCTGCGCGTGCTCGGCTCGGCCTGGCGGGACCTGGACCACGCTCCGCCCGCCGACCTGACAGCCGACGCCGTGGAGCGCGATCTCGTGTTCGTCGGTCTGTCGGGCATGCATGATCCGCCCCGCCCCGAGGCCAAGGCGGCCGTGGCGAGATGCCACGCCGCCGGGATCCATGTGGTGATGATCACCGGTGATCATCCGCACACCGCGACCGCCATTGCGCGCGAGATCGGCATCGCGGCGGCCAAGGACGTGGCCGTGTCGGGTGTCGAGTTGGACAAGATCTCGGACGATGAACTGCGCAGGCGCGCGCCCAAGATCGCCGTCTATGCCCGCGTCACCGCCGAGCACAAGCTGCGCATCATCCACGCCTGGAAGGCGAACGATGCGGTGGTCGCGATGACCGGCGACGGCGTCAACGATGCCCCGGCCATCCAGGGAGCCGACATCGGCATCGCGATGGGGAAGGCCGGCACGGAAGTCACCAAGCAGGCGGCGGACATGATCATCACCGATGACAACTTCGCCACGATCGTCGCCGCCGTCGAGGAGGGCCGCGGCATCTATGCCAACATTCGCAAGACGCTCCAATACCTTCTGGCCGGCAACACCGGGGAACTCCTGCTCATGACCGCCTGTGTGATCATCGGCCTGCCGATGCCGCTCCTCCCGATCCACCTGCTCTGGATCAACCTTGTTACCGACGGCCTCCCCGCGCTTTGCCTGGCCACCGATGCGATCGACCCTGACGTCATGCAGCACCACCCGCGCCGACGGTCCGAGCGCATCACGGACCGCCGCTTTCTGCGGACAGTGGGCCTCACCGGCTTTCTCACGGCGGCAGTGGCTTTCGCCACGTATCTCGTCGTCTTGAACTCCGGAACCACGGAAACCGCCCGCACGTATGCGTTCACCGTCCTGGTCTTCGCCGAACTCCTGCGCGCCTTCGGCAGCCGAAGCGGGACCAAGCCCCTCTGGCGGATCCCCTTCTTTACGAACATCAACCTGTTCATCGTCGTGGCCGTTTCCTTCGGCCTCCAGGTCGCGAGTCAGCACAGCGCGGTCTTGGGCCGCATTCTCAAGACGTCCTACATGCCATTCACGGACTGCCTCTGGCTGCTGTGCCTGGGAAGCATCCCGCTGCTGGTGCTGGAGGCGCTCAAGCTGGTCACAAACCGAACCAGCGGCGGTGGCACGCCTCCCCAAACGCCCGCAGCCACATGACCACACTCGAAATTCACGGCGATTGGAGTCTCTCCGAGGGCGCACACCAGCAGAGGTGGACCATGTTGGCGGACGCCGATCTCCGCTCCACCCAAGGGACACAAAGGGAGCTGTGCCTCCATCTGGCTACACCCGTCGTCAAGGACGCACGCTCCGCGCCCCGAGAGCCCGACTGGGGTGATCACCCCATCGCGACCGAAGCCGTTTGAGGTTCCACTATCCCACGATGAAGAAAACTCGAATCACGTTCGCGCAGCGTCTGGCACTTCTAGGTCTCGCCGCCGCCCTCAGGGTCATCGGTGACACCGGCTGCAACACGGCGCAGGGCTTCGGAAAAGACGTGGAAAACGCAGGGGAAGGTATTCAGAAGGGCACCGACTAGTCTGGTCCGGGGAGAGGAACTGACGTGCCCCCCATGCGCGGTGGCTGGCATTGGGGGACTGGACCGCCTTGGCGGGGATCATGGCGGGTGCCACCGGGTCGCCTCGAATGTCGCCAACGAGTACGGCTCGTCCCGTCACCGCAAGCAAGCGTCCTGGCGGGATACGCATGTGCGCGTCGAAGGATCAACCGCGTGGGAAATGGCCCTCGTCTTCCGTGAAGCCTGGGAACGGGCGGGCGGCGCGATCCGCCTGTTGGGGCGCGCCGCGCAACGCGGAGTCGACGTGCGCCTGTCGTTGCAGGGGCGCACGGACATGCCGTTGGCACGCCACGCGGGCCACGGGAATTTTGCCGAACTGCTCGGCTCCGGAGTACGCGTCTTCGAGTATCAACCGGCCATCCTCCACGCCAAGACGCTCGTCGTGGATGACTATGTCTCGATCATCGGCTCCTCGAACCTTGATTTTCGTTCCTTCTATTTCCATGCCGAATGCAATGTCCTCACCGACTGGGGGACGCCCTGGCGCGGTACCTCAGTCCCCTGCTGTGAGCAGGAATGGGGGGAAGTTGGTGGAGGAACGCGGTCACGGGAGGAGAGAAGTTCCCCCCGCACAAGCGGGGGGGCGCACAATCGACGAACCAAGCCGCAGGTTAACCCAGTTTGGGGTTGTGTCTGTAGGGCGAACACCCCATGGCGCGGTGGTTTGCGCCCACCTACGATCACCCTTGTCCTCCGGACGGATGGCAGCGCTGTCCCGCTCCATCACACTGGCGTGAAGCCGTCGCTGCGAAGGCTGTCAAAGTCCTTGGGCCTGGGGCTTGGCGGGACCGTCCCCGCTGCCGCGGTGCTGCTCCTGATATTCGGCAAGTCAGTGCTCAACGGGTACGGCAAGAGCAAGATCGAGGACGTGTCTGCCGCCGCAGGCGATCAAGCTGGAGCTATCATTCCCCCGGGCATTGTACCGGGTTGATTGCACCCGACTGCACGCGTCGGTGCCAGATGCGGAACTGGTCGTCGAAGGGGCTGGACTGCGGCCTTTGGCCGGCGACGAAGCGCTCTTCGCCAGGCACGAGTTTCGCACGACCCGCTACCAGGCGGTTATACCGCGGTGCGAGGTCCGGGGTCTGGATTATGGCGGGCTGCTCCAAGGAAAGTCGTACCGGGCGAGCTCGGTCGATTTAACCCAACCCTCCTTCGAGGCGCAGGTCAATCGTGAGAAGCCGGTGAAGCCGTTTGTGAAGAGTCCGCTGATGGTGCACGAAGCCCTCGCCTCCATCGGGCTGCCGCTGCAGGTGGACAGCCTCCGCCTCACCAAGGGACGGCTCCGATACTGTGAGCGGGTGCGTACGGGAGGCGATCCCGCGGTGCTGACGTTCGGAGCGGTGAGCGCGGTCGTCGAGGGCATCGCGAACCGGGGTACCGCAACGACCGCCCTCCGCGTCCGAGCCCAGGGCGACCTGATGGACGCCGGAACCTTGAAGGTGCTGATGGTGATTCCCGTCGCGCCACCTGACTTCGCGCGCCACTATTCCGGTTCTCTCACCGCCATGGACCTGATCCGCCTGGATGCGTTCCTTGAGACCGCCGAACACGTCCGGATCAAGTCGGGCAGTGCGCACGCCGCCTCCTTTGAGATCGACGTGGCCGGCGGTCAGGCGCGCGGCCAGGTGCGGGCGAGCTACCAGGATCTGGGGATCGCCGTCCTCGACGACCAGACCGGCACGGAAGCAGGGCTGGGCAATCGCCTCAGCTCCTTTCTGGCGAACGTTCTGAAAGTGCGGAATGCCAATGGCCCGGACGCCTCGGGGACAATGAAGGAGGGGCAGGTGGACTACCTGAGGAGACCGGAGGACACGTTCCAGGAGTTCGTCTGGTCCGCGCTTTGGACGGGTGTTCGGGATGTCATCACTCACTGATGGAGATCGCTGACCCGCTCCAGAAGTCGCGGGAGCCGCAACGGAAGCATCAGCTTCCGCGCGGTTGGCTCCGTGAAGCAGTCACCCGGGTCTGGCGTCACAGGATCACGGGAATCGCCGGGGGCGCAGCTTTGGCGATTCTCCTGCATATGACGCTGCGTTTCATGGTTCGAACGAGCCCGGAGACGTCCCGTCTGCCCCTGCTGGCCGCGCTCGGGTTGGGAGGGATTCCTCTGCTCTACCAACTGCTTCGCAAGCTGCTGAAGGGCGAGTTCGGTTCCGATCTGCTGGGAGGGATCTCCATCCTCACCGCGGTGCTCCTGGGCGAGTTTCTGGCGGGCTCCATCATCGTCTTGATGCTGGCGGGAGGTGAAGCGCTGGAGATCTACGCCTTGCGCAGCGCCTCTTCGGTGCTCGCCTCGCTGGCCAGACGGATGGATGAATCCTATCTGACGGGCGAGCCGTTCGAGATCACCAAGACCTCCGGGTCGACCGTGCTTTCAGTGGCCATCAACCGCGAATCCGCCCTGACCATCCGCGCGACCCAGCGGGCCGCCGATTCGCCCGGGTCCTGTCCGACCTCTGACGGTGTGAGCCGGCTTTCCCTGACATTCCAGGACCAGGGGCTACACCACTTGGTGACTACCCCCGGTTGGGGTGAAGACCCCATGGCGTCGACGCACTCGATCGGTTCTATTCATTCAAATGCCATGAAGCGCGGCCGACTCATCCCTATGGATGGTCAGACAGTGCCCGACCGCTGCCGGCGGGTCGGCTGAACTCATGCAGACTTTGAAAGGACACCTATGTTGGCAACCGTGCTTGTTGTTTTTCTCATTCTGATGTTGCTCGGCGCGTTACCAACCTGGTCGCACAGCCGGAACTGGGGTTATGGGCCGACCGGCGGACTGGGCCTGGCCCTGGTCGTTGTGGTCCTCCTCGTTTTGCTGGGCAAAGTATAGGCATGGGCGGGTGGGGACTGCCACAGACCGCCGGCCGGCGGAACCCCCATGCGAGGCATCGGCCATTCCCGGCGGAGGCGCGGTTCGCGGGCCCAACGTGGCTGCACCGTGTTCGAGGCATCGGTCAACCGAGTATATGCTCATGATTGCATTAACGCTTACAACCGAGGAGGGACAGGATCTCAAGGAGGAGGTGAAGCAGCGTCTCATCGCCCTCGACCATGAGATCGCTCATACCGATTCCCTGAAGTTCAGGGACATGCTCAAACGGCGTCGGGACGCGGTGCAGAAGTTCCTGGAGAAGCTGCCGGATTCCGCGGCGACCGCGCCGCCGGGCCTGGATTCCCACGAAGAAGTGCCGACCGGACATTGAACTCCGCGGCACTGCTAGGCTCCCGGTCACGAATGCCTGGATCGGCGAGCGCGTGTGCCGGCCTAAAGCCACCGTACAGGCCGTCTGCGACCGGTTCCCCGTTCGCTTGATTGTCCCTCGCGAAGCCGCCCGCTGGAATGTTTCGGACGGTGAGTGTTCTGGGCGGACATGGCCAACCGCTCTCGGGCGTCAGGCATAGCCATAAGTGCCCGCCTGCACGCCCGAAGCCGGCGGCGCGGTTCCCCGCCCTGCGACAGGCCACGCCGGATGCGTTACAGCAACCCTCCACGCGCGACGCAGTCCACAACCCGCCCTCCGGGTTGAGCGACCGAAGGATACCCCGATGCTTGTCGTCTTGTTGCTGATCGCCCTGCTGCTGTTGCTCCTGAACGCCTTCTTCGTGCTCGCGGAGTTTGCGAGCGTCAAGGTGCGCCCCACACGCGTGAAGGAACTGGCCGATCGCGGTGTCGCTCGCGCCCGAGTGCTTCACAACATCCAGCAGCACCTCGACGAGTATCTGTCCGTGTGTCAGGTCGGCATTACCCTCGCCAGCATCGGACTTGGGTTCGCCGCCAAACCCGCGTTCCAGATCCTGCTCGAGCCACCGCTCGCGGCTTTGGGCCTGGCCTCCCCCGCCTTGGTACAAGCCACCGCCGTGTCCGTCGCGTACGTCTTGGTCGCCTTCCTGCATATCGTGATCGGCGAATTGGTGCCCAAATCGATCGCGATTCGCCGCCCCGAGGCCAGCGGCCTGTGGATCGCCCTGCCATTGCGGGTTTGTCACTTCGTCTTTTTCGGGCCGCTCTGGGTCCTCAACCTAACCTCCAACGCGGTTCTTCGTCTCTTTGGCCTTGGCGGAACGGCGCAGGAGCCGGCGCACACCGAGGATGAAATCCGGATAATCCTGGCGCGGGCACAGACTGGCGGCACGTTTTCCTTTCTGCGGATGCTGCTCATGGAGAACATCTTCGACCTCCGGCAACTGAAGGTGGCCGACGCCATGAAGCCCCCGCGGGCCACCCGGGTTCTGCGCCTCGACACGCCATGGCCGGATAACCTCAAGATCATCCGCCAGTCGAAACACTCGCGATTCCCGGTATTGGACCGGAATCATCCCCTGCCCCTGGGCATTCTCCACGTGAAAGACATCCTGCATCACGAATTGAACAAGCAGGTGGCGCCTGACCTCCGCCCCATCCTGCGGCCCTATCTCAGAACTACGGCGCAGGTCCCGCTTGAGACGCTGCTCGCCGACCTCCAGCGGCACCAGTGCCGGGTCGCGATTGTCCTGGATCCGCGAGGCCAGTGGACTGGCTTCATCACGATGGAGGACCTGGTCGAGCAGATCCTTGGCTCGGTGGAGGATGAATTCGCCCGGGAGTTGCCGCTGTTCCTCGCCGACACCCTGAACGTCGCCAGAATCGTGCTGGACGTGAGCGCCCCCAGCCTGTCGGAGGCCATCGATCAAGTGCTCTCCCGCGTCCCTCGTGCGGAGCTGCGTCTGCCTCCCGAACAGATCCGGGGGTCCGTCCTGCAACGGGAAGCCGTGCTCGGTAGTTACTTGGGCCGGGGCCTGGCCATTCCGCATGCGCGCTTCGAAGAGCTTGACCGCCCGCTGCTGGTCTTCGCGCAATCAAAGACAGGCATCCCCGTTCCCGGGACCCACGAAGCCATCCACCTCATCTTCCTGGTGCTGACGCCCCTCGCCAGTCCGCATTTGCAGGTGCGCCTGCTGGCGCGCCTCAACGGCCTGATGCAAAGCGAATTCATCGCCGGACGTCTCCGTGAACTCGACGATCCTCGAGCCGTCCTGGAGATGATCCGTGCCGCCGATCCTGCGGTGGTGGACCAGCGCTCGCCCGGCCCGCCGGAAGGGGAGCCGTGAAGGTCCCGGCGTTCCTGGGCGCAGGCTCGAACACGGATCGCGTGGCTCGAGTCCGGGCTGCCTTCCCCCCGAGGGTATCGACCACGCGCTCAATGCCCGCTGCGGTCTTGGCGACGGCCCAAGTCTCGGCCTTCGCCGCGGCCGATGTCCAGGCCCTCACTCCCGGTGCGTGCCGCCTCGGAACCCGCCGTGCCGGGAGGTGAGCCGCGCCCTGGCAGCCGCCGCCCCGAATTCGCATTGTGATTTCGACGCGCGCCACTACCTTCGGCGCCAGTGATGACGCTCGCGGACAAAGTCAGAATGGCCGGGGTGGTGGGCGCTGGCGGCGGGGGCTTCCCCACGCATGTGAAGCTCTCGGCCAAAGCCGACACCATCATCGCGAATGGCGCCGAGTGCGAACCCCTCCTCCACAAGGACGCCGCGGTCATGGAGCACCACGCCCGCGCCCTGGTCCGGGGCATGGAACTCGCCATGGACGCTGTGGGTGCCGCGAATGCCGTGGTCGGGATTAAGGCCAAGAAGAAGCATGCGGTCGAGGCCTGCCAGGAAGCGGTGAAAGGCTCACGGGTGAGGGTCCAACTTTTGGGAGACTATTACCCCGCCGGGGACGAGTACGATCTCGTGTACAACGTGACCGGACGCCTCATTCCTCCCGCGGGCATTCCGATCAACGTCGGAGTCGTCGTCTGCAACGTCGAAACCTTCGTCAACATCGCCGCGGCCGACGAGGGCCGTCCCGTGACCCAGAAGACGGTGACGCTCGCGGGCGCCGTGAACAACCCGACGACGGTCACGGTTCCCGTCGGCACCAGCTTCCGCGAAGTCATCGAGGCGACCGGCGGTTTTGCGACCGAGCAACCGGTGCTTTGCCTCGGCGGATTGATGATGGGCGAGACCACCCGGAATCTGGACTCCCCGATCACGAAGACCGCGACGGGTGTGGTCGTCTTGCCGCAGGATCATCACGTCATGGAGCGCAAGCTGAAGCCGGCCACGGCGCAGAACGCCATCGGCAAGTCAGCCTGTGACCAGTGTCGCTATTGCACCGAGTACTGCCCGCGCTTTCTGCTGGGTTACGCGGTGGAACCGCACCAGGTGATGCGCAGCCTGGCCTTCACCGCCACGGGCAAGGAGTACTGGAACCAGTGGGCCGCGCTCTGTTGCTCCTGCGGCCTGTGCACGCTCTACGCGTGCCCCGAGGAGCTTTATCCCAAGGAAGCCTGCGACCAGTCCAAGGCCGAGATGCGCAAGGCCAATCTCAAGTGGTCCGGACCCGCGAAGGTGAAACCGCACGGAATGCATGACGGCCGCCGCGTGCCCATCAAGACCCTCACGCGAAAGCTCCACGTCCAGCAATACGACCACGCCGCGCCGTGGCAACCGCTCGAGTGGCAGCCCTCCCGCGTCGTGCTCCCCTTGAAGCAAAATGCCGGCGCCGCGAACCTGCCCCTGGTGAAGCCCGGCGACGTCGTCCAGGCGGGGCAGGCCTTGGGACAGATCCCCGACAAGGCTCTCGGCGCCCCCATTCACGCGCCCTTCGCCGGCAAGATCCTCTCCGTGTCCGATCGCATCGTTTTGGAAAGGCAGTCATGAGCGAGAAATCCATCGGCTTGATCGAGCTCTCCAGTGTCGCCAGCGGCTTCGAGGTCGCCGATACCATGCTGAAGGCGGGCAATGTCCGGCTCCTGCTGTCCCGCTCGATCTGTTCCGGCAAGTACATGGTCCTGATCGGCGGCGACACCGCGGCGGTCCAGAGCGCCGTTGAAGCCGGCGCGGAGGTGGCAAACGGATGTCTGATCGACTCGTTCGTGATCGCGAATGTGCATGGCGACGTGTTCACGGCGCTGGGACGCACCCAGACCCCGGAACCCAACGGCGCCTTGGGAATCCTCGAATCGTTCAACGTCGCCACCCTCATTCAGGCCGCCGACGCGGCCGCCAAGGCCGCCCCGGTGCAGTTGCTCGAGGTCCGGCTGGCCATGGCCCTGGGCGGAAAGGCCTTTTGCACCATGACCGGCGATGTCGGGTCGGTTCAGAGCTCGCTCGCGGCCGGACGCCGCATCATCGCGGATGCCGGCGTCCTGGTGAACGCGGTGATGATCTCCCGCCCGCACCCGGACGTGTATCGCGAAGTGATCTGACGGGCTCGTTGCCTGCCTTGGCACCATCCCCGACTTCATTACCGGCGCGTGGGTCACGGCCATGCTCGAACCCCCGGCGCTCCGCGAGAATCACCGGATCAGGATCGGACCATCCCCACGCGGGTGGGGAGAACCTTGGAATTGGAAGGACTTACCGTGCCGTTGGCGAGGGTTTTCGCCGGATCAGAAGGGGTTGTTTTCGGGTTCTGGCGGTCGTAGTTGCGGCCCTTCCAGGTGACCCCGTGCTGGAGCCCCAGTTGGGCGTACAGGGCCCGGACGCGAAGTCCTTCCATGCGGAGACCGTGGCCACCGGGAGGCGGCACAGCAGCCCGTCGGCGCCGATCCACTTCACGCTGGAATCATCCACCTCGAGCCGCCCGTGTTCGAGGTACAGCGGCGTCCACCGGTCCCGGGCGGGGGCCAGGGTTTCGAGGGGTGGGCGTTCGAAGAGGGGCATGGAGGATTGGGGATGCAGCCTCAGGTTCTCAACAGCGGGACAAAGCCGGCCTGCTTGAAGTGATGGTCGGTGGTGAAGGCGTCGCGGATCAGCAACTCGCGCATCGCGGCGAAGCTGAAGACATCAACGGCGGCCATAGAGGATGGAGTCGATGTCCGAGTGCTTGGTTTTGCCTTTGGGGCTGGGTTGGGCGCGTCGGCCGATGCCGAGGAAAGGATCGCTGGCGGCGTCGGCCGAGGGAGTAGGGGTCAAGGGTTCCAGCCGGGCGGCGGGTTTGCCGCGGTGGGAGAGCACGAAGCGCTCGCCTTTGGCAACGCGGCGCAGCACACCCGCGGCGTCCTGGCGGAACTCCAGCATGGTCACGGTCTTCATGGTGTTGAAGTGTAAGTTGAAGTTGTCGGCGGAACAACCGGGGACTTGGGGGTGATCCTCACCCGGCGTGGGGCGAATTGGCGGCCTTCCACGCCGCTGGAATCCACCGTGCCGAAGCTCAACGGCTGGTCGTTGAACGTGTCCGTGCCATCGGCGAACTCGGCGGCTTCGGCAACGGTGGGGAAGCTGTCTTCCTTCGCGTCGGCGGGCGATCCGGCGGCGCGCAGCAGGGCCTGCCAACAGTCGGCCCCGGTGGTGAACGGACCGCCCAGATGAACCGGCGCGGCGGGCGGGCAGGATTTGCGCCCGAGCCAGATGCCCCAGCGCGGATTGCGAAGCGCGGCGGCGACTTGTCCCAGCAATTCCGCGTCGCCGCTGAGGCGAAGGCCAAAGCGGGCTTCCAACAGATAATGGCGGCGGCGGACGCACGGAGGACAAGGAACCAGACTCCCGTCGCTGGGATGGTTGAGGCCGCACGGCCTCAACGCCGCGCCGATTTTCAGCCCTCCGTCGTTCGTTCCGGCGTGCATTCCCACGGGCGCGTGGTTACATGCGTGCCGTCCACACCAACGATCATGAAAGGCTCGTTCTCACCGAGACTCGATCGGTCGCTCCCGCCAGGAGCTCTCCTCGCCACGCTGCAGTTCAGCTTGATGCTGATGACGCACCTGGCGTACAGCGCCGAACCGGTCCGACGCGCCCCGGATCCCGCGTGGCTGCGCGTCTGGGAGAGCACACCCGGCGGGACGAACATCACGCAACTGCTGGCCAAGGTCAGCCCGCGGCAAGTGTCGAACCACCTGTTTTACCTGGCCAAGGACCCGCTCCCCTTTCGGAAGCTGAACTCCACGCTGCCCGGTCACGACAAGAGCACGCTTCACGAAGCCGACGATTTCCTCGCCGCCCGGCTCGAAGCGTGGGGATACCGGGTCGAGCGTGAACCCGTCCGGGTCCAGGCGTACCGCTGTGATACGCGCAAGCCCGTTCAACATCAGTACTCGCCGCCGCAGCCCGACGATCCCTGGTACACCGCCTACAACCTCTACGCCGAACGAAAGGGTCGCTCGCGCCCCGGGGAGATCGTGCTTGTTCTGGCTCACAAGGACTCGCAGAGTTGGGTGGATTCACCGGGCGCAAACGACAACGCGATCGGCACCGTGGCTGTCCTCGAACTGGCGTGCGTGTTGTCCGCCCACCCTTGCGAACGGACGGTCCGGTTCCTGTTCTGCAACGAGGAACACACGCCCTGGACGAGCGTGACGGCAGCCCAGAACGCCAAGGCCCGGGGAGATCAACTGGTGGCCATCTTCAATCTCGACAGCATCGGGGCGAAATCCGCGGAAGACACCGCCGCCGGCCGCAAAGCCAACGTCACGGCATACACGGAGCCCGCCGGCGAACGTCTGGCGTGGTTGATGGAAGCGGTCAACGAACGCTTCGCCCTTGGCCTCGAGCAACGGAGTGTCCGGCGTCCAAGCCCGGGAGACGATGACGGCTCCTTTGTCCGCGCCGGATTCGGCGCCGCGGTGGTCAGCATCGGATCATGGCCATACGCCGATCCGAATTACCACGTCGCCGGGGACATCCCCGAGCGCTGCGACCTTGCCAACGCCGCGTTGACGGTGCAGGCCACGCTCGCCGCCATTCTCACGCTCGACCAACTGAAGTGAGGCTGGGCTGAAGACGACGGCGCGGCAGGCTACGGGCGCGAGGGCGAGTCACGGCTGGGGAGCCCCGAGCGCCTCGCGCCATTCGCTTCCCAACTCCGGCAGCGGTCTCCCGGTCCATTCCTGCCACAGCGACTCGGCGTATCGTCCTTCGCGAGCGGCGGCATTGAGCTTGCGCACGAGTTGCGCGTCGTACTTGCGGGCGACCCAGTCCATGAAATTCGCCGTCACCCGGTAGCTCGCGTCGTAACGCGCTCGCGACGCTCTCGATGGAGTGATCTCCGCGCCCCGACTCTCCGGCTCGTAAAGAAACCAACGGATGTAGTCCGCGATTCCCTCCACCACCCAGCCCGGGGTCCGGGTGGCCGCAGGATTCATGCGGCGAGCCCGGCCGTAGTCCTGGACGACATGCACCAATTCGTGAACCACGGCGCCGAGCGCCTCGCGGTCCAGTTCCTTCCGAAACCAGCCGCTGTTCAAGTTCAGACGATTGCCGCTCGCGGAAGCCGGGGTACCGCCCATGTCATCTCGAAACCGCAAGGTCAGGTTCGTTGACGCTTCAAATCCGTCACTGGGCAGCATCGCCACCAGCTTCGGATACCAGGTCTGAACGACCGGCCGGAGCCTGGCTTCGGCCCAGTCCACGAGGTCCGGAGCCGCCGTCATCTCCAGGGTGAAGCGATAGCGACCGTCCCCCGCTTCGAAAGACCGGACGATTCGCTCCCGGGTCCGGGCGAGGGCAACCGGCGTGGGTGTCGGTGCGTCGGCGTCAACCACGTCGATCTCGCTGTAGAACGTGTTCCCGAACGCATCCTCGGCCTCGGTACGTTCGATTTCGAAGAGCAGGTACCGGTATCGGCCGATTTGCGCTGCATCCGGGTCGCCGATCGTCACGCCATACTGCCCTCCGGGTTCACCCGATGAAGGCCGCGTATCGGCCCGCGCGACGAACTTCCATCCCACGGTTGCCGGGTCGGTTCCGGTCGACAGTTCGGCGTTGAAACCCGCGCCTTCGCCATCCGCGGCGAAGAGCCGGTACACTTGCGGTCCCCGCGTCCCGCCGTGCCAGGAGTAGGTGTTGACCTGCTTGACGGAACGTATGCTGCCCAAGTCGATCCGGATCCGGCCACCCTTGGTGCCAGCCTGAAAGAAGAAGTTCCGCCGCGGTTGGTCCTCTTCGGTAGGAACCAGACCGTCGTGCAGCACGTCGAGGCTTCCGCCGTTGCGGTCCGGTTCCCCATCGATCAGCTTGAATTCCGCGGTGGACGCCGCGTCGTCCCGGGCGGGCGGAGGCACGCCTTGAAATGCGAACTCGGCGCCGTCGGGAGCACGCTCCGTCAGCACGCGAATCTCGCCGCGCGCCGTTGCGCTCAGAAGGGCGAGGCCGATACCCAGCCAGGGTCCTAGCATCATCCAGGCAGGGCGGGCACTCCGCTGCCCGCCGCCTCCGGCGCGCCGAGGACTGTGCGCCCTACCTGGGATTCCACGTCGGCAATCAAGCATGGCCATGCGCATTTTCGTGGGCGTGAGTCTGACAGGCGGCCGTCTCACCGCCAATCCTCGGGCGCGTGAACCTCATCGGGCCGCAGCGGCCGCAGCATCCGCTTCCCACACCGCGCGGATGGCGCCTTCATCGCCAAAGCCCTCCGGAACCGCGACGCCAGGGTCGTTCGCGTAATACCACCGCTTCCGATCCCGGGGCGACACCAGCGTTCGACTGCCCGGCATCTGCAAGTAGCCATTCGCGTCCGTCCGACGGACCCAGTCCCAGGCGTAGCGCAGCCACTGCGCCCGATACGCGGGGGTTTGGTGGGCGAACCAGGTGATCTCGTCATAGCCCCAGATCCAGATGCTGCCCGCGTTCGGCTCACCGGGTCGGCTGCTGACCCCCCAGTTGTCGATCTCGACCAGGTAAGGCAGGTGCTCGCAATCCCAACCGCTGAACGTCCGTCCGCCTTTGCTCCGAAGGTAAATACCGTCCGAGAAGCCCAGTTCGAGGATGGCCTCCTGCGGCTTGTCCGGGACTTCCTTGATGCGGAGCGGGAACGAGTGGAAGTCCATCAGGAGCTTGCCGTCCCGCAACAGGCCACCACTCGGCACATGGGAATCCAGCAGCACCATGTGCCGCCGTGCCTTCAGGGCGGCGTGGGCGCGAATCATTTCGAGCACTTCAGCATAATGATCGAGCTTGCGGTCGTTGTGGTTCATCAGCTCGGTCTGGCCGAGGTGAATCGCCTCACAGCCCACGTCCACGAACGACGCGCCCAGAAAGTAGAACCACAGCTTCGTCTCCGAACGGCTGACGTCCGGCACGGATTGCCCCGCGCGCCAGTGGTCCTTGAACTTGCCGTCCGGGTAGATCATGTCGGCGTAGCGGAAGTTCCGTGGCTCGGCGGCCCGTCCGAAAGCCGCGAACGCCCACGCCGGCACAGGCACCTGCTCCACCTGCGTGGTCACGATTTCGAAGATGCACGATTGAAGAACCATGTCGGGGTCGGCGGCGTGGACCCGCGGGAGCTGTTGCCTGGCGCGTTCGAGGTTCGACATCAGGTTCGCCTCCCCGCCCCACAGGCAAAGACTCCGGCCGATAAACTTGGCCCCGATCGTTTTCAGCATGCGGATGTTGTCGTCCAGGTCGCCGCGTGCATTCAGCAAACCCTCCATCGTGATCGCCCGCGAGAGATAGCGTTCGAGAACCGTGCGGGAGATGGTGTGGTCGAAGGCGTAGGGACCAGATGACTTCGGGGCGGGTGCCGACGGTTCGCCGGCACGGACCGCCGATACACCCAAGGTACCCAACAGCGTGACGACGGCCAGAGCCAGGACGGCCAATGCACCCGCGGGAAGGAGGCGGTGAGTGGGCGTGGAGTCGTCGGAGTGGAGCTGGATCAAGGGACGCATGGCGGAGACGCTAATTGAGGGCGGATGCTGGATCGAGGGTGAAACACCGCTGGCACCGCTGGTGCCGCTTGGGCGCGGCTGCGCTGAGCTTTGCGGTCGGGTGGTTCTCACGGAGGCCCCAAGACACGGAGAGAGGTGGTGGGCCCGGCTCCGGCCGGCCGGTCACTGCGGCAGGATTCTCCCGGCATGAAAGCCGGGGGAACCGGCAGGCCGGAAGGCCTGCCCTACATACACGCAAAGACCCAGGGCGAGGCTCCGTTGCCGGTCGCCTCGCCCTGAGCGCGCAAGATCATCTTGCCCCGGGAGCGTGGGGCGCCGGAGGCGGCTCAGAGGGGTTTGCCCCAGACCTCGACTTCGGTGTAGCGGTTCAGGGCGCTATAAGTGCTCCCCTTGCTGTACGCGCGGAGGTAGCGGCCTTCGACGCCCTTGGCGTCGATGAGACGGCCTTCGTAGGTCTCGAAATACTCCTTGTCAGTGCCGACGCCGAGACCGGAGCTGTTGTCGTAATCGTTGTTGTAGACGGTCTTCACGTTCTGCGTGAAATCCGGGTCATCGGCCACCTGGACCACCACGTCCTGGTAGACCTGGAACGTGTTGTGAGCGTGCCAGAGGAGGACCGCGAAAATCTTGGACTTCTGCTCGAGGTCAATCTGGATCCACTGGGTGCGGCGGTGCAGTTCGACGAAGCTGTTGTCGTTGGATTCCTTGTCGCCATCGGTGACCAGTTCGAGCGCTCCCGTGATGGGAGACTTGTCACTGCTGGTGACCTTCTTCTTGGCGGCCAGGTTCTGCAGTCCCTTGGGCGCCATGAAGGGCGGACGCGGCTTGTCGGACGGCTTCTCGATGTGATCGCCGAGCGGGATGTCCGTGGGTGTTCCCATGAAGGCCGGGATGGGGAGCTTCAGGGGGAGGGGTTCGAGGTCCTGCGCCAGGGCCGAGCTTCCGGCGAAGGCCGCGGCGGCAACCGCGAGCAGGGCGGTGGGGGTGGCGTTCTTGAGCCAGTTGTTCATGTTCATGCGTTCAAACGTTCAATCCGTTAGATTGGGTGAGGCTGGCGCTATTCAACTCAAAACGCAAATCTTTGCGCCATCCGGGGGTGCGGCCTTGCCACCGGCCCATTCTGGCGACACACTGCGCCCGAATCGGAATGGCGACGAAGCATCGAGACATCACGGAACCATGAGCGAAACCGCAACCCTGGCGCTGGACGGCAAGAGTTACTCGTTGCCCGTGTTCACGGGCAGCGAAGGCGAAAAGGCGGTTGGTATCAGCGCGCTGCGCGATACGACCGGGTACATCACCCTGGATGACGGTTACGGCAATACCGGGTCGTGCCAGAGCAAGATCACCTTCATCGATGGAGAAAAAGGGATCCTGCGCTATCGCGGCATTCCCATCGAAGAACTGGCCGAGAAATCGACGTTCGTCGAGACTGCTTATCTCCTGATCTACGGGCACCTGCCGTCCCGGACCGACCTGCGGCAGTTCTCGGATCTCCTGACGGAGAACCAGAACCTGCACGAGGACATGAAGTACCACTTCGAGGGCTTTTCCTCGATGGCGCACCCGATGGCCATGCTCTCGGCGATGATCAATGCGAGCAGCTGCTTCTATCCGGGGCTCATGGGGCCGGCGAACCGCGACCGGTTCGACATTCACGCCGCCCGGCTCCTGGCGCAGGTGCGGACCATCGCCGCGTTCTCGTATCGCAAGTCGCGCGGGCTGCCCATCATTTACCCGAAGCGGGCGTACAAATACACGGCGAACTTCCTGCACATGATGTTCTCGGAGCCCTACCAGGACTTCGAGCTCAAGCCCGAGGTGGTCAAGGCCCTCGACCTGATCTTCGTGCTTCACGCCGACCACGAGCAGAACTGCTCGACCGCGACGGTCCGCATGGTGGCTTCCAGCAAGGCGAACCTGTTTGCGTGCGCGGCGGCGGGCGTGTGCGCCCTCTGGGGTCCGCTCCATGGCGGCGCGAACCAGGCCGTCATCGAGATGCTCCAGGAGATCCACGACGCGGGTGACGACGGGTCGAAGTTCATCGCCGCCGCCAAGGACAAGAACAGCGGCCAGAAGCTCATGGGCTTCGGGCATCGCGTGTACAAGAACTACGATCCCCGGGCCAAGATCATCAAGGCGGCCTGCGACAAGTTGCTCACCACGCTCAACATCTCCGACCCGCTCCTGGACATTGCCAAGAAGCTCGAGGAAGCGGCGCTCAAGGAGGACTATTTCGTCTCGCGCAAGCTGTACCCCAACGTCGACTTCTACAGCGGGATCATCATGCGCGCCCTCAACATCCCGGTGGAGATGTTCACCGTGATTTTCGCCATCGGCCGCATGCCGGGCTGGATCGCGAACTTCAAGGAAGTGATGGA
Organism: uncultured Verrucomicrobiota bacterium; assembly: GCA_964535555.1. GTDB lineage: Bacteria > Verrucomicrobiota > Verrucomicrobiia > Limisphaerales > J093 > DSVZ01. Next base: position 46,550 of record CAZHUS010000014.1, read on the forward strand.
CGATTCCAAGAGCCGCATCTACCGGCCGCGCCAGATCTACACCGGGCCCACCCTGCAGCATTACGTGCCCCTGGAAGAGCGGGCGTAACGGCAGCGCGGCGCGGCTCCGGCGGGCCGGACACCACCACTTCACGCGAGCTTCGGGAAGAAGCACCGTGCGGTGGCGCAGGTGGTGGTGCTCAGGGCTTCCATGGTGATGCCCTTCACCTCTGCGGCCGTGAGAGCGATCTCCCGCACGTAAGCCGGCTCGCAACGCTTGCCGCGATACGGGACCGGCGCCAGAAACGGGCAGTCCGTCTCGAGCATGAACCGGTCCAGCGGCGTGGCGGCGAGGGCCTCCCGGATGTTGGCGCCGTTCTTGAAGGTGAGGATCCCCGTGTAGCTGACGATGCTGCCGAGCTCCAGAATCCGACGCAGCGCCGCCTCATCGTCGGCGTAGCAATGGAACTGGCCGCGGACCCGATCGGCGAACGGTTCGAGGAGGCGCAAGGTGTCCTCGAGGGCGACGCGCTGGTGGATCACGCAGTTCAGACCGCATTCGCCTGCCACCTCGAGGTGCTGACGGAAGAGCTCGGCTTGGCGGGCCTTGATCGGTGCGTCCTCGGCGGGGTTGCCCCCCGGCTTGCGGCCCGGGAGGCGGTAGTAGTCGAGCCCGGTTTCACCGAGGGCGACCACCTTGGGGTGGGGCGCGAGCTCGCGCAGCAAAGGCCGCACGTCGGGAGGAGCCTGCATGGCGTCGGACGGGTGCCAGCCGACCACGGCGAAGATCGAGGGGTGCCGTTCGGCGAGGGCGACGGCGCGACGGCTGCTGGAGTCATCCGTGCCGATGCAAATCAGCCGGGTGATGCCGGCGGCGGCGGCCCGTGCAAGGACGGCCTCGAAGTCGGCGGCGAAGTCGGGGTAATCCAGGTGCGCGTGCGTGTCGTAGAACTCAGGGTTCATGAGCAGGGGGCGGCGCCGGAGGCGGCTTTGGCTCCGTTGCGGGCCGGGACTTTTCGGCTTCGCGGGCAATACGGTCGAGGGCCTGGTTCAGCAGTTCACGCTGTTCGCAGCGCACATGGCGGCGGATGGCGCGCAGGTCAAGCCACGCCATGACCAGGGCCAACACGGCGCAGAGGAAGCAGGCGAACCAAAAGGCGATGAAAAGCCAGCCCCGCAGGATGTGTCGCAGCAACGTCAGGCCCCAGATCAGCATCCCGGCCGAGGCGATCAGGTAAAAAAGCCCGAACCAGCGACGACGTTGATCGGGAATGAAGGCCATGCAGGTCGGCGCGGCTGTTGCGAGGGAACGGGTCACCAGCCTCCGGTTCCTGACCGCAGTTCCTCCAGCGCGCGAGCGGCCCGGAGGTGATCGGGACTGGTTTCCACGGCGCGGCCAAACGCCGCTTTCGCCGCTTCGGCTTCGCCCAGCCCTAAATGGCCCAGCCCGGAAAGACACTGGGCGTCGGCAAGACGATTGCGTTGCGACTGCTGTTCGCCGAAGGAGGCGAAGAAGTCGATCGCGCCGCTCTCGCTGGCGCGGCGTTCCCCTTCCGTGACCATGTCCTTGAAGCGCGTTCGGGCTTCCTCCTCGCGACCGAGCTTCCGGAGCGCGAGCCCCTGGTAGAACTTCTGGACCCCCGCGGCGCGGGATCGAGCCGCTTTCTCGAGCTCAGCCTGGGCCTGGCTTTCCTGACCCAGCGCGGTGTGGGCGGCGGCGAGGTGCCACTGCACTTCGGCGCTGCGTCCGGACGCTCCGCGTTCCTCGGAAGGCAGGTTGTCCGGAATGGTTGACGCGGTCTGGAAGTCCGCAAGCGCATCCTGCGCCTGGTTCGAGGCGAGTTTTTGCCGGCCCCGCAGGAGGTGGGCATCGGTCCACTGGTCGGCCACGCTGAGGGAGGCGCCTTCCCAGACTTCGAAGCGGCGGCCGGTCATGAGCGGAATGGCCTCGTCGTATTTCCCGGCGAAGATCTTGAGCGTGATGGCGCGGGCTTGGGCGTCATCACGGCGGGCAACGGCGTCGGCATGCCCCTCGAGCATGGCGAGACGGCGGGACGGCGAGATGCCCGCGGCGGCGTAGAGCTGGTCGAGTTCGAGGAAGTGCAGCGGGAAGGGATCAGGCACGGCGACGGCACGTTCGAGGCTGGCGATCGCCTTGTCCAGGGCATTGCCCGCCTTCTGGTGCGAGTAGGCGATGGCGAGATTGCGGTGAACGATGGCGAAGCCGGGGTCCAGGCCGGCGGAACGTTCCCAGAGCTTCACCGCCTCCTCGGGTTGCCAGTCGAACAGGAGATTCCCGAGGAAGTAAGGGGCGCGGGCATCCTGCGGGTTCGCCGCCATCGCTGCCCTCAGGACGGGAATGGCCTCGGCCTCGAAGGGGAAGACGTAGGCCGGGGAGCGTTGGGCCGCGCAATCGCGGTGGCGGGCTGCGGCTTCCGCAAGGCCGAGCTGGTCCGCGAAGTACGCGAGGTAGTACTCGACCATGGGGGAGAGGGTGGCGTGGCCCTGCGCCCGGGCGGTCAACTCGAGCAGGACGGTGTAACCGTCTCCCCACAATCCGTCCGCGAGGTATTCGGCAGCCGTTTCACAGGCGGTGGCGGGATGGCGCAGCATGACGCGGGTCAGGGCCTCGGCATCGGCGGGACGATGCGTGGTCAGCCAACGCTCGGCCAGCAACCGTACGTCGAGGGGGTCCGAGGTGTTTTCGGTGGAGGCCAGTTGTTCAAGCGCCTGTGTAGGCCGGCCCAGTCGGCGCAGCAACGCCGCGCGGAGATTGCGCGAACGGAGGTCAAGGGCGTTGGCCTCGAGCGCGCGATCGACGTATTCCAAGGCTGGCTGGAGGTCGCCACGGCTGGTGGCGATTTCGGCCAATCCCAAGCAGGCGGGGGCGCGCCATGCCGCCGACCAGGTGGCGCGATAGAACTCGGTGAACGCCTCGTCCCGGCGGCCTTGGGCCTTCAGCGTGACCGCGAGGTAGTAAACCGGCTCGGCATCCTTCGGTGTGGTGTACCGGTCGCCGAGCCGCTTGAGAGCCTGCCGCAGCAACGCTTCTGCCCGGGCATACTGCGCAGCCTTGAGGCACCGGATGGCCAGAGCGGTGTTCACGCGAACGTCGCCAGGATCGCGGCGGAGCGCCTCTTCCCAGAACGGCTCGGGATCGAGGGTGGGATTGTGGAACTGTTCCACCCGCAGACCGGCGAAATAGAGCTCCTCGATCGAGGCGATGTCCTTCGGCTCGGGCAACGGCTTCACGGTCTCGGGCATGGGCTTGGATTCGAGCCGCACCGGCCGGTAGGCGACCAGTTCGCGCTCGCCCACCCGCAGCGAGGCCCGGAGACTGTGTGGGTCGGTGTCGGGCGGCAGTTCGAGGTCTTTGCGGAACGGCTGCGCCGGGCCGATCGCTAGCTGCTCCAGGAGCAGAGGTTGAGTCTGTCCATCCTGCTCGAGGCGAATCGTGGCGGCGGGGTGCTTTGCGGTGGTGCAGAAGCTGACTTTCGCGACGCCGTTGGTGATCTCCAGGTTCACGGCCGCATCCACGGTCGCGTTCTTCACGCCGCCCAGATCCCGGAAGGGATACCAGTAAATCGAGAACGACTTCACCTCGCCCGGTTGCAGCCAGCTGTAGTCCGGTTGGTTGTCGGAATAGGCGCCTACCATGAGCTCGATATAGGGGCCATCGGCGTCGGTGAGGATCTTGTCCCACATGCGACCGCGCGGCCCGTTGCCCCAGGTCCAGAGCTTCTTGCCCGGGACGATGTGGTGGTCGGCGACGCTGAGGAGCCCGGCGGCCTTGCCATGGTCGTAGCCGGCGAGGAAATCGTCCTCGTAATTCCACGCGAACATCGAATTGGCGGCGACGTGGTTCTTGAACCAGCTCACATCCGTGCCCGGGCTGAAGTCGTAGCCGCCGTAGCGCGTGGTGGCGATGGGCCAGGTGGTGAACTCGCGTTTGTGGTGATGGGTGACAAACTGCGTGGCCGGCGGGAAGATCACCTGGTAATCCTCGTTTACGTTGACGGCAACGTTCGCAAAGCAGAGCAGCGTGTTCACCACGGGGGTGCGGTTCAGAATTCGGAGCTTCGCCTCGAGATAGGACTTGCCGGGATGCAACGTGTAGCCGACGGCCCAGCGCATACGGTGACGGAGCTCCAGTTCGCCCACCCAGACGGTCTTGCCGCCGTCCGGCTGTTCCTCGATGCGGTGTTGGACCGGGATGAACGTGGTCGCCCGGTGGTGATGGGGGATGTTCCATTCCACGCCTCCGGAGATCCAGGCGCCGATCAGGCCGATGAGCGCGGGCTTGATCACGTGCTGACGGTAAAAGAAATGGTAGCCGTTGCTCTTGTCGTAACCCTCGAAAATGCGCCCGCCGATCTCGGGCAGGATGCCGATGCGGACGAACTCGTTCTCGAGGTAAACGACCTGGTAGGCGCGGTCCTCCTTGCGGTCAGTCAGCGTGTCGTACAGCGGGTAAGGGTAGACCCGGCCCTCCGCGCCTTGGGAGGCGCGCCCGAAGTAGAACATCGGGTTCGGTTCGGGAGCGCCCGCGACGTAGGTCGGGAGGACCAGCTCCTCTTCGCGGACGATCACGGAAGTCGGACCGGCGGTTTCGGCGAACGCGACAGGCGCAATCGCGGAGCCAAGGGCGGTGAGGAGACCGAGGAACAGTCCGAGGGGCGTTTTCATGGCGGCGTTCAGGGGACGGTAGCGGATCAGGCGCCTGGAGTCCACGCCGCTGCGTGCTGGTCGCAGGGCGGGCTTTCCAGCCTGGCTCCGAAAAGCCGGATGCCGGCTCGCTCCATGCCACTCCCCCGGAGCGCGGACTTCGGTCCGCAGGAAGCCAAGCCGACGCAGGGACGTCCCTGCGGGCTGAAGCCTCGCACTCCTCAACGGTTCATGGTCCCGGCGCAAGGCCGCCAGGCCAAAGGAACTTCCCAGGTTGTGCACCCGGGGAGGGCGAAGACCCAGGTCAAGGCACGACGGCGCGGAAGAACTTGAGCGACGAGGTGGCAGGGACGGTGTAGGTGCCCGAGGGGCTGCCGGCCGCATCGGTCCATGGGCCGTTGACGGTGTCGGCTTCCTGGAGTTTGCCACCGCCGGTCCAGGTCAGGGTGATGTTGCCGCCGCTCAGTGTCGGGGCCGCGAAGAGGGGCTGGGTGGCCTCGGCCGGGAGAGCGGCGACGTCCACGTAGCAGACCTTGTTGTTGACGGCGGCAGGGGCATTGCCGATCGAGAGGCGCCCATCGGTGACCATGACCGTGCCCGTGCCCTCGAACCACCGGATGTCGGTGGTGGGCGTGCCGGACACGATGGTGACGCCCTCGGCCTGGACGTTGTAAACGCTGTCGAAGTTGCTGGGCTCGCCGGCGACCAGATGGACGCTGTACCGTCCATTGGGCACCTCGATTTCCCAAAGCTGTCCGGCCGGGGCGGGCTTCTGCCAGTGATTGAAGGTATCCCAACGTTCGTCCGGCGAGAGGGCGTTGTTCCGATCGCGCGCGTTGGCGGTGTTGTCGGCATCCCAACCGTAGGAGTACCCGTTGCCGCGGTCGCCGAAGACGTCACCATAATCGGCCAGGTAGCCGGTGGGCACCTCCGCGGTTGAGGCCTGGAAGTTGACGCTAATGACGGAGCCGACGATCACCTCCACCGGAGCGGAGACGGCACTTTCCCCGTTGGCGGCGGTGGCCTTGGCAGTCAGCCGATGACGACCCGCCATCACGTTGCTCCACGTGAGGGTGTAGGGCGAAGTGGTGACCTCGCCGATCTTCTCGGTGGTGTTCTTGAAGAACTCGACCTGGGTGATGGCACCGCCTTGGACCGCAGCGGTGGCCGTGATGGGGACTGTGGCCGGGGCATTGGGGAACGTCGCGGCCTGGGCCGGGCTCGTGATCGCGACGGTGGGCACGAACGGATGCGTCGAGACGGCGCGGACCACGACGCCGTACATGTTGCGGCCGGCGTTGTCCGGTTGATAGAGCGAGAAGGTCCCGGCTGACACGGTGCGGACAAAGACGGAGGCATAGCTGTTGATCCCCGCGCCCGCGCCGGTGCCGTCGGCGCCTTCGTCGACGCCGACCTCATCGGGGATGGTCATGACGCCGGTGCGGTTCCAGCCGGTCTGGACGGGTTCGTAGCCTTCCTCGGCGACCCAGGTCATCAACCCCGTGCTGAAGTCGGGCGGCGTGGCGGGGTCGCCATCGGAGAGGCGGTTGTCAATGAGCAGGTAGACGCGCGCCGATTCGGCCACCGTGACGTCGAGCTGGAACGGGAAGTTGTCCCGGTTGTCATTGCGGACCATGATGTAATCGCCTCCCACCAGGTACCGGGGGAGAGGCAGGGCGGCGGTGAGGCCGTTCCACTGATGGACCCGGTCGCGAAAGGCAGGCACGTCTTCCCCGAAACCGGACACGGTGATTTCGCCCAGGTTCGGGTGCTGGAAGCTCTGACCGGTGAACTGGGCCGGGGTGTTGTCGGAATCATCGCCGCCGGACTCGGTTACCGCGGTGATCACCGGTGCGAACGGCCGGGTCGTGAACGTCCACCGGTTGGTGGCTGAGACCCCGGCGCCATCGGTGAAGACGAGCTCTGCGGTGTAGGCGGTGTTCAAGGTCAAAGCAGCCGGCGGGTCGTAAGCAACCTGCCAACCCCCGGAGGTGGCGGTGAGGGAGGCTGCGGCGGTCACATCCACTCCTTGCAGGCTGAGATGCACCTGTCCCACGGGGACGGGCGACGAACCGTTGACGATCGTGGCCTCGACGTTGCTTTGAAGCGGCACGGAGGTGGCTTGGGGCGGCGGGCTCACGCTGCTGACGTAAGGGGCGCGCGTCGTGCCGGAAGCCGGGACGAGCAGGAGGTAGTTCAGTTGGAGATTGGGATTGGCGGAGGCAAGCGCGGTCAGGCGAAGCGTGGCGTTGCCGGACAGGGCCACGGCGACGGGTTGGCCGCCGACATCGGTAAGCGGCACGTAGGTGAAGGTGGTGCTGGCGGCGTTGAACCGGCCGAGGGGCGAGGTGGTCTGGTTCAGGGTACCGGCGCCGCTGGTGACCCGATCCAGGCGCACGCTTTGGGCCGAGCTACCCACCACGCGAAGATACACATCGTACACCTGGTCACTGACGGACCGGGTGTAGTTCATCCAGTCGCCCTGGCGGAACGCGTTGACCTGGTAATCGGTGGCGCCGGCCGTGGTGAAACGGGAGCGCGCAACGTCGGTGGCGGCGGTGAGGCCGACCATGTCCGCAACCCGATAGACCGCGGCAAGGGCCGTGGTGCCGTCGTGATAGTCGATCCCGGCGGCGCCGCTGAGACCTTCGTAAGCTCCCGGCGCGGTTCCCGCGACGAACTGGCCCGCGTCGTAATCGTAGTCCTCCGCCTCGATGGCGAGGGCGGTGGATTCCACGAAGGTGTCGAACCGGACGGTGATGGTCGTGGTGCGGGCGGCCTGGTCGATGGCCGTGAGTTGCGCCACGTAGAGCTTGTTGGCCTGCAATTTCGAGTACTGGGCCGTGCGGCTGATCGCCGTTCCCCCCACGACGAGGTCGCTGGAGACATCCACGCCGTTCAGCGACAGCTTCAGGCCCGCCGCGTCCATGCGGTTGGGCGCAATGGTCGTGGCTCCGAAGCTGAGGCCGACGCCCGCGGTGTAGAACAGCGCGTTGTTGGTCGGCATGACGTTGATGATCTCCGGGGGATTGTTGAGCGAGAGGGGCGAGCGTTTGACGACAACGCCGTACATGTTGCGCCCGCCTTCATTCATCTCGCCGAGCGTGAAGGTCCCGGCGGGAACCTGCTTGTAGTACACCGAGCAGAAATTGTTGATGGCCTGCCCGGCGCCGACGCCGTCGCCGCTCTCATCGACGCCCACCTCGTCCGGATAGCTGGGGTCAGCCGTCCGGTTGAGACCATTCATCACGGGGGCGAAACCCTGGGCGGAAAGCCACAGCATCCGGGTCCAGAACTCCGGTGCGTAGCCGTACTCCGGCGGTTCGGTCGCCGAATTGTCGGTAAGGCGGTTGTCGATCAGCACGTACACCAGGGCCTCCTCCGACAGGGTGACGGCGAGGGAGAAGGTGGCGTTGTCGCGGTTGTCGTTGCGGATCATGATGTACTCGCCGCCGAGGAGGTAGTCGGGGATCGGGAGCCCGGCGGTCGCGCCGTTCCATTGATGGGTGCGATCGCGGTACGTGGGAGCATCCTCGACGAAGGTCCCCAACGTAATCAGCCCGAGGTTCGGGTGGGTGAACTCCTGACCCGTGAACTGGGCTGGCGTGTTCACGGAGTCGTCTCCACCGGTTTCCACAACGCTGGTGATGGTGGGGAGTGCTGAGGCATCCCAAAGGAAGGCGCCAAGCGCAGCCAGGCCGATCGAAAGCCAACGGCGGCGCCATCGAGGCGAAGTGAATGAGGTTAACATGGCACGACGTGAATGCAGTGTTGCGTCTGAACAAGGGACGGCCGGAGTGTCCAAGGCCGGCGATGGCGTGTCAATTCGCGCCGTGCCTGGAGCCGCAGTTTCCCAGCCTGCGGCGTGAACGTGGCAAATACAGAGCGGTGCGGCGCCCTCGGAGAGGTCGCCCTACCTGTGAGAACCGCAATTGCACGGCGCCCTCGGAGAGGTCGCCCTACCTGTACGGTACAACGCCTCGGCGCTCAAACCCGCTCCCAGGCCTTGGCGCGGTGACTTCGCAGCACGGCCTCGCAAATCGCGACCTCCCGGTGTCCGTCGGCGGCGCTCGCGTAGATCGGAGACACGGCGCGTGCGCGTCCCGCCGCGATGTCGGCGTAAACGGCACGAAAGAGCATCTTGAAAGTGTCAGGGAAGCCTTCGACATGGCCGGCCGGGTAATCCATGAAGCCCCGCGCGCCTTCGCCGAATCCTGGCGTGTTCCGAACCGCGGTTTCGTTGGCGCCGTCGCGCTGCCCGAAGCCCAGGAGCTCCGGCCGTTCGGAATCCCACCATGCGGACTTCTTCGAACCGTAGAGCTCCAGGCGGATGGAATTCTTGCGCCCGGCCGCGACCTGGGAAACCGCGAGGTTGCCCTGGCTGCCGTTGTCGAACTGGAGCAGCACGCTGGCGAAATCCTCGGTTTGCACGGAGTACGCTGCGTAGCGTTGGTTCCGCGCGGCCTTGGTGAAGGTTTGAACTTCGCCCAGGGGACGACGCCGGCGTTTGTGGAACGTGCCGAGGTTGGCGAAGACGAACTTGACCTTCGCGCCGAGGACAAAGGACGCCGTGTCGATCCAGTGCGTGCCGATGTCCGCCACGGCCCGCAACCGACCGCCTTCGCCGGGGAGCAGGCGCCAGTTGTAGTCGGTGTCCTTGAAGAGCCAGTCCTGGAAGTACGATCCGTTGACATGAATGATGTCTCCGAGCTCGCCGCGGGCCACGCGATTTCGCAGTTCGAGCACGGCCGGATAGAACCTCACGTTGTAGTTCACGGCGAACACCGTGTGGGCGGCGCGGGCGGCGGTGACGATCCGTGCCGTCTCCCGCGTGTTCATGGCCAGCGGCTTTTCGCAGACGACGTGGCGTCCGGCTTCGAGCGCGGCCAGGGCCATTTCGCAGTGGAACCGATTGGGGGCAGTGATGTGGACGACCTCGACGTCCGGCGCGGCAAGCATCTCGCGATAGTCGTCGAAGGCCCGCGGAATGCCGAGCCGTCGCGCCGCCTCCGAGGCACGGCCGCCGACGTCGCAGAGGGCGGTGACGCGGATGCCGAGGCGGCGCAGGGCCTCCAAATGCACGGGGCCGATGAAGCCGGTGCCGATGATTCCGGCCTGGATCGAAGAGGGGGTGCTCATGTCGGGCGAGCTTGTACTGTGCCGCGTTGGGATCGGCAAGCGAACGCGCGCTCGGGGCCGGAGTTGTCACGTGGTGGCGCGAACCCGGCGAAGGTAGGGCGGCCAGTCCCCTGGCCGCGTCGTTTCCGCGGCCGCCGTGCGGCGCCCTCGGAGAGGTCGCCCTACCTGCACGACCGCAATTGCACGGCGCCCTCGGAGAGGTCGCCCTACCGGTACGGTGCGGCGCCGTCCGGGAGGTTGTTCCGGCTGCGCGGCCGGTCATGCTGCGTCCAGGGTGGTACTTTCGATCCATGGTCCTCCGCCGGGTCTCAGTTCAGGTTTGGGCATGGTTTACATGCACCGCCTGCAACGCACGACGCGGCGCGAGCGCCGCTGGTATTCACGTCTGATCACGCTGGCGCTCAGCCTCGGCGTGGCCACCTCAATGTCCGTCCATGGACAGGGGGACGATCGACTGGTGGGGACTTGGGAGCTGGACGAAGGCTTCCAGATCACGCGTCTCCTTTTCCGTTCGAGCGGACGCTACCAACTCGAAACCCGGAGCACCGACCCCGTCTTCGACTTTGCTTCCATCGAGCGGGGATTCTATTCGGCCGCGACGCGATCCCTGGTGCTCACGCCCTATGACCACCTCGGCGAACCGCAGGGCCGGGAGTTCGAACTCGACCTCGCCGGCGCGACCTTGTCTCTGACACGAACGGATTTCCCGTACACGCAGAGCTACCTTTACGTGACCGGCTCTCGGGAGGACGTGCTCGCGCAGGAACAGGCGCCGGCGGACCTTGTCAGCTCATGGACCCGACACATCGAGTTCTACGGCGACACCGAGTTCACGTTTCGACCGGGAGGATACTATGTCCTGAAGAGCACGCCGGAGGGTGGCCAGTTCCCGCCCGAGTATGTGCGCGGCCGGTATGAGCAACAGGGCCGGCAAGTCACGCTGACGCCCTACAGTGGCTCGCCCGTGGGGTACGAGGCGGATTTCTTCGGGAACACGCTCACCTTGATCAAGTCGGACCAATTCGGCGGGGAATCAGCGGCCTACGAGCAGGTCCCCGGGTCGGGGGCCGTTGTCCGGGCCAAGGCGGCCGAGGCCGAAGCTTTCCTTGGACGCGAGGGCTGGCAGGTGGGCGTTTGGGAAGTCCGGGATCCGATCCACACCGTGGATCTGACGATCCGACCGGACGGACACTATGTGGCGCGCGAGGAGACCGAGTTCCTGGAAGGCATCGTGCGCGGCCGCTACGCGCTTGAAACCCGACGCATCCACCTGCAGCCGTTTGTGGGACAGGGACTGTATGCGCGCAGCAATGGCGAGTTCGGCATGGTCGCGCGGACGCGGGAGCTGGATTATTTCGACGGCGAACTGCAGTTCATCGACCTGGACGCGATCTCCCAATCGGTGACCCTCGCTCGTAAACGGTCCGGTTCCGAGGCGGAGGTGCTCGCCAAGCTCAAGCAGGCCCAACAGGAGCGGGAGCAGGATGGCTGGCAACTGGGCATTTGGGAGGTACAGGACCCGAAAGGCTGGATGCAGTTCACGTTCCGTCCCGACCACCGGTACATCGCCAAGTCGGGTGCGAACGGCATTCCGGACAAGGTCGAGCGGGGCCAATACCGGTTCGCCATGGAGAAGGTCACTTTGGCGCCGTACGCCGGACTCGGCGCGGCCCGCGGATTCGAGCTGGATTACTACGACGGCGACCTGTTTCTCGTCGGCGACCTCCACCGCATGGTGGTGGGCCGCAAGGTGCCCGGTTCAGAAGCCGGGGTGGCGGAACGCACGTTGGAGCCTTCCGCATTGCGCGGCGAGCGAGGCGGGATTCTGGGTCGCTGGACGGCGAATCTGCCGGGGCAATTCGCGGAACTGGTCTTCCGCCACGATGGCCAGTTTCGGCTTACCCGGTGCCTGAACGGCGCTTTGGCCCACGATTACGGGCTGTACGCGGCGGATGCGGAGGGCCGTGCCTTGGTTTCCGATTCGCGTTTCTTGCCGATCCAGACGCACGGCCTCGACTTCTATGGCGAAACGATGACGATCCACGGCGGCAGTCTTGGTCCGCCGCGGACCTACGTGGTGAACCTCGGGGTCGTCGACGCGGCGATCGAAGCCTCGTTCGCTGCCGATGCCGCCGAGGCGGAAGTGGACCAGCAGTGGCTGGCGCGCATCTCGGTCGGGCCTCGGGACCCGGATGCGGTTCAACTCCCGGGCGGAGGCATCCCTGCCGACCCGAATCCCGGAAGGATCTTCCCTTCACCGACGGTGCTGCAGAACTACCAGCTGTACCGGCGCCTGATCTTCGGCCTGGTGTACTTCAACCATCTGGGTTCGATCACCAGCGTCCCGGTCGTGAACACCCGCGAATGGCATTTCTTCCCCACCGGACGGCTGTTGGTACGGTTTCGGAACTACTCCGCCGGGGTGGTCTTTCCTGACACCGTCGAGACCGTGACCGATGCCTGGGGAGCCTATCGCGTGGACCCCAAGCCGGAAGCGCCGGACATTCTTCACCTGTACGCCGACAACGGGCTCTTCGTGGATATGGATTCCGGCGAGCAGGTGGAGATGACGCTTGAAGACGGCCGCCGCCATCTGTTCTGGGGCAAGGACTACATGATCCAGTCCGACTGGGCGAAGGAGGGGAAGCCGATCCCCTGTGTTCTGCCCCCCAATCCCGATCCAAACCTGCTCAACACCGGCCTCGAGCTTTCGACGCGGATCGAACCGGACGACGTGGGTGCTGGGCTTCCGCTGGTGGTGCAGCTGGCAGTGACGACGACCGGGGAATACCGGCTCAGCGGGACCGTGGATCGAGACGTCGACCTGGTAGTGGAATCCACGGCCAGTCTCGAAGCCCCGTTCTCGTGGGTGCCGGTGCAGACGAACCACGTGACTGCCGGCCCGTTCAGCCTGCCCGTGAACCGGGGCACGGGCTCGGCCGCGTTCTTCCGGGGTCGCCTGCCCTGGTGAACCATCCTCCGTACCACGTGTGGAAACCTCAGGGGCTTCCTGAGGTTTCCACGCGGAAAAAGCGGCCCTGGTCCGCCGCGGCGGGAACGATCCACTCGGTTTCGCGACCGGTCGCCATGATTCGAGCCACGGAGGTGAACTCGCCCGTCGCCTCCGCCGCCTCGAGCAGATTGTAGCTCTCACCGGGAATCGAGGGCCAGCTCACCCGCCAGTGACGGGAGTCCCAAGGGTCGAAACTTAAAGCCAGCGGCGTGTCCGACACGAGGGGGTCCATGTCCAGGATCTGCTCCCGCGAGTTGCTGAAACCGTCGTGGTCGGGGTCGGCAGACGCCGTGGCGGCAAGATCGCCGAAGTAAGACTGTTCCCAGGCATCATCGAGTCCGTCGCGGTCGCTGTCGGTGATGCGGACGCCTTCGACGGTCAGGTCGACTGCCAGGACGCGCCCGGTGACCCCCGGCCTTTCATCGCTGACCTCGACGCGCCACGCGCCGGCGCTGGCTTCGTAAAAATGGTGCACGCTCGTGTAGGTCCAATCGTCGAGCGGGGAGAGCTGGTCGTCGTTGAAATGCTGCAGAACACTCCGCGTGCCGGCGGGTGAAACCAGCGTGATCCGCAGGTCGGCGCGACGCTGGTGAGAGGTGCGAACACGCAGGGCGACGTGCTCAACCAGCAGCGCCGGTTCGACCTCGAGGGTGTAGGTGACCCGGAGCAGGTTGATCCGCGCCATGGCCTCTCCGGTCGTTGCCAGGTATTCGCGGAGGGCCAGTCCCGCCTGTTGATCGATGCAGACCGCGGGAATGGTGGAGAAATGCACGTCCATCCCGTTCAGGAACACACGCTCTCCAAGTCCACTCCCGTTGTAGAACACGGCCGCCACCGCACCGGCCTGGGCCGCGTACAGCAGTTGTTGCGCGTGGGCGTTGGCCCGCCGCCGGATGAGCACCGCCTTGCCGCTGACGTTGTTCGTGATGGGGCCTGTTACGGATCCGACGTCCACGATGGGGATGGCCTCCATCGGATCGTCCACGTGCAAGCCATCCACCGGAAACGCGGGAATCGACTCGAGGCTCACGGGGAGGCGGTCCCCGGCGACCTCCACCCGCAGCCCGTCGTCAGGAACCGAGAGCGTCTGGAGGCGCGGCACCGTGGTGCTTTCCAACGGCGGCCGGTTCTTCCAGCTTCCTGCCAGCCTGACCGCCTGACGGGCGTCCGGCACCCCGAACCCCGTGTTGTGGCTCACGGGCAAACCCGCTCCGTTGGCCCGCACCGCCGGGTCGGCGGGATCAAGCACCCGGGCGGACTGGATGAGGACCTGTTGGACGTCACGCACGGTCAGCTCCGGGTTGGCACCGAGGATGAGTGCGCAGAGGCCCGAGATCTGGGGCGTCGAGGCGGAGGTGCCTTCGAAGCCGCTCGTGCCGTAAGCGTAATCGGGGTCGCTCCCGCCGGTCCCGGTGTTGTAGCCCAGGCTCCCGCGGCGGTCCGTGGTGGTCACGGTGGGATAGGCGGGGTAGCTCCCGTCGGGCGCCTGGGCACGGTCGTCGGCGCTGAAGGAGGCCACCAACACACACGCCCCGGGGGTGCTGTAGCTGGTGACGCGTCCGTCGTTCCGAACCGCTCCCACCGTGACCACGCGGGGGTCGTTGGCATAGCCGTCGTCGTTCGCGTTGTTGAGTTCCCGACGCTCGTTCCCGGCGGCGCGGACCATGACCACGCCCTTGCCACCGCGGCCGAAGGTGACGGCGTTGCTGATGCCCACGCGTTCCTCGGGATAGGGCTCCAGGAGTTCCGGGTACGCATTGCCCCAGCTGTGGTTCTGCACCGCCACCAAGTTCGAGGCGTAACCGAACATCCGGCCCGCCTTGTACTCGTCCAGAAAGGAGCCGTTGCTGTTGAACGCAACCCAGCTGGCGAGCGTCGCCCCCGGCGCCGTGCCGCACACGCCCCGGGCGTTGTCGTCCTGGGCTGCGATCAACCCGGCGACGGCCGATCCGTGAGCGACGGCGCTGCTTTGGTGGAATCCGGTGGCCTGGTTCTTGAAGAAATCAAAGTGCGGCGCGCCCGCCGTGTTCACACGGAGATCGGGATGATCGGTTTCCATGCCGTCGTCTGCCTGGGCCAGGAGCACACCTTCGCCACGGGTGGCGGGCCACGCGCCGCGGACGTTCAGGTCGAAGCCCAGGCGCTCGGCGGTGTTGGTGTCGCGGTTCTCGAGGTGCCATTGCCGCGCCCACAAGGTGTCGTTCGGACGCGGCGCATAGGGTCCATGCAAGCTGACGCGCTGTCGTCGCAACGGGTGACTGGCCAGAACGCCCGGTCGGGCCGCGAGCGTGGCGGCGGCCTTCACCGCCCCAGGGGCATCGGCAGCCGAGAGCAAGTAGCGGTTCGCACCGATGCCTGTTTCCAGGCGCAGTCCCGTTTCGGCGAGCAACCCCGGCAGCAGGGTGGCGGATTCGAGCTGGAGCAGTACCTGGCTGCCAAGCTCCAGCGGACGTGACGAACCGCCATGGAGGCGTGCCTCGATCCAGGACGGTCCCGGCAGGACGCCGGCGGTCCGGCCTTCGGGGAGGCTCACCTCGTACTCGAGCGGTCGCGGATCCGAGAAAGCGACGATCTGTTCGCCGCCGCGAAGTAGAGGGGCGGCCAGGACGCCGAGACTGACGAGCCCAAGGAGCGCCCGGGGAAGCGGTCGGCGGCCACGGTGCGATCCCGGCGCCCGCTTCTCGCGGAGCGCCGCGCGTGTACTTCGAGTCTTCAATCGTTCCAGAACGGATTCAGCACGTCATGGCTTGCCACCCGGATGGCCTGGGCGATGCACTGCGTCACATGGTCCTTGGCCATCGACACCGCGTGCGGGAGATCGAGGCCCAGCGCGAGGTAGCCCGCGATGGCGGCGGAGTAAGTGCATCCGGTGCCGTGGGTCGAGACGCGAGGAACCCGGGGCGCCTCCAGGAGCCACTCGTCGCGGCCATCGAACAGGATGTCCACGGCCTGGCGCACAGTCCGCAAATGTCCGCCCTTCACGAGCACGGCGCAACGGTACCGCCGGTGAATCTCCCGGGAGGCGGCCCGCAAATCGTCGATCGAGGCGACCTCGTGGCCCGCGAGGATCACCGCTTCGTCCAGGTTGGGGGTCACCAGGAACGCGCGCGGCAGCAACTCGGAGGTCAGCGCCTCCACCGCCGAGGGTTCCAGCAAGCGGGCACCACTGGTGGCCACCATCACCGGGTCAACCACAAGCGGCACCCGGCGCTGGGCTCCCATGCACTCCGCCACGGTACGGATGATGCCACTCGTCAGCAGCATCCCTGTCTTCACGGCTTTGGGGGGAAGGCGGTCCCACACCGCCTCGATCTGCTGACGGACCACCGTTTCGTCGCAGGCCTGGATCCCGCGCACACCGGTCGGGTTCTGGGCCGTGACGCACGTCAGCGCCGTGGTGCCGTGCACGCCCAACGCCGCGAAGGTCTTGAGGTCGGCCTGAATGCCGGCACCGCCTCCACTGTCGGACCCGGCGATTGTGAGGGCTGCCGGCCATCGTGCGCGTCGTTTCACGGGCCGCAGCCTAGTCCTGCCCGGCGCTGCTGTCAGCTTTGGAGCCTGTCTGAAAATTCGAAGCGGCCCTGTTTTCGCGGAGAGGCTTCCATTGCATGAAATAGCTATTTCAACAAAATGGCTGCCGCGCGTCCCCGGCTTGCCGGCCACGGCGAACCCGCACACACTTCCGCCATGTCCGCCGCCTTGCGCCTCGTCGCGCTCCTGACGTTGAGTCTTCTCGTCCGAGCCGGGTCTCCCAGCAGCCCGCGCCTGGATCCCCCGAACATCGTGGTCATCTTTGCCGACGATCTCGGTTACGGCGACCTGGGCTGCTACGGCGCTCCGGACATCGCGACCCCCAACCTGGATCGCCTGGCGGCGGAGGGCATGCGGTTCACCAGCTTCTATGCCGCGCAGGCGGTTTGTTCGGCGTCGCGCGCCGCCCTGTTGACGGGCTGCTATCCGAACCGTATCGGGATCCTGGGCGCCCTCGGCCCCAAGTCGAAGACCGGCCTCGGTGAGACCGAACTCACGATTGCCGAGGTCCTCCGAACGCGCGGTTACGCCACCGCCATCTACGGCAAGTGGCATCTGGGTGACGCCCCTCAGTTCCTGCCCACGCGCCACGGATTCGACGAGTATTTCGGGCTCCCCTACTCCAACGACATGTGGCCGTTTCACCCCGATTACGCCGAACTGCCTCCCGACGCCGCCCAGCGCAAGCGAGGCTATCCCGACCTGCCCCTCATCGAAAACGACCGGGTCGCCGTGAGCCCGGTGACGGCGGAGCACCAGGCCCAGCTCACCACGTGGTACACCGAACGCGCCGTCGGGTTCATCGAGCGCCACCAGCACACTCCATTCTTCCTCTATGTCCCCCACGCCATGCCCCACGTCCCCCTCTTCGTCAGCGAGAAGTTCAAGGGACGCTCGAAGGCGGGCCTTTTCGGGGACGTGATCATGGAGCTCGACTGGTCCGTCGGCCAGATCCTCGCGGCGCTCAAGCAGCAGGGTCTCGACCAACGCACGCTCGTGATCTTCACCTCCGACAACGGCCCCTGGCTGCTCTACGGCAATCACGCCGGCTCGGCGCGTCCGTTCCGCGAAGGGAAAGGGACCATGTTCGAAGGCGGAGTCCGCGTCCCCTGCATCGCGCGCTGGCCGGGGAAGATACCCGCCGGGACCACGTGCCCCGAGTTGACCGCCACGATCGACATCCTTCCCACCCTCGCGCGCCTTGCCGGAGCGGAACTCCCGAACGACCGAACGATCGACGGGCGCGACATCTGGCCCCTGCTTGCCGGCGAACCCGGCGCCCGCACTCCCCACGAAGCCTATTACTACTATTGGGGCGGCGAACTTCAGGCCGTCCGGAGTGGCACCTGGAAGCTGCATTTCCCCCACAGCTACCCGCAGCCCCAGCCACCCGGAGGGAACGGCAAGCCCGGCAAGTACGCGCAGCTCCGGATCGATCGCGCGCTGTACGATCTCGCGACCGACATCGCCGAGACCACCGACGTCGCGGCGCAACATCCCGACGTGGTCGCCAGGCTGGAGGCGCTCGCGGAACAGGCCCGCGCCGACCTGGGCGACACCGCCACGAAGCGCGGCGGCCGCGGGGTGCGGGAACCGGGACGTCTGGCGGAGTCTCCCCGCCCGTCGCTGCCGTAAGGCATCGCGCCGTAACGCCATGCGAGCACGTTCTCAAGCCTCAAGGGGCCGGAGCCTCGGGTTGCTCCTGGGGCTGTTTCTGGGTGCGGGCACCGCTCGTGCCTCGGAACCCCTCCCCTTGCTCGTGGCGGTCCCGGCACCGGTTCGCCTCGCAACCTCGGCCGGCTCAGCCGTCGCAGCCCCGCCTTTGCAGCAGACGTTCAGGTTGCACCCCGAGGCCCTGCGACCGGGACCACGCGGCTTGCGTCAGCCCGGTGCGCGTCTCGCCGGACCGTCAACCGCCGGGCCGGACCGCTCGCTGGTCGTTGAATCGGTCTCCGTGACGGGTCCCGACACCTTTACGTGCGTTGGCCGGTGGGTCGGTGATGCGGATAGTCGCTTCGTGCTCGCCGCCGCGGGCGAGACGATGACCGGCACCTTTACCCGCCCCGGACAGCCCACCCTGCGGCTGCAACCGCTCGGCGGCGGGTTGCACCAACTCGAAGAAGTCCCGCTCCCACCCGGCGACTGGTGCGCGCTCGGTGCTCTTCCCGAGGTGAGCGTGGACGCGCCGGAGCCGGTGCGCGACACGGGAAGTCCGGCGGTTGACCCCGCACAACGGCAGCCCCGCCTGGCCGGGGTAAGCGCCGGGGCCGAGGACATTCCGCTGCTAGATTTCCTGGTGCTTTACACGGAACGGGCACGCGTCGGCGCCGGAGGCGATGAAGGCATCCAATCCCTCATCGACTATGCGGTCGCCGAGAACAACCTGTGCTACGCCAACAGCGGCATCCGGGCCCGGTGGAACGTGGTGGGTCGCGAATGGGTGACCTACACGGACTCCGGCAATGTCGCCGCCGACCTGCTCTGGCTCCGAGACAGCCCGGCGGTGGCGGCGCTGAAGCAAGCCTATCGCGCCGATCTCGTGATGTTGATGGTCGAGTACGACCGGTATGGGTACGCCGGCATCGCCACCACGGACGCCCAAGGTCACGGCTACACGGTCTTTCTGCGGCCCTGGGTGGCCAGCGGGCTGTATGTCGTGCCACACGAAGTCGGTCACCTGTTGGGAGCAGGCCACGACCGGCTCACGTGCGTGCAACGCCTGGGCCGCGCCGGCTGCGGCGCCTACTACCCGACGTTCTCCTACGGCCACCGGTTTGAAGTGGACGGGATGACGTGTCGCACCGTCATGGCCTATGAGCCCGGCCTCGGGATTCCGTACTTTGCCGGACCGGAGGTTCGGTTTCGGGGCGTCCCCACCGGCGTCCCGGAAGGAACCACGAACGCCGCCGACGTGGTGCGGACAATCAACCTGCGTGCACCGGTGATTGCCCGCACGCTGGAGCCCTCCTGTCGCTTCGGGTTTGTCGAGGAGACTGCCCAAGCTGAGGAAGCGTCCGGCTCGGTCACGCTGCATATCCGGCGCACCGGAACCACCAACGCCGCCGCGAGCGTGGAATGCCACAGCCTGGCGGGAACTGCCGCCCCGGGTGAGGACTTTGCTCCGTTCGCAAGCCGCGTCACGTTTCCCGCAGGGGTCACTGAACTGGCGGTCACGATTTCGCTCCTGGACGATTCCGGGAGCGCGAACGCCGGTGAAGGCGACGAGTACTTCGACGTCCTGTTGCGCAACCCGGACGCCGGGACTGCGCTGTCCACGCGGCGTCAGAGCCGGGTGACCATTCTGGATTCCCAACCGTGGTACCGCATGGCGCAAGCGGAAGTCACGGTTTCCGAAAGCGCGACGACGGCGACGGTGATGGTCCACCGCGGCGGAGACCTGAATGCGGAGGCCCGGGTACCGTTTGCGATCCGGCCTGGAACCGCCGAGCCGGGGCAGGATTTCGAGGCGGCCGAGGGAACGGTGAGCTTTCCGGTATCGGTCCGGGAAGCCCACGTCAGCGTTCGGCTCCATCCGGATCTGGCACCAGAACCGGACGAGTCCCTGGTGGTGGAGTTGGGAACCCCCGATCGCGGGGCCGTCGTTCGAACGGAGCGGACGACCACGCTGACGATCGCCGATGACGATCGCGACGGGGCCGTCGACTCGGGTTTCGAAGCGGCGAATCCGCTCCGGCCCCCCACTTCGCTCGGCAGCTTGCTTCTCCGCCCGGACGGAACGCTCCTGGTCACGGGCGTGCCGTCATTCCGCCAGTCCCCTGCCCTTCTTCTGCGCCGTCTGCTCCCGGACGGAACGCCGGATCCCACGTTCCGGGAGATCGAGTTTCTGCCGGCCTCGAGCCTTGAGCCCGGAACGACCGCGCCGGCGGTCCTGGGCCTGACCGTTCAATCCGACGGGCGGATTCTCGTCGCCGGCGAGTTCGCGTTTGTAGACGGCCTCCCTGCCGCGAACCTGGTCCGGCTGCATCCGGACGGCTCGCGGGATGAGAGCTTCGCTGCAAGGCCCGATTCGCCCTGTTACAGCACCGCTGTCCTGGCGGATGGCCGGGTCGTGGTGGGCGGCAGTTTTCAGCGCATGAACGGCCTTGAACGCCTTTACCTCGCCCGGCTGCGAGCCGACGGAGAATTGGACCAGACGTTCAGAGTCCAAGCCAATCTGGACACGATCCGGATTCGGGGCGTCGCGCTGCAGGCCGACAGCAAGGTGGTTGTTTGCGGAACCTTCTGGGGCTTCGAAGGCCTCGCACGCGCCTACCTCGCGCGGCTGAACGCGGATGGTTCGTTGGATCGCGCGTTTGCAGCCAGACCAGATGGGATAGTCTCGGCGGTGGCGGTGCTCCCTGACCAACGGATCCTGATCGCGGGTGGCTTCACCACGCCCCGGCTGGGGCTCGCCCGGTTGCTGCCGGACGGCTCCACCGATCCCTCGTTCAATCCCGGATCGCTCTTCAATGCGCCCGTGCGCCACCTGGCGCCCATGATCGACGGGCGCTTGATGGTAGGCGGCGCCTTCACCGCTGCCGGTCCGGCCGCGCAAAACTACCTGGTCCGGCTGCTGGCGAACGGACTTCCGGACCTGTCGTTCAACCCGGGACGGGGCCCGGATGACATCGTCGCCAGCGTGGCCGTGCAGCCTGACGGGGGGGTGTTCGTTCACGGATACTATGCTCGGATGAACCAACTGGATCGTGCGCACCTCGTTCGCCTGCGCGGCCCCGACCTGCGACTTCGGCTTCAAGCCTTCGCCTTGGGGGCCAATGCGGGAGTCCGTCTGCAGCTCGCGGGCTTTCCCGGGGCCGGCTATGTGATCGAAGCGTCGGAAAACCTCGCGAGCTGGTCGGTGGTTCACCGCGGCACGCTGGGAGAAACGGACTTCATCTGGGACGAGCACCCGCAGGCGGGCTCGGTGGGAAGGCGTTTCTTCCGTGCCCGCGTGGCTCCGTGACAAGGCGCGGCCGGAGTCGTAGGGCAGGCTTTCGAGCCTGCCGGTGGGCCGGGCTTCCAGCCCGGCGACCGTGGACCGGGCTTCAAGCCCGGCGACGCCTGGGGCGACTGGGAAGTCGCCCCAACTGGCAGACAGGAATGTCTGCCCCACCCTTGGCCGTAGGAGGCGCGCCCTGCCACGGTTCGCCTGTCGAGCCCGGCAGCTTCGCTGCAGGCGCCCTCGAATATGGGATTGTCAGCCGGGCTTCTGCCGCCTAGAACCCTCACGACGATTGCTGTCCATGTCGCCGGCCCCTCCACACCAACGCCTGTCCGACGAAGCCCTGGCCCTCATTGCCGCCCGCTTCAAGGTCTTGAGTGAGCCGGTCCGGCTGAAGCTCATCATCGCGCTTGAGGACGGCGAACGGAACGTCACCGATCTGGTCCACGCCACCGGCAGCACCCAGACCAACATCTCACGCCAGCTGCAGGTCCTGGCGGAGGCCGGCATTTTGAGCCGCCGCAAAGTCGGCGTCAGCGTCTTCTACCGCATCGCGGACCCTGCCGTCTTCGAGCTTTGCCGCCATGTCTGCGGCGGACTCGAGCGTGAGCTCCGCCGCAAAGGCGAAACCTCGCGGCTGTTCTCGCTGTAGCGCCGATCTACTCCGAGGTCCGTACCCGGAAGAAGCGACCGGACTCGGCGGTCACCTGGGCGGTGGGCACCGTCACTTCCGCCCAACCGTCCGTGCCCACGACCGGTTGCCCGAAAGCGGTCCAAGTCCCCGCCGGCAGTTCTCCGACGCTTTCCAGTTGGTAGCTCTGACCGGGCTTTGCCACCCAACGCAGCCGCACACCCGACTCGGTCAGCACACAGCTGAACTGCAGGCCGTCCGAGAGGATGGTTTGCAGACGCGTCACCTCCGCCGGCGTGTAGCTCAAAGCGCGGAAGTCCATCACGCCCTCGGGCGCGTGACAGTCGTTGCAACGGAGTGCGCCCCGGCGCTTGATCGCATGGCTCAGGCTGATGAAAGAGCCCGTCACCTCCGTGGGCGGCTTGGTGGGGTCATAGGTCGGATCCATCGGGTTGTTCGGAAGATCCAGGCCGAGGACGTCGCCGCTCCAGAATCCGGCGCCCACCGCGGACAGCATGGACGGCGGTGCGCCCCAGGCATCCTGCCCGGCCATCAACAGTCCGAGCCGGCCCAGGCCGACGTTGACGGCTTCCCGGACGTTGCCGGTCCGCACGTAGGTCTCCTTGTCAAAGTTCAAGAGATTCGGGAACTGGGCGAGCACGGCGCGTTCCTGCGGCAACAGTCCTTCGGGACGCATGAAGCCCATCTGCTTCAGCGGCCCGGCCATGGCGTCCATGGCGGCGAGCATGGTGAAGTTCGTGTTGAAGGCCGGGTCGTATCCGAACCCGCGGCGATCCAGCACCATGCCGCTCACGATGGGGCGGAACGGGTAGATCTTGGCGCCCGGCGTCTGCTTGCCCGCCACGCGCGAATCCCAGGCGTTCACGTCGTGGATGGGTTCAGCCAGCATGCTCGAGCTGCCGTTGAACCAGCGGTAGGCCGGACGGCTGTTGTACGCGCCGCTGTAGACGCTGTAGGGCTCGTAAGCGCCGGACTCGGGATCGAGCTTCGGGATCGAGGCTTCGGGACCTTCCGCAACGCCGAAGGTCGACGCCCAGATCCGGCGTGAAGCCCCCGAGGTCCAGGGAATGTGGCAGGTCTCACAGGCGATGAGCGCCGTGTGGTTGTTGTAGGCCGCCAGCTCCGGATCCCGGTGGGGAGCAGCGGGGTTGTGGCAATTCGAGCAGTCCACTTCGACGTTTTGTCGCTCCCAGGCATGCATGTCGGTGACGCGCGAGCCGCGGGCCATCTTGTGATGATCGACCTTGTGGCAGTCGGTGCAGAGCAATCCCGCCGCCGCATGCACGTCGTGCTCGGGACTGAACGGTGTGCCCCGCTTGTAGTCGGGGGCGGCCTGTCCGTGCTCATGACACCGCAGACACTGGGCGACGCCGACCTTTCCGCCGACGCTCTCGGCAGCACGCCGGGTTCGGTCCTGATGCCACGCGCGCCGGCCGGTCGCCGGATCGGTGGTCAGCGTCCGATGCGTCGCGTCTGCATCGTGATCGTCATAGGTTCCGTCGCCGGTGATGTCGTAATTCCCTTCGGAAGCGTGGCAGATGAGGCAGTCCACGCCGTCACGCTGCGCCTGCGTGTAGCGACCCGTGGCCGGGTCCGGGAACGGCAGCTGATCCCCGACGTGGCACTTGCCGCAAGCGCTCGATCCCTTGTGACCTCCGAGATCGGCGTAGTAATTCACCATCGCGCTGGCACCCACGAGCGCGCAGAACCGGTCCACCATGCCATGCGAGCCGCCGCCGGGATAGGCCAGCTTGGGATTGGGAGTGCGCCAGGCGTAGTGCGTGCTGTCCATCACTTCCTCGACCTTCCCGGGATGGCACGAAGCGCACGAACCTGAACCGGTATACCCGTGGGTGAACCGGCCCGCGTGGTCGAGCCCGAAAATGGCGTCAAGATCCTGGAGACGCGCGACCCGCTCCGGCGCGTAGCCCAGTTCCGCGAACGGGATCCGGCCATCCGGGTTGTGGCAATCCGCGCATCGCAGGGCCTTTTCCTTCGGAGCCACCATGTGGTTCTGAACCCAGAACATCTCGGTTTCGACCCAGCCCAACTGGCCGCTGAAGATCTCGTCCACCGCCGTCATGCCGGCCGTGATGGCGTTGGTCCAGTTGTAGCCCTTCCAATAGGCGTTGGTGTCGTTCGCGTTGAGCGCAAAGAGGTGCGGGACAACCAGCGTGTCCTGGGCGGCGTCGTAGGGTTGCACCGCCGTGAACCGCTTCACCGGGATGATGCGGGCCCTGCCCTGTTTCGGATCCCCTCCCAGGGCGTTCAGGGTGAGGACGCGTTCCGGGTCGAAGACATCGCCGAGCTCGTTCCAGATCACCGTCCCGTTAAACCAGACGTAGTCGGGCACGACGTTGCTGGCCCAGGTGAACGTCCCCTTCATCGTGTCATAGACCACGTTGCCCGCGGCATCCTTGACCTGCATCGGGGCTCCGTTCGCCCCCTTCACCCCCGCCGTGGACCAGTCCCAGCTCATCTTGGTGGCCTTGCCGCCCCGGGCAAACTCGGGGATGTGACACGTCTGGCAGCTCACGCGGCCGGTGTGGGCGTTGTAATACTCCCCTTCGGGCGACTGCCAATGCGGCGTGGGGGAATGGCAGTCCTCGCAAAGCCAGTTGTCCGGAAGGGCCTTGCTGTAGCGCGAGCCCACCACGTCGTGGGCCGTGCTTCCCGGTTCGTAGGACTGATGGCAATCCGCGCAGACCATGTTCGCGCCGTCCACACCCATGTGCACGTCCAGATCGCGCTTGGGATTGGTCAGCGTCGAATCCAGGTCCCCGTGCTTCACCGCATCGCCGCCACCCCCGTAAAAGTGACAGGCGCCGCAGGTCGCCCGGCTCGTCCGGCCCACCCGCTGGGCGACGTGCAAGAGGTCCACCGTCGGATCGGGAGCGCCCGCACCGGTCGGGGTCTTCTTGTACGTGCCGGTGGTGTCGTGACAGACCAGGCAATCGATTCGCGACTCGTCGCTGAAGTCGAACGTGTCGTCCCGCCACCCGACTCCCACGTGACAGCTCGTGCAGCGGGGTTCGTTGGAAGCCACGGCAATGCAGTAATTGTTGATGACATGGCGCTTGCCCATGACCTGGGGGGCGTGCCCCGCGGGGGCGTTCGTGTGCACCCAGGTCCAGTGGACCGTTTGCATCACCTCGGCCGCCCGGTCGGGGCCGCCCAGGAGACCGCCCGCACCATGGCAATGCAGACATGTGGTGGCGTCCTTGTAGCTTTGGATGAACCGATGCACTGCCGGTTGTCCCAGGGCCGTGAAGCTCCCGAGGAGCAGGGCTGCGAGGGCGAGGCGGAGCGCGACGGGACGGGACGGAAACGAGGGTCGATTCATACGCAAACGATGGGTCGGACGGTCGCCCGCCCGCAGCGACGGGGCGCACCGAGGAGCTCGGGGCACGCCCGGGTTGGGCAGGCGGCGGCAGCCGCGGCGACCGGCAAGACTTGCATCAATGCCTATATGCGCATGGATGGACGAAAGAATCAATCCTCCGCCGTCCGCAGCCGGCAAGTAAACGGACCGCTTATCTCTCCATTCAGCCGTCGAAACATCCGCCCGTCCCGCGCCGCCCGCCACTTTGAGGTTGCCACCCACCGCCTCCTGGCGCTACGTACCACCGACAGCACGCCTGATCCCATGATCATGAAAAACAACCTGCCTTCCTCCCGTCGCGCCTTTCTGCGCCAATCCGTGCTCGGCACGGTCGCCCTCGGCGGTCTCAGCCTGCTCGGCCGCGGTCGTCTTTTCGGTTCGGAACCAACCGCCGCGGTCCGCACCCCGGTTTCGTTGACCACGGGCACCGACCGGGCCGCGATGACGTTCGACGGATTGAAGCCCTTTGCGGAGTCCTTGAAGCGCGCGATCGGTTCACGGCGGGTCGTGATCAAGCCCAACAACGTCGCCATCGACACCCCATTATGCGCCACGCATGCCGACACGATCCGCGGCATTCTCGAGTTCCTGAAGTCGATCGGTAAGCTCGAGCACGCGGTGATTGCAGAGTCCGCCGCGGGCGGACCGACTCTGGAGGGCTTCGACAATTACGGGTATGGGCCGCTGGCGGGGGCGTTCGGGGTCAAGCTGCTCGACCTGGACCAGGACGAACTGGATCTGCTCCACGTCTTCGACGAGAAGGATCTGCGGCCGCACGCGATGCGAGCCTGCCGGACGTTGCTGGATCCGCAGTCCTTCGTGATCTCCGCCACACGGTTCAAGACTCACGACCGGGTCGTCGCCACGTTGTCCTTGAAGAACATCGTCGTGGGCGCCCCCATCAAGGACGTCGGATTCCGCTGGGGTCGATCCAGCAAGCCCGGGGCGAAGAACGACAAGCCCATCGTTCATGGAAGCGGATTCCGGGGACTGAACTGGAATCTGTTTGCCCTGGCGCCGCGGTTGCACCCCCACCTCGCCGTGCTCGACGGCGTCGAGGGCATGCAGGGCAATGGGCCGGTGGGCGGGAGCCCCGTGGATCACCGGGTCTGCGTCATCAGCACGGACTGGCTGGCGGCGGACCGGGTGGCGGTGGAGTTGATGGGCATCCCGTTCGAGAAGGTGGGATACCTCAACTACTGTGCCCAGGCGAAGCTCGGGCAGGCGGACCTGGCGCAGCTGGAAATTCTGGGGCCGGCGCTGCGCGAGCACATCAAGCCCTATCAGCTTCACCGCAACATCGAGCAGCAACTGATCTGGATGAAGCCGGTCGAAGGCTAGCGAGGCGCGCCTCAGACCCACGCCCACCCTTCTATCAGGAATGGCATGGTTGCGGGCTGCAACCTGGAGAAGGTCCGGAGTGCAGAGTGCACACCCGGGAAGGGCGGGCGGGTGCTCGGCAGACGGCCCCTGTCGGGCGTTGACCCTGCTGGCATAGGGAAAGCTGAGGTGGCGTCAGGATTGTGATCCGTTGAGATCGTCCAGACACCTCCTATGACACTTGGGACCATCTTGTTGATCGTTTTTGTGATTCTCCTGCTAGGATCGCTTCCCACCTGGCCGTACAGCCGTTCTTGGGGGTACTGGCCAGGTGGTGCGTTCGGTACGATCCTCGTTCTGCTGCTCATTCTGTTGCTCCTGGGGTATCTCTAAACCTCTCGCACAAACCAGCGGCGGCTGACCGGGCTTCTGCGGATGCCGGTTGGGCGCCCGCCTCGGAGGTCGCCTATGCCGCGCGGTTCCAAGTCCAGGTACACGCCCAAACAGAAGCGGAAGGCCCAGCACATCGAGGCCGGGTACCAGGAGGAAGGTATGAATGCGGACGAAGCGGAGCGCCGGGCGTGGGCGACGGTGAACAAGGTGGACGGGGGTGGCAAAAAGGCGGGCGGCTCAGGCCGCGCTGGTAAGCAGAAGCCCGCCAGGCGTCGCCGCTGAACCGACCCGACTCCCCTGCAACTCGCATGTGGCGTTCCTTCCCATTTCGACAATCTGCAAGAAGCGGGGGACCCCAACGGAGCGCAACTCGTTGCACGGCGTGCTTCTTGGAAGGCGTGAGGACCGGCACGCCGCGCGCTTGCTGAGCCGTGTCCGACGCGCGATCCACGCATCGACTGCCATTGAAGCAACAACAACACACGATTATGAAAAACGGACTTCAGGAACTGTTTCTGGACGAACTCGCCGACATCCATCACGCGGAGAAGCAACTGACCAAGGCCCTCCCCAAGCTCATCAAGGCCGCCGAGAGCGACGAACTGCGCGACGCTTTCGAATCTCACCTGCGGGAAACGGAGGAACACGCGCGCCGCGTGGAGCAGGTTTTCGAAGCCTTCGGCGAATCGCCGAAGCGCAAAAAGTGCAAAGGCATGCAGGGCATTGTCGAGGAGGGCGACGAGATGCTCTCGGAGTTTGGGGGCACGCCGTCGGGCGACGCGGCCCTGATCGCCGCCGCCCAGAAGGCCGAGCACTACGAGATGGCCAGTTATGGTTGTCTCTGCACCTGGGCCCGGCTGATGAACAACACCGACGCCGCCAACCTGCTTCAGGAGAACCTCGAAGAGGAGAAAGAGGCGGATCGCAAACTCACCGAGATCGCCGAGTCCATGTCCAACGTCGACGCGGTCGAAACCTCCGATGAGGGATGATCACGCCTGACCCCAGGGTAACGGTTGGAGGTCCGGGGGCGGGAGGTTCGGAAGCTCGAACCGACCAAACCCGGGCGCCAGCCCGCCTTGGGTGGGGCTTCAGGGCCGGCAGCGCCGATCCCGGAGTGTTGTCGGCAGCACGCGCGCGGCCACGCCGGGTTTGAACGACCCCTTCGATGTCGCGAGCTCAGCTCCGGCTCGGCGGGCGCACCATCGAGGTTTCGAACCTGGATAAGGTGCTGTATCCGGACGCGGGGTTTTCGAAGGGCCAGGTCCTTGATTATTACATCCGGATTTCGCCGGTCCTGTTGCCGCACCTCCGGGACCGGCCGGTCACCTTGAAGCGGTATCCGGAGGGTGTGGAGGGATTCCATTTCTACGAGAAGCGCTGTCCGCGGTATCGACCCACCTGGGTGAAGACCGCATCCGTGGCAGGATCGACCCGGACCGCGCCCCTGCCCTATTGTCTTCTGAACGATCTGTCCAGTCTCGTTTGGGCGACACAGTTGGCCAACCTCGAGATCCACACGCTCCTGGCCCGCGCCAAGCGGGTTGAGTCCCCCACGGCGATGGTATTCGACCTGGACCCGGGGCCGCCGGCGGGCCTGATTGAGTGTGCCCAGACTGCCTTGTGGCTGCGGGCCAAGCTGGACGAAATGAAGCTGGAGAGCTTCGTCAAGACCAGCGGCTCGAAGGGCCTTCAAGTCTACGTCCCGTTGAACCGGTCCGCGACCTACGACACCGTGAAACCGTTCGCGCGTTCGCTGGCCGAGCGCCTTGAAACGGAACAGCCCGGGGCCGTCGTCTCGCGAATGACGAAGTCGCTGCGCCCCGGCAAGGTGCTGATTGATTGGAGCCAGAATACACGCCACAAGACCACCGTCGCGGTCTACTCGCTGCGGGCGCGCCCCCGTCCCACGGTCTCGACGCCGGTTAGCTGGGCCGAGATCGCCTCGGCATGGAAAGCACGAGACCCGGACCGACTCACCTTCGAGGTGGCAGAGGTCCTGAAGCGGGTGAAGCGGAAGGGCGACATGTTCGAACCCGTGCTAAAGCTCAAGCAGACGCTGCCCGGCACGACGCTCTGACGCGCGGGACCTGGTTTCGCCGCGAGGTGGCGGAAACTGCTTCCCGAAGCCGCGGCGGCACTCGGTTTGCTCGAAACCGGGTGCGCATGCAGGATGAAGGACCCAATGCACCGACAAGGAGCCACGCAGCCGCGGAAAATCGTGAGCCGGGACGAGCCGGCTCGCGGCACTCCACTCCCGTGAAGCCAGGTCGCGGCGTTGCTCCGGCGAGGCGTTCGCGACGATCATGGCGCCGCATCGCGCTCTACATTCTGGCAGGCCTGGTGGTGGTGGCGGTCGTGGTTCGGGCCGCGCTTCCCTGGACGATTCGCAGGTATGTGAACCGGACTCTGGACCTCATTCCGCGGTTCAGCGGCGAGATCGGGCGTGTGGACTTGAGCCTCTGGCGTGGGGCCTACGCCGTGAGCGACATCCGGCTGAGTTCGAGGGCGGGGAATGTCCCTGTCCCCTTTCTCACGGCGGACCGGGTGGCTTTCAGCATCGAACCGAGGGGCCTGCTGCACGGAAAGGTGGTCGGCCGTGTCCTGATCGAACGCCCGGAGATCAACTTCGTCGAGGCGGCCGCGCCTTCCCAGTTCGCCCAGGGTTTCCTCCGCATCGGCGTGCTCCTCGGGGTACACGATGCAGACGTCGGCACCCTCCCGGGCGAGCAGCAGCGAAACGGCCTGGCCAATCCCGCTGTCGCCGCCGGTGACTACCGCCACCTTGCCCTCCAACCGGCGGCCCGGGTGGTAGTCTGGATTCTCATCGAGCGGGCGGGGTTCCATCTGTTGTTCGCTGCCCGGGAGTTCCTGCTCCTGGGACGGTGGTGGCTGACGGTGGGCGGGATCAAGGGCGAGGCTCATAGCCGTTTATGGGGGCGGCGGATATGGCGGCGAATGCCGGGCTCATGATCGCTGATAGAGCGGAGTCCCACCGCGCGGGCCGTGCTCTCGTCGGCCGTCGTCCTGACAGCACCCATCCCGTCGGGGGTTGGTGGACGTGAGAGCCTCGCACGCGGGATTGGACTCGAAGCACCATGCGTCACTCCCGATCCCGCGCTCACAAACCGACGTTCCGGAGCAGGCGGTCCACATCCCGGTTCTCGCCGTGGTTTAGCCCTTCAAAGTCCCCACGAAGAGCCTGCAGCGCGTAGCGCTCCTTCTCGATCTCGAGCCGCGTTCGCACGCCGAGGCGACGGAGGACCGGCACCGGCGGACACCAGCCCTTGATCGAATGCTCCAGGAGAAAGCCGGTCACCAGGGCCGGCAGCAACAGCCAGCGGCGGGCGCCACAGATTCCTAGAATCGTCCCCAGAAGCGCGAGGGTCGCGGCGTTCGTCTGCAGCACCCGCTCCATGTCCCACTCACGATCGAGTTCCGCGATGCGGCGGTTGATCTCGTCCGGCTCCGACTTCGAGTACAGCCGGATGCGCGAAGCGAGCTGCTCGTCCAGGCGCTGGTTGACTTCCGTGGCGGTGCTCTGCCGCACGCGATCCTCGTCCGTTGCCATCATTGATGCGTTCATACAAGTTCTTCGGTGTTTTACGGACCGGAGTTGATGCCGTTCACTCCTCCACCCACCTTGCCCGGCACGTGGTTCCCCGCCCCGCAAGCGATGTGCCAATCCCCCGGACCGGTACCTCGGCCAGGAAGCCGGGTATCCGGAGGGAGGACTTTCCGACGCGGGCGTCGTGCGGCTGCAACCTGCACCAGGCCACGCTTGGGCCATGCAGCTTGCAGCCATTTGCGGGGCAGGAATCCCGCTTCGCCCCTCGCCGGGCATGGCACAGGGGCTGCAGACGAGGGGCCCAGGGAGCAGAAATACTCCTATGAAATAGACACCATGCTTCGCGTTCAGACTCCTCTTGCCGGGCCTTTGCGCCAGCCTCCTGGCCGGCCAGACCGCAGCGTCCGGGCGCCCCGCCTGTCGCGGGCAGACCCGGATCTCAAGCGGTTGGTGACGCAGGCCCTGCCTCAGTGGCGAGGACACAAGCAGATGGCGGAAACCACGGCGGGGGCTCAGGGCCAAGGCCCCAAACCATGAGCCTGCGGCGCTTTTAGGAATTGCGCGAAACGAAGGCCGACGATTCACTGCCGAGACGCGTTCGCCCATGCACCAGCAATACGAACCTTCACCCCTCCCGGGACTGAGCTACCGGGCCTCGAGCCCTGTTGTGTCCACCGGGGGCGGGTGGTTCTTGGGCGGTCTCTGGCGTTGCCTTGTCTTCGCGGCCAACTCCCTCAGGCATCCGCTGGCCGTCGGCGGTCCGTTCGCCAGTTCCGGCCGCCTCGTACGCCGGACGCTGGACCAGGTTCCGTGGAGTCGCTGCCGCGTTCTGGTCGAATACGGACCCGGAACGGGCCGGTTGACAGCGGCGATGCTCGGACGGATGCGACCCGACGCGAGGCTGCTCGGAATCGAGATCAACGCCGGGTTTGTCCGCTATTTGCGCTCCGCCCTGCCGGACGAGCGTCTGCACGTTCGCCATGGATCCGCTGCCGAGGTGCGCAGCATTCTTGCGGAAGTCGACTTGCCCGCCGTCGATTGCGTCATCGCGGGGCTTCCCTTTTCCACGGTAGGAAGAGAGCAGCGGCAGGCCATCCTGACGGAGACCTACGCCGCCTTGCGTCCGGGCGGCAGCCTGCTCATTTACCAGGTCTCGACCTCGGTGCTGCCCCACCTGCAGCGACTCTTCGGCAACGTGCGCCGGGAGTTCGAACCGTTAAACCTCCTGCCCACGCACCTGTTCCACTGCGTCAAACCGCGCAACGGCGAATCGTCCGAGGTGCCGGTCCCTGCGAGCTGATCTGCAGAAGGCCATGAACCGGACCGCGGCCGGTCCCCCGGCCGCAGCGTAAGCGAGCAGTCCGTGCCGTTGGTTCAGAACCTCAACGCGCCGCTCCATGACGTCCGGAGTCGCGAAGCGCCTGGAGTGCGGGGACTCATCCCCGCTTTTCGGAGGAGCGCGGGCTTTAGCCCGCAGGGATGTTCCTGCGCCGGCGTGGCTTCCTGCGGACGCCTGCTTTCGAGCGCGGCGCCGTTGGCGGCCCGTCGGTTCCGCGGTCGCCGCAAAGTCCCGTTTGGATCGGTAGCGCTGGAGAGTCATCGCCGGGTTGCCTTCAGCCCGACGCGTGCCGGTCGGGCCGCGGCTCCAGGACGCCATCCACGGCTCCGGGAAACCGCAGGCTGCAATGGCGACCGCACCTCCTCCCTTGCGAATTGCCCGGGAATCCCGGTGCGCACGCGGAAAAGCCCCATAAATGCCGGCCAACGCTGCTGGCACGATCGCCGCTCTAGACGCGATGTCCGCTGCTTGGTGAAGGCGGCTGACGAACCTGAAATCGTATGGCACCAGAAACCGAATCGCGAGGACGCGGTACAGCGCGACGAAAAACCGGCTCGGACCAGAAACGCGACAAGAGCGCCAGCACCAGCGGGCGGTCCCCGCGAAAGAGTGCCGCCGCCTCCCGGCCGGACAAGGACCAGAAGAAGAGCGGTCGCACGGCCAGCAGTCGGAGTGGGAGCAGTGGCGGAAGCCGCAGCCGCAGCCGGAGCGCCAATAGCAGTGGCCCCGGTAAGAAGTCCGCAGCCGGGAAGAACGGCTGACGCGCAGAACCAGGATTTCGCGGTGACGGCGTCCAGGGATGGGACGTAGTCATCGCACGGGAGAGAGGGTGGAAGCGACACCCCGGCGTGGGCCTGAAAACCTGCGCCGGGGTGAATCATGATGGCGTGGTCCCCCCACGGATGGGGCGGGAACCCGTGGGTGACAGCCTGCTCCGAACTTACCGCCGAATCGTCCTCGACCATGGCCAGGACCTTCACGCCGAAAGCCTCCGCCGTCCCAACTCGACGCCGCGGTTCCGAACGTCCTGAATCACCGCTGCGAGGAGAACTGCTCACCACCGAGCAACTGCAGCGGCATGCGGCGACAATCGCCGGACACCATCGGATCGAGGAGCGACCGCATCGGGATCGCCTGCTGCCCCGGCTTCACGAGAACGAGTCGATCCTCCGGGCGTATGATCACGCTTCCCGCGAAGCGGACCGGACGCGCACCGTTTCACCGGCCGCGGAGTGGATGCTGGACAACTTCTACCTGATCGCGGAGCAGATCCAACTCAGCCGAAAGCACCTGCCGCGACGTTATAGCCGGGAACTGCCGTGGCTGAGCGAGGGACCCGGTGCGGGCTATCCGCGTGTGTACCAGATCGCGCTCGAACTCATCACTCACGTGGATGCCCAACTCGATGCCGAACGCCTCTCCGGGTTCATCGCCGCGTACCAGACCGTGACTCCCCTGCGCTTGGGCGAGCTCTGGGCGCTTCCCATCATGCTCCGGCTCGCGCTCATCGAGAACCTCCGGCGGGTGGTGGTCCGACTCGCCGCCTCCCGCAGGGAGCGCCAAACCGCCGATGGGTGGGCCGACCGGCTTGAACAAATGCTGGAGGCCGACCGTTCGCGCGTGGTCATCGTGGTCGGAGACCTGGCCAAGGCGGAGGTGCCGCTCACGAGCGCGTTCGTGGCTCATTTCTGTCAGCGCCTGACGCGAATGAACCCGGCAGTTCACATCGCGCGGAATTGGCTCGAGAGCCACCTGGCGGAACAGGGCCTCTCGAGCGAGGCGCTTATCCTGACGGAAACCCGCAAACAAGCGGCGGACCAGGTCTCGGTCAGCCACAGCATCACCAGCCTTCGGTTCCTGTCCTCGATGGATTGGCGGGAGTTCGTGGAGACGCTCAGCCGGGTCGACCAGACGCTGCGCCGGGACCCGGCTGATGTCTATGCCGACATGGATTTCCTGACGCGTGACCGGTACCGCCACTGGATTGAGGCCCTGGCCCGGCACGGCAGGTTCTCCGAACCTGAGACGGCGGAGGAAGCGGTGAAGCTCGCCCAGGCCGGGGCCGAGGCGGCGGGCCGGACGAGTCGGCAGGCCCACGTGGGCTACTATCTCATCGACAAAGGCCGCCCGCTGCTCGAACGGAAGGTGAGTTACCGGGCGCCGTGGCCCGAGCGGATTCGACGTGGGATCCGGGCGCTTCCGCTCGGCTTCTATTTGGGCAGCATTGCCGGGGTGGTCGTCATGACCGCCGCGGCCGCCGCGGCCTATGCCCTGCGGAGCGGAGTGGCGCCGTTCTGGCTTGGGCTCTATCTGCTCGTCGTGGCCGTGGCGTCCAGCCAACTGGCGGTGGCCCTCGTGAATGCAGCCGCAAATTGGCTCATTCCCCCCCGACGGCTCCCGCGTCTGGATTTCAGCAAGGGCATCCCTCCTGACGCGCGGACGATCGTCGTGGTGCCCACGATTCTCACAGACGCGCCGGCGATCACCGAGATGGTCGAGGCGCTCGAGTGGCGCTACCTGGCCAATCGCGATCCGAACTTGTCGTTCGCGCTGCTCACGGATTTTGCCGACGCTCCGAACGAAAGCATGCCCGGGGACGAAGAATTGCTCCGCCTGGTGCGGGAGCGACTGGAGTCCCTGAACCGGAAGTACCCGGCGGAGCCAGCCAACACCTTCTACCTCTTCCATCGCCCCCGGCTCTGGAATCCCCAGGAAGGTCGTTGGATGGGCTACGAACGCAAGCGAGGCAAGCTCGCCGCGCTGAACGCCGTCCTCCGGGGACGAGGCCGCGAGGCTTTCAGCGAGATCGTGGGCGACCTCGCCCAGCTTCCTCACCTCCGGTTTGTCATCACCCTGGACACGGACACCCAATTGCCCCGTGACGTGGCCCACGAACTGGTGGGCATCATGGCTCACCCGCTGAACCGCCCGGTTTTCGATGAGACCACGCGGGTGGTCCGGGAAGGCTACGCGATTCTTCAACCGCGGGTCGGCGTCTGCCTCGGCACCGACGCGCGTTCGCGATTCGTCCGGCTGCTCGCTCCCGAGCCGGGCGTTGACCCCTACACGCGCGCCGTCTCCGACGTGTACCAGGATCTGTTCGGTGAGGGCTCCTACATCGGCAAGGGCATTTATGATATCGACGCCTTCGAGCAGGCCGTACGCGGGCGCTTCCCGCCCAACGCCATCCTGAGCCACGACCTGATCGAATCGGCCCACGCGCGTTCCGGGCTGGCGAGCGACGTCGAGCTCTTCGAGGAACACCCGGCGCGCTACAACGCGGATGTGAGCCGCCGCCACCGCTGGATTCGCGGGGACTGGCAAATCGCGGGCTGGCTGCTGCCTCGGGTGCGGCGGGAGGACGGGGGGGTTGAGAGGAATCCGCTTTCGGCTTTGTCCCGCTGGAAGGTCTTCGACAACCTCCGGCGGAGCCTGGTGCCGGCAGCGCTTGTCTTCCTGCTGGTTGTGGCCCCGATCGGCTTCCCCGCGCTGGCGACGCTCAGTGTCGTCCTTGCGAGCGCGGTGCTGGCGCTGCCCGACGTCGTGAGGCTCCTCCAGGAAGCCCTGCGAAAGGAACGACAGGCGTCGCTGCGTTCCCACGCAAGGAACAGGCTGCACACGGCGCTGCGACGCGCCGGCCAGGTGCTGCTCAACCTCAGCTTCCTGCCCTTCGAGGCGTACTTCAGTCTGCATGCAGTGACGGTCAGCCTGGTCCGGGTGCTTTGGACGCGCCGGAAGCTGCTCGAATGGCAGACGGCACGCGAGGCGCAGCGCCAGGCGCGGGATGACCTCGCAGGTTTCCACCGCCTGATGTGGGTCGCGCCGGCGCTGGGATTGGCCGTCCTGGCTTGGGCGCTCGCCACGGCGGCTGCGGCGGACACGTGGCTGGTGCCCCTGGCGTTTCTTTGGCTGGCAGCCCCGACGATTGCCTGGTGGATCAGTCGGCCGCCCCCAAGACGTCAGACGCCACTTACGGCCGCCCAACATCGGTTTCTGCGCCGGTTGGCCCGCAAGACGTGGCGGTTCTTCGAGAAGTTTGTCAACGAAACCGAGCACTGGCTCCCTCCTGACAACTTCCAGGAGCAGCCGACCCCGGTGATTGCGGCGCGCACCTCCTCGACGAACATCGGCCTGGCGATGTTGTCCAACCTGGGCGCGTACGATCTGGGCTACCTTTCGGTTCCGCAGTTGATCGAACGCACCCGGCGGACTCTCGACACCCTGCATCGTCTCGAGCGCCACCGCGGTCACTTCTTCAATTGGTACGATACCCGGACGCTGCAGCCGTTGAAGCCCCGCTACGTGTCCACCGTCGACAGCGGCAATCTCGCCGTCCACATGCTCGTCCTGGCCGCGGGCCTCCGCGAATGTGCCGAGGCAGAACTCCTGCGGCCGGCAGCCTTCGAGGGATTACGGGATACACTGGAAATGCTGGCCGAGACGGAACCCCGGCTGACACCCCATGAAGCCTTGCGGCGACCGCTCGCGGCGGAGCACCCGGGAGACCGACAAAAATTCGAGCACCTGCAGGCGTTTCTTCGAGAAATGCCAACGGCTGAAGCGTTCGCGAACGCCAGTCCTGAGGGCCAGGAGTGGCGGGACGCTTTGGCGGCCAGCGGCGCAGAGCACCGTCAGCACGTGACGTCGGCAGCCCCCTGGCTCGCACGCGGCGAAGAGCTCAGCTTGTGGCCGGAAGCTGTTCGCGCCCGCCTGGCGGAACTCTCCAAGTCACTGACGCTGCGACGCGTGGCAACCCTCGGGCCGGAGCTCGAGACCGCGCTCGACTCGTTTCAACACGAATCCACCGCGGGCCAGGCCGAGGCCATCGGCACGGCTCTGCGCCGGCTCCAGGCAGATCTCCGGGACGCAATCGAGTATGCGGGTCAAGTGATCCAGCGACTGGAGGACATGGCCGATGAACTCGAGCACCTGGCGGGCGACATGGACTTCGAGTTCCTGTTCGATCAGGCCCGATGCTTGTTCGCCATCGGGTACAACGTGACCGAGCGGAAGCGGGACAACAGCTTTTACGACCTCCTCGCCTCGGAGGCCCGGCTGGCCAGCTATTTGGCGGTGGCGCAAGGACAGGTCCCCCTGGACCACTGGTGGGCCTTGGGCCGGCTCCACTCAACCGCGGATCACGAACCGGTCCTCGCGTCCTGGAGCGGGTCGATGTTCGAGTACCTCATGCCCATGCTGGTGATGCCAAGCTACGACGACACGTTGCTTGACCGCAGCTGCAAAGCGGCTGTCCGGGTCCAGCGCAAGTATGGGCATCGGCTCGGAGTTCCCTGGGGCATCTCGGAGTCCGGCTTCTATGCCTTTGACGCGCAGATGAACTACCAGTACCGCGGGTTCGGCGTGCCCGGGCTGGGCTTCAAGCGCGACCTGGCGAGGGAGACCGTGATCGCCCCTTACGCGTCGGTGCTGGCGGTGATGGTGGCGCCACGGGAAGCGTGTGAAAACCTGCAGCGACTGGCGGCCGAGGGCTGCGAAGGCGCTTACGGCCTCTACGAAGCCGTCGACTACACCCCGACGCGCCTTCCCCCCGGAAAACACAAAGCCATCCTTCACTCCTTCATGGCCCATCATGAGGGGATGAGCCTCCTCTCGCTGGTGTGGTGGCTTGAGCTGCAGCCCATGCAGCGCCGCTTCCTGGCCCTTCCGGTCCTGAAAGCCGCCGAACTCCTGTTGCAGGAACGCGTGCCCCGGGCGGTCGCGCGAATCGAAATGGCCAAACTGGGCTCCGACCAGGAGGTAATGGTTGATCGGCGTGACCCCGACCGCGGGCATCGGATCTACTCGAACCCCAGCACCGCGACGCCCGAGGTCCACCTCCTGTCCAACGGCCGTTACCACGTCATGATCACCAGTGCCGGCGGCGGCTACAGCCGGTGGCGCGATCAGGCGGTCACCCGGTGGCGCGAGGATCCGACGCGGGACTGCTGGGGGAGCTTCTGCTACCTGCGCGATCTCGACTCGGGCGAGTTCTGGTCCGCGGCGCACCAACCGGTGGTCCGCCGGGTGGGACGTTACGAGGCCATCTTCACCCAGGCCCGCGCGGAATTTCGCCAGCAACTGGACGGCATGGATCTGCACGCGGAAATCAGCGTCTCACCCGAGGACGACGTGGAATTGCGGCGCATCCACCTGACCAACCACGCGTTGGTTCCACGCACCATCGAGTTCACGAGCTACGCGGAGGTGGTCCTCGCCCCGTTTGGTGCCGACCTGGCGCATCCCGCTTTCAGCAACCTGTTCGTCCAGACCGAATCCGTGGGCCCGCCCCCTGCCCTTCTCTGCACCCGACGGGCGCGATCCGAGGATGAGCATCCGCCCTGGCTGTTTCATCTGATGACCGTTCGCGGCCCCGAGATCGGCTTGCCCACGTATGAAACAGAACGCGGCGCCTTCCTCGGGCGCAACCGCACCACGGCAGACCCTCTGGCGCTCCGGCAACGTGCCGCGCTTTCAAACAGCACCGGCCCGGTCCTCGATCCGATCATCGCCATGCGCCGCACTCTGTACCTTGATCGCGAGGCCACCGTGGACGTGGACCTGATCACGGGCGTGGCCGAATCGCGTGAAACCGCCGTGACCCTCCTCGGGAAGTACTCGAACCGCCCCATGGCGGATCGCCTGATGGATCTCGCCGCCACGCACAGTCAGGTGACTCTGCGGCAGTTGGGGGCGGACGAATCCGACGCGAGGCTTTACGGGCGGTTGGCCGGCCCTCTGGTCTATACCAGCCCGGCGCGGCGTGCTCCGAGCTCGCTCCTTCGCCACAACCGCCGCAGCCAGGCGAGCCTCTGGAGCCACGGCATCTCCGGCGATCTCCCCATCGTGCTCCTCAGCATCCGGGACGCTGCCCGCCTGGAACTCGCACGCCGCCTCATCCAGGCGCATGCCTACTGGCGCGCCAAAGGGCTCTCCACGGAACTGGTGATCCTCAACGAGGACGCCTCGGTCTACCGCCAGTCCCTGCATGGCGAAATCACCGCGCTGGTCTCGTCCAGCATCGAGGCCCCGTTGCTCGATCGGCCTGAAGGAATCTTCGTGCGGCGCACGGACCAGATTCCGCCTGAGGACCGAATCCTGTTGCACACGACCGCACGCGCGGTCTTTTCCGACGAACGCGGCACCTTGGAAGAGCAGGTGCGGGTCGCTGAAAACCTGGGGACCGGCGCGCGCCCGACACGACGGAGGAGACGCACGCCCGACCTGGAGCCCCCCCCCGCGCCACCGCCCCGCGAGTTGCTTCTGTTCAACGGCATGGGCGGGTTCACCCCGGACGGCCAGGAGTATGTCATCACCTTGCCGGCGGAAGGCCGCGTGGCCTCCAACGGCGGCGAGGCCCGGGACCGTGCACGGTCGACGCCGGCGCCATGGGTGAACGTGATTGCCAACCCGCATTTTGGCACGGTCGTCTCGGAAAGCGGCGGCGGGTACACGTGGTTTGAGAACTCCCACGAGTTCCGGCTCACGCCCTGGAGCAACGACCCGGTAACCGATCCCCCGGGGGAAGCGCTGTACCTGGGCGACGTCGAAACCGCAGATGTGTGGTCCGCGGCGCCCGCCCCGGCCCGGGGGGCGGGGGCTTACGTGGTCCGTCATGGTTTCGGCTACACCGTCTTCGAACACACGCATCAAGGGATCACCAGCGAGTTGTGGATCTATGTTGCCGTGGATATGCCCGTCCGCTTCGCGCTGCTCCGGCTCCGCAACGAATCGTCGCGCCGGCGGCGGCTGACGGTGACCAGCTATTGCGAGTGGGTGCTGGGAGAACACCGTCACAAAACCGCCCCGCATGTCCAGACCGAGGCGGACGCGCCCACGGGCGCCATGCTCGCCCGCAACCCGTTCAGCATCGACTTCTCCGAGTACATCGCCTTCGCCGACGTAAGCGAGACGGAACGCAGCCTCAGCGGCGATCGCCGCGAGTTCCTCGGACGCAATGGAACGCTGCGTGACCCTGCCGGGCTGCATCGTCCGGGGCTCTCCGGCCGTACGGGCCCCGGATTCGACCCCTGCGCGGCCCTCCAGGTGGAACTTGAACTCCCGGGTCGCGGGGAGCAGGAACTGGTCTTCACGTTGGGCGCGGACCGCAACCTTGCGGCGGCGCAACGGCATCTCCAACGCTGCCGGCACCCCGGGGTGGCCCGGCGGGCCTTGGAAGCGGTCCGGGCCCATTGGGCGCGGCTTCTGGGAGCGGTGCAATGTGAGACCCCGGACCCGGCCGTGAACCTGCTCGCGAATGGCTGGCTGCTGTATCAAACCCTCTCGAGCCGGCTCTGGGGCCGCACCGGGTTCTACCAATCGGGCGGCGCCTTTGGGTTCCGCGATCAGTTGCAGGACACCCTGGCCCTGGTGCACGCCGCCCCGGAATTGCTGCGGGAGCAACTGCTGCGGGCAGCAGCGCACCAGTTCCGCGAAGGTGACGTCCAGCACTGGTGGCATCCGCCCTCGGACCGCGGCGTGCGCACGCGGTTTTCGGACGACTATCTCTGGTTGCCGTACGCCACCTGCCGCTACGTGGCCGCCCTGGGTGACACGGCCGTTCTCTCGGAACGCGTCCCCTATATCGAAACCCGGCCGCTCCGTCCGGAGGAGGAAAGCGTGTTCGATCTGCCCACCCGCTCCGATGAGACGGGCACGCTGTACCAGCACTGCGTTCGGGCGATCGAACACGGATTGCGCTTTGGCGAGCATGGCCTGCCGCTGATCGGGAGCGGCGATTGGAATGATGGCTACAACCGGATCGGTCTCCACGGCAAAGGCGAGAGTGTCTGGCTCGCCTTTTTCCTCTACGACGTGCTTACCCGGTTCGCCGGCATCGCGCGGCAACAGGAGGACGCCAAGTTCGCGGAACGGTGTCTTGCCACGGCGCGCTCGCTCCAGGAGAAGATCGAAGCCCACGCGTGGGATGGCGCCTGGTATCGACGCGCCTACTTCGACACGGGCGAGCCGCTGGGCTCACATCTCAACACGGAATGCCAGATCGATTCGCTCCCCCAAAGCTGGGCGATTCTGAGCGGCGCCGGCGATCCGGCGCGCGCCCGCCAGGCGCTGCGCTCGGTCGAGGAACGACTGGTGCGGCTCGACGAAGGACTCATCCTGCTTCTCGATCCTCCCTTCGACCGGGCCCTCCCCAACCCGGGGTACATCAAAGGCTACGTCCCGGGCATCCGGGAGAACGGCGGCCAGTACACGCACGCCGCCATCTGGGTGGTCATGGCTTTCGCACGGTCGGGTCAAGGGGCGCGCGCCTGGGAGCTCTTCAACGCGATCAACCCGCTGCGGAAGGGCGGCTCGCCCGAAAGATCCGCCGCCTACCGGGTCGAACCGTATGTTGTCGCCGCGGACGTCTACGGCGTGCCACCTCACATCGGCCGCGGCGGCTGGACCTGGTACACGGGCTCCGCGGGTTGGATGTACCAACTCGTCACCGAAACGCTCCTCGGGATTTCGCGCGAAGCCGGACACCTGCGGTTGGCGCCGCTCTTGCCGCGGGAATGGCCGGGGTTCTCCGTGCGCTATCAGTACGGTCGCTCCACTTACCAGATCGAAGTCCAGGCTGCAGGACCGGAGACACCGCCCGGCCTGGCGTTGGACGGCGTCTCCCATGAAGGAAACGTGATCCCGCTCAAGGACGATGGGAAGATGCACCGCGTGCGACTCGTGGTGCGCCCGGTTGGCCAGGCGCCGTCGCCGAACCGCTGATCGTCTTCATGGCGGGCGTCCGTGGCCTTCACCAACCAGCCTGACCGCGGAGAAATGCGCGGGTTCGACTTCGCGCGCGACCCCTTGAACTCCCGGTATCCGATGCAACCGGCGGACGAGATCATGGAGGCCGACATCACTGCCAAGCCGGAGGTGATGGCGGCCCAGCACCGCCTGCTGGAAAGTCGCTATGACCTCACGCTCGACCGCTCGAAAGCCACCGAAAGCGAGATCCGCGGCGAGGAGGTCTTCTTCGGCAAGGGCCAATGCGCCGTGTGCCACGTCCCGCCCACCTACATGGATCAGCAGAGGGCTGCCCCGCGTCACATCCCATCCAGCGGACCCGACCCATGACTGGTCGTCGTCATCACCGCGGGTTCACCGTCCTCCAGGCGACGCTCATGGTGCCCCTCGGCGATCTCCTCGATGACCTTGTCGATGAAAGCGGGAATGTCCGCGGGCTTGCGGCTGGTCACCAATCCCTGATCCACCACCACTTCCGAGTCCTCCCATAACCCCCCGGCGTTCCGGAGGTCCGTCTTGATCGAGGGGTAGGAGGTGATACGGCGTCCGCGGACGACATCGGCTTCGACGAGCAGCCAGGGTCCGTGACAGATCGCGGCGATCGGTTTGCCCGCCTCAAAAAAGGCCTTCACGAAAGCCACGGCCGACGCGTTCATCCGCAGCGTGTCGGGATTCATCACGCCTCCTGGCAGGAGCAGGGCATCGTAATCGTCGGCCACCGCCTCCTCCAACGGGACGTCGACAGGCACCTTCTTTCCCCACTTCTTCTCGTTCCAAGCCCGGATCGAACCCGCCTCGAGCGAGACCACCTCGGTCTCAGCTCCGGCCTTTTCCAGGGCGGCGCGAGGCTCCAACAACTCGACTTGTTCGAATCCATCGGCGGCGAGGATCGCCACCTTTGTCCCTTCCAGATTTGGGTGCATAAATGATGTGCTTGAAGTTCAGCTTTGATGCTCCGGCGGGACCGTGCGGTCGCGAGCCGGCTGGAAGCCTCCCTC
The DNA here is from genome assembly GCA_964535555.1 of uncultured Verrucomicrobiota bacterium. Lineage (GTDB taxonomy): Bacteria > Verrucomicrobiota > Verrucomicrobiia > Limisphaerales > J093 > DSVZ01. The sequence goes on from CAZHUS010000014.1 coordinate 89,215, forward strand.
GACCCGGAACACGGTCGCGCAGACTTTAGCCAGAGCCTTGCCATGTTCCCGCAGGCGCCTTCCGGCGGGAACCGTGCGTGGGGACTTGGTTGGACCGCGCAAGACGCGGGGTTGGGGCGCTGCATTTCGCCCGACAGGAAACGGCGCGGCTGCAGCTTGCGCTTCCGAGGCCCGCGTCCACCGACGATGCCGTGCGGCTTCCGCTTGGCCTCCGGGACCACCCCTGGACTGGCTGAGTCCGGCTAAGCGGCGGGAAAAAGCGCCGCGTCAGGCGGTCTTGAACGCCTTGCGCAGGGTCTTGAGGCTCTTCGGGACGGCCACGTCCGGGTTCTCCTTCCCCTCCATCTCGAGAGCCACCCAGCCCTTGTAGCCGGCGTCATGCAGCATCTTTGCGATCCGGCCGTAATCCAGGTCGAGCGTGTACCACTCGCCGCCGCCGTGATACGTCTTGGCCTGAACGTAGATCGTCTTGGGAGCGATCATGGCCAGCTTCTCGTAGGGGTCCTCCAGGAAATTGCCGGTGTCCATCAAGCCGCCCAGCCAGGGTGAGGTGATGCCGTTCAGGATCCGCAGCAGTCCTTCCGGTGTCCGGGCCAGGCCCCAGTGGTTCTCCAGGGCGAGCACGACTCCGCACTCCTCGGCTTTCGGGAGACAGCGCTCGATGCCTTCCATGCACCACTTGAATCCCTCGTCCTCGGTGTGACCGGGCAGCACCGGCTCGATGCCGCGGTTCTTCATCAGCTCGTCGAAGTCCTTGGACGTCCCCCAGCGGCCCGTGTTGATCCGAATGGACGGGCAGCCGAGTTCGTAGGCGATCTCGACGCACTTCTTGGTGTGCTCGACGTTCTGGGTGAGGTCCGCCGGGTTGGGCTTTACGAAGCTCTGGTGCGTCGATACGCAAGGGATCTCGAGCCCGTTGAGAAAGGCGTGACGCTTGAGCTTGCGCAGGTACGAACGCCCGGCGGGATCCAGCGGCGCGAGTTCCCCGATCGCCATCTGGCGATGCAGAATATCGACCCCCTCGGCGCCAAGGGCCGCCGCCTTGTCCATGACGGTCTCGATCGGCACCTTCTCCGTCTTGAAATGCCAGTAGGAATACGTGGCAACCGCCAGGCGATTGCCCGTGCGCTTGGCACCGGGTTGGGCCGCGCGAAGCGACGCCAGCGGCGCGGCGGCCACGAGCGAAGCAGCGGTCAGGAACGAACGTCGGTTCAGATTCATCGGTTTCAAAGTCGTGTGGGGCGAGTTTAGCGGTTCCTGCGCCCCTGACAACCACACAGCCGCCTTGACCGCCTTGAATCCCGGCACTCCCGGGGCGCTCCCCGACAAAGCGCGCTCCCGCCAGGGACCCACCGCCGACCAAACCCCGCTTGCCGCGTCCGCCGGCGTCGGTAAGCTCCGGCCATGACTCCGATCGTGTCCGGTCCGCTTCGGCGTCCGGAGAATCCGTCGCCTGCCGCCCGACTGTTGCTCGGCACTTTGGGCGCCGTCCTGCTCCTTCTGGGTTGCGGGAAGTCTCCGAGCACCGTCGATGGCGATGAGTTCAGCCGGGTGATGAACTCGGGCAAGAACTACTACGATCAGGGCCAACCCACGAATGCGATCCCGCTCTTTGAACGCGCCGTGGCCCTCCAACCCTCGCAGCCCGACGCCCTGCTCAACCTCGCCAACGCCTACCTGCTTACCGATCAGCCCGAGCGGGCACTCCAGCGGGCGGAAGAGGCGCTGAGCTTCGATCGTAATCTCGCCGCCGCTTACTATGTCGCCGGTTGCGCCCACCTCCGACTCCGGCACGCCGAGGACGCCACCAAGGTGCTCTTCTCGGCGCGCGATCTCGATCCGCAGGTCGCCGCCACGCACTATCAACTCGGCCTCGGCCAGCAGGAACTCGGCAACCTGGATGACGCCATCGCCTCCTTCAGCGAAGTGATCCGCCTGCAACCTGAGCATCCGGTGGCGCACTACGCGCTCGGCCAGGCGCTCATTCGTGCCGGCCGCCAGGACGAAGGGCTCAAGGCGATCCAGGTCCACCAGGACCTGCGGGCCAGGAACCCCAACGCCCCGGCCGCGAGCACCGCACTTTACGAACGCTGCGTCCACACCCAGGCTCGTGCCCCGCAGAAGCCATCCCGGCCCGACCCTCGCGGCATCGCCGTCCGCTGGGTGGAGGCGACGGAGTCCCTGCTGGGCACCAACGCCGCCCGCTACCACGGTCCGTTGGCGGTCCTTGACTTCAATCGCAACGATCTCAACGGCCTCCTGGTCGCGGAAGGAACCAACGGCTTCCGCCCCTTGCTGAACACGGGCGGCCAGCTTGCTCCCCAAGGCGAGCCGCTGCCAATGAAGCAGGGCGTCCGGTTCCTGGCCACCCTCACCGGGGACCTGAACAACGATCGCTACGAGGACGTGCTCGTGATGGGCGACACCGGCTCGCACGCCTTTCGGTTTGCCACCAATGCCTTCGCCCGGGACCTCACCCGCGCCTCGGGGTTGACCGGGCTGGTCGCGCGTGCCGGGGCCCTGGTGGACCTGGATTTCACCGGAAAACTCGACTTGCTGGCGATACCGCCCGACGGCTCGGGAGTCCGGGTCCTCCGCAACCTGGGAAGCATGTACTTCATGGACATCACCGCCACCTCCGGCGTGCCGGCGCAGATCACCGGAGCCCGGCAACTCGCGGTGGACGACTGGAACAACGACGACCTGCTGGACGTCTTCGTCTCGCGCGAAGGAGCTTCTCCCCTCCTGCTCCTCAAACAGCGGGGCGGCCCGCTCGTCGAGACCAATCTGCCCCCCGGCCAGCTGGAAGGGACGATCCTGGCCCTCGGCGACGTGAACGGGGACTCGCGCACCGACCTGCTGAGCGGATCGCCGGACCACGTCGACCTGCTGCTCGGAGGCGTGCAGCGATTCAGCCGTCTGCCGCTGCAACAGCCTGGGCTCACCCTCCTGCGACTGGTGGACTACGACAACGACGGCTGGCTGGATCTGTTCGCCGCGGGCTCCGGCGCCCAACTCTGGCGGAACGTCGGTGACGGGCGGTTCGAGAACGTCACCACGACGACGGGCCTGGACAGCGCGGCCGCGATGACCATTCAGGATGTGGCGTTCGCGGATTTCGACCGGGACGGCGACACCGACCTCGTCATGTCCGGGGAAACCAGCGCGGGGCCCGCCCTACGCTATCTACGCAATGATGGCGGCAATGCCAACCAACAGCTCAAGCTGAGGTTGATCGGGAATCGTTCGAATGCCAGTGGACTCGGCATTCGGGTCGAGGTCGCCTCGGAGAGTTTTCGCGTTCATCGCACGGTCCAGTCCCTGCCGGTCGAGATCGGCGTGGGCCCAAGGAAGACCATCGAAGGCCTCACCGCCCGATGGTTTGATCTGCCGTACAACATCGTCGACATCACCGTGGATCCCACCCAGGCGCTCGAGGTGCCCGAGCCCATCCTGCCCACCGGTTCGTGCCCGTATCTGTACGCCTGGGACGGCCAGGGATTCCGATTTGTCTCGGACATTCTCGGTTCATCGCCCGTCGGTCTGCGGGTGAGTGACCATGTTTTCGCCGCGGCCGACCCCCGGGAATACGTCTGGCTCGGGAACGAGGCCACGTTCCCTCCCCGGGACGGGCAGCATGTCGTGCAAGTCACGGAGGAGCTTCGCGAAGTGCTCTACCTCGACCAGGCGCGGCTGGCGGTGGTGGATCATCCGCCCGGCACCGAGGTGCACACGACCGACAAGTTCCGTCCCGGCCCGCCGTTTCCCCGCGGCGAGATCTGGACGCTGGAAAACCGGGTGGCCTTGAAACAGGCGATGCGTCTTGACGGCGAAGATTGCACTGCGGCGCTCCAACGCGTGGACGAACAACGCGTGTCCCCCGCGCGTCTCCGGATCCCCCAGTTGCGCGGCCTGGCCGAGCCCCACGGGGTCATCCTGGACTTCGGGCCGCTCGACACGGGAAGGCCGCTGGTCCTGGCCCTCACGGGATGGCTGCGCTTCGGGGGAGGCATGGCGAATGTGGCCGCGTCGCACGATCCCGACCTGCCGTTTCCGTTCCCGCAACTCGAGGTCGAGACCGGTCGGAATCACTGGCAGGCCGTTGACGTGGTGGCCGGTGCGCCTTCGGGAAAGACCAAGAGCATCCTGATCGACCTGGCCGGCAAGCTGCCCGCCGACAGCCGGAGACTGCGACTCACCACCGCGTTTGAAATCCACTGGGATCGTATCGCGCTCTTCGAACGACGCCTCGCAAACGACACCCAGGTCACCTTGGTTGCCCCCGGGAAGACCGACCTTCACTGGCGCGGCTTCAGCGAATTCGCCGACCTACCCTGGACCTCGCCCCTCACCCCCGTTTACGACAAGGTCACCCCGTGGGCGCCGTGGACCATGACGCCCACCGGCTGGTGCACCCGCTACGGCGCTGTCGATGAACTGCTCGCGGCCGAGGACAACGCCATGGTCCTCTTGAACGGCGGCGACGAACTCACCCTCGAGTTTGACGCCCGCGCGTTGCCCCCCAAACCGGCCGGCGCCGAGCGCGACTTCTTCATCTACACCGTGGGTTGGGACAAGGACGCCGACTTCCATGTCGAGCTGGGCTGGAAAGTCGAGCCCTGGCCCTGGCACGGCATGCAGGACCAGGTCTACGGCCGGGAGTCGCGCCCCGTGTTCCCTGGCGACACGCTCATGGCCCGCTACACGACCCGCTGGGTGCCGCAGCCCACACTCCGCCGCCGGTAGCACGCATCCCGGACACGGGCCTTGCCGGGGGCCGTCCGGAGCCAGGCTCAAAACCTCAAGTGCACCACCGCGTTGCGGTGTGACGCTCGACGCGGGTGCCTGCGCACGGCCGCCAAATCGGGCCGCCTTGCCCCCCTGCCCCGCCGTTGGCAACATCCCCCCGATGCGTGACACGATCCGGGCCATGACGGAGGGAATAGAGACCTTCGTCCTGGAGGTGATCCTTGAACAACGACGCGGCAAACGGGCCACCTTGCTGCGGGCGCTGCTCTTCTCGCTTTCCAAGGCCTTCGCGCTCGCCGTCAAAGGACGCCGGTTGCTTTACGACCTGCGGATCTTCCGGGACTCCGCCTTGGGAGTCCAGGTGATCGCCATTGGCAACCTCACCGTCGGCGGCACGGGGAAAACGCCCGTCGTGGAGAAGTTCGCCCGCGAACTGCAGGACCAGGGACGCAAAGTGGCCATCCTCTCGCGCGGTTACCGCTCCCGCCCACGTCCGTTCCACCAACGAATTCTCAACAAGCTCCTGCTGCGCGAGGACAACACCCCGCCACGTGTGGTTTCGGACGGCCGCTCCCTGCTTCTGGATTCCGAGAGCGCGGGAGACGAACCGTTCATGCTAGCCTCCAACCTGCAGGACGTCGTCGTGCTGGTCGACAAGGACCGCGTCAAAAGTGGCATCTACGCCATCGAGAAATACGGATGCGACACGCTGCTCCTCGACGACGGGTTCCAGTACTGGAAGCTGGCGGGCCGGCGCCGGGATATCGTGCTGATCGATTGCCAGCAACCGTTTGGCAACAACCACCTCCTTCCCCGCGGTACCCTGCGTGAGCCGCCCAGTCACCTGATTCGCGCCAGCAACATTTTCATCACCAAGAGCAATGGCGCTTCCTCGGATTTGCGCGAGCGCCTCCAACGCTACAACCCCCGGGCCGGCATCATCGAGTGCGTCCATCAACCCCTCTATTTCGAAGACCTCTTCACCCGGGAACGCCACGGCATCGAATTTGTTCGGGACCGGAAGATCGCGTCCCTGAGCGGCATCGCCCAGCCGGAGAGCTTCGAACAGAGCCTGCTCGAGCTCGGGGCCCACCTCGTCGCCAGCAAGCGGTTCGCCGACCACCATCGGTTCACGCAGCAGGAGGTGCTGAACATCATCAACCGCGGCAAAAAGCGTGGCGCCACGATGGTGATCACCACCCAGAAGGATGCCGTCCGCTTCCCCAAGCTGGACCGGCGCGACCTGCCCATTTACTTCATGCGCGTCGAGATCCGGATCATTCACGGCGCCCGGAATTTCCAGGAGTGCGTCCGCCAGATTTGCTTCCGGTGAATCCATCCCCCCCGGCCGCGGAGGTTCCTGCCGGCGCACCGGCAGGCTCGAAAGCCAGCCCCACACCAGGGAAGGCGGGCCCTCCGCTGCCCGCCGCTTCGGCGCGCAAGGGACTGCGCCCTACCTTGGAAGGAGCCGTTCATGGCCGATGAGCAGGTCCGAAAGGAACGAGGAGCTCTCCACGAACCTGGCCCGAGAAGCGGGGATGAATCCCCGCACTCCGGGCGCTTCGCGACCCCGGACGCGCCTTGGAGCAACGCGAAGCTTTTGGAGTGCGTCCGGTTTGCCGGCGCTTTGGGTCCATGGTCACGGCGCATGGTCGACAGCCCAACGGAACTCTCCCCTGAACCGCCCCCGGAGCGCGGACTTCAGTCCGCAGGAAGCCACGCCGGCCAAGGAACGTCCCTGCGGGCTGAAGCCCGCGCTCCTCACGAGTTCATGACCACTGAGCCGGTCCAAACAGAACAGGCCGCGGCGCGCGCCCCGGCCCGGATCCTGGTGCGCGGTGTCAACTGGCTGGGAGATGCGGTGATGTCCACTCCGGCGCTGTTGCGCCTGCGTGAGCGGTTTCCGTCGACCCGCATCGCCCTGCTCACGCCCGAAAAGCTGGCGGACCTATGGCGGCATCACCCGGCAGTAGACGACGTCTATATCCTCCATTCCGGCGAGCAGCCGTGGCAGATCGCCCGCCGGCTAAGAGAGGAACGCTTCAACGTGGGGATCGCCTTTCCCAACTCTCCGCGCTCCGCCCTCGAACTCTGGCTGGCCCGCATCCCCATCCGGGTTGGCTACCGACGACCCTGGCGAAACTGGTTCCTGACCCACGCGGTGCGGCCCGGTGCTGCGGAAATCCGCATGCGCAAACGTCCGGACGCCGAGGTGAGGCAGCTCTGGCTCAAGCTCCGACCGGAGACCCGGCCCTCTGTGCGGGTTTTCGCCGAGCCCACCGCCCCGGCGCATCAGATTCACCTCTACCTCGACCTTGCCGGCGCGGTGGGCGCGTCGACGACGCCGGCGCCTCCTACGTTGCAGCTCTCCGCGAGCGAACATGCCGCCGCCACCGAGGTCATCCGGCGTCTGGCTGGCGCCTCACGGCCGCTGAAGAACACACTTGTGGCGATGAACGCCGGCGCTGAATACGGACCGGCCAAGCGCTGGCCCCGGGACAGGTTCGTGGAGGCCGGACGCCAGATCGCCAGCCGGGTTGACTGCCAGTGGATCGTGGTTGGCGGGCTGAACGACACGGAAGGCGCCCGCGAAATCTGTGCCCAGGTGCCGGGAGCGCTCTGCCTTGCGGGTCGCACCAACCTGCGCGAACTCATGCAGGTCCTGGCGGCGTGCCGGCTCCTGTTGACCAACGACTCCGGGCCGGCCCACGTCGCGGCCGCGCTGGGGACGCCGGTCACGGCGATCTTCGGCAGCACGGCTCCGGGATTGACCGCCCCGGGACTTCCGGGTGACCCGAGGCACCGGATATTCCAGTCGACCGTTCCCTGCTCCCCCTGCTTTCGGCGTGAATGCCCGATTGGACTCCCGTGCCTGAACGAGATTCCCGTCGAACCCGTTGTGGCATCCATCCTCAACCAGCTGTCGGCAGCGCCCGCGTGAGGAGGCTTGGGCGGTCTCTGCCTGCGTTCGCGGTCACCGAAACCGCGCCGGATCCATCAAGCGCCGCGTCGCGGCATCCGGACCACCGCCGAACTGCGCCCAATAGGCGGCCTTGAACGGATTCACGTCGGGCCCCACCACCAGTTCGTTCTCGAGGCCGGGCAGGATGGACGTCCACCAGGCGTCGTAGGCGGATCGCAGGGACGCCACGACTTCCGGATGTTCTGCGATGATGTTGCTCGTCTCGGCGGGATCAGCGAGCAGGTCGTACAGTTCGGCATTATTGACGAGGCGATACTGGCGGTTGCGAATTGCGCACTGCCGGTGCTTGAAGGCCGCCACCTCCCCCCGCGGCCAACGGCCCACGTGCGTCACGAGAAACCGGTCCGGCCATGCGGCTGCGGGACTTTCCAGCAGCGGAACCAGACTGCGCCCCTCGACCTGCGCCGCCGTGCCGGGAGCCAGGGTTGCCCCGGCGAGCTCGGCCAGCGTGGGAAAGACGTCCACATGCGCGGCCAGTTGCGGTCGGTCACCGGGACTCAGTCTGCCCGGCCACCGCCAGAAAGCCGGCACGCGCGTGCCGCCCTGGTACGGACCGCCCTTCATGCCGCGCATTCCCGCGTTGTAGACGTTGCCCACTGAGTGGCCGTTGTCCGTCATGAAGATCACCAGGGTGTTCGACTCCAGGCGCCACCGCTCCAGCGCGGCCAACAGCTTTCCCACGTTCTCGTCGATGTTCGAGATCATCGCGTAGTAGGCGACGGCGTTGGTCGAAAGCCCCTTTCCCAGGTACGCGGCTTCGTAGGAGGCGCCGGGGCTGACGAAGGGATCGTGGGGCGCATTCGGGGTGACATAGGCAAAGAACGGTTGACCGGCCGCCACCCGGTCTTCAATCCAGCGCCGGGCTTGACCGAAAAACACGTCGGTGCAGTAGCCCTGGGTCTTCACAAACCGTCCGTTGTGGCGGATCGCGGGATCGAAATAGCGGTTGCCCGGCGCGTCGCCGCAACTCCCCGGATAGGTTTGCCCGATCCCCCCTGCCCCATGGATGAAGACCTCGTCAAACCCCCGACGGCCCGGTTGGTAGGCGTCCTCGTCTCCCAGGTGCCATTTGCCGAAGATGCCCGTGGCATAGCCGGCGGCGTGAAGGACCTCGGCCATGGTGGTGGCCTTCAGGGTCAACCGCTCGCGCTCCATGATCGTGTGGCTGACACCATTGCGGAACTCATGCCGGCCCGTCAGGAGCGCCGAACGCGTCGGGGCGCAGGTCGGGCTGACGTGGAAGTCCGTGAACCGAACGCTCTGACCGTGCATGCGGTCGAGATTCGGGGTTTGGATGATCGGATTCCCGTGGGCACCGATTTCGCCATAGCCTTGATCGTCGGTCATGACGAGGATGAGGTTCGGCCGGCTGCCGGCGAGGCCCGCGCCGTGCAAGGCCACCGACGCGCCTGCGAGGCACAGCGCGCCGCCCAAGGCTACTGCCGCCCACCAGGACGTTCGCGCTGCCGGCGGTGAAGCCACGGCCACGAGGTCCTGGCGGCGAAAGGCGTTCCAGTGATGATTCATCATCGCGGGGTTCATGGTGGAAGAATGTGGCTCAGGGAATTGGAATCTTTGGCACACCGGAGTGCACCCGTTTCAAGTCGCGGTCACGGCCCGGCACCCCTTGAACCGCCTGCACCCAGCCCGCGATGCGGTCGGCGCCGAGGGTGTTCGTTTCATACCACTTCCAGGCCTCGGCGTGTCCATCCGCAAAGCTGAAGACGCCACCCCCGTTGTGTCGCGTGGCGGGATGATCCACCCAGGACCACGTCCCGGGCTGGGTGATGACAAAGCGCGCATTCTCGATGCTTCCCTGGTGTTCATCGACGAAGACCAGCGCCCGGGAAGGCGGCGGATCCAGGATCTGCGAGTAGCGGTGCCATGAATTGCGGTCGGCGGGATCGGGATTGTCGTTCATGTAATCGCTCATCGAGACGCTGCGAACCCGCGGCACCCGGCCCAGGTCGCGAACGGTCGACCGGTCCGCCGGGCATTTGTAGATCTTCACGGACTGATTGTAGGGAAAGAGGATGCCGCGCTGAAGGTTCGTGGGGGTGAGATCCGTCCACGCGTTCCCGGCAACCCAGGTATGGGTGGTGGCCACCCAGCCGTCGCGCGCGCCGCCACCCGCCGTCGTCGCGTTCGGCGGGAGCTGGTCTTGATGATCGTCCACGTACATCAGCCAGCACAACTGGAGCTGTTTGAAGTTGCCAAGGCACTGGATCTGCGCGGCCTTGCTTTTCGCGCGTCCCAGGGCGGGCAACAGCATCCCGGCGAGGATCGCGATGATGGCGATCACCACCAGGAGCTCGATCAACGTGAACCCGGACCGGTTTCCGCGACGCTCATTTCGCGTTGCCATAGACCTGCGCCGGGAATGAGTCCGGCACTTGCAGGGCCGACCGCAGCCGCGCCAGTTCGTCGGCAAGTTGGCCTTGGACGCCGGCATAGTCTGCCGTTCCGTAAACGCTGCGCAGTTCGTTCGGGTCCTTCTCGAGGTCGAACAGCTCCCAGTAATCGGCATCCCCGGCCTCGAAATGCACGAGTTTGTACCGGTCCGATACCACCCCGTAATGCGGCCGGACCCGGTGCGGCTGCGGCCACTCGAAGTACTGGTAGTAAAAATGAGTCCGCCAGTCCGCCGGCCTCGCGCCGCGCAGGATCGGCACCAGGCTGCGCCCCTGCATCTCGGGAGGCACCGGCACACCCGCCGCCTCGAGGAACGTCTCCGCGAGATCCAGAACCGAAACCAGGTCCCGGTTGACACTCCCGGCCCGGGCGACTCCCGGCCACCGCACCAACAGAGGCGTCCGAAGCGATTCTTCGAAGATCCACCGCTTGTCGAACCAACCGTGCTCGCCCAGGTAGAAGCCCTGGTCGGAGGCGTAAATGACCAGGGTGTTCGCCGTGAGTCCTTCGTCGTCAAGATACCTGAGCAACCGGCCGACGTTCTCGTCCACACCCTGGATGCAGCCGAGGTAGTCGTGCATGTACCGCTGGTATTTCCAGCGCACGAGGTCTTCGCCCTGCAACGCCGCCTTCTGGAACACGGCATTGCGAGGCTCGTAGTAGGCGTCCCAGGCCGCCCGCTGCTCCGGCGTCAGCTGCCCCGGCGTGGTGAGCTTGAGATCCCGGGCGGTCATCGTCCTGGCAATGGTCATGTCCTGATCGCGCACGGCCAGGCCACGGCCCTGATAGTCGTCGAAGAGCGTCGGCGGCTCACGGAAAGGCAGATCCCCGTTGTGGCCCAGGTGCCGCAAGGCCGGCTCCCATTCCCGGTGCGGGGCTTTGTGCTGCGACATCAGCAGGAACGGCCGCGACTTGTCCCGCTGCTGGAGCCATTCGATCGAGCGGTCGGTGATGATGTCCGTCACGTACCCGGAGTGCCGGACCCGTTCCCCGTTTCGAATCATGGGCGGGTTGTAGTACACCCCCTGGCCCGGAAGGATTTCCCAATAGTCAAAGCCGGTCGGGTCCGACACCAAGTGCCACTTGCCCACGATCGCCGTCTGGTATCCGGCCGCTTGGAGCAGCTTCGGAAACGTGACCTGGCTTCCGTCGAACCGGCTGTTGGCGTTGTTGTAGAACCCGTTTCGATGCGAGTACTTGCCCGTGAGCACCGTCGCCCGCACCGGGCCGCAAATCGAGTTCGGAACCAGGCAACGGTCGAAGCGGACTCCCTCGCGCGCCAGGCGGTCAATTCCCGGCGTCTGAATCAGGCGCCGCGGGTCCTCGTACGCACTGATGGCCTGGTAGGCGTGGTCGTCCGAGAAGATCAGCAGGATGTTGGGCCGCTCGGCCGCGCCTGCCGGCAGAAGCAAGGAGAGGAGCCCCACCAGCCAGCCGGCAGGCTTGGAAAACGTCAGCAATCGGGTTCGCATGAGACTTGTGATGACTTGATCCGCGGATACTGCGCCGCAACCGGCCTCGCGCAATCCCGATCTGACGCGGCGTCGCCGCGCCCGGGGTCGTGCCACCCGGCCTCACTCGCGATTTCGCTGCACCCCGGCAGCTCGGCCCCGACCTGGGTCAGACCAGCTCCGGCTCGCTCACCGCGGGAGGCATCTTGAACAGGGGCCGTCCGTCAGCCGCCTCCGGGTACTCGAAGACCTTGCCCTCGTAGTTTCGGATCACCACCCGGTCGTTGTTCCGGCTCAAGACATACTCCGGGCTGACCGGCACCTTGCCGCCCCCGCCCGGGGCGTCGATGACGTACGTGGGAACGCCGTAGCCGGTCGTGTGCCCCCGCAGCGCGTCCATGATCTCCAGCCCCTTGCGGACACTGGTTCGCAAGTGGGCCGATCCCGCGATCAGGTCGCATTGGTAGATGTAGTAGGGACGCACCCGGCACATCAACAGCTTCTGCACATGCGCCCGCATCACCTCGGCGTCGTCATTCACGTGCCGCAGCAATACCGACTGGTTGCCCAGCGGGATCCCCGCATCCGCCAGCCGCCCCAGGGCATCACGGACCTCTGTCGTCAGTTCGCGCGGATGATTGGAATGGATGCTGACAAACAACGGATGAAACTGGCGCAACATCTGGCACAGCTCCGGGGTGATGCGCTGCGGCAGAAACACCGGGATCCGCGTTCCGAGCCGGAGAAACTCAACGTGCTTGATCCCACGCAACCGGCTGAGCAGGTACTCAAGTTTCTCGTCGTTGAAGAGGAGCGGATCCCCGCCGCTCAGCAGCACGTCACGCACCTCCGGGTGACTGGCGATGTATTCAATCTGGCGGTCGAACTCCGGATGGAAGTCGTACCCGGCCGCATTGCTCACCAGGCGCGAGCGCGTGCAGTAACGGCAGTAAGCGGCACATCGGTCCGTCACCAGGAAAAGCACGCGATCGGGGTACCGGTGCACCAAGCCAGGCACCGGGGAATGAGCGTCCTCGCCACAGGGATCGGCCATTTCCCAGGGGGCGGTGTTGGTTTCCTCCAACCGGGGGATCACCTGGCGACGGATCGGGCAGAACTCGTCCGCCGCGTCGATGAGGCTGAAGAAGTAAGGCGTGATCGCCATCGCCAGCTTGTGGTTCGCCAGAACCGCCCCCGCCCTTTCCTCGGGTGTCAGCGTGGGCAGCAGGCGCTCTAACTGCTCGAGCCGGGTAATGCGATGTTTGAGCTGCCAGTGCCAGTCGTTCCATTCGGCCTCGGTAACGTGAGACCAACAGCCCCGTCCTGCAGAACGAAAGTCCTTCAGTGCGTAAGGCTTGGCAGAAGATGGAGGCTCCTCCGGAGCGCGCTCAGTGTCTTCTTTTGACATTGGCGCGAACCATAGAAGTGCGTCATGAGGGTGTCAAGGAACCCGCCAGGATCCCCAGATCGTGCGGCGATCCGGCCCGGCCCTTTCCCTGGCCTCCCGGAAACCCTCGGCATCTCCGAGATTGTCGGAGCCGGGAGGCTCGCGCATCATCCCCCGCATGAACCACCCGGGAATTGCATGCGCCTGCGCAAGCTTGGCCGTGATCGTGTCCGTATCCGTACCGCTCGCCCTGGCGCAAACGGCACCCAACACCCTCTCGCCGGCCGAGGTCAGCGAGGGCTGGATCCTGCTCTTCGACGGCGAAACCGACTTCGGATGGACGCCCCGCGGCGAGGCCCGGTGGGAGGTCAGGGACGGAGTGATCCAATACCGTCCCGGCAGCGGCGGCGGCATGCTGAGTACGACCACCGAGTTCGCGGACTTCCAGCTCCAGGCCGATTTCTGGATCGATGCGGTTGCGAACAGCGGCGTCTTCCTGCGGTGCCCCACGGCGGGCGAAATCACCGCGACCAATGCCTACGAGGTCAACATCTACGACCAACACCCCTCCTGGCCGACGGGCAGCATCAACGAAGTCGCGCGAAGCGCCGTGGCCGCTTCCACCGTCGGCAAGTGGAACTCGTACGAGATCCTCGCGCACGGTTCCCACCTGGTCGTCAAGCTCAACGGGCAGACCACCGTCGACACCACGAACGCGGCCCATGCGCGCGGCACCGTCGCGATCCAGAACCTCAAGGGCGAAGGTATGGTGCGGTTCCGCAACCTCAAGCTCCGGCCCCTGGGCCTGAAACCGATCTTCAACGGCAAAGACCTCACGGGCTGGAAGGAGATCCCGGATCGCAAGTCGGTCTACTCCGTCACCCCGGAAGGCTGGCTGAACGTGAAGAACGGGAACGGCGATCTTCAATCCGAAGGCGCGTACGGCGACTTCGTCTTCCAACTCGACATCATCTCCAACGGCACGCATCTGAACAGCGGCGTGTTCTTTCGCGCCTTGAAGGGCCAGTTCTGGAGCGGCTACGAAAGCCAGATCCGCAATCAATGGCAGGGCGACGATCGCACCAAGCCCGTCGATTTCGGCACCGGCGGCATCTACAACCGCCAACCGGCACGTCGCGTCGTCTCCACCGATCGCGAGTGGTTCACCAAGACCATCATCGCGCACGGCCCGCACCTGGCCACCTGGATCAACGGCATCCAGGTCGCGGATTTCACGGACACCCGGGCTCCGAACGACAACGCACGTCAGGGCTACCGCGCCAAACCGGGCGTGCTCAGCCTGCAAGGCCACGACCCCACGACGGATCTCTCGTTCCGCAACCTGCGTCTCGCGGAATTCCCCGGGACGAGACCTTGAGGCTGCTTTCCGCCCCACCGCGGCTGACGATCCAAACCCCCATTCCCGGCACAACGCCGCATCGACCTCTGCGCCCGGCCACTCCCACCACCTCGATCCTCAACCCATGGGTGCCTTTCTCGTCCTGGCCCTGGTCGTGACGGCTGCTGTGTTCAGCAGCCGGCAGGCACTGCGGGGCTTTGCCTTCACCGTCTGGGTGTTCGCCGGCGTGGCTACCGCCATGGTTTACCCGGCCGTGTTCGGAACGTGGTTCGGATTCGACTGGAAGTTCCTCATCGTGCCGCTGATCCAGATCATCATGTTCGGCATGGGCACGACGCTGAGCGTGCGCGATTTCACACGGGTGTTGGCCATGCCCTGGCCGGTCGTGGTGGGTATCCTGCTGCAGTACCTGGTCATGCCGGTGGTCGGATTCGGGCTCACCCGGCTCTTCGGCTTCGAGTCCGAGGTGGCGGCGGGCGTGGTGCTCATCGGGTCCGCACCCGGCGGCGTCGCGTCGAACGTGATCAATTACCTCGCGCGATGCAATGTCCCGCTCTCGGTCACCATGACGGCGATCTCCACCATGCTCTCTCCGGTGATGACCCCGCTCATGATGAAGCTGCTGGCGGGGGCTTACATCGAGGTGAGTTTCTTCAAGATGATGGTCGATATCTGCAACATGATCCTCGTGCCGGTGGTCGCCGGTTTGGTCGCGCATCGCCTGCTCTACGGTGGCGAACCGGCCCTTCAAAAACCGGCCGTGCTCGCCGCCTTGGGCGCGGTGGGTGTCGCGCTCGCCCTGGGCGTGGGGTTCCTTCCTGCCGCCTGGCTGGGTTCGCTCCAGAGCGGCCTCATTCTTGGGTTCGCCCTGATCGCCATGGTGGTCGTCGCGCGACTCCTTATGGGCCTGTGGCGGAACGCGCCCGCGAACTGGATGGACCGCGTCCTCCCGTTGATCTCGATGGCCGCGATCTGCCTCATCATTGCCATCATCACCTCCCGGGCCAGCCACGACCTGAAGAACGTCGGCATCACGCTGCTCGCCGCCGCCATGCTGCACAATCTGCTTGGCTACGCGCTCGGATACTTCGGCGCCCGTGCCCTGCGCTTGAGCGTGGTGGATGCCCGCACCGTGGCTGTCGAAGTGGGCATGCAAAACGGCGGCATGGCCTCCGGCCTGGCCATGAACACCCTGCAAAGCGCCAAGGCCGCGCTCGCCGCCGCCATCTTTGGCCCCTGGCAGAACATCTCCGGCTCCATTCTGGCTTCTTACTGGCGGAAGCGTCCCGCGCCGGGACAGAAGATCGAGGAAGGTTCCCCATGACGCCTGTTCCGATGCGAGGGACGGTTCCTGAACTCCCCGCGCGACAACACGTTGGTCCATCAAGCCTCACCATGAACCGTCGTTCTCTCCTCAAGCTCCTGGGATCCGCGGGCACCGGCAGCGCCGCCGGCTTGCTCCTCGACACCAAGCTCGCCGCCGCGGAACCAGGTGACGCGACGAGCCTCACCCGCGCTCTTGGTCCCCTGAAGATCACCCGGGTCCGGCCCGTCCTCACCGCCCCTCAGCCCGGCATCCGCTTCGTCGTCGTCAAAGTGGAAACGAGCGAGCCCGGCTTGTACGGCCTGGGCTGCGCCACGTTCAACCAGCGGCCCCTCGCCGTGAAGACGGCGGTCGAAGAGTACCTCGATCCGTTCTGCCGCGGGCGCGACGCCGATAACATCGAAGACCTGTGGCAAACCGCCTACACGAGTTCGTACTGGCGCAACGGTCCCGTGCTGAACAACGCCTTGAGCGGACTCGACCAGGCGCTCTGGGACCTCAAAGGCAAGCGCGCCGGCATGCCCGTGTACCAGTTGCTCGGCGGCAAGTGCCGCTTTGCGGTCCCGTGCTACGCCCACGCCTCGGGACGCGACGTCAACCAACTCGAAGACAGCGTGCGCCGCCACCAGGAGCGGGGGTTCCGTTACATCCGCATTCAACTTGGCGGCTACGGCTCGCCGCACCTCACGAGTGAAGCGGACTTCCAAAAGCAGGAGTTCGGGCTCCCGGTCGAAAGCGCGATGGATTCGAAGGCGTATATGCGGGCGACCCAGCAGGCGTTCGCCCATGTCCGCGAGAAGCTCGGCGAGGAACTCGAGCTGCTGCATGACATCCATGAGCGGATCGAGCCCATGGAGGCGATCCAACTCTGCAAGTCGCTCGAAGCGTATCGTCCTTTCTTCATCGAAGACCCCTTCTCGCCGGAGGCCATCGGGTGGTTCCGCACCCTGCGCCAGCAGACCTCGGTCCCCATCGCGATGGGCGAGCTCTTCAACAGCCCGCACGAGTGGGTCGGCCTGATCTCCGAACGCCTGATCGACTTCATCCGCGTGCACCTCTCCCAGATCGGGGGCCTCACCCCGGCGCGCAAACTCGCCGCCCTCGGCGAGTGGTTCCAGGTTCGCAGCGCCTGGCACGGCCCCGGCGACGTCTCACCCGTGGGCCATGCGGCCAACGCGCACCTCGACCTGGCCATTCACAACTTTGGCATCCAGGAAATGGTCCAGTTCAACCAGGCCACGCACGACGTTTTCCCGGGGTGCCCCACGCTCAAGGACGGCTACCTCTGGGTCAACGAGGCGCCCGGCTGGGGTGTGGACCTCAACGAAGAGCTCGCCACCAGGTTCCCCCTGCCCGCCGACAAGCCGGGGTACTGGCTGCCAGTCCGTCGCCGGGATGGAACGGCCGTCCGGCCTTAGCCCGTCAATCCGGCCTCGCCCCAAAGAACGCCGCTCCGAGGCCCGATCCAGCCAGGCTGCGTGACCCGCGGTGGCCTCGGCTTGCACCTCTCAGCGGTTCTGCATCCAGTACAAGAGCGCACCGAACAGCAGCGAAACCACAATCCCGAAAAGGACCGCCGCGCGGTGCACCTTGCGGCGGTGGCGCTTGTTGCTGCGGCCCATGCCGGGCAGCAGGTAGTAACGTCGGTCTTCGCGGTGTTTTCGGCGGCCAAACATCGGATCGCGGCAGGCGGGATGCTTACCGGACTCCGCGCGCCGGGCAAAACTTTTCACCAACCGTGCGTCCACCGCCACCCGAAGCCGCCCGGGCGGTGGGAACCGGTTGAGGGACCGGCGAGTTCACGGCCGCATCGACGTTCTCTACTTCGCCATTGAAACCACACTCTTCACCGCCCACCATGCGCCGGTGCGAGACTCATCATCGTCCAGCCAGGGTCTGACCCGCACGCAATGGCTCATTTGCGTCATCGCGTCGATCGGGTTCGCCTTTGACATCTACGAGCTCCTGATGCTCCCGCTGATCGTCAAGCCGGCGATCGCCTCGCTCAGTGGCCCCCTCATCGCCAACCTGGTCAGCGGTGGAATGGAACCCGCGCAGGCCCAGGCGCTGTTCCTTCCCGGCGGCCGCGAGTACGTGCATTGGGCGCGCACGTTGTTCTTCATCCCGGCCGTCGCCGGGGGAATCTTCGGTCTGCTCGGGGGTTGGTTGACCGATCGGCTGGGACGCCGTCGCGTGCTCACCTTCAGCATCCTGCTCTATGCCGGTTCGGCGTTCGCCGGCGGGTTCGCCACCACGCTGCCCCAGTTGTTGTTCTGGCGCTGCCTGGTCTTCATCGGTGTCTGCGTCGAGTTCGTGGCCGCAGTCGCGTGGCTGGCGGAGTTGTTCCCCGATCCCGGCCGGCGCGAGCGTGTGCTCGGCTACACCCAGGCGTTCTCGTCCATCGGTGGCCTGTTGGTGGCCCTGGCCAACAAGGCCTGCATCGCGCTGGCGGACGATCTCCCCGCCATCCACGGCGTTCACGAGGCGTGGCGTTACACCCTCATTTCCGGCCTGATCCCGGCCATTCCGCTGATCATGATCCGGCCCTTCCTCCCCGAGTCACCCGAGTGGGCCCGCAAACGCGCCGCCGGCCTCCTCCGGCGCCCCAGCTTTCTCGCGCTCTTCCAACCGGCCCTGGTTCGAACCACGGTCCTCACCACCCTGATTTTCGCCGCCAGTTA
Organism: uncultured Verrucomicrobiota bacterium; assembly: GCA_964535555.1. Taxonomy (GTDB): domain Bacteria; phylum Verrucomicrobiota; class Verrucomicrobiia; order Limisphaerales; family J093; genus DSVZ01. The sequence continues at coordinate 107,562 of CAZHUS010000014.1, forward strand.
CGGCATCGCGTTTGGCGCCATCCAGCAACTGCCCCAGATCCTCCCCGGTCACGCCGACGTCAAGGCGCGTGAAAAGGCCGCCCAGGACGCCGCCAAAACCGCGGCGGCCCAGGCCGGGCAGGCGGAACTTGGTCCCAGGGCGCTGGCAGGCGTCGCCGCCAAAGCCCGCGAGGACACCGTGGCCAACGTCCAGACCGTTCAGGAGATTGGCGGCATGGTGGGCCGGTTGCTCCTTGCCGTGCTGGCAGTGCGCATCGTAAGCCGGCGTGCCTTGTTCCGCGTGTTCCAGATTCCCTCGCTCTTCCTGGTTCCGCTGGTGTTCTGGTGGCTGGCCGGGAATCTGAACTCCCCCGGAAGCCTGACCGGCTTGAAAGTGGCCATCTTTTTCTGCGGCCTGCTCACCATTGCCCAGTTCAGTTTCTGGGGGAATTACATCCCCCTGGTCTTTCCGCTGCACCTGCGCGGCACGGGCGAGAGCTTCGCCGCCAACATCGGCGGTCGAATTTTGGGCACCGGCGCTGCCTGGATCACCCTCAGCCTTTCGGACTCCGTGCCGCCCAGCGCCGCGAAGATCGCCCTCTCCGCGGCCGTCGTGGCCGGAAGCTACGCCCTGCTTGGAGCGATCCTCACGCAGTGGCTGCCCGAGCCGAAACGAGAGCTTTCCGAGGACTGAGCCCTCGCGGTAGGGTGAGGCTGCGCCGAGCTTTGGCGAATCAACGACCATGTCGACCCTGCCTCTCGCAGCCGCGACGTCTCCGTTCACGGCAACCACGGTCCCAAGCGTCCGGCGGTTCAAGTCCGTGGATGCCCTGCGCGGCTTCGACATGTTCTGGATCCTCGGCGCCGACGCGATCATCTCGGGGCTCCGCGGATTCAGCGACAACGCGGTGACGCGGTTCCTCGCGGAGCAATTTGATCACAAGGACTGGCAGGGGTTTGCCTTTTACGACCTCATTTTCCCGCTGTTCGTTTTCATTGTGGGCGTTTCCCTCGTTTTCTCGCTCAGCCGCATTGTCGAGCGCGAGGGGCGCCGGGCGGCGGTCTGGCGGGTGCTGCGTCGCAGTGTGCTGCTGTACCTGGTGGGCGTGTTTTACTACGGCGGGTTCAGCAAACCCTGGCCCGAAATCCGCCTCCTGGGAGTGCTGCAACGCATCGCGCTCTGCTACCTGTTCGCCGGACTGTGCTTCTGCCTGTTCAAGCCAAGGACGCTCGCCGGAATCGCCGCCGGCCTGCTCGTCGGCTATTGGTTGCTGCTCAGCTTCGTTCCATTCCCGGACGTCCGCCCGGTTCCCGGTGGGGATCTGCCGGTCGCTCGCGAAACCGGCTTTACGAACGTGGCACAACTCCGCCTCGACGCCGAGCCCACCCTCCGCGGTGTTTTCATCAAAGGCGTCAACGTCGCCCATTATGTCGACCAGCGATGGCTGCCCGGATACCGCTGGGACGGCACCTGGGATCCCGAAGGCCTGTTGAGCACACTGCCCGCCATCGTGACCTGCCTCTGCGGTGTCTTCGCCGGCTTGCTCCTGCAGGACGGCCGCTTTTCCAACGGACGCAAGCTCGCCTGGCTTTTGGTCGGCGGGGCCGCGGCCGTCGCCCTGGGCTGGCTGTGGCACCTGCAGTTCCCCGTGATCAAGAAGATCTGGACCTCGTCCTACGTGTTGGTGGCGGCGGGGTACAGCGCCTGGTTGCTTGGCGCGTTCTACTACATCGTCGACATGCGCGGCTGGGAACGCTGGGCGATGCCGTTTATTTGGATCGGCATGAATCCCATCACGGTCTACCTGGGCGACAGTCTCATTCACTATGACCGCGTGGCGGAGCGGTTCGCCGGAGGCAGCGTTCGCCAGTTCCTGGACCAGGCCTTCATCCCGGGTCTGGGCGAGGCGCTGATCGCGGTGATCACGCTGGCCATCCCGATTCTGCTGTGTCGCTTTCTTTACCGGAGGCAGATCTTCCTGCGGCTGTGAAGCGCGACCGGGTTCGTTCCCACCCCTCCGGGCCGGCGCTCCTTTCGCCCCCGCGCGTACCGTTCTGGCAGGATGGACGGAGCTGTGGCAGGCTCCGGGCTGTGGCATGACGGGTTCGGGTGCCAATACCGTGGCTGGTGAGGACGCCCAGGTGCGTCGGATGGCCGCATTGGGGGTTCGCGAGGCGGACCTCGATGAGACGTTCGTACGTTCTGGAGGTCACGGGGGGCAGAACGTCAACAAGACCTCCACCTGTGTGGTCCTCCTCCACCGGCCGAGCGGAATCCAGGTGAAGTGCCAGACTTCGCGGCAGCAGGCTTACAACCGCTGGCTGGCACGCGAGCGATTGCTCGATCAGCTGGAGCACCGACGCGACCAAGCCAGGGCGGCGGCGCGTGCGCACCTCGAGAAGCTCCGGCGGCAGAAGCGTCCGCGCAGCGCCGCCTCGAAGCAACGTTCGTTCCGTGAGAAAGTGCTCCGGGCCCGGACCAAGGACGCCCGGCGTCGCGTGGCTCCGGAGTGAGCGCCGGTCCTGTTGACCGTAGTACGCGGGCCGGACAACCGGGCGGGTGTCTTTACGCCGGGCGCGAGCTATCGTGCCCCCAGGCTCAGCGGGTGGCCACCGTGGCGTTGTCGGCCATCCACCGGGCATCCTGCCAGGCGTCCAAGGCGGCGAAGTTCAGGCCCAGGTTGCGCGCGCCGGTGAAGTAGACGGGCATGTTGCGCAACCCGGCCCCGGTGTCCGCCTGGCCCGAGGAAATGCTCAGCCACTTGCGGATCTCGGAGTGGCCGTCCGCGAACGAAAAGCCGCAAGCGCCGTTGTGGTAGTTGGCCGGGATGTCGATGATCCGGGCGGTGGAACGCGCGTCAGCCCCGGTGCTCTGGTTGGCGAAGGCGGCGTCGTTGATGCTGTTCGGATGCTCGTCCACGAAGACGAACGTCTTGGTCGGGGAGACGATTTCCGAAGCCTTGGCATAGATCCGCCAGCGCGTCTGGTTGCGGCCGGTTCCCGATCCGTCGAGCCAGTCCCCAAAGGCGAACACCTGGCTCATGGAGTTGCTCCGGATGCGGGGTGTCTGGCGCCCGGCGACGACGACCACCGCCTTGTCGGACGGGCAGCGGAAGATGGCGGCGCTGCGGCCCACGTAATCAAACAACGGACTGTTGGTGATGAACCGCGGGTTGATGGCGTCGGCGCCCCAACCGCCAAGATCGCCCTGAACCCAGTTCACCCGCCGGTTGGGCAGGCCGTCGAGGCAGCCCAGGAGCAGGTCGTTGTAGTCGTCCGCGTACAGAAGCCACCCGAGCGTCAGTTGCTTCGTGTTGCTCATGCACGAGATGCCCTGCGACTTGGCTTTGGCCTTGGAAAGAGCCGGCAGGAGCATCCCGGCCAGGATGGCGATGATGGCAATCACCACCAACAATTCGATCAGGGTGAACCCGCCGAGGCGACAGCCATGGCTCCGGCGTGGAAAAGAATGGCATTGAATGGTCATGGCAGACTGGGTGAGCGTTGGCCTGAAGCTAGGTCAATCCCCCCGCGATGACAAGCCACGATGCAATCGGACTGCCGTCGCCGTGGGCACGAACGACTCGGCGCTGGGCAGGTCGCTAGACCATGACCCCAGAACGGCCGGGCACATCCCCCGAACGCGGAGTCCGCCCGCGATCCAACCACCCCACAAGGCGCGCCGCGCCCCCAAGCCCCGCACTCTCCGGACCCGGGCAGCGACCGAGAACTACCGGCCGCGCCGCTTGAACTTCAACTGATTGAGCGAGTGCGTCAGGGCCGCCTGAACGAGGCTGGTTTCCTCGGGCGAGAGCTTCTCCTTCAAACGCGCCTCGGCCCGGCGCCGTGCCTCCTCGGCGGAGTTCTCGTCGATCGCCTTCTCGTCCGTGGCAAAGACGGTGAGGATGGCCACGCGGTCGGCCGTGATTTCCGCACACCCGGTGGTGATGAGGATGCGGTCCTCCTGTTGGCCACGCCTGGCCACAATCTCGCCCTCGCCAATCAGGGTGATCAGGGGGGCGTGTTGAGGCAGAATGCCCATCTCGCCTTCCCGCCCCGGCAGGGTGACCATGTCCACGTCGTTCGAGTAGACCTGGCCCCGGGGAGTGACGATGTCGAGCTTGAGAGTCGCAGCCATGGGCGTGGGGCGGAGGCGCCGGTTACTTGTCTTCCTGGATCTCCTCGATGCCGCCCTTCATGTAGAAGTTGGCCTCGGGCACCTCGTCGTGCTTGCCGTCCAGGATCTCCTTGAACCCGCGAACGGTGTCGGCGACGGGCACCTGCTTTCCAGGCCGGCCGGTGAAGACTTCCGCGACGGAGAATGGCTGGCTCAGGAAGCGCTGGATCTTGCGGGCGCGGTACACGGTAAGCTTGTCGTCGGGCGAAAGCTCGTCCATGCCCAGGATCGCGATGATATCGCGAAGGTCCTTGTAACGCTGGAGCACGCGTTGCACACCGCGGGCCACCTCGTAGTGGTCCTTGCCCACGATGTCCGGCGCCAGCGCGCGGCTGGTGGAAGACAGCGGATCGACGGCCGGGTAGATGCCGAGCTCGGCGATCGCGCGCTCGAGGACGATGGTGGCATCCAGGTGCGCGAAGGTGGTTGCCGGGGCGGGGTCAGTCAGGTCGTCGGCCGGCACATACACCGCCTGGAAGGAAGTGATCGATCCCTTCTTGGTCGACGTAATGCGCTCCTGGAGATCGCCCATTTCCGCTGCGAGGGTGGGCTGGTAGCCGACGGCGGAAGGCGTTCGCCCCAGGAGGGCGGACACTTCGGAGCCGGCCTGCGAGAACCGGAAGATGTTGTCGATGAAAAGCAACACGTCCTGGTTCTTCTCGTCCCGGAAGTACTCGGTGATCGCGAGTCCGGACAACCCGACACGCTGGCGGGCGCCGGGTGGTTCATTCATCTGGCCATAGACGAGCGCGATCTTGGACTTGCCCAGGTCCTTCTGGTTGATGACGCCCGCCTCGGACATTTCGTTGTAAAGATCGTTCCCTTCGCGGGTGCGCTCCCCCACCCCGGCGAAGACCGAGACCCCGCCGTGGAGCTTCGCAATGTTGTTGATCAGCTCCATGATCACGACGGTCTTGCCGACGCCCGCGCCGCCAAACGCGCCGACCTTGCCACCCTTGAGGAACGGGCAGATCAGGTCGATGACCTTGATGCCGGTGGTGAGGATTTGCGGCGTGGTGGACTGGTCCACCAGCGTCGGAGCCGGCCGGTGGATGGGATAGTACTTGTCCGAGACCACGGGACCGCGCTCGTCGACAGGGTCCCCGGTCACATTGAGCACGCGGCCCATGACGCCATCGCCCACAGGCATCGAGATCGGCTTGCCGGTATCGGCAACCTCGAAGCCGCGCTTCAGGCCGTCGGTGGTGGACATGGCGACGGCGCGCACCCAGTTGTCGCCGAGGTGCTGCTGGGTCTCCAGAACGAGGCGGGTCTTGCCTTGCAGGGGCAGCTCGTACTCGACCACGAGCGCGTTATAAATGGCCGGGAGTTGCCCCTCGGGGAACTCGACGTCGACCACGGGGCCGATGATCTGGACAATCTTGCCTTTGCTCATGTTGATAAAATGGGTGGAAGCGGGCGGCGGCGGGGCACCTAGGCGACAGCCATCTGGGCGGTGGCGATCTCGAGCAGTTCCTTGGTGATGGCAGCCTGGCGCATCTTGTTGGCCTCCAGGGTGAGGTCCTTGATGAGCTGCTCGGCGTTCTCGGTGGCATTCTTCATGGCCACCATGCGGGCGCTGTGTTCGCTGGCCTTGGATTCGAGCAGCAGTTGGGCGATCTGAAAATCGAGCAGGTAGGTCAGCAACGCTTCCATCACCTCGTTGGGCCCAGGCTCGAAAATGTGGTCCAGCGGTGTCTGGGGCGCGGTGGCGGCGGCGGAGGCCTGGTCCCGCTCGGTCTTCAGCGCCTGGACTTCGCCCATCGGCAACACCAGGCGGCGGTCGGGGCGCTGCGACAACGTGTTCAGGAACCGGGAATAGAGCACCTCCACCTGGTCGACCTCGCCCTCCAGGAACATCTCCTTCGCCGACTTGGCGATGGCCTGGCATTCGCCGTACGTCGGCGTGTCGTGGTAGGTGAATTCCGCGACGAGCTTGCGGCGGGTGCGGGCCAGGAACTGGGCGGCCTTTTTGCCCACCGCGATGAAGGTGGTGGTGGCGACGTCGTACTTGGAGGCCTCCCGGAAGAGGTTCGAATTCAGCGCCCCGCAAAGCCCCTTGTCGGTGCTCACCAGGATCACGCCGCGCTTTCGGACTTCGCGCGGCTCGATCAGGGGATGGGTGAAGTCGCCGGCGTCGGCGGCGGCGTGGGCCATGACCTCGTTGGCCAGGCTGGCGAACGGGCGGCCATTCACCGCGGCCTGCTGGGCCTTGCGCATCTTCGACGAGGCCACCATCTGCATGGCCTTTGTGATCTGGGCCGTGCCCTTGACGGACCGGATGCGCCGGCGGATGTCGCGTATACTGGCCATGCGACGCCTACTTGGAGGTCTGCTTGAACTCGGTGATCGCGGCTTTCAACGCGTTGGCAGCCTCGTCCTTCAGTTCGCGATCCTTGGCGATGCGGGCCAGCATGTCGGCCTTGCGCGTGGTGAGGTAATCCGTCAACCGCCCTTGGAACTCCTTGATCTTCTCCACGGGAACGTCGTCCATGAAGTTGTTCTGGACGGCGTAAAGCACCGCAACCTGCACCTCGATCGGAACGGGATTGTACTGGGGCTGCTTGAAGACCTCGACGATGCGCTTGCCGCGCTCGATCAACGCCTGGGTCTTGGCGTCCAGGTCGGAGCCGAACTGGGCGAACGCCGCGAGCTCCCGGAATTGCGCGAGGTCACCCTTGATGCGGCCGGCGACCTGTTTCATCGCCTTGATCTGGGCGGCCGAGCCCACGCGCGAAACGGAGAGACCGACGGAGATCGCCGGGCGCACGCCCTGGTAGAACAAGTCCGTCTCCAGGTAGATCTGGCCGTCGGTGATGGAAATGACGTTCGTGGGAATGTAGGCGGAGACGTCGCCCATCTGCGTCTCGATGATCGGGAGCGCGGTCAACGAACCGTTGCCATGGCTCTCGCTCAAGCGGGCGCTCCGCTCCAGCAGGCGGCTGTGGAGATAGAAGACGTCACCGGGATAGGCTTCGCGACCGGAGGGGCGCTTGAGCACGAGCGACACCTGGCGGTACGCCACGGCGTGCTTGGACAGGTCATCGTAGATGATGAGCGCATCCATGCCGTTGTCCATGAACCATTCGCCCATGGCGCAACCCGCGAAGGGCGCGAGGTACTGGTTCGTGGCCGAATCGGACGCGGCGGCCACCACCACGATGGTGTAGGGCAGCGCGCCGTTCTCCTCGAGGACGCGGAGGACGTTGGCGATGTTGGACTGCTTCTGACCGATCGCCACGTAAATGGAGTACAGCGGGCGGTGCTCCTTGTTCCCGGAGACCTCGGCCTGCTTGTTGATGCGGGCGTTGTTGATGATGGTGTCGATGCCGATCGTGGTCTTGCCGGTCGAACGATCGCCGATGATCAACTCGCGCTGGCCGCGGCCGATGGGGATCATGGCGTCGACGGCCATGATGCCCGTCTGCACGGGCTGACTTACCGAGCGCCGCCGGATGATGCCGGGAGCGATCTTCTCCACCGGGTAGGCCTTGTCCGACGCGATGGGTCCCTTGTCGTCGATCGGCTGGCCGAGCGTGTTTACGACGCGGCCCAGCAGGCCCTTGCCGACCGGCACCTGCAGCAGCTTGCCCGTGGTCCGGACTTCCTGGCCTTCCTTGATCGAAAGGTAGTCGCCGAGGATGATCGCCCCGACCTCGGTCTCTTCGAGGTTCAGCGCCAGGCCCATGACGCCGCCGCCAAAGTCGAGCATCTCGTTCATCATCGCGTCGGTGAGGCCCTCGACTCGGGCGACACCGTCGCTGATTTCGCGGACGATGCCGACGTTCTGGCGGTTGACGCTGGTCTTCAGACCGGCGATCTGGGCTTCGATTTCCTGCAACAGGGTGCTCATACGGGAAGCTGGAATCGGGGAGGAAAGCGGGGTTAAAATCGGTCGACGAGCGCGGCCAAACGGCCTTGCACACTGCCATCGTAAACATCACTGCCGACGGTCACGCGCAGGCCGCCGATGAGCGCCGGGTTTCGGACGAATGACACGCTGAGCCCGGGGCCGTAGGCTTTCGCCAGACGGGCACTCACGCCCTCTTGTTGCTGAGGCGAAAGGTCCGTGGAACTCTCCACGCGCGCCTGGCGCCGGGCGATGTCCATCTGCACGAGGTGCCGGAAGTAGTTGAGCAGGCCGAGGTATCCTCGCGGTTTCGCCTCCGCGACCTTCTGCACGACCTGCCGCACGCGGTTCTCGTCCAGGAGACCGTTGGTGACGCAGCAACGCAGGAGCGACTTCGCCTCGCGTCGGGACTGTTTGGTCAGGCGCATCCGGATTCGGGCTGGCTGGGCTCAGGCCGCGATCTGCTGGTTGGTCTCATCGACCAACCGCTTCTGGTCCTCGAGCGTGAGGATCTTGCCGGTGACCTTGGCCGTGGTTTGAATCACGAGATTGCCCACTTCGCGCTTCAGTTCGGCGAGCATGCGGGCGTGGTCCGCGGCGGCGGCCTCGCGCGCCTTGGCAATGATCTGCTCGGCCGCAGCGATGGCCTTTTGGGTCTCCTGTTCCTGCACCTTGGCGGCAATGGCGCGCGCCTCGTCGATGAGTTTCATGGCCTGCGCGTTGGCCTCGGCGAGCACTTCCTTGCGCGAGGCCTCGGTTTGCGCGAGTTCCTGGCGGATCTTCTCAGCGTTGGCGAGGCCTTCGGCGATGCGCTGCCGGCGGTCTTCGAGGACCTGGAGAATGGGCTTGTAGGCGTACCGGTGCAGGATGAACGCGACGATGCTGAAGCTGATGCACTGCGCGATGAAGTGCGGCCAGTTCAGTCCGAAGGTCTCGGCCGTTTGCCGCGCGGTCTCCGCGAGACCGGCGGCGGCGAAAATCGGGGTGAGGTCCATACCAGGGCTTGAAAGAGTCGCGGGACCGAACGGGCGATCCCGCGCCAGGAATCGTTTACCTCCCCGCCAGGAAAATGGCGAAGAAGACGATCCCTTCAGCGAAGGCGGTGCTGAGGATGGCCTGCACGAGGATCTTCGTCGCGGCGCCGGGATTTCGCCCGACCGCTTCCGAAGCCTTCATGCCGATGAATCCCACACCCAGTGCCGCGCCGAGACAGGCGAGGCCGATGTGCAGGTTGCCACTCATCTCCGCCAACATGGGCATCCACATACGTCTTCCTTTCTGCTGCTCGACGTCCCCCGCACGCGAAGCACGGTCCGAACGTCGAAATTGGTTAATGAGCTTCCGCGGCCGGGTGTTCCTCGTCGTGCATGCAGATCAGCAGGGTGAACACGGCGGTCAGCAGCATGAACACCAGCGCCTGCACCAGGCCCACGAGCACCTCTAGAAAATAAAACGGGATCGGAATCAGCCAGCCAAGCCAGGGCACCAGCACCGCCATGGACTCGAGCATGTTCTCGCCGGCAAAGATGTTTCCGTAGAGACGAAAGCTGAGCGACACCGGCCGGAACAGGATCGAAACCACCTCGAGCAATCCGACCAGGAGAAACACCCCGATCATCAGGATCTTCAACGCGCCGGTGGTGTCACCTTTCGGCCCGAAAATGTGCAGCAAGAAACCCCCAACGCCGTTCTCCTGCAGGGCCCAGACCGTCCAGCACAGGAAGAAAATCGCCGCCATGGCGAAGGTCATGTTGAGGTCGGCGTTGGCCCCGCGCAGCCAGGGCTCGGTCACCTGGAAACCGTGTTCGCCGGACCGCCCCCAGCCAATCGTACCCACCCCGGGAATCAGCCCGAAATAGTTCGCGAAAAGGATGAAGATGAAAATGGTGGCGAAGAACCAAAAAGTCTTCTTCACCAGGTGCGACCCAATGATGCCTTCCAGGAAGTCGTGCAGGCTTTCCACCAGCCACTCCCAGAAGTTCTGGGCGCCTTCGGGCACCTGCTTCAACTGGCGCGTCGCCGCCCGGGCGAACAGCAGGACGGCGGCCGCGACCAGCCAGGTGACCAGCATCGAATTGCTCACCGGGAAGGGACCGATATGGAAGACCGTCGGCGGAGCCTGCGGCAGGCCGTGATGAGCCTCGCCCGCCCCGGTTGTCTCGGCCGCCAAAAGCAGCGCCGGCCCCACCGCCATCGCGGTGAAGGCCACCAGCACGCGCAACCACCAGCCTGCTTTCACGTTTGTTTCGTTGTTGAACCCGCCACCGGAATAGGTCCTCTCGGCGGCGTCAGGAGGCGGAAAGCGTGCCGAAGCCACATGGAGTGGACAAGGATTTTTTCATCGCGAAAAGGCATTGACTCGCCCCCGTCCGTTCCCTAGCTTCACCGCCCTCGGTGCGGGGGCGTAGCTCAATTGGTTAGAGCGCTGCCCTGTCACGGCAGAGGTTACGGGTTCGAGCCCCGCCGCTCCCGCCACTTCCCTTCCCATTCCTGCCCGGTGAGACCACCGGGCCTACAGCAACCTGTCGTCCCCCAACCCGTCGTGAACGGTTCATGGCCGGAAAGCGGGTCCGCAAGCTACAAGGAACTTTCCCTGAACCTGTCCCGAAAAGCGGGGATGAATCCCCGCACTCCAGGCGCTTCGC
>CAZHUS010000015.1:0-22982 GCA_964535555.1 uncultured Verrucomicrobiota bacterium
CGAGAAGTACACATAGTCCTGCCACGGCCCGGCGGCCGCCGCGTTCCCCTGGTTCTTCAGCCGGAAGCTCACCGCCAAGGTCTGGCCGAATTCCGCTGCCTCCGCCGAGGTCACTTGCGCCACGACCAGGTCCGGCCGGGCGATGCTGAACAGGCCGGCGAATTCGTCTTCCGTGGCTTCGCCCTTGGAGCCGTCCTGGTCCTGGTCCATCGGATTACCCGCCAGGTCGAAGACCATGGGACCGATGTAGAGGGCGTAGTCTCCCGGCAACGTGAGGGTCGGGGAGAAGGCGATCCGGAACTGGTTGCCGTCCGTGCCGATCCTGGAAACGCCGCTCACGGCGCCGCTGGGGCCGACCAGTTCCACGTCTTCGGAGCCAAAGGAGCCGTCCTGGATGGGGGAGTCGAAGGTCACGTCAGCGTAATCCACGGCCGAGTTCAGGGTGCCGGCAAGGCTTAGGTCGGTTACTGCAGGTCCGGACTTGTCGATCACGAACGAGGTGTTGAAGGCGCCGTCGGAGTCACCCGTAACGAGCATGACCTTCACGTTGTCCACGTCGTGGTTTGCCCAGCCAGCGCCGGTCGCCGCGGTAAACCCAAACGTGTACTGGCTCGGAATGGCGGATGCTGGAATATCGTAGGAGGCCGAAGTAACGAGTCCCGAGGGCCCCGTGAGCGTGAGGCCGAGGCGGCTGATGCCGTCGAAGCGAACCACGGCATGGTGCCGGCCCGAGTTGACCATCCAGGGACCGTTCACGGTCGTCGCGGTCCCCTGGAACTGGCCGTTCCAGTCAAAGGCAATGTGGTTGTTGTTCGGATCGACGCCGCCGTTGTGGTAGGTGTCGAACTCGATCGCGAAAGAGGTCCCCATCGCACCGGAGTAACCGATGCCACCTCCCGAGTCCCCCTGCACCGCGTTCTGCGCACAGACGAACACCAACCCGTCCGCCCCGCCGCCGGCACCGCCGCCGTTGCTCAGGGTGAAGTCGAACTCCACGATGAATGGCGCGGGGGGCTGCGGCGTTCCGAAGTAGGCGGTTCCGGCCTGCCAACCCGCCGCGGGGGTGATCCGGGCGAACCCTCCCGAGTTCCACGACGCGTTTCCATAAAAGACCCACGTCGCGGGTTGAGAGTCGAACGACTGCTCATCCACCAGGAAGAGATCGGTCATGGTGTTCCCCGCCAGATCCCGGATGGTTGGCCCCAGCGTCACGTCGTACTCGCCTTCAGCGCTCAGCACCGGCACGTCCACGCGGAAGGTACGATCGCTCAGGGCATGAATGCTGATCTCAGCCGGCGCCACGTTGCCGGACGGCGTTTCCAGGAGCACGTCGCCACCGGTGAAGCTCGGCGCGTCCATCGGTTCGCTAAACTCCACCTCGAACGAGCTCACGTCGTGATTGACCCGACCGATCGGCACGAACCGGGTTACATAGGGGGCGGTAAGGTCCGCCAAGAGGACGAAGCCCTCCTTCGGGATGTCCACACCCGCTTCGCCCGGCGTCCCGTCCTGGTCCTGATCGCTCCAGTTGCCTGCGGCGTCGGCGATCTCGAGGTGCATCACCAAGTCGTACTCGCCCGGGAGGACAATGCCTGCGAACTCGACTCGGACCGTGGTCGCATCAACCCATTCAGGGGAGATCGGAACGGTCGCACCGTTGGGGGCCGTCAGCGTGATCCGGGCGAGGTCCACCGTGTCGGCAACAACGTCCTCGCTGAAGTGGAGGACGCGCTCGAACGCCGGCGCCTGCTCCTCGGCGACTCCCGGCAGCAGGAACGGCCCTTGAGTATCAATCATGAAGTCCAGCGAATTGGAGACCGGCGAACCGACGGCGGGCGTAAACTGCGCCCGGGCGATCTGCGCGCCGTCAGGGCGAGTACTGGCCGTAAACGCGACCGTTCCCGGGCCGCTCGCCCAGGCCGTATGCTCGGGCGTGGAGTCTTCGTCCAGGTGGAGTTCGATCCAGCCAGGCTTGTTCACGGTGACCTCGAAAGCCGGTGTGGCGTCGTTGGTGAGGTTGTCATCGTCCGCCGTGCCGGAATCACTGGCCGCCACCAGATCGACTGCCACCGTTGCCGCCCCGGTCAAGAGGGTGAGATCGGTCGTGGAATCGCCCCCGGCCAGGGCATGGCCGGCCAGGTCACGAACGCTCGCGGTCCCGTCCACCACGAGCCGGTAACGATCGTCCGGCAGGCTGTCGCTGAACTGGAGGGTGGCGGTGGTCGTCGCCCCGATCGTCTGGTAGGTGACACCCGCCACGGTGACAGGAACGTCATTCCCGTTGCCGAGCACGCCGTCTCCGCCGCTGCCCAGGACCACGTAATTGGCGGGATCCTCCACGGTGGCCGGATCGATACCCCCGAGGTCGTAGAACTCGACCGTGATGCCCGTGGAAGCGATCGCCGCGTCCGTCACGACGGGCGCGGAGTGATCGATGACCAGCGTGGTGATGAAGTCGTCGTCGGTCTGCACCGCGCCGTCACCGTTGCCGTCGAGGAAGGTACCGTCGGTCGCACGCAGGCCGGGATTCCCTGAATAGGCGGTCAACTGGTAGGCGCCCTCTCCGAGGAACTCCACCTGGCGCAGGCCGCTGTACCGGACGTCCGATTGACTGTAATTGAAGAAGCCGACCTTGCCGGCGCCCAAGGGGCTCGGGTCCGTGAGCGAACGGCTCCAGACCAGCGCGCCAGTCGAGGTACGGCGGATCGCCACGTCGATCTGGCCGTTGGACTGATACCGCACCGAGAAATCATACTCCGTGTTGTCGGCCCAGCCCTGACTGCTGTCCCGCGCCAGGACTTGGATACGAGGATTATTCTCGCCATCCCACAATCCCGGATCGCCCCCAGCCGAGTCGGTCACCTTCAACAACTTGAACCCGCGCTCCGCGACGTCCTGAAACGCCTGCTTCCAGTCAAACAGGTAGTAATTGTTGGGCTTGCCCGCGGCGTTGGCCTGGAAACCGAAGACCAAGCCGATGAAGTCGTCGTCACCGGTCGTCTCCACCTTGATCCGGCCGACAAACTCCCGATCCAGAAAGTCGAAATCGCTGACGAAGTACGTCGGGTCGCCATTGATGTATTGCTTGACGCTTGAACCCCCGCCTTCGATGCGCCAGTCGCCGGCGCTGCCGTTGCCGTAGTCACGCTCGACCCACGTCGCCAGGTCGGTCTGGCTCGTGCCGACGAACAGCAAGCTGATCTGGCTCGCACCGTCCACGTAGGTCGGGGCGACCGGGATGACGAGGTCGTCGCCGCCTCCGGGCTGGTGGTTCGCACCCAGGTCCAGCAGGCGGTACGTGTCCGAACTGCGCGCGTCGGCGCCCACCAAGGGTCCATCCAGCACCAACGTCATGCCAGTCACGTCCGCAGCGTCCACATGGCCCGAAGGCGAGTGAGAGGTCACGCGCGGGGCGGCTCCATGGGTGCACCAAACGGCGCAGCCGAAAGCCAGAGCGGTGAGGGAGGAGAATGGGGCGCGCATGTTGAAACTCGTCCTTGGTTTCATAGGTCCAGGTATCGGGCACGATCCAATGTTCGGGTCACCGCGCTTTGCCCGACTGCCATGACGTCCGGGCGGACGTGTTTTACGCGAGCAGCCCTCCGAGGCAATCCCAATTCGCAGCCGCGCCTCGACTGCCGACACCAACCTGCTGCATTTGCAGAACGCGGGCTTGTCGAAGCCCCGGGCGGCGTGTTCCATGGCGGCCAGCGATTCATCCATCATGTATCTCACCGGTATCGGCGACGAGGCGGGCGCGTCCCTGGACGCGCAGATCACGGCAACCCGGCAACTCGGGTGGACCACCATCGAAATGCGTGGGGTCCAGGTGGGCGAATGGCCCACCGCGAACCTCCATGAAATACCCGAGCCGGCCTTCGAGCAGGTCGAGGAACGACTGGCCGCGGCCGGGCTGGGCGTCTGCTGCTTTGGCTCGACGATCATGAACTGGGCGAAGACCGCGGAAACGCCCTTCGAAGTGACCCTGTCCGAAGTGCGCCGGGCGATCCCGCGAATGCAACGCCTCGGGACAAAGTACGTGCGCGTCATGAGCTTCAAGCCGGCCGAAGACGCGGACCACATTCCCGCCGTGGTCCTGGAACGGGTGGCGGAAGTCACCCGGATGTTTGTCGACGCCGGCCTGCAGCCGTTGCACGAAAACTGCATGAACCATGGCGGCATGAGCTGGCGACACGCCCTGCAGTTGCTTGAAGTGGTTCCGGGCTTGCGCTGGGTCTGGGACACCGGCAACCCACTGTTCAATGCCGATCGCAGCCGTCCCAAGCCCTGGCCGCGACAGGACCCGTGGGAGTTCTACACGAAGGTGAAGCCCTGGATCGCCCACGTGCATGTCAAGGACGTGATCTGGGATCCGGCCGCGCAAAAGGAAGTCTATACCTGGCCTGGGGAAGGTCACGGGGAGGTTCGACGGGTGCTTGCCGACCTGCTGAAGGACGGCTACCACGGCGGCATCTCCATCGAACCGCACATGGCGGCGGTGTTCCACGATCCCCACGCCAAAACCGCCACCGCCGAGGCGCAGCTTTCGAACTATGTGGACTACGGCCGCCGCCTGGGTGACCTGGTCCGCGACATTCAGGCCGGACTCGGGAACACGCCGGTTTGAACTCGTCGCAGCGCCCGGGTCATCTCGTGCCTCCCACTTGGGACCGGTAGCCTCCGTGGAGCCTGGAGCCGTCCGGGGGTGCCCCTAACCGCCAGCCATCGTGCCCTAAGCGGATCACGGCTCGACAGTTTCCGCCCCATTTGCCACGCTCGCCCCATGGGCGTTTCGCCCCGCGACTTCCAGCAAATGCAGCAGCGGCTTGCGACGCCGCGCCGGGCCGCCGCGCCGGTGTTGGCACCGACCACCGCGGGCGTCGCGACTCGGGCGTCCGTGGTGCTGGGAGTGGATCCTTCCCTCCGAGGCACCGGCTACGGGATCATCCGGACGTCTGCGGGCGCCGGCGCGCGCGGCACGCCCGTGTCGGTCTGCCACGGCGTGGTGCAATGCCCCGCAGCTTGGGATCGTTCGCGTTGCCTGCTCCGAACCGCCGAGACGCTGCGCGACGTGCTGCGCGAACATCGCCCGGCGGTCTGCATCATCGAGAGCCTCTTCTACGCCCAGAATTACCAGACGGCCCTGATCATGGGAGAGGCGCGGGGAGCCTGCCTGGTCGTCGTGGCGGAGGCCGGTCTCCCCGTCTACGAAATGGCCCCGCGTCGGGTCAAACAGGCGATCGTCGGCTACGGTGCGGCTCAGAAGTCCGCCGTGGCCAAGATGGTCCAACGCGCCCTGAACCTCCCCGAGCTCCCGCCGGACGATGCCGCGGACGCCCTGGCCCTTGCGCTCGCCTATGCCCAGGAGCAGGGACGCTATTCGCTGGCTCCCCCGAAACGCGTCTGATTGCCTGTGATCGCCTTTCTCCAAGGCCAGTTGGTCGAAGCGTTGCCGACCCACGTCGTCCTGGACGTCAACGGCGTCGGTTACGAAGTCTTCATCCCGCTTTCCTCCTTCGACAAACTCCCCGCCCCCGGCGGTCCGGCGAAACTGCTGACGCACCTCGCCGTTCGGGAAGACGCCCACGTGCTGTACGGCTTCGCGACGACGGCCGAGCGCGACCTGTTCCGACTCCTGATCAACACGGTGAGTGGTGTCGGACCTAAGCTGGCCCTCAACATCCTCAGCGGCATGTCGCCCGTGGCGTTTCGGGGGGCCGTGGTGGCCGGTGACATCAAGGCGCTCTCCCGGATCTCAGGTGTCGGTCGAAAGACGGCGGAGCGGCTCGTCGTCGAGTTGAAGGACAAGGTGGGAGCCGCGGGCGCCTGGGAGGCCAGCAGCGAGCAACGCAGTTTGTCGCCTGCAGAACAGCGGCTGAACGACGCCGTGCTGGCCCTCGTGGCCCTCGACTTCAAGCCCCCCGAAGCCCATGAAACTGTCCGGGCCGTCCAGGCGATGCTGGGCGAAACAGCGACCGTCGAGGAACTGGTGCGCGCCGCGCTGAAGCGATAGCGTCCATGAGCGAACCGTACCCGAACGCAGCTCGTCGGCGTTCCGGCGTGGTGGTTCCGGAACGGCCCCGTTTGGCCGGGCGCGCGGCCGCCTTCCTTCTTTGGGCGCTGATCCAGGGCGTGGACCGGACGCTGCAATACCGTCTGGATGATCGCTCCGAAAGGTACCTCACCGGCAGGCCGGAACGCGCCATCTTCGCCATCTGGCATAACCGGCTGGCCCTCTCGCTGCGCATCTACCAGCGCTTCATTTCGCTGGATCAACCGCAACGGCGCATGGCCGCCATGGTGAGCGCCAGCCGGGATGGCGGCATCCTGGCGCAGATCCTCGAACAGTTCCGGGTTCAGCCGGTCCGGGGTTCCACCAGCCGCCGCGGCCCCCAAGCCACGCTCGAGATGATCTCCTGGGCGGAACGCGGTCTGGACCTGGCCATCACGCCGGATGGCCCCCGGGGCCCCCGTTACGTGGCCCAACCGGGCGTGATCGACGTAGCCGCGGTCAGCGGATTACCGATCGTCCCGGTGTCATATGATCTTTCCCGGCGGATCGAGGTGCGAAGTTGGGACCGCTTTCTCGTCCCGCTCCCCCTGGCACAGTGCGTCACTCGATTCGGCCCGCCGCTGCGTGTCCCCCGCGGGATCTCCGATGAGGAGCGCGAAGCTCACCGGCTGGAACTGCAGTCGCGTCTCTTGGCGATCACGGACTTGCCGGTGAGCGGCACGGGCCAGAGTTCGCGCTGAGTAGAGGAACAGGTATGAAAAACCTGCCGCCCTGCGTTGCGCCAAGGTCGGCAATTCGGGGATGGTTGCCTGAAGTGGTTCGCTGCCTGAAGCGTTGGTGTGCAGGGCAGACATTCCTGTCTGCCGGTCGGGGCGGCTTTCCCGTCGTTCCGACTCTTGCCGGGCTCGAAAGCCCGGGCAACCGGCAGGCTCGGAAGCCTGCCCTACGCCAGGTGGGGCGGGCACTGACGGGGATGCTGCTGCTGGCGGTCCCGAGTTGCTCGACTTCAAAGCCGGAAGGCCTCGAGATCCAAGCCTCGGCCATGCCCGAACCGCCACCGGCCCTGCGGCTTCGCGACGCGTCCGTCGGTCTCATCTCCACGAGCACCCTCCCCCTCCTGCGAATTCAGTGGCCGCAGAGCCGACGGCAGGCCCTTCAAGACGTCGCCGGCGAAACCGAGAACATCCTGTATTACGCCGCGGCCTGCTTTCCCGCCGCTTTCGCCGCCGTGCCGTACATCTCGGCGCGCGCGGCGTCCGCCCGGGCCGCCGGTCTTCCCGACGAGACATTTCAGAGGCTCTGGCAGGAGCACGGCAAGAACCTGCCGCAATTGCTGGTGCACGACGGCCTTCGCCAGACTCTGGCAAGCGCGGCCCAGGCACGGGGGATGACCAACTGGTTCCTGGTCACCAAGGCGTATCCTCCCGGCGACCGGAAACAGTTCGAGCGGATGGCGTACTTCCTCGCCGCCACCCTTGCCTGGTTGCCTTCGGGAACCGGCGCTATCGCGTACTTGCAGGCCCAACAGGCGGAAGTGGTGGTGGAATTGGCGGTCGCCAACGCGGGCCTCGTCGGCCAACCCGGTGTCAACAAGCCGCTCTCGCTTTCGTTTGACCTCGAGGTCCGGGTCTGGACCCCGGCCGAGCCCACGGCGATTGCGCGACTCGCTCTGCGCTATCGGGGAAGAGCGCAGCGCTTCGCCTCGTGGATGGCGGACGGCGGCCGACCTTTCCTCGACGAACTCCAGTCCGCCTACGATGCCTGCGCTCGCGGGGTCCTGGATTGGACGGCAGTGCTTCCGCAACCTCCCCATCGCCCATTCCGCCCGTGAAGGTCCCCACGCATCGAGAATCGCTGATCAACGCGACGCCAGCGAAGGCATCCGGACCGGCGGACTCGCGGGGGCGCCTGGGCCACATCCATGCCCGCAGGGCTCGAGGAGTATGGGCTTAACGATCCCACCTCGGGCGCGCAGCATCGTGCACGGGATCACCGCGGCCAGCCTCCTGGGAACGGCGGCCATGGTGCGCGAGCAACCCGGCACGCCTGTGCTCCTGTTCGCGTTGCGCGAACCCATGTTGGCGGCCGGCGTCGTCGTCCTCCTGACCCTCGGGTTGCGACGACCGGCCTGGCTGGCCAACCTCGCCACCAGGCTGTGCCTGGCGTTGCTGGCCGGGATCAGCGCCTTCGCCCTCGCCGAAGTCGCCTGTCGTCTGGCCCGGGTCGACTTGCGCCGCCAGACCGCCCGGCTCGAACGAGTCGCGCCCTACTGGCGGCTCCCGCGCGTCCCCGAAGGAACGGTGTTCTTCCGGAGGGCAGGGCCCCTGGAATGGACGGGGCAGGTCATCCGCCGACAGCTGCTGGAGTCGGGTCTGCCGGCCACAGCTTACGCCAACGAACCCGTCATCACGGTAAAGTACGATGCGCTCGGTTTTCGAAACGAGCCACGGCCGGACGCCTGGTCGATTGCCGTCGCGGGGGACTCCTTCACCGAACTGGGATGCGTGGCGTATGACTCGTTGTTCACCCACGTGATGAGCCAGCGCCTGCGGTGCGACGTTCTGAACCTTGGCGTCGCCGGAACCGGACCTCTCAGCCATCTCACCTACCTCGAAAACCACGGTCTCTCCCCCAGGACCACGGACCTGATGATCGTCTTCTTCGAAGGAAATGATGCGGACGACCTTCTGGATGAACTCCGCGCCGAACGGAACTTCCAGCGCACCGGGGAGCGGCCGCTCCGGGACATCCAGCCGCAGACGTCCGTTCTCCGGGCCTTCGGCGAGTTGCTGAGCGCCCCGGGTCGTCCACCGCCCTCGAACCGCGCCGGCATTGAAGCCGTCTTCCTGGGTCCCCAGGGCGAGGTCCCCGTCAGCCTGGGATACCCGCCACCCGGCGGCGCGGAACTCAGTGGCGCCATGCGGGAGGCCTTCACCGTGTTCGCCCAACGCTACGCCGCGTTCGCGCGCGAGCATCAGGTGCGGCCCTGGCTCGCGTACATGCCATGCAAGATGCGCGTGCTGTTCGGGCGGCTTCGTCTGGCGCCCGAAGCGGATCCGGTCCTTCACACCTGGACCCCGACCGATCTCCCCGACTTCGTCGCCACCCTGTGCGCCTCCCACGGAATTCGGTTCTTCGATCTCACCCCGGCGCTGGCCGGCCCGACGCAGGCCACGGGCGAATTGGTCTACAACCACCTGTTCGACAGCCACCTGAATGCCCGGGGCTCCGCGTTGGTGGGAGAAGCTCTGGCAGCGGAGTTTCTCCGCGCACCCTCGGAGCCGGCGAAGCGTCCGAACTGAGCATACCCCGCCGAGCTCGCGGCAAGGACCGCCGGTTCCGCAGGGAGGAATGGATTGAAGATTCGCTTGCCGGAATCGGCGAACCGGCTTCACATGAGGCCCGTAGCCATGGCGAAACCGCAGCCAGCATTCCACTTATGCGCGAATCCACGGAAATGACCCGTCGCAACTTCCTTCGGACCTCCACCTCCGCCGTTGCCACCGCAAGTGTCGCCGGCCTGGCCGTCCACCGCATCGCTCACGCCGCCGCGAGCG
Organism: uncultured Verrucomicrobiota bacterium; assembly: GCA_964535555.1. Lineage (GTDB taxonomy): Bacteria > Verrucomicrobiota > Verrucomicrobiia > Limisphaerales > J093 > DSVZ01. Next base: position 9,571 of record CAZHUS010000015.1, read on the forward strand.
ATCAACTCCGGGTTGGCATGATCGGAGCCGGCGGCCGCAACACCGGGGCCGGAGCCCAGGCGTTGAAGGCGGATCCGGGAACCAAGCTGGTGGCCATCTGCGACATCTTCATGGATCGCGTGAAAGGTGCACGCGAGGCGATCAAGGGCGAACTGACCCGGGGCGGACGAGCCGAGGCCGTCGAGGTGCCGGACAGCCAGTGTTTCGCCGGGTTCGACAGCTACAAGGAGGTGATCGCGCTCTCCGACGTGGTTTGCATCGCGAACGGCGCGAAGTTCCATCCTTTCCACACGTTGGCCGCCATCCAGGCGGGCAAGCACGTCTTCGTGGAGAAGCCTCACGGCATCGATCCCTACACCGTCAAGATGATGCGCAAGGCCTGCGCCCTGGCGCAGGAGAAAAAGCTGAGCGTGGTCTCCGGCCTGCACAGCCGTTACCACCCGGGTTACGCCGAGACCGTCCAGCGTATATACGATGGCGCCATCGGCGACATTGTCACGGTCGAGGAGAACTTCTTGCGTGCCCCGTATGGCATCACGGACCGCCGCGCCGGTCTGACCGAACTCGAATGGCAATGCAGCACCCAGTACCACTTCCGCTGGTTGTCGGGCGATGACGTCCCCCAGTCCCTCGTTCACAACATGGACCGCGCCCGCTGGGCCCTGAAGGACGTCGCTCCCGTAAAATGTCACGGACTGGGCGGCCGCTCTTCGATGACAGAGCCCATTTACGGGGACGTCTTCGACCATCACTCGGTCATTTACGAGTTCCCAAACGGCGTGCGGGTCTATGCGTTCTGCCGGACCACGACCGGCTGCTACGACGAGTCGTCGAGTCTGATCTGGGGCACCAAGGGCAAGGCGAACATCACCGCCGCCCGAATCTGGGGCGCCACCAACTGGCGCTGGCAGGCCCAGAGCAACGACCCGCACCAGGTCGATCCTTACCAGATCGAACACGACCGGCTCTTCGCCGGGATCCGTTCGGGCAAGCCGGTCAACAACGGCGATTACCTCGTCGACAGCACCATGACCACCGTGATGGGCCAGGTCTCGTGCTACACCGGCAAGGAGGTCTCCTGGGAGCAGATCAATGCCTCCGACTATTTCTACAACAACAAACCCGAGGACTGTCACGATGGGATGGAACCCCCGGTGAAACCCGGGCCCGACGGCAGTTACCCGGTTCCCGTGCCGGGAAGGACGCGGATGATTTAAGGAAGGACGCCTCAGGCCGAGGCCCTGCATCTGTTCCTTTTGAACCGCTCCGCGGTCATGAACCCCGTAGGGCAGGCTTTCGAGCCTGCCGATGGGCCGGACTTTCCGGTCCGGCGGCTTCGTGGGCGACTGCAAAGTCGCCCCAACCGGCAGACAGGACTGTCTGCCCTGCCGGGCAGTTGGTGGCGCTTCGCGTCGCTCCAAGGCGCGTCCGGACTCGCGAAGCGTAGGGAGTCCGGGGGTTCACAGCCGCTTTTCGAAGCCGGTGCCTGGAAGGCGACCTCTTCCTTCCGGATCGGCTCGATCCCTCATGCACCCGACCTTCAAGGTAGGGCGCACCGTCTCCGCGCGCCGAATTCGGCGGGCAGCGGAGTGCCCGCCCTACCTGAAATTGGTCTGATCAGAATCCAACCAACTGCAACACGACGCCGCGAAGCGCCGCCCCAAGTCATGAAAAGTCCCCTGAACTCACGGTTTGCCGCCAGGAAGATGAACCCCCTGCCCTCCACATTGGTTGGGCTGGTCGTGCTGACGATGGCTGGCATGACCATCCGGACCGCGGAGGTCCCGGCTGCCGCCCGTCCGCCTGCTCGCGTGCTGCTGGTTACGGGCATCGATTACCCGGGCCATCTCTGGCGCCAGACCGCGCCGGTTCTCAAGGCGCAACTGGAGAAGGACCCGCAGCTCCAGGTGACGGTGGTCGAGGACCCGGGCTTCCTGGACTCGACCGCGCTCACCAACTATGCGTCCGTGGTCCTGCACTTCCAGAACTGGGAAGTGCCCGGACCCGGCCCGGCCGCCCGGGAGAACCTGCGGCGGTTCGTTCAGGAGGGGGGCGGCTTGGTCCTGACTCACTTCGCTTGCGGCGCCTGGTACGGCGAGTGGCCTGAGTTCAAGAACCTCGCCGGACGCGCCTGGTTCGGCCCGAACGGCGGACGCCAGCATGACCCGCATGGCACCTTCGCGGTAAACATCCGGGACAATGCGCACCCGGTCACGGCCGGGCTGAAGGACTTCGAGACGACCGACGAACTCTATACCTGCCTCGAGGGCGAGGCCCCGGTGCGCATCCTGGCGACGGCCAAGTCCAAGGTGGACGGGAAGGACTATCCCATGGCGTTCGTGTTGAGCTACGGCAAGGGACGCGTCTTTCATACCCCGCTCGGCCACGATGCCAGGGCCTTCACCGTGGAAGGCGTGGGTGAACTGCTGCGCCGGGGCACGGCCTGGACCGCCGATCGGTAGGGCGGGCACTCCGTTGCCCGCCGCATCTGGCGCGGCAAGGGCCCGCACCCGCCATGCCGTACAGGTGCAGCGGCGCTGACCTCGCTGCCTTGCCTTCAGGCGCCGGGTCCGTTGGATGGCGTGCTCGTTCGCTTGGCCATGATCGCGTCTACGATCTTCCGGGCCAGCTCCGGTTTCTCCACAAGCACTCGCTGCGCCGCATCGCGCCCCTGTCCCACCAGCTCCCCGGCAAACTGGAGCCAGGCACCCTTCTTCTCGACCACGCCGTGATCGAGTCCGACATCCAGGATGCTCCCCTCCTTGTTGATGCCGTGGTTGAAGATGATGTCGAACTCGGCCTCGGCGAACGGGGGCGCGACCTTGTTCTTCACGACCTTCGTCTTTACGTGGTTGCCGACGACGGTCCCGGCGGCGTCTTTGATGGCGTCCTTGCGACGGATATCGATGCGGACGCTGGCGTAGAACTTCAGCGCCTTGCCACCGGGCGTGGTCTCGGGGTTGCCGAACATGACCCCGACCTTCTCGCGGATCTGGTTCGTGAAAATACAGGTGGTCTTGGCCTTGGAGAGGATGGCGGTGAGCTTGCGCATCGCCTGGCTCATCAGCCGCGCCTGCATGCCCATGGTCGCCATGCCCATCTCGCCTTCGAGTTCCGCCTTCGGCACCAAGGCCGCCACCGAGTCCACCACGATGACGTCGAGGGCATTGGATCTGGCCAGCGTCTCACAGATCGACAAGGCCTCCTCGCCGCTGTCAGGCTGGCTCACCAGGAGATCGTCCAGGTTGACTCCAAGCCGTTTGGCGTAAGCGGGGTCGAGCGCGTGCTCGGCGTCGATGAACGCGGCCAGGCCGCCTCCTCGCTGCGCATTGGCGATGAGGTGCAGCATCAGGGTCGTCTTGCCCGAGGATTCCGGCCCGAAGATCTCCACGACGCGGCCGCGGGGAATGCCGCCTACGCCCAGGGCCAGATCAAGTCCCAAGGCGCCGGTGGGGATCACCTCAATCTTCACGCGGGCGCGTTCGTCGCCCAGGCGCATGATGCTGCCCTCACCGTACGTCTTGGTGATGGTTGAGATGGCCGCATCCAGCTCGCGCTGGCGGGCCGCGGCCATGCGCGCGGCCTCGGGGGAGACCTTGTCCGGGGGCGGGGCGACCTTCTCGAGAGCGGGCTTGTCCGCCGGCTTCTCGGCGGGTTTGTCGGCGGGCTTGGCTGGCATAATCACGTTCTCCGGCTGCGTTGCGGCGGCTAGTACAACGGCCCTGTCGGCCAAGTCAATGCCTCACCGGGATTTCAGCGAAAATGGCGGGTTTCGCCGGGGTGGACTCCCCCGCCCGGCCGTCTCGATGCCCAGCGATGAGAACTGCCGGCGCCTCCCCGCTGACATCCCCGCGTGCGGTGCAGGCCGGGAGCCGCTTTTCACGCCCTAAAGCGACATGGTCCCGTACCCGAGCAGGCTCTCGCAATACGGACAGAGGATGATCTGCTTCTGTTCCACGAAACCGGTGCCCTTGGTCTTGATCCAGATCCGGTCGAGACGTCGTTCACACTTGGGGCATTTGGGCACCACGTCCTTCGGCGCCTCTTCGATTTCGATTCCGGAAAACTTGAATGTCGGCATGGTCGGGTCCTCCGCTCCCACGGCCCACCGGGACGTCCCTTCGCGTCAGGGGGTCCAAGCAGGAGGCGAGTCTGGCGAGCGTGGCTGCAGGACGCCAGTGCTATTCCGTCGGAGCGCCGAGCTCGTCGAAGGCCGAGTCCGGCAGTGCAGCCATGCCTACCGTGACGGGTTCGGGCCGGCAAGGGGGCTTCTCAGCCGCACGCACCAGCCAGCGCCTGCAACGCCACGCGCGCCTTCGCCAGTTGAAGCGCCTTCCGCTCCAAGGCGACCGCATCGCCATGTGCAAACTGACGCCGCGCGCCGGAGCTGGGTACGAACTCGTTCAACAGGATGCAGCACCACTTGAGGCGGTAGAGCGGGAGCAGCAAGGCCGCCCGTGGCCCCAGCCTGCCCTGCCAACCCAGGGATGTGTCCAGTCGCTCCACGACGTCCGGCCAGTGTTCGTGCGGCACGGGCAGCCGCGGCTGACAGAAGAAGTCGCAGACCAGCTTCGCCGGATCGTCCCAGCCCGCGTACTCGAAATCGAAGAACCGGAGCCTCCCGTCCGCGGCGAGCAACGCGTTGTGGAAGCCGAAGTCGGAAGGAGAGAGGCACTGCTCCGTGCGGAGAAGTTCCGCGTCCGGCTCGCTGGCCAGGAGTCTCCGGATCCTGGGACCTTCCGCCTCGAATGCCGGCACCAGGTCATGGGCGATGAAACGGGCAGCCTCGCGATCTACCGGGGAGGCTTCGGAGATCCCTTCGAGCCGGCGGATACGCCTCTCCATCAACCCCAAGTGCGCCGCGATGCTGAAGCACGCCTCCGACGCCGTCGGCAGAGCTGCGGCCGCCGCCGAGTTCCTCGCCGCGTTGACGCCGACCACGAAGTCCAGCGCCTGGGAGACGGTGTTCCCGGTCACTTCCGACGCCTGGAGTGCCCGCCCTTCCACATGGGCGAACAAGCCCAATCGCCGCTCGGGGTCCCAGCCGAGCGGCTCCGGGGTGACGCGCTGGCCACATTCCCAGGCGAGTTCATAAAAGCCTCGTTCCGCCCGGAAACGGTCCCTCGGATCGTTCTCCGCACGGTAATAGACTTTGAGGACCTTGCGCCCGGTCGCGCTCTGGACCCGGAACACACGGTTGTTGGCCCCGCCGGGAAGCGGTTCCAGCGAAAAGCCGTCGTCGATGCCGTGGGCGTGCAAAAACGGGGCGACCAACCCGCACGTTTCATCGATCGCCCCCGCTGAACCAGAACTTGAGGCAAGGCCGGACACCTCCGGACTTCGGCCTGGTGGGGGTGATGCCGGCAGCTCCTGGCCGCCCCGTGGGGAATTCGACCCGGCTGCTGAATGCGCGGTCGGGAGCAATCTGCGGCCCGCCTCCGACCAGGTCTGAACCCTGCGGAATCGGGATTCCTCCCGGTAGATGTCCGCGGGATCGAACAGCAGCCGCTCGGTTGAGCTGGGGAATCCAGGTTCCGCGAGAAACTCCGGCAGGTCATCGATGAAGTGCGTGCATTGGCACTGGGCAATCCGCTCGAGCTTGGCCGCTTTCGTCAGTTCGAAGAACACGGAGGCGCGCGGGAGCCCGAGTTGTGCCGCATCGAAGAACCCCTGCCGCTCGAGCCAGTCCCAGGCGGCCGCGTGAAGGTCGTACGACTCTCCCACGAAAGGCCGGAGCGTCTTGTGGCTGATGATGCAGACCGGAATGTCGAGTTCGCGACAGGCGCGGAAGAAATCCCGGACGCCCGGAAACGGCTCCGCGCCGGCCAGACGTGGCCCGTACACCACGCCCTGCATGCGGGTCCAGACCTCCTCGCGGCCCATCGAACGGAGGTGGTTGCGCACCTCCGACTTGTTCACCGGCAGTTCCGGAGGAATGCAGCCCCACTCGAGCGCGACGCGGTGGAAGAGCGCGTCGTAGCTGACGATCGTGTTGTCGAAATCAACGCCGACACGCATCAGCCTGCCGTTTTCATGATCCGTTCCACGATGGCCGGCGCGGTGAGACCCACATGGACCCGCGCCTCGTCCTGCTCCGCGGTGAGATGCAGGAATTCGTCCGGAGTGCCGATCCGCAACAACCGCGCGGGAAGCCCGGGGTGATCCGCCAGCCACTCCGCCACGCTGCCACCAAGACCGCCAAGAACGCTGTGTTCCTCGACCGTGAGGACGCACCGGTGGCTGGCAAAAACGTCGCCAAGAACCGCTTCATCGAGGGGTTTGATCGTATGAAAGCTGTACACGCTCGCTGAAAGCCCGCGGCCGGAAAGCAGGTCGGCGGCCTCGAGGACGACGGGCAAAATCGTCCCGGCGCCCAACAGGCACACGTCCCGTCCTTCCCTCAACCGGATGGCGCGCCCGATCGTGAAGGGAGGATCGGCCGGATGCACCGCGGGTTCGCCTTTCTTGCCGATGCGGATGTAAACGGGCTGGGAACCGCGCAGGGCCGCATTCAGCGCACCCCGGACCTCGGCGGCATCGGCGGGCGCGACGACGGCCAAGCCGGGCAGCAGCCGCAGCATCCCCATCTCCTCGCAGGAATGGTGAGTCGCGCCGAGTGACGCGTACGACAGACCGGAGCCGGTGCCCACGATGACCACGGGAACCGCGTGGTAGCACACATCCACCCGAATCTGCTCCAGGCACCGGTACGTGACGAAAGGCGTGATCGTGTAGCAGACCGGGCGCAGCCCCGACATGGCCATACCCGCCGCCATGCCGATCATGTTCGCCTCGGCGACGCCGCAGTTGAAGAACCGGCCGGGACATTTCGCCTTGAGCTCGTCGAACAGGCGATTACCGATGTCGCCGCTGAGGACGACCACCTGGGGGTCTTGCTCGGCGAGCCGCGTGATCTCCTTGGCGAAAGCGTTGCGCATGGTCGAGGCCTACACGAAAGCAGCCCGGACTTTCTCGCCGGGGGAAGCCTCGGAGCCTGTTCGAGAATTCGAAGTGGCCCTGTTTTCGCGGAGAGGCGTCGATTTCATGAAACAGCTATTTCATTAAAACGGCCGGAGCCGAAGCGCGAGGCGGGACGAGGGAGCATACCCGCCAGCGGTCTTCTTCTGGCCTGGGCCGGCGCTGGCTCGGCCGTTGCAGCCCTCTGCGGGATGCACCGTCCCTGGCGCGTCGAACTCGGCGGGCAGCGGAGTGCCCGCCCTACCTCGTGTAGGGCAGGCTTTCAAGCCTGCCGGTGCGCCGGACTTTCCAGTCCGGCGACTCCGTGAGCAACGGCAAATTCGCCCCGACCGGCAGCCAGGAACGGCCGCCCTCCTCGGTGGCGGCTCGTGCAATGCTCCCTGTTCCTCACGGACCTGCTCATCGGCCATGAACCGGTGAGGATCGCGGGCTTCAGCCCGCAGGGACGTCCCTAAGCCGACGTGGCTTCCTGCGGACTGAAGTCCGCGCTCCGGGGGCGATTCATGGAAGGAGCCCATTTCGAAGCGCTGCCTCATCTTCCGCTCACTCCCAGTTCCTGGCCCGCCCGCTCCACTTCCGCTTCCTTCGGAACCCGGTAGTGCCAGTTGTTGTCGTCTTCCATGAAGGACACGCCCTTTCCTTTGACCGTATGCGCAATCAGGGCCACCGGTTTGCCGCTCCCGTCAGGGACGTTCCGCAGCAACCGGCTGAGCGCGGACAGGTCGTGCCCATCCACATCGGTGGCGTTCCATCCGAAAGCGGCCCATTTGTCGCGCAACGACGATAACGCCATCACCTCGTCGCTCCGCCCCGTGGCCTGCCATTTGTTGTAATCCACGATGACGGCGAGCCGCTCGAGCTGCCGGGCGGGGGCGAGCATGGCCGCCTCCCAGACGGTGCCCTCGTTGCATTCACCGTCGCTCAGGCAGACAAACACGCGGTAGTTGCGGCGCTGGATCCGTGCGGCCAGAGCCATGCCGAGCCCGACCGGAAGCCCGTGACCGAGGGAGCCCGTTGCCAGCTCAACGCCCGGAGCACACCCCGGAGCCGGCTGCTCGGCCAGGCGCGAACCGGGTTGCGCAAAGTCGTCCAGCCAGGCTGCCGGAAAGAAGCCGCGCGCGGCGAGCGTCGCGTACAGCGCTGTGGCTGCGTGGCCTTTGCTGAGAATGAACCGGTCTCGATCCGGGTCATCCGGCCGCGCCGGGTCCAGGCGCAACACGGTCCAGTACAGCGCCACCAGAATGTCGACACACGACAGCGCCGAACCCAGGTGGGGGGTCCCGGCCCGATGCGACATCTGAACCAGGCGAAAGCGGAGCTGACGCGCCAGAGGTTCCAAGTCCCCGGGGGGAAGCGGCGGCACGACTGTTGGATCCCCGGTGCTCATGCCGCCTCCAGGTCGATCACACCATGAACGACTTCGCCGGCACGCATCCGTCCGATCGCCTCGTTGATCCCGGACAACGAAACGCGGTGCGTGATCATCCCGTGGGGATCGAAACGTCCGTCGCGCATCATCCGAAGGTAGCGCGGAATGTCGTCGGCCGGCCGGCTCTCGCCGCCGTGTGAGCCGCGCAGGACTTTCCCCAGGTGGAGCGGCAGGGTGTTGATGGAGAGGCGGCGGTCGTGGGGCATAACCCCTACTCCAATGCAGCGGCCTTGGGGGCCAATCAGCGTGACCGCCTTCTCCAGCACGTCGGGAACGCCGGTTCCATCCACCACGACGTCGGGTTGACCCCGCCCGAGGATCCCCCGCACGGCCTCGACCCAGTCGACCGCACGGCTGTTCAGGGTGTGGGTGGCGCCATATTCGCGGGCCTTGGCGAGCTTGTGGTCGTGCAAATCCACGGCGATCACCGGGTGCGCCCCGGCCAGATGCGCGCCCAGGACCACCCCGAGGCCGATACCGCCGCAACCCACGACTACCACGGACTCACCGATGGCCACGCGGGCATCGTTGTTGATCACGCCGAAGCCGGTGGTCAGGGTGTCAGCCAGCAGACAACAGACCCCGAAGTCCGTTTCGGGAGGGACCACCGTGAGGCGGTTTTCCGAAATGACTCCGTAGCGGTTGAAGGTGGTGACAAAGCCCGCGTTGACCTTGCGCCCGCACCAGTCGTACACGGGGGGCCTGGCTTCGATGCCGCGACCGGGACGCCAGTGCAGCACCACGCGATCGCCGGCCTTCACCTGGCGGACTTCGGGTCCGACCTCGAGGACAATCCCTCCGCCTTCGTGGCCCAGGAGGTGCGGCAGGAAGCGGTCGGGGCCTTTGACGCCGTCGATTTCGCCCAACTGGGAGCCACAGATACGACTGGCACGGATGTCCACCAGCACCTGGCCGTAGCTCAAAGGCGGTACCTCCACTTCGTCCACCACCAGCGGCTGCCGTTGCTCGACCAGGATGGCTGCCAGGGTTTTCATCGCTTCAGCAAGGCGTTCAGAAATTCAGCAAGGACATGCCCGCCTTGACGAGCGTCTCCTTGGAGATCGGTTGCGCATTGCCCACGATGCGGACGGCCTGCGCCCCGGCCAATTGCCCGAGGAACGTCCCCAGATCCAGAGGAAGCCCCCGAGCCGCCGCAAGGCTTGCCACGGAGAAGAACGCATCGCCCGCCCCGACCGTGTCCACCACGTCGCTTTCCAAGGGTGGACAAAGGCAATCCGTCTGGCCTTCAGCCAGACCGATGGTCTCCACGGGACCGCGCGTGAGCCAGGCGTAACGGGCTCCGAGCTGTCCCCGCAACGCCGCCAACTCCTGCCCGAAATCGACCTGCCGCCGCCCGGCCACCAGCATCAACTCCTGCTCGTCCAGCGTGAAGGCGTCGGCGCGCCGATACTGGCGGGACAGAATATTGAAACCGTGATTGTTGCTGTTGGTCTGGCAATTGAGGGCGAGGAAGGGCGCCCGCTCCTGGACGAGGTCCCGCAAGCGCGGCGTCATCAGGCCGTGACCGAAATCGAGGAGCAGCACGGCGTCACAGGAGGACATCGCCGCTCCGAGCCGTTCTTCGAAGGGCGCCAGGATCGAGTCCGGCGGCGGCTCCGCATCCAGGTAGTTGACCGAAAACAGCTTGCTCAGTTCCTGGCCGTTGCGGCGCGGCTCGACGAACCGTTCCTTGATGATGGTGGTGTAGGCGGGGTGCCGGATCACCAGGTCCTGGTCCCGCTCGAGTTGCCGCATCAGCAAGTCATCCACCCAGGATTCGTTTCCCACGACACTGAGAAACCGCGCGTTGCGGGTGAACTGCCGGACGTGCCGGAAAGCCGCCAGCGCCCCGCCGCACTGCGTTTCCCGTTCGAGGAATCGACCCGACAGGATCCGGTTCTTCGAGGTGAGGCCCTGCACCTTCACACAGGAATACCGGTCGAAAATGGTCTCCCCCACAACCAGCACCTTGGCGGCGGCGAGGCGCTCCACGGCCTCGACGAAGTCGCGGCGCGTGTAGCGCGTGGCAAGGCGATTGCAGAACTCCTTCACCGGGGCCGTCAGGTGATCGAAGTACAGGTTCAGCAGCCGGGTTGAGCTGTGCTTGATCGGTCCCACGAAGCGCACCTTCCCCCCGACGCGTTCGACGGCGCGCATTTCCTCCTCGAGCGCCCCCGAGGTGTCGTATTCGGCGTCCTCGTACTCCTTGCCGCGACAGTAGACATCCGGGCGGAGGCGTTCGATGACCTCCACGGCACCGGGAAAGGGCACCAGCACGACGTGATCCACGCAACCGAGGGCCGCGAGCGTGCGCAGCCGCAATTGCTCCGCGAAGTAAGGACGGCCGGGTCCTTTCTGCACATGGCGGTCGTCCGTGACGGAGACCACCAGCAAATCCCCCAGGCTCTTCGCTTCCTCCAGGTGGCACACGTGCCCCGGGTGCACGAGGTCGAAGATGCCATGGGACTGGACGATCCTCCGCCCGGCGGCGCGCCAGGCCCCGGCCTCGGCCGCGAGCGCCTCAAAGGGGACGATCTTGCTGGGGGGCGCGCAACCCATGCCTCAACGGGCGAGATAGCGGTAGGCGCCGAGGCTCCGCGCGAGTTTCATGCACTTCATGTTGTAGTGCTCCGCCGCGTCGATGTCCGGAAAGGCGCCGCTGTCGAGCGCTCGGCGGAGGTTGGCTACCTCCTGGCGAATCGAACTGACCGGCTGGTAGCGCAGCTCGTTGAGGATTTTCGCGGACGAAATGTGGTAATCGCGCTTGTCCAGGGTGTCGGTCACTTGGATCTCGACGTTCAGATCGGCCAGTTCCTCCTGAATGACCCGGGCGATCTCGATCACCTTCAGGTTCTCGAACCCAAAGTTGAACGTCCGCCCGGCGATCCGTGCCGGATCTGTGTCCAGCAACCGGGCGTAGAGGTTCACGACATCCGTCATGCCCACATTGGGGCGACGCTGCTCTCCGCCATGGACCGTGATCAGCCGCTTCCGAATCGCGTCGGCGGTCAGCTTGTTCACCGTGAGATCGAACCGTTGGCGGGGTGAGTAGCCGCAGATCGTGGCCGGGCGGATGTTCACGGCGCAGAAGTCCGGCGAAGCGGCGGCCACGACGAGCCACTCGGAGAGCATCTTGTACTTCGAGTAAAACGTGATGGGCTCCGGTTCGAGAGCCTCGGTCACATCCGGCACGTCTTTGATCCCGAAGACGCTGCTGGATGAGGCATGGATGAAACGGCGTACGCCCGCGGCTTTCGCCAAGGCCAGAAGCATGCCCACGGCATCGAAGTTCACCTGGCGTGTCAGCACCTCGTCGATCTCCCCGGTGGGATCGTTCGAGATGGCCGCGAGGTGGATCACCGCGTCGACGCCCGACACCGCCTTTGTCGCCACCTCATGGTCCCGAAGGTCTCCCTGCACCCACTCGAAACGCTCCTTCCATTGCGCGAAAGCCGGGCTGCGTTGAAGGGACTCCAGGCCGGCCCGGGAATAGAGCATCAGGTCCAGGACGCGGACATGATGGCCCAACTCGAGCAGATGCGGGGTCAGGCGGCTTCCCACGTAGCCGAACCCGCCGGTGACCAGGATGCGATGCGACGTCATGCGTTATGGCTTGTGAACGTAATCCAGAGGTTGTTGCCGGAGTATCCCGAGGTTTCGATCCGCCCAGGCGATCACCTCGCCGATGCCGGTTTCCAGGTCGATCGCCTCGGTCCAATCCAACGCCGTGCGCGCCTTGGTGCTGTCCAACAGGTACGCCGCGTCCTTGCCGGGACGGTCGCCCACCACCTCGACCGCCGTCTCAAAATCTGCGCCGAGTTGCCTGCAGATCATCTCGACCACCTGACGGATGGAATGCGTGACGCGGGTCGCCAGGTGATACACCTGGCCGGGCTCACCCCGCCGCGCGATTTGCCGCGTCGCTTCGGCAACATCCCGGATGTGGATGAACGAGCGCACGGAGTGTCCCCCGCCGTGGAGTTGAAGTCGCCGCCCGGTTCGGACGAACAGGACCGTCCGAGGAATGATCCGGTACAACGGTTGTCCCGGTCCGTACACGTTGGCGGCGCGGGTGAAAACGACCGGGAAACCGTACTGCTTGAAAAAGGTGAGCAAGTGGAGGTCACAGGCGGCTCGCGACGCGGCGTAGGGCGTGCTCGGGTTGAACGGAGCCGCTTCGGTCACGCTCCCCTGGCAGGTGCCGTAAACCTCGGGCGTCGAGACGTGGACGTACCGCTTGAGCCAGTCGAGGCGGCGCAGGCGGTCATGGAGGCGAACGTTGGCCACGACGTTCGTCTGGTACCAGTGGTCGGGATGAAGCCAGCTCTCGGCCACCATGCTCTGGGCCGCGAAATTCACGACGTAGTCGGGCCGGAACTGCTCGATGGCCTGCACGATCCGGTCGGTGTCGTGGTTCAGATCCAACGGCGCGAATTGGAACCGGTCCAAGGTGGCAGCGCCCCCTTCCCAGCGGTACGGGAGGTAGACCGGATGCGCCTCAGGCGAACGGCTGATGCCAAAGACGCTGTCGCCCGCGCCGAGGACATGGGCAATGAAGCTCGCCCCCGAGAACGAGTTGCTGCCGATGACAAAGATGCGTTCACCCATAGCCCCATCGCGGCGATCTGGATCCCAAGGAGTCCGCGAACCGGAGGACGTTCCCTGAACCGGACAGCGCACGACAGGCGGTTACTCAAGCAAGATCGAGCCCACGTGCAAAGTCTCTTTCCGCACGGGGCGGACGCTGTACGCGAGCCGGTCCGGTGTCTGGCGTTTCGGTGGACTGACTACGAAAAGCGGGGATGAATCCCCGCACTCCAGGCGCTCCGCGACTCCGAAAGCGGGTTGCTGCCACGCGTAGCGTTTGGAGTGCGTCCGGTTCACCGGCGCTTTTGCGTTCCGCGGTTTCCCGTATGGACGCGCCGGCCTGATTGCCCGGACTGTGGCCTGGGACTGACTACGAAAAGCGGGGATGAATCCCCGCACTCCAGGCGCTCCGCGACTC
>CAZHUS010000015.1:23082-41012 GCA_964535555.1 uncultured Verrucomicrobiota bacterium
GCGGGTTGCTGCCACGCGTAGCGTTTGGAGTGCGTCCGGTTCACCGGCGCTTTTGATCGGAACGCTCCCGCCAACCGGTGATGACGGGGTTGTGCGTCCTCGGGAATCGCGCTTTACTCGGGCGCATGTCGCAAACCTGGGGCTTGGAGCCGGAGGCGGAGAAGTGGGCTGCGTGGCGGCGCGGAGGTTGGTTGGGAACCGCGCTGGTTGTCGCATCCTGCCTGTCCCCCTTTGCCCTGGCGGCGGTCCGCCCGGTTGTGGAGGTCGAGGAGGACGTTTATACCTACGAAGACGCCCGGAACGGCGCGGATCCGATGTGGAACGTCGGCGCGCCCATACTCTCACGCTGGAACGAGCAGCTCTACGCCAGCGGGCTTCAAACGGTCGCCGGGGTGCCTCCACCCAACAACTGCCGGTGGGTGCTGTTCGGCAGACAGGACAATGCCGCGCCCGGTGACCCCGGCAGCCCCTGGCGACGGCTTCGAGTGGCACCGGTGGGATTGACCCGGGAACCCTGCCCGCTCGCCATCGCCAATTACGAGGCAAGCCCGGGCGAGATCCAGGGCCGCATCTTTCTGTCCAATCACCCCACCACCGCACCATCGCAAACCTCCTCGCAGTCCGGCTTGCCCGCCCGCTCGGAACTGATCCGCTTCAGCACTCAGGACGTCCTTGGGAATCGTCTTACCCAATCGCCGGAATGGGGCGGCTACACCAACTTCACCGAGTACAGCTACCGCAGCATCGCCGCCGACCGCCTCCGCGGGGACCTGGTGCTGTTCATCAACGGCGGCGAATGGGGCAGCCGTTGGGCCTACCTGAGCCCTCAAGGCGTTTGGTCGGACACGGGCGAGATGCGCTGGCCGTGGGGCGGAACCTACGAGCGTCGGCAAGCCATCCGGATCGGCCATGCCCTGGTGGCGCTGCAGGACCGCGTCGCTCACTTCTGCGGCGCGAGCGAAATGCCCGAACCTGAAACGGCCTGGCGCGAGTTCAAGAAGCCGCTGCTCGGAACCCAGCCGGACCGCGTGTCACGCCGCCTGTTCTACATCCGGGCGTCCGATATCAGCGCGGGGCTCTTCGGTTCGTGGATTGAACTCGCCAACCGCGAGAACCGCGCCGGGACCATCGTCCCGGGCGACCTTTGGGTGAGCCCGGACGAAATCGCCCACATCGTGTGGAAGGAGGAGGCGATCGACACGCGGCTGCAGGCGCGGTTCTTCCCCGACGCGACGCAAAGTCATGGGATCTACTACGCGCAGCTGCGCCGGGACACGGTCGTGGCACGTCAGACTCTGGTCCTCAGCGTCGCAGGAAGTTCCGGCGAAGTGCCCTCGTGGCCGCGGTTCCAAGTCACCCCCGACCAGCGCTTGTTCGTCTGCTATTACGTCTCCGGGACGGGCACCGACGGCAAACCCATCTCCGAGAACCGGCTGCTCGAGCTCGGTGCCAATGGGACCGCGCAGCCGCCGGTCCGCCTCCCCCTCGAGCACCCGATGGATCGCTACTTCACCACGACGCCTCGCGGAGGCTCGTTGCCTTCCGACACGCTGGAATTGCTGGGCACCCGCGCGGGGTCTCCCCTCACCGTGAGCTACGCCCGCGTCCGCTTGCAGTAACCTCCGGTCCTCACTTCCGCGCCAGAGGCGCCGGCAAAAGTGGCAGGGTGTCGAACTCCTGCTGCACACGGGTCAACTCGGCTTCTTCGAGGACCACCGGCGGCGCGATGATCGCCACCGGCGCCGACGCACCGAAATAATCCACGCCCAGGTGATTGAACACCCGCGGGACGGAGCCCGCCGCGACGATGTGCCGGAGCGCCCGGAGTTCCACCGGCCCGAACTCGAGACCGCGCACCGGGGTCTCACTCCCGTCCGCCACCGAGACCTTGTACGCCGCCACCGGATCCCCCAGCTTGTTACCACCCGCCCGGAGCGCCCGGTTGAAGTAACTCATCAAGTCCGAGCGACTCGAGAACAGCCCGGGCAACCGGAGGGCCACGACGCGGAGCCCAAAGTCCAGTCCCTCGTCCTTGGCGGCCGCGATCAACTCCGCCTTCAGCTCCTCGGCCGTGAGACCCTTTTGGTCCTGGATGAACAGATTGGCGATGGAAGCCTGCGGGGCGCCCGACTCCGTGCTCCGTCCGTGCCCGTTCGAGCCCGACAGCTTGCGGATCGGGGCGCGGGAGAGACACAGGGCATTCAGGCGGCCGTCCTTCACGAGATCGACGCGACGGGCAGCCACGCCTTCGTCATCCCAACGATAGTGCCCCAACAGGGCTTCGCTCGCATGCCCGTCCACGGTCGGGTCGTCCCAGACTTGGAACGAGGCCGGCAGGACGCGCGTCCCCAGCTTGTACTCGAGGCTGCGCGCCCCTGGCAGCCGCCGCGGATCGCCCACCGGCTCCGGTCGGCCGGCGAGGCCATCTCCGAGCAGGCTGCGGAACATCTGCGCGCCCGCCACCTCATCGAAGAGCACGGGCCCGCTGTACCGCTCGAGCACCTCGGCTTGACGACCTTCTTCGAGGCGTTGCACCACCTCGCGGATGTCGCGCTCGAGGACGTCGGGCGCGGGCAACTCCGCCGGCGATTTACCGACATACAGCCGACCGTCGGAGAGGCGCATCCCGTCCGGCGCCTGCACTTCCGCCCGGAATGCCAGCAGGGCCCCCGTGTCGGGCATCCGCAGACGGGTGCCTTCGCTGTTGGCGAGGTAGAGGTCCTGCACGCCGGCAATGAAGCGGACCTCGGAGTCCTGAACGGCGTTGAACTGTTTGAAAACCGCCGAGGCCTGCTTCACGCGCTCCCGCCACGCCGCGGCCTCAAACTCGAAGGGGGTCTTCGGTTCGGACGTCACCGCCGGAGGGGCCGGCGTGAAATCGGCGGGCCGATCGACAATGTTCTTGTCCTTCAAGTAAGCGCGCTTGCGCGTCAGGGTCTCGACGGCGGACTTGTAGTCCCGGTCCGTGGTCAGCCAGATCGCCTGGCGGAGCGCATCCACGTTGTCCTCCAAGGGCAACGAGGCCTCCTCGCCTTCGTCACCCGCGCCCATGCCGCCTTCGGAAAAGTTCGTGTTGTCCAGCTCCATCGAGCCGACCCGCACCCGGGTGCGAAGCTGGCGCTGGTGAGTGGACGTGTCGTTTATGAGGGCGCCATCTTGTGCGGTGAACGTATGTGCCGTGCTGTCCTGGACCTGATATTGCACGAAGTAAGGCTTCTCCAGATCCTCCATCCGCAAGTCGCGGGATCGTTCCAGCTCGAGGCTCAGGGCCCTCATGATGGCGTCGTCGCCTGGCTCCTCCGGCGCCGGCTCGGCAGGAGCCAGCGGCGACGGGAGAATCGGGGGACGGTCCTGTTCGCGGCGCCGTTTCTCAACCTCGATCTGGGCGACCAGAATGCTCGGGGAAATCGCCGAGACCGGGATATTCCCGGATTCGGCTCCGCACGTTCCATTGAACACCGCGGGATCATCGCCGGCCGCAACAATCCGCGAGAAGCACGTGAGCGGGGTGCCGACAATGTCCACGCCCCGCACCAGTTCGTCGGGCCGGCCGTCCGCGAAGACCCGGTAGACGACGACGGGCAGCACCTTGAAGGACTGGGCACCCATGCGGCGGGTGCCGGTGAACCCGCCGGTGATGTCCTCGAACAGAAGGCCGTAGGGCTTCCCTTGCTGCCGGCACTCCTCAATCAGCCGCGTCCGCAAGGTCGCCTCGGGAACCTGCCGGCTCGCTTCGATCACCAGGTTTCCCATCCGCGACACGGGCGAACGACCCGGCTCCGACCGGCCATGGCCATTGGACCGGGGAAAATGCTCGAGGGGCGAGCGCGACATCAGGAACGACCGCAGAATGCCGTTCTCGACGAGAAGCGTGTTCTGGCCGGGCACACCCTCGTCATCGAACCGGTACCAGCCTCGCAAATCCTGGCCTTCGAACCGCTCCATCGTGGGATCATCGCGAACCGTCAGGAACTCCGGGAGGATCTGCTCGCCCAGCTTCTTGGCAAAGGTCTGCCCCTCCTCGACATCCTTCTGCCGGTGCCCCTCGATCCGGTGACCGAAAATCTCGTGGAAAAAGACGGCGCTGGCCCGGTTGCGGAGAATGGCGG
This sequence comes from uncultured Verrucomicrobiota bacterium, assembly GCA_964535555.1. Taxonomy (GTDB): domain Bacteria; phylum Verrucomicrobiota; class Verrucomicrobiia; order Limisphaerales; family J093; genus DSVZ01. The sequence goes on from CAZHUS010000015.1 coordinate 27,192, forward strand.
GGCCCGTGAACGGCTCGACGAGCGGTGCGGTGCGCAGGGCGAGGACCTGGTCGATGGTCTTGGCAAACGCTCGCGCGACCTCTTCCTCCGCGGGGAGTCCGTCTTCGGACGCCGCGTCGAAGATGTACGACTGGCTCAACTCCATGCCGTCGTCGGCCTTGGTCTCGGCCAGGACCATCACCCGGTAAAGTCCGCGACCGGTTTGGAGGCGTGTGCCTTCGCTCGTCACCATCCAGCGATTGTCGATCCCGCCCGTGATGGCAATCGTGGACCGGTAGATCTGCGGATGCTGGCGGGCCTGGGCGGAGATCCGCTTCAGGCGTTCCTTCCATAACGCGGTGTCGAGACGGAGCGCCTTTCGCGGTTCCGCGGCCACGGCCGGCGTTTCACGGGTGAAATCTCCCGATTGATCCTCCTCCTCGACCTGGGTCTTGCGGTTGGTGAGGACGCGCTGGTATTTGCGGGCCGCGGACTTGAACGCCCGGTCGGTGGCGCGCCACACCGCGCTGATCAGGGCGTCCCGATCATCTTCGAGGCTCACTTCCACCACGCCGCCATACGCATAATCGGCGGGATCGTATCCGCCCTCGGTGCCGCGCAGCTTGTGCGTGTTGTCGAGTTCGTAGCCCCCCACGCGAGCGCTGACGTCCAGCAATCGCCGGCGGTATTGCTGATCGGATTCCACTGCCCCCAACGAGGCGCTCAGGCTCACCACATGCCGCTCGGTCAGGGTGTACCCGAGGTAATACGGCTTGGCGCCATCGGGCGTGGCGAGGTGCTGCATGGAGTAGTCCAGTTCCTCCGCCAGCCACGGAATGATCGGATCACTATCTGCGCCCCGCGCCATCAGGCCCACTGCCCCGACCAGCGCCGCGCCCAACACCCGTAACCTCGTCCTCAATGTCATGATCTGTCCTCAAGAAAAACCCGCACTCCCGTTCCTTCCAAGGCCGCCCGGGACTTGGGCAAACTGTCGCACTCCCCCGGCCAAGTCAATGCACCCCCGCCCGAGGTCCGTTCTCCCGTCCGGGAACACAGGCTCACCCACTTCGACCTCCGTTCCCGTGGCGCAGGCGCTCGAGAAGCTCCTTGCGGGCCAGCACCCGCAACCGGGCGTTTTCACACCGCCGGATCTCGTCGGCCAGCTCGACGGCGAGCGGGGGGATGGCGGTGGGGCGCTCCTGCTCGTCCAGGGCAACAAACGTCAGATAGGCTTTCGTGGCCCGGACCCGCTCGCCTGTGTAAGGACATTCTTTGAGCACCTGGACGCCGACCTCCATCGAGGTATGTCCGACGTAGTTGGCGGAGGAGCGCAACAACACATGCTCCCCCACATGACACGGGGCCAGAAACGAGAGCCCGTCAATGCTCACCGTCACCACCTTGCGCCCGCAATGCCGCTGGGCAACCATGGCCGCCACCATGTCGATCCACGACATGATGGTGCCCCCGAAGGCGATTCCCAGGTCATTCGCGTGTTGCGGCATCACGATGTACCGCGCTTCCACGGCACTGTCGCGGGGCGTCTTCGGTCGAGGCTCGTTCATGAACCCGCAGGATCCGCGGCTTGATCCTGAAAGGCAACCGCGCGGACGGCAGCTCCGATCCGGATCGGAGCGCCAGCATCCGGATCGCTCGCAGTTCCGTCCGAAATGCCGTTTGACGATGGCGTCGCGACGGCTTAAGAATCGGAGGTCCATGCGAGAGCAGGTTACATGGGTGGAGCGCACCGGGGTTATCACCGCCGCGCTGAGCTGCCTTGCCTTCGTGACCCTGGCCGGCGAAGGCGTGACCTTCTCAGACCGAAACTCCAACCGCCGGCCGGTGACCGAAGGCCGCGGTGCTGCCCGTCGCTTCTCGACGCAGAACCCTTTCGGCGGCTTCGATTCGGGGTCCAGCTCCCTTCAGAGCATTCCGGCCACGCCCTTCGCTTCGCCTCAACCGACGCCCCTCAGCCCGCGCGACCGTGAACGGCTTCAACAACAGCGGGACTGGATCATGAACGCGCCCGAGGATCGCCTTCGCAGCAGCGACGACGTGAATCGCGCCTTGGGCGTCCGCGACTACCAGCCCGAAACGGAGAGCAAGGAAAACGAGGCCGCGCAGGGCAATCTCGTGAGGTTCTACCAGAAGCTCGAGGCCGCCGAGGCTGATGCCGCGAAGGCAACCAGCCTCGATCCTTCGCGAGAACGCCCCACGGATTCTCTGTCCCCCCTCGGCGCTGACTCACGGTCCGGTTCGACGCCCTTCGGGGCACCCTCCTCGTTCCAGCACCGAGACGGAAGGCCCGAGTCGAGAGGGCCGAGATTCAGCGATCTCAGCCTGGGGGGACCTTCCGAGCCCTTGGGAACGCTCGGGCGCCAGCCCGGCCAGTGGGATGGCTTGTTTGACCGATCCCGGAACAACGATCGGCCCTCCACCTTCTCCGTGCTTGAGACGAACCCCGGGGCTCCCAAAGAACCCAGGGACCTCGAGCGCCTCCTCGGCGGGAACCCGGTGACCAGTCCGCTGGCCCAGTCCCCCATTACCAGCCTCGATCCGGTTACCGCTTACCCCGACCCGACGCGCGAGCCGCTCAACCCGGTCGTCTCCAGTCCCGTCGGCACCCTGCCTTCGCCGCTTCAGGCGGACACGCGGATCGGGCGTGGTGGCCGGCAACCGCTGCTTGGGGCTTCACCGGCAACCCGCAACCTCGATCGGGGCGGGTCGCTCCGCGGTTCCCTGGGTGACCCCAACGCCCCGGCCGGGCCGGTAAGCAGTCAACGCGCACTTGGCGCGATGAAGGTCCAACTGGAGATGCCGCGTCGCAGCTTCTGAAGCGCGGCCACTCTCACGGTTTCGGTTCCAGGCGGACGTCCACCCGGATCTCGATCCGAAGGGCCTCGTTGGGCTGCGTCAGCAAGTTGCGCACGCGAAACGGTATCACCACCTCCTGCCGGCCTGAGCCTTCCTCGGTTTCACGCTTCAGTTCCAGCAAGGCGGTCTTGCCGCCGGGCAGGTTCAGGTTCCGGGTCACGCTGTATCCCGCCACGGCCGAATCCTGGGAGAGTTCATAAAGCAGGTCCGATTCGTTCGTGATCTGGATATACACCCGCTGGCCCGGACGCAGGCTAACGGACGGGTTGCGAAGTCGAATGGACTGCTCGAAAAGCGGCAGCAGGAACTCGCGGCGGCCGATCAGGAGCTTGCCGGAATACGCCACGGTCCGGCGCGCGAACAGCGCCTCTTTGATCGCCGCCGATGTCGAATCCGTGGCGAAGACGAGCGTCAGCGGCCGATGGTCTCCCTCGTGGAGATCGTAATCCAGGTTGAGCGGGTTGTGAATGTCGGAGTTGCTCAGCAGGGTCAGGTTCTTCTCCAGACACCAGGCGTGGACCTCGGGGTAATACTCACGGCTGTTCACGACTTCGATCCCGTGCAACTGACCGCCCGCGAGCAACTGGCTGTGCTCGTCATACCACTTCGCCACTCCGTCCGCCTGCTGCCCGCGCCAGCCGGGATGATTCCAGAAAATGAATGCGCCCTGGGCATGGGCCGCCCCGACGGCGTCACGCCAGTCGTCCTTCTCGAGCAACCGGCAATCATCCAGGAAGATGGCGTTCAGATGGCCCGGGGGCATCTTGCGCGTGATCTCGGATCCGCGGATGACGATCAGTTGAAGCTCATCGCCTCGCGGCTTCGCGATCTCGTGAGACCGGTTGTGCTTCGTCGGCAGGTCGTCCTTGTGCGGCTGGTACTCGATGTGATCCGTGATCGCGATCGCGTCCAACCCCTCACGCCAGGCCTCCTCGGACCGGATGTCGGGCCAGACCGATCCGTCCGAGAAGACCGTGTGGATGTGGAAGTCGCACTTCAGGGTCTTGTATCCGGGAATGTCGGGGATGCGGATCGGCGTTCGGGCGCGTTCGTGGGCGCGGGCATCGGGCAGCAGGAACACCGCTGCCGCCATCGCGAGTACCGGTCCGGTCGTTCGGTCAAAAGCGCGTGCGAAAGTCTGGATCATGCCGCCGCAAAGAGAGGCGGTAATCTCCGCACGTGTCAAGCCGCCCCCACCCGCCGCCCCGCGGCCCACGGAACGGGTCTGCAGCTGACCCCGATCCGGTAGTCACGGCCGGAACGTCCAGGCCGCCTGCGCGCGCAACCCATCCTGCTCAAACTGCATTCCCACGTCCACCGCCTCCACGCCGCGCATGAACCCAAAGTCCCGGAACCCCGGACTGAATGCCGGCTGCCGCTCCGCGCCCGGCTTGCCAAAACGCGTGCTCGCGATGTCGTCGCCGTCCCGAACGTAGCCTCCGCCGTCCGGGTGAAGCGGTGCGAACCCAAACAACCGCTGGTGGACCGCGGGGGCGAGCTCCAGCTCGGCAACCCGCGAGGCCAACAGCGGGTACAACATTCCGATGCCGCGCATGGCAGCCTGCCGCTCGGAGACCATGGCCGACTCAAACAGCGACGGCAGCAGCAAATCCGCCGCCCGCGGCGCCAGGCGCAGGCTGAGGCCGTTGTGGACCGCGCGCCGCGTCCCCACGACCCGGGGGTGATGCGTCAAGGGCAGGTTCGAAACCAGCAGGTACTTGCCCTGGAGGCTGATCCCAAAACGCACGGTGAACAGCCGTTCGACGGACAACCCGAAGATCCACTCCTCGCGATCGGCGATCCGGTACAACGAGGTGGTCAGTCCCAACCACCCCGGGGATCCGCCCCAGGTACCCGTCGCCATCTGGTCCAGCTCACGCCGCACGGCCACCGGGTCTTGCACTTCGATGACCAGACTCGACGGCCTCGTGAACATGGCCACGGCCACCGGGATCATGAACATCTCCCCCCCAACTCGTCCCGGGCCGCTGCCGAAGCTCCCCAGCAGGTCGCCGCTCCCGGTGGCAATCATGGGGTCGTCATCGGCAAGGGCAAGATGAACGCATGGTCCGAGTTGATCGAGCAACGACGACCGACCTCCAAGCACCTGTTGGAGGGTGTGGTCGAGTCCCCGCAACCACTCCAGCCACGCGGCCTCGGTCACATTCGCCGAGAGCAGCGCCACCGGTTCCGGCTCCAACACCGGCTTCGCCAGCACCGTCCGGTCCTCCCCCCGCGCCAGCGCGCCACGCAAGCCGGTGTAGAAGGAACTGTCGATCAGCGGCAGGATGAACGTCGCCAGCTCCATGCGGTTGGAATCGACCCGGTCCAGGCGCAGCGCAATCGGATCAAAGAACTGCCGCCAGAAACGCTCGTAGTTCTCCCGGTAGCTCTCGTAGGCGGCCACCTCGTTCCGGCGGGCCAGCACCACCGGAACCTCCAGCAGCGTGCGCAGCCCGGCGCTGCTGCCGTAACGCGCCGATTCCGCAACACACCCGTCCCTCAGGGTGATGTCCGTCGGCGGCACCCCGGGAATCCGCCGCGCGTAGCCCAACTCGAACAGCGTGGCGGCGCTGGCCGGCGCCCGGTCGTGGTCCAGCGTGTACAACAGCGCGCCCGCGGTCGTCGCTTCGAGCTGTGCCCGGGTCAGCACCCGCCGATATTGCGCGATCTTCGTGGCGGGCCCGGTCAGCCGCCGCAGAAAGGGATCCGAGAAGTAGATGTACGCCTCGGTGGTCGCCTGCGGCCCCAACTGTTCCAGCATGTACCGGAACTCCGCACTTCGCCCCAGGCTTCCCTCCCCCTGCTTCTCCTGAAGCCGGAGACACTCCCGGAGTTCACTTTCATTCGAGGACAGGAACAACCAGTCCCCACGGCGACACCACACCACCCGGCCACGCCCCGGCAGTTCGCGTTGGCTGACGCCCTCGGCCTCGCCAAGTCCAGCAAGCTTCAGCAACGACCCGAGCAAACCGAGATTCTGCACGCGGGCGATCACCGTCATCTCGGTCCCATCGACCAGGAAGAGGTCCGGCAGCAGGATGGCCAGCTCCGAAATCGCACCCGACTGCAGCATGGAACGCATCTGCTCCCGCGTGAGGCCCAGGCGGGTGACGTACCGGTCCAGCAAGTCGTACCGGATGCTCTCCCCTCCCACACCCAGCCCGAGGTGCGCCGCCATCCCACCGCCCGTTTCAAGGAGGCTCATTAAAACGGTGGGTTTCGGGAAGTACGCCAGGAACCGATCCGGGGGTACCACCTCCGCCATGGGCAGCCGTCCCCCCGGCCTCCCCGCCAGCATTTCCTCATAGCGGTGAGCCTTCACGGTCACCCCTGCCACCGTCTCGATCGGGACATCCCCGGCCGCGCCTTCCGCCGCGTCTCGCGCCTGCAAATCCTGAAGCTGCAAGGTCTCGCGGATCGCTGCCCGCCCCCCGACCACGCCAAGGATTGTCTCCTCGTTGCCCCGCGGCCCCGGCCCCGCCGGCGGCTCGGGAATGCCGGCTTCCATCCCGTACAACTCCGACGCCTGGTCCAGCCAGAGCGACAACACCATGGTGGGATGGCCACGAAGCAGACGCAGCCACGTCCCGGCCCGCAGTCCTGCCCACTCCCGAAGCAGCCCGGCGTCCCCGCTCGCCCCCGTGGCAAGGTCCCAACCCACTTCCATCACCTCCCCATCGCCGTCGCGTCGCAGCTGCAACGTGGCCTGAGGCGTGCCGCCCTCGGTCAACCGTCCAAACACGCGGTAGCGAACCGTGGCTTCCCGCTCCACCTCCTTGAGTCGTTGACGGCGACTGGGGCCGAGAGCCCGCACCTCGGTGCCGTGCCTGGCAACCATCTCCGCATCGACCAAAACCCGTTCCACCTGGCCGTCGTTCCACAGGACCCAATGCTTGCCGTCGTCGATCACCGGGCGCACCTCAAACGCCAGCAGGGTCCGGTCTGGCTCCGGTTCGTTTCGCCGGGCGTCCGTACGATCGAGGCCCCGCAACGAAACGCCCGGGATGAGAAACAGATTGGTGTCGCCACCCTGCGACGCCAGGCGCGTGCCCTGGTTCGTGTCCACGTCCTGAAGGTGGGCCGGGCCCCGGCCTTCGTGCCGCAACGCGTAATTCCGGCTGGCCCAGAAGAGCATGTGCAGCTGGTTACGCCTGGCCTCGATTTGGCGGCCCTCGCCCAACGCGCCCATCCGGTCCCCCTCGACGGCGCTCAGCACCGCGGCCGGCGGCTGAAGAAACACGTCTTTCGCCATGCTCCCGACCGGCTCCACTCCGACCAGCCGCCACACGCCCTCCTTGGGAAGGGCCAGGCTCCCGGCCGCCACCCGCAACCCCAGCCGGTCCTCCCGCAGGATCTCGGTCTCTTCCACCGTGGCACCTCGAACCCCCGCCACCACCACCAGGAGGCTTAACCCGAGCCCGACGCAGTTCGTATTCATGCGGCGCGAAAGTACGCAGCCCGACCCGGGAACGTGAATTGATTTTCCCACTGCCGCCCGTGCCCGGCTCAATTGCCGTGCGCAGACCGTATTCCCGGGGCTGAGTTCTTGCGCCCACGCCGGCGCTGTCGTAGGAGGAGTTCGGGACTGCCCACGGCGCTCCCACCAAGACCGATCAGCATGAGATCTGCACTCGAATACCCGATCCTGGGGAACGCGCTCGGAGCGTGGCTCGTGGCCATCTTGCTCGCCGGGCTGGCCTTCACCCTCCTCTTCACGCTCCGGAATCTCGCCGCCACCCGGCTGACCCGGGCGGTCCTGCGGCGCGCTCCCGGATGGGACAAGGCGATCCGGGACCTCGCCGAATGGACCCATCCGGTTTTGATCGCCCTCGTCAGCGTCCTGATTGGCTCTCAGGTGCTGGTGCTGCCTGGCCGCGCCCGGGAGTTCCTGCTCCGCGTGCTCGCGGTGACGCTCGTCATCCAGGGGGGTCTTTGGGCCGGGTCGCTTTTCGGATCCGTCATTACGCGGTACCACGAGCAAAAGCTCAAGGATGACCCCGGGCGGGCCACCACCGTTCAAGTGCTCGGCTTCCTGGGGCGCATCACGATCTGGTGTCTGGTGGGATTGCTCGTCCTCGCGAATCTCGGAGTCGAGATCGCCCCGCTGCTGGCCGGGTTGGGTGTCGGTGGCATCGCCGTCGCTCTCGCCGTTCAGACCGTCCTCAAAGACCTGCTCGCCTCGCTCTCCATCATGCTCGACAGGCCTTTCATGATTGGGGACTTCCTCAACTTGGGCACCGAAATGGGCAGCGTCGAGTATATCGGACTGCGGACCACCCGCCTCCGCAGCATCTCCGGCGAGCAACTCATTCTTTCCAATGCCGACCTGCTCGAAAGCCGGATTCGCAACTTCGGACGAATGCGCGAACGCCGCATCGTGTTCAACCTCGGCGTCACTTACGGCACGCCGCGCGAGAAACTGGTCCGGATCCCGACGCTGATCCGGGAGGCGATCGAGTCCCAGCAACTCACGCGTTTCGACCGCTCCCACTTCAAGGAATTCGGCGACTCGGCGCTCATCTTCGAGACCGTCTTCTTCATGGCCGTGCCGGACTACATGGCGTACATGAACGTCCAGCAGGCGATCAACCTGCGCCTCTACGAGTCCTTCGAGCGGGAGGGCGTTGAGTTTGCGTTCCCGACGCAAACGCTTCATCTCGTCCGTCCCGGACCGCGCGAAGCCTCGAAACCGGAAGCGGCACGGTGAGAAGTGGAGTGGGTCCGAACGCCGCCGTCGGGACAGCCGGTCCAAAGCGGCTCACCGTGGCCACCCCCGGGCATCTCAACGCACGGCCGATCCGAAGCTGGCGCCGACGCGAGCGGTCAGGCGCGATTTGGAGGGCGGGACACGCCCGGTGATGGGCGGACGCTGCGGCCTGGGACGGTCGCGGTCCCTTTCCGCTTGTTCACCGCGAACGCGGCGACTCGCGCGGGGAACAACTTTGTATTGCAAAGTGTGCTCATGCCGTGTACAACCTTCTCGTCGTGCATGGCGCCGCGCACCCATTCCGAGGCCGAAAAGGCCAAGGCCCGCGTTCCCATGACCGCGCCCATCGACTTTGCACTGCAGAGTAGATACTCAAACCCGCTCCCATGAACCCGGCCATCCCGTCCACTCCCCTTCCCCTTCCCCGCGGTCGCACCGTCCTCAAAATGCTGACCGTCGTCACTCTGATCCTCCTCGGGCTCATCCCGCTCGCCCTGATCCGCGGCGTCCTGCTCGAGCGACGCGCCCGTCACCAGGAGGCCGTCGCCAACATCACGTCCACCTGGGGAAACCCCCAGGTCCTCGCCGGCCCCATCCTGAGCGTCCCCTACCGCCACCAGGTGAAGACGTGGAAGGATCAGCAGGTGAACGGCCGACTCGAACGGATCGAGGTCATGGAGACCGTCGTCTCGCGGGGCTGGTTCCTGCCCGCGGAACTATCCGTCGCGGGAGACGTGCGACCCGATGTGCTCCATCGCGGGATCTACGAGGCGGTCGTGTACCGGACCAGCCTCCAATTCACCGGGCGCTTCGACTATCCTTCGTTCGCGGAATGGAAAGTCGCCCCGGAGGATGTCCTCTGGGACGACGCCCGTCTGTTCATCGCCATTTCCGACCTGCGCGGCGTCAGTGAGTCCCTCCAGGTGACGTGGGACGATGCCGTCTTGTCCATGGTCCCCGCGGGCCGGAGCGGCAACCTGGGTCCTGCCATTCAAGCCTCGTTCGCCCGTCCCCCCTTCAGTGGCCCGGACCGGCCCGCCCGCTTCGAGTTCGCCGTCAACCTGAACGGCAGCCGCAGCCTCTCGTTCGCCCCGCTGGGGATGCAGACCCGGGTGAAGCTCACCTCGCCGTTTCCGGACCCGAGCTTTCAAGGCGCGTTTCTCCCCGCCCAGCGCAAGGTGGGCCCGGACGGGTTTGAAGCTGACTGGCTGGTCGGCTACTACGGACGAGGGTATCCGCAGCAATGGACCGACCGCGACGGCGACGCTTTGGAGGGCGGCGTCATCGCCAGTTCCCTCCTGGGGGTCAGCCTCGAACCGACGCTGGACAGCTACCGGTATGTCGAGCGCTCGATCAAGTACGGCGTGCTGTTCCTGGGCTTGGTGTTCACCGCGTTTTTCCTCTTCGAGGTACGGGCGGTCTCAGCCCCGGTTCACCCGTTCCAGTACGCTCTGGTGGGAGCCGCCCTGTGTCTCTTTTACCTGGCGATCCTGTCGCTATCGGAATTCATCTCCTTCGGCTGGGCGTATCTGACCGGGGCGGCGGCCGCCACGGCGCTCGTCACGTTCTACACCCGATACGTGCTGCGCGGCATGCGCCAGACCTGGTGGTTCGGGGGTGGCCTGGCCGCGGTCTACGGCTTTCTGTACCTTTTGCTCCGCGAACAGGATTACTCCCTTCTCTACGGCACCGTGGCGCTGTTCGTCGTGCTGGCCGCCGTGATGTACGCCACCCGCAACATCGATTGGTACGCCCGCGACCGGGGTTAACCTCCGACGGGTCCGCGTGCACACCGGCAGGCTGTGACGTTTCCCATGAACCGCCCCAGGAGCGCGGACTTCAGTCCGCAGGAACCCGCGCCAGCCAAAGGACGTCCCTGCGGGCTAAAGCCCGCGCTCCGCAACGGATCATGATCACTCGGCCGCTTCCGGATGGCCTCGACCCGTCCCCCCGCGGCTCCGCCTTTTTGCAGGGGCAGATTTGCGCGTTTTCGTGAGTGTGCCAGATTTGACCTCCTTGCGTGCCAGGCCGGGCATTTCGAGCGAAACGCGCCAGAGCCCCGGCGCGGCCGCAGGAAAGACCCAATGACAGCACGACGACTGCATTCCTTGACCATGTTGGGCGCCGTGGCGGTGGCCCTCGCCCGTACCGCGGCAGCCCACGATACTGACGCCTCCCACAGCCACGAGACCGCCCCCGCCGCCGTCCCTCTGCCGGTCCTCGTGGAGGACACGGGACCGTTGACCGTGCGCCCGTCCCAACCAGACGCCGCCAGGAAGTTGTCCGGCCAGGGCTACTGGCGGTTCGTCGCCGCGCCCGACTTGGTGCCGGTTCCCGAGGAAGCCAAGCCCCACCTGAAAGGCGCGCACGGCACGCTCGTGGTCGATGGCGAACGCGACACCGTCTACTGGGGTCTCGAGCGCGTGGGTTGGATTGCGTTCACGGGGCAGCTGAAACACTCGGCGGTGGTCAAGGGCGATCCGGTGCTGAGCAGCGGCAACCTGCACGGGGCCGACCTCTGGCCCCGCGCCGGGCAGAAACCTCTCATCGTTGCCGCGGACAACGTCGAGGGTCACGTCTATCTCTCCGACACCGGCTTCCAACACGTGACGAAGCTGGGCGTCCCGGAAGGCGGACCCTACGCAGACGGCAAGGGCTTCGCGCCTACTGACGCCGCGTTTATCAGCGGGGGGGAGGTTTACGTGACGGATGGTTACGGCAAGGCGTATTTCATGCCCGCCGCGGTGGATCCGTTGAAGTACAAAGGCGAGTTCCATGGCGGCAAGGCGATTTCGCAGACGCCCCACGGCATCACCCATGACGCTTCGAACCACACGTTGCTGGTGGCGGCGCGCCCTGAGGCCCAAGTGAAGCGCTGGTCCATCAAGGACCAGGCCTGGCTCGAAACCCACGGGCTCCCGGCCGGAAGCACCGTGTGCGACGTGGACCTCTGGGGCGATTACGCCCTGGCCCCGTGCCTGGACGGCCCGAACGGCGCGCCGGGACCGATCTACATTCTCAATCTCAAAAAGAAGGCGATCGTGAGCACGCTCAAGCCCAAGGAGGATCTGGGATACACCGAGGCCCAGCACATCCATGATGCGTGCTGGTACGTCACCGGCGAAGGGGAGAACCGCGCGGTCTACGTGTTGTTCACGAATTGGAATCCGGGCGGCGTCGGCGCGCTGAGACTCGTCAACCTGGGCCGGTAGCCGCAAAGCCCGGCGCGTTCACTTTGCCGGCGCCACCGCGTACAGCTCTTTCATCGTGGCCACGTAGAGCACCCCGTTCGCCGCGGCGCAGGTGGCGCTGATGGGCGAGCGGAGCTCCCACTCCGAGATCACTCTTTTCTCGCGGCCCGCGGCGAGGACGAGGAACTGACCCCGCCGGGTACCCACGTAGATCTTGCCGTCGGCAACCAGGGGCGAGGCCCAGAAGTCGCCACCGGCCTCGTGGGTCCAAACCGCGGCTCCAGTACGGAGGTCGACGGCATGCAGGGTGCCTTCGCAATCGCCGATGTAGGCGAGGCCGTCCCAAATCGCCGGCGTGGCGAACACGTGGTTTCCGAGCGTGTAGCTCCACACCTCGCCGCGTTTCGTGATGTCGCCCGTCTGGGTGGCGTCGATGCACTTGAGCCAGGAGCCGTTCTTGCCCCACCACAGGTCCCCGCCGCCGGCAACGTAGACCCGGTTCTCATGGAAGACCGGCATGCCGAAGACGTCGCTCGGGCTCTCCCGGCGGTTGAGATGGTACCGGTGGATGTCCTCTTTGGGAGCCGTGGGGTCGAAGTCAAAGCGCCACACTTCCTTCAGCGTTTGAAGGTCGCTTCCGCCGGCGCCCGGGGGCAGCGGCTCGAAAGCGAAGATCACCGCGTCACCGCCCGCAAAGAACACCAGTGGTTTCCCGTTCACGGTGCCGAGCGAAGGCGCCGACCAAGTGGAGTGAAAGACCCGGTCGCCCCGGACGGAACGGTCGCGGGCCACGTAGGCGCCGGTGTGTTTGTTCAAGACCACGAGCCCTGGCGCGTCCGGCCTGCGAATGCGGCGGTGCGTATTGTCGACGCCTGTCCCCGTGTTCAGGTAAAGAAAGTCGCCCTGAATGAGGACGGAGCTGTGGGCGGCGTCGTGCGACCAGATCCCGGCCCCGCTGCTCAGGTCGAACATCCACAGAATGTCGGCGTCCAAGGGACCAGGCTCGACGCGATTCGGGGCGGGCGCGCTTTTGATCAGAGTCCCGTCCGCGGTGAAGGCCTCGGGGGCGCCGCGCGACAGGGTGTTGGTCATCTGCGGCGCGTAGTATACCGCTTCGTTCTGGAACGCGCCGTCGTTGCCGTTCGCCATGCCGGCCATATCCAGGCAGAGGACCACGCCGCGGTTGTCCACCACGTAAGCGCGGTCCCCTTCGATCGTGGCGGGTGAGGAGATGCCGCTGTTGGGCCAATCGAAGTAGATGTCCTCGACGCGCTTGGGAACGACGAGTTGCCAGAGAAACCGGCCGTCGCGTTCGTCGAAGCACATCAATACGCCGCGGTCACCGGTGTGCTTCGGGTCGCGCGGGTTGCCGTTGTTTGTCCCGATCAGGACCCGGCCTCCGCCGATCACCGGGGAGGAATGCGTTTCGGTGCCCAGCGTCGCCTTCCACCGGATATTCGCTCCCGATGGGGGGTCGAAACTGTCAGGCAAAGCACGTTCGGTGGAGACCATGTTGCGCGACCACGGCTCTCCCCAGGCCGGGCGATCCTCCGCGCGCAAGGAGGGCACGAGGAAGAGCAACACCAGCAGGCCGAGACTGGCGTTCATTCGAACTGGGCCGGACCCGTGGACTTCGTGGCTCTGCATGCCGCGATCATCACCCGGGGTGCGACCCAGGGCGAGCCTCAAGAGACGGAGATGGCATCCGCGTTTCGGGCCGCGGCCGGTCTCCGGCCGCAGCACGTGCGAGCGGACCACCAACTGTAGGCGCCGACGTTAGGAGGCGGCTCGCCGCGGGCTCACACCCGCGCCTACAGACCGCCGCGGGCTCGACTGTAGGCGCCGACGTCAGGAGGCGGCTCGCTGCGGGCTCACGCCCGCGCCTACAGACCGCTGCGGGCTCGACTGTAGGCGCCGACGTCAGGAGGCGGCTCGCTGCGGGCTCACGCCCGCGCCTACAGACCGCTGCGGGCTCGACTGTAGGCGCCGACGTCAGGAGGCGGCTCGCTGCGGGCTCACGCCCGCGCCTACAGACCGCTGCGGGCTCGACTGTAGGCGCCGACG
>CAZHUS010000015.1:41112-52221 GCA_964535555.1 uncultured Verrucomicrobiota bacterium
TAGGCGCCGACGTCAGGAGGCGGTTTGCCGCGGGCTCACGCCCGCGCCTACAGACCGCTGCGGGCTCGACTGTAGGCGCCGACGTCAGGAGGCGGTTTGCCGCGGGCTCACGCCCGCGCCTACAGACGGCCGCGGGCCGCTGCGGCTTTGCGGTCGACGCGGAAACACTCCAGACTCCTCCGACCATGGCTGCGCTGCTCGAGGTCGAGAATCTAAGCGTCCGTTACCCGCTTCAAAGCGGGGCGCTGGGCCGGGTCCGGGGCTGGCTGCCCGCCGTGCAGCAGGTCAGTTTCTCGATCGAGCGCGGCGAGACTCTCGGCCTGGTCGGAGAAAGCGGGTGCGGCAAGTCGACCCTGGGTCGGGCCGTGGTGCGGCTCGTCGAGGCCGCCGAGGGCACGCTTCGCTTCGAAGGGGAAGACATCACGCGGTTAAAGGGCCGGGCCCTCCGGCAACGTCGCCGCAGGTTCCAGATGATCTTCCAGGACCCGTTGGGTTCGCTCGATCCGCGCCGCACCATAGGGGCAAGCCTCAGGGAAGCCCTCGACATCCATCAACTGGCGATCGGCCGCAAGGCGCGCGAGGACCGGGTCGCGGCGTTGCTCCGGAGCGTCGGTTTGGACCCCGGCCACGCCGGCCGTTACCCTCACGAATTCAGCGGCGGACAGCGTCAGCGGATCGGGGTGGCGCGGGCGCTCGCGGTCCAACCGGGGTTGATCGTCTGTGATGAACCCGTGAGTGCCCTCGACGTCTCGGTACAGGCCCAGGTGGTGAACCTGTTGCGAGACCTTCAACAGAGCCAGGGCCTCGCGTACTTGTTCATCGCCCACGACCTGGCCGTGGTCGAACACGTCAGCCACCGGATCCTGGTGATGTATCTCGGCCGGGTGGTGGAATCAGCCCCCGCGAAAGCGCTGTTGCAGACCCCGCGACATCCCTACACCCAGGCCTTGATCGCCGCGGTGCCTGCCTTGGATCCCGACACCCAGCGTCGCCGGCTCATTCTTCCCGGCGAGATGCCGTCCCCGTTCAACCCGCCTCCCGGTTGTCCGTTTCACACCCGTTGCCCGCTCGCCGAAGCGCGGTGCCGGATGGAGCGACCGGCCTTGCTGGAAACCGAGCCCGGGCACGCGGTTGCCTGTCATCTCGTTCCCGCCAAACCACTGGACGCCCCCGAGTTCGCCCCCTATTCTGCGGCCCATGTCTGAAGCCGCGAAGGCAGCCGACAGCGACGATGCGTCCGCTCTGAGCTTCGGGGACGCCCTGGAAAAGCTGCAGGGCGTCGTCGAACAGATGGAGTCGGATGAATTGCCGCTCGAAGCGCTGCTGACCCGCTACGAGGAAGGGATGAAACTGGCCCGCGTGTGCGAAGCCAGGCTCGCCAGCGCCGAGACGCGGATTCAGCAACTCGAGCAGACAGCGGCCGGGGAGCCGAGGCTCAGGCCTTTTGCCCCGACCGAATCGGAATCTGATCGCGAATAGCACATGAGTCGTTTCCTGGACATGGTGGACAGCCCGGAGCACGTCAAGAAGCTTACCCTGGACCAACTGGGCAAGCTCGCGGAGGAGATTCGGACCGAACTGATCAACGTGCTCTCGAAGAACGGCGGTCACCTCGGCCCGAACCTGGGCGTGGTGGAACTCACGCTCGCCCTCCACAAGGTCTTTTCCACCCCGAAGGACAAGTTCGTCTGGGACGTGAGCCACCAGTGCTACGTGCACAAGCTCCTCACCGGCCGCAAAGCGCGCTTTCAAACCATCCGGACCACCGAGGGCCTGAACGGCTTTGCGCTCCGCACCGAGAGCGAACATGACGCTTACGGAGCCGGTCACGCCGGTACCGCCCTGTCCGCCGCGCTGGGGATGTGCGCGGGGCGGGACCAGCTCGGCACCGACGAAAACGTCGTCTGCATCTTCGGCGATGCCGCCCTCACGAACGGCATTTCGTTCGAGGCCCTGAACAACATTTCCCACACCACCAAGCGCTTTATCGGGATCCTCAACGACAACGAATGGAGCATCGCGAAGAATGTCGGCGCCATTTCCGCCTACCTGAACAAGATCATCCGCCACCCCGGCTACACGCGTTTGCAGAAGGATTTCACCCGGTTGATGAGCAAGGTGCGCGGCGGCGACATCGCCATCAAACTCGGCCACAAGGCCGAGGAGGCACTCAAGGGCGCCGTCTCCGGCGTCGCGTTGGAACCCACGGAGCGAGGGTCGGATGCGGACGGGCGCGGCGGGTTCGGCAGCACGCTGCTTTTCGAGGAGATGGGACTGAAATATGTCGGGCCGATCGATGGGCACGACCTGCCGCTCCTCATCGAATCGCTCCAGTACGCCAAGGCGTCGCAGGTCCCCGTGGTGCTGCACGTCGTCACCCGCAAGGGGAAGGGCTTCGAGGCGGCCATCCAGCACCCGGAGAAGTTCCATGGCGTGGGGCCGTATAATGTGTCCACCGGCGAGGTCGTTCCGGCGCGGCCGGGCACGCCGCCGAACTACCAGGATGTCTTCGGCAGCGCGATGGTGCGGCTCTGCCAGCGGGACAAGACCCTGGTCGGCATTACCGCGGCCATGCCCAGCGGCACCGGGCTGAAGTCGCTGGAACTCGCGCTCCCGAAGCAATACTACGACGTCGGCATCGCCGAGGAACACGCCGTGATCTTCGCCGCCGGCATGGCCACCATGGGCTTCCGGCCGGTGGTCGCCATCTACTCGACGTTCCTGCAACGGGCCTACGACTGCATCCATCACGACGTTTGCTTGCAGGACCTGCCTGTCATCTTCTGCATGGACCGCGCCGGTCTCTCCGCCAACGACGGCCCCACGCACCACGGGTTGTACGACATCTCGTATCTGCGCTGCCTCCCGAACGTGATCGGGATGGCCCCCAAGGACGAGGATGAGCTCGTGGACATGATGTTCACCGCCACCCAGCAAAAGCACCCCAGCTTCATCCGTTATCCCCGGGGCGCCGGCGAAGGCGTTCCCGTCAAGGACCAGCCACGTCTGCTCGAAATCGGCAAGGCGGAGGTGCTGCGCAACTTCTCGGATCGCCCGGGCCGGAAGGTGGCGCTCTTTGCGCTTGGGAACATGGGCAAAGTGGCGTGCGAAGCCATGGAACTGCTGGCCGACGAGGGCTACGATCTGGCGCTGGTCAACCCGCGGTTCACGAAGCCGCTGGACGAGGCCACCCACACCCTGTTCGGCCAGGCCGCCGACGTCGTCGTCACCCTGGAAGACCACGTCCTCATGGGCGGTTACGGCAGCAGCGTCCTGGAGCTGTTCAGCGACAAGGGCATCGCCACGCCGGTCGTCCGGATTGGCTGGCCGGATGTGTTCGTGGAACACGCCTCGTCCGTCGATTATCTCCGACGCAAGCACGGCCTGACCGCCGAACGCGTGGTGGAGCAGGTCCGGATGCAGCTTGCGGAAACCAGGGAGTCCCCACGCTCCCGCGTGGCGGTTGCCTGACCATGGAGCACGTGGCGGGGCTCACCCGACCCTTCGCTGGCAGCATCCGCCCAGGGATGGCTGCCTGGACTCCGGAGTCCGCCGGCCGGAGCCCAGTTTTGATGATCGGCACCCCGTCTCCAGCCGGCTCGAAGCCGTTCACCTGGATGGCGACACCCCTTGTTTGATGACCATGCGATTAACATTGTTCTTGGCAATAGGCGCGGCCTGCGGACTCCTCGCGGCCGCCGAGGAAAGCGGCCGCAAGACGGAGGAATCGTTCATCCCGAGTTACGTCGCCGCGAACGTCCAGTACTCCTGGGGCTCACGCACCGATCTGAAGGACGCCGGTGACGCCAGCATGGGACAACAGGAGGCCGGCGCCCTCGCCCAGTACCCGCTCTACCGAAGCGACCGGGCGCGATTCACCGTCGGGGTGCGCTATCGCTGGACCCAGCTCGATTTCGACGGCAACTCGCCTTTCGGTGACGAGGCCCTGGATTTGCACCGGGTGCAGATCCCGCTCAACTACTGGCGGTCGCTCTCCGACCAGTGGAAGCTCTGGGCGGGAATCGAGCCCGGCTTCTTCACCGACTTCGACGCCATCTCCGACGAGGACGTCGCCGTCACCGCGCTCGCCGTGGCGGCGTACGAATGGCGCCCGGAATGGAGCGTTTCCTTCGGTGCCTACTACTCCCGCGACCTGGGTGAGGATCGCGTCCTGCCGGTGCTGGGCTTGATCTGGCGTCCCAGCCGGCACTGGAACGTGGCGGCGACCTTCCCACGGTTCCGCCTCGCCTATGCCCCCAACGAAGACTGGGTTTTTGATGCGACCGTTCGGCCCGGCGGTTCCGGATGGAACATCCGGACCGACGATGGCCAGGACTTGAATCTCGAGTACAAGAGCTGGCGCGCTTCGTTCGGAATCGAGCGCCTGCTTTCGACGGATCTCCTCGGCAAACTGTCGGCGTTCGTTGAGGCCGGCGTGGGTTTCGCCCAGGATCTCAAGCTCAAGGACGGCAGCGACGAGCGGTATGCGACCGATCTGGGAGAGACCGCGACCTTGAGCGGCGGCTTGCGTTTGCGCTTCTGACAGCAACTCACCCCACGACCATGCCCTACACCACCTGCACCGTACCTGCCGGCGAGAAGATCGGCATTCAGGCCGGCAAGCTCCAAGTCGCCGATCGCCCCATCATCCCGTTCATCCGCGGCGACGGCACCGGGCCTGACATCTGGGCCGCGTCCGAGCGCGTGTTGGACGCGGCGGTGGCGAAGGCTTACGGCGGTCGTCGGAAGATCGCGTGGATGGAGGTGTTCGCCGGCGAAACCGCGTTTCAGCGGTTCGGGAACTGGCTGCCCGACGATACCGTCGAGGCGTTCAAGGAGTTCCTCGTGGGCATCAAGGGGCCGCTGACCACACCCGTCGGCGGCGGCATCCGTTCGTTGAATGTCGCGTTGCGGCAGATGCTCGACCTGTACGTCTGCCTCCGTCCGGTGCAGTACTTCACCGGTGTTCCCAGCCCGGTGAAGCACCCCGAGAAGGTGGACATGGTCATCTTCCGCGAGAACACCGAGGACATCTACGCCGGGATCGAGTACGCCGCCGGCACGCCCGAGGCCCAGAAAGTCCTGGATTTCCTGGCGAGGGAGTTTCCCAAGGACTTCAACAAGATCCGTTTTGGCACGGCCGGGAAGGCGGAAGCGTTCTGGAAGGCGGTCGGCGCGCCGGAGATCGACCCCGGCGTCCGCGTGGGCCTCGGGTTCAAGCCGGTGAGCTGGTCCGGCAGCGTGCGTCTCATCCACAGCGCCATTGCCTACGCGCTCAAGCTGAAGCGCAAGTCGGTGACGCTGGTCCACAAGGGGAACATCATGAAGTTCACCGAGGGGGCGTTCCGCGATTGGGGGTACCAAGCGGCAAGTCAGTACTTCGGCAACCAAGTCTACACCTGGGCTCAGTGGGAAAAGACCAAAAAGGAGCACGGCGAGGAAGCCGCCAACGCGGAACAGAAAGCCGCCCTCGGCAACGGCGCCGTCCTCGTGAAGGACGCCATCGCTGATATCGCCCTCCAACAGGTCCTCACCCGCCCCGAGGACTTTGACGTGATCGCGACGTTGAACCTGAACGGCGATTACCTGAGCGACGCACTGGCCGCCCAAGTCGGTGGCATTGGCATCGCGCCCGGCGGCAACATCAATTACATCACTGGCCACGCCATCTTCGAAGCCACCCACGGCACGGCGCCAAAATACGCCGGGAAAGACCTCGTAAACCCCGGCTCGGTGATTCTCAGCGGCGAGATGATGCTCCGGCACCTGGGCTGGGTGGAAGCCGCCGACCTGATCCTCAAGGGCCTGAACGGCGCCATCGGCAGCAAGCGGGTGACATACGACTTCGCCCGCCTGATGCAGGGCGCCACCCAGATCAAGTGCTCCGAGTTCGGTCAGAATCTCATCGATCACATGTGAGTCCGGCCCCGCCAGCACGGCCCGAGGCGATGCCGATCCGCAGCGGTGGACCGGCTGGCGAGCCGAACCGCTTCCTGCTCAGCCGCCGACAGTGGCTGTCTTTCGCGGGCGCTTTCGGCGCCTGGTTGGGTCACGCCCCGCTCCGCGGCCGGGCGGCCGACAGCGTGGAACCCGGGGAGTCGTTCCGCCCCGAACTCCCGCTCATCCCGGCTCCCCGGGAACCGGGCGAGTGGGAGGTGTTCCGCTCGAACCTGGTGTCCTGGCGGGAGGCGAAGCGACGGGAGCTTGGCTACTCCGATGCCCTCTACGCGCGCCCCGAGTTTGGCTGGGTTTCGTCGAACTACGCCTGCTGCTTCCTCATGCTGACGGATGCGTTGTTCTACGATGCGAAGGCCGGCGACTACACCGTGCCCCGATTCGTCGAGCACGGCCGGGTCGAGTTTGGCGGGTTCGACAGCGTCGTGCTCTGGCACGCCTACCCGCGGATCGGGCTGGACGCCCGCAACCAGTTCGATCACTACCGCGATCAACCCGGCGGGCTGGCCGGCCTGCGGCGCGCCGTGAACGGCTTGCACCGCGCCGGCATCCGCGTGTTCCTCGACTACAATCCCTGGGACACCAACACCCGCCGCGAGGGCAGGGACGACCTCGATGCCCTCGCCGAGATGGTGCAGAAGCTCGATGCCGACGGGATTTTCCTCGATACGATGGACCGCGGCGCGGAGAGCTTCCGTTCCCGGCTGGATGCGGCACGTCCCGGGGTCGCGCTGGAGGGCGAGATCGCGCTACCCTTGGAGCGCGTCCACGATCATCACTCGAGCTGGGCGCAGTGGTTCGACGACAGCGAAGTGCCCGGCGTGCTGCGCAACAAATGGTTCGAGCGGCGGCACCAACTGCATCAGATCAAGCGCTGGGATCGCGATCACACCGGCGAACTGCACACGGCCTGGATGAATGGCTGCGGCGTGCTGGTCTGGGAGAATGTCTTCGGCACCTGGAACGGGTGGTGTCGCCGCGACAAATCCATCCTGCGCTCGATGCTGCCGCTGCAACGACGATTCACGTCCCTCTTCTCAGGCGAACGCTGGACGCCCCTGGTGCCCACGCTGCAGCCGGACGTGTACGCCGGCCTCTGGGAAGCCGACGGGCTGCGACTCTGGACGCTCGTGAACCGAAGCCCGCGCGAGGTCACCGGGAGGATCCTGGAAGCCGGATTCTCGGAAGGTGAAAAGGTCTGGGACATGGTCATGGGTCAACCGGCCCAGGTCGCACGCCGGTACCAGGGTCCCCCCGGACCTGGCAGCGTGACGGTCCCGGTCCTCGGCTTTCTCCCGGCGCGGGGCGTGGGCTGTTACCTGGCGGCTCGCCCCGACCGGCTGCCGCCGGATTTCGACGCCTTCCTGAACAGCCAGCATCAGTTGCTGGCGCGTGCCGACTGGAGCACCGTCTTTCCGGAACGGCAGGCGTCGATCCTCAGGCCGCCGGAGTCGACGACTCCCGGCAACCTGGATCGGTCGGGCATGGTTCAAGTGCCGGGCGGACGGGTTCGACTCAGGACCGGGTTCCGCGTCCGCGAATGTGGTTTCTACGGTTCAACCCATCCTCACTTCGCAACGCGCTTTCCGGCTTTGCACCAGCCGATGTGGATAGAGCGCGAGGTCGATCTCGCCCCGTTTCTCATCGATGAGACCCTGGTCACCAACGCCGCGTTCGCACGCTTCCTGACCGCGACCGGCTACAAGCCACGGGACCCGGCGTCATTTCTCGAGCACTGGCAGAACGGTTCCCCGCCCGCCGGGTTCGAGGATCATCCCGTGGTCCACGTCGATCTCGAAGATGCCCGGGCGTACGCGCGCTGGACCGGCAAACGCCTGCCGAGCGAGGAAGAGTGGCAATGGGCGGCCCAGGGAGGCGACGGCCGCCGCTATCCCTGGGGCAATGAAATGGACACCACACGCTGCAATGGCGGCGAGACTGGCGGGACAACTCCGGTGCGGCGCTTTTCGGACGGTCGATCCCCTCACGGCTGCTACGACATGTGCGGCAACGTGTGGCAGTGGACCGAGAGCGAGCGAAGCGACGGACGAACGCGATCTGCGATTCTGCGCGGGGGCAGTTTCTACAAGCGGGGCGGGTCGGCCTGGTATTTCGATGAAGGTCCGCAACCGGTGGATTTCGCCGCGAAGCTGCTTTTGTCCGGCGGCGGGTTGGACCGCGCCGCGAATGTGGGCTTCCGCTGCGCCGGAGGGGTCAGACCGTAGAATTCTCCGTAGCTTTGACCGATCTGAGGCCCGGCCTCGCCCGAATGCTCCTTTTCTGCCCAGTCCGGTGCCTCCGGCCGCCCCCTCAAGCCCCCTTCCCCAGCCGCGCCTTCGTGCTCTTCATCAACTTGTCCAACTCCCGCTGCAACTGTCCCCGCACGTGATCGGTCATCCGGTCGATGAACAAGATGCCGCGCAGGTGGTCGTGTTCGTGTTGGATGGCGCGAGACAACAGCCCGCCGCAACGGAACTGAAGCGGCTCCCCTTTCTCGTTCAGCGCTTTCACGTCCGCGAATTCAGGACGCACGATGTCGCCGTAGAGCTCGGGAAAGCTGAGGCACCCTTCGGGTCCCACCGCCCCGGAGCCAGAGAGCGTGATTTCCGGGTTGATCACCACCAGCGGCATGAGGGACTTCGGGTCTGCGGGTTGACCGTTGATCTCCAACGTGGAGGGACGATCCGTTACTCCTGCGACATCGATCACGAAGAGCTGGAGCGGACGTCCCACCTGCTGGGCCGCAAGCCCCACGCCTTCGGCATGGTGCATCGTCTCGACCATGTCCGCCGCCAGCCGGCGGATCTCGTCGTTCACGCTTTCGATACGCTGTCCCGGCTGACGCAAGGCCGGATGACCGTACTGGACGATTTCGAGGATCATGGAAAACGGGGGGCCAACGCGCCGACGTGAACCGAACTCAATACTCGACCGAGGCGTCGCGCAGGAACCGGACGAGGTCGGCCACGGTGGGACTCTTCGCGGTCCGGACATAGAAGCCACTCGTGGTCACCCCGGTCAGCAGCGCGTCGAGGTCATCCAGCCCCAGAAGCTTCCCCAGACAGAAGCCCGTGTTGAAATGATCGCCGGCGCCCGTGGTGATCAGCGGTTGCGCCGTCACCGGACCGAACGTGATGGCCTCGCCCGCCGCCGACACCGCCAACGCGAACCGCACCGGGTGGACCACCAGGGTCTGGACGGGAACGCGCTTGTGGATGTCCCGGGCCAGGCTCATCAGTTCCTCGGGTGTTCTGGCGGGACGGTCGAGGCCCAAGGCCTTGGCCACTTCGTGGGCTTCCTTCTCATTCAGGCCGAGGATCACATCGAACCACCGGCCGAAGCCGGCCACGAGTTCCAGCGCCCGAACCACGTCCGCCGGCAAACGCTTTTCCGGGTCCGCGAGGTCCACGAACAGGCGCCGGCGCGACCCGTTCAGCTTGGGGCATAGCTCGGACTGCACCGCTTCCCACACGTCGCTCATGTACGGCAGCATCGTCCAGTTGAGGAACCCGATGAAATCCGCGCCGGCGAAATGGCGGGCGAAAGACTCAAGGCCGAAACGCTCCTTGATGTTCTTCCAGGTCATCTCCTTGAGCGACTGGTGTTTTCCGAGCATGACCTTGCCGTCCTCGAACTCCACGGCATCCGTGTAGCCGGGTTCCGCAATCGAATGGACCTTCGCGCGTTTGGCGAACTCGGCGAAGACCGGGTGCAGGTTCGGATACCCGAGGACGCCGAGGTAGGTCACGTTCACGCCCAGGCTGGCGAGGGCATTGGCCATGATCGGGCCGTTGCCGCCGAGCTTGGTCATCTTGCTGACCAACTCGATGTTCGTGCTCTGGCCCGCGGCGGCCGTGATCCGGGCGCCCCACCCGCACATCTGGCCGAGCCGTGAGTACTTCTCCGCGTTCTCGCGCTTGTCGACCACGTGCAGGATCTCGTCGACAAATCCGTCCAGCCCGACAAAGGCGCTCAAGGCGCTCACCCGGTCCGCGGCGGCAGCCAGGCGGTCGGCGCACTGATTACGGCGTTCTTGCGATATCTTCATTCTGATTTCCTGACTCCCGTTCTGGCTCGCCGGACAGGGAGACGACCAAGTCATTCCGCGGGGACTCCGAGGATCCCAAGCAACCGGTCCAACTCCTCATCCGAGTAAAAGCGTATCTCGATTGCGCCCTTGCCCTGCCGGTACCGCATGGCGACCTTGGAACCGAGGCGTTCGCGAACGCGCGTCTCGAGCGCCACCACGTGCACGTCACGGGGCGCGCCGTTGCGCGTGTCGACCCGGCCGGTCGCCGCCACCGCCGCCCCGGCCTGGAGACGCGCCACCAGTTCCTCGGTCTGGCGGACGTTGAGGCCTTCCTTGAGGACGCGCTCGGCGGCGAGTCGTTGTTCCTCGGGGCGGCCAAGGGCGAGGATGACTTTCGCATGTCCGACCGAAAGCTGCGCGTTGCGGACGTACGACTGAACCTCGTCAGGCAGCCGCAGGAGACGGAGCGCGTTGGCCACCACGACACGGCTCTTGCCGACCTTTTGCGCGGCGTCCTCCTGCCGCATCTGGAACAGCTCGATCAACTGCCGGTAACCGAGCGCTTCCTCGATCGGGTTCAGGTTTTCGCGCTGCAGGTTCTCGATCAGGGCGAGTTCGAGCGCCTCGGTATCGTTCACCTCGCGGACGATCACCGGCACCTCGGTCAGCCCGGCCATCCGGGCCGCACGCCACCGGCGCTCGCCGGCGATGAGCTCGAAATGGTCCGGACGCGAGCGCACGACGAGCGGCTGGACGATTCCCTGGGACTTGATCGACTCCGCCAGTTCGGCCAGCGCGGCGTCGGTGAAGTCCTTGCGGGGCTGGAAGGGGCTGGGACGAATGCGGTCCGGGGCCACCCGCTGGACGCGTTCCCGGTCATCCGCGGTGGCGGACGGTGCGGGGCTGGTGGCCGGGGCGGCGGCGGGGGGCGTTGGGCGCGCGGCAGCAGCACTGCCGCCCAGCAGGGCCCCCAAACCACGACCAAGAGCCGGCTTGGACATGTGAACGGCGAGTTTCTGGGAGGGGCTTCGCGATGTCAATTCCCGGCATGAAAAGCCCGTTCTCATTTGGTAGGGCGACCTCTCCGAGGGCGCCGCACGCCACCAACCAGGTAGGGCGGCCTC
>CAZHUS010000015.1:52321-116262 GCA_964535555.1 uncultured Verrucomicrobiota bacterium
GGTAGGGCGACCTCTCCGAGGGCGCCGCACGCCACCAACCAGGTAGGGCGGCCTCTCCGAGGGCGCCGCCCTACTACCGCAGGAACTGCCGCCCTGCCTTCACCGAACCCCCGCCACCTTACGGAAACGGCGGCAGCAGGTCGGGCGTTGACTTGGCGTCCAACGCCCCGGCATCTTCGGCCATCGTCAACCGGCAGGTCGGCCGCCGGTCAGTCGAGCCTGGTATGCGCACACGTTTTCTCCTCGGTCCCGCCGGCAGCGGCAAAACCGCCCGCTGCGTCGACGAGGTGCGCTCGGCCTTAAAGGCGTCGCCGGACGGCCCTCCGCTCCTCTTCATCGCCCCGAAGCAGGCGACCTTTCAGCTCGAAAGACAGTTGCTGGCCGACCCCGACCTCCACGGGTATACCCGGCTGCACATCCTCTCGTTCGACCGGCTCGCGCGGCATCTCCTGGAACTCCTGGGACTGCCCCTGCCCCGACTCCTGGCCGAGGAGGGTCGCCTCATGGTCTTGCGGGCCCTGCTCACGCGCCACCGCCACGAACTGACGGTGTTTCGCGCCACCGCGCGCCTGGCAGGCTTCGCCGGCCAGCTCAATCTCACCCTGCGGGAACTCCAGCGCCATCAGGTGTCCGCCGCCCGCCTGGTCCGTCTCGCCGCCAACCTCGAAAAGGAAGCGGAGCTGTCGGACAAGTTGCGCGACCTCGCGCTGATGCTGGAGCGGTATCTCGCCTGGCTGAAAACGCACGATCTCCTCGATGCCGACCAGATGCTCGACGTGGCCCGGGACGCCTTGCCGTCCCGACCCGGTGCGCTGCGGTTCGGCGGGCTCTGGCTCGATGGGTTTGCCGAGATGACGCCCCAGGAACTGGACCTGGTTGCCGCCGTCCTGCCCTTGTGTGACCAGGCGACGCTGGCCTTCTGCCTCGAAGACGCGCCAGCCTCAGCGCCTCACTGGCTGTCGGTTTGGAGCACGGTGGGCGACAGCTACTGCCGCCTGCGCGACCGGCTGGCCGCGATGCCGCGTGGCCAGGTGCAAACGGAGATCCTGCCACGCGATTTCCACCGGAGCCGCTTCGCCACTTCCGCTCCCCTGCGTCACCTCGAAGCGCACTGGCAATCGCCGGCCCCTTGCGAGGCGGACTTGCCCGCCCAGCGCGAAGCGATTCGCATCCTGTCCTGCGCCCATCCCGTCCAGGAAGTCGAACGCGCTGCGGACGAGATCGAACGCTTTGTCGCCGACGCCGGCGGTCGCTACCGCGAGGCGGCCGTCCTGGTGCGTTCGCTCGAGGGATATCACGCCCTGCTTCGCCGCGAGTTCAGGCGTCGCGGCATCCCCATGTTTCTCGATCGACGCGAACCGGTCGCGCATCACCCGCTCGTGGAACTGACTCGCAACGCCCTGCGGGCCGTCGCCTTCGGCTGGCAGCATGACGACTGGTTCGGGGCCCTCAAGACCGGCCTCGTGGATCGCGAGCTGCGGGATCTGGACGAACTCGAAAACGCGGCCCTGGCACGCGGCTGGTCCGGCGAGGCGTGGCAGCGTCCCCTGGAGTGCCCGGAAAACCCCGGCGTGGCCGCGCGGCTCGAGGCGGTGCGGCAACGGATTGTCCCTCCGTTCGTCGCTCTGCACCGCGCCCTGTTCGCCCGCGGTGCCGGTCCCAACGGGAGGGAACTCGCCGCCGCGCTCCGCCACCTGTGGTCCGACCTGGAGGTGCCTTCGGAACTCCGTCGTTGGGCGGAAGCCGCGGGCCGCGGACTGCCCGACCGTTCCGCAGGCGTCGCCCCGCAGATTCACCGCGAGATCTGGGAACAGATGCAGGGCTGGTTGGAGAACGTCGCGCTGGCGTTTCCGTCGGAGCCCATGTCCATCGCCGAGTGGCTGCCCATCCTGGAAGCGGGCCTCGCCAACCTCACCGTGGGAGTCATTCCGCCGGCGCTGGACCAGGTCCTCGTGGGCACGGTCGATCGCTCACGCAACCCGGACCTGCGGTTGACGATCTTTCTGGGGTTGAATGACGGCAGCTTCCCGGCCCCCGCGGAGCTGCCGCGCCTGCTGAGTTCTGCAGACCGCACCGCCCTGGAAGAGCTGGGGCTGCACCTCGGGCCCGATCGCCAGCAACAAATGGGACGCGAGCGTTACTACGGCTACATCGGATTCACCCGGAGCCGCGAACGACTCGTTGTGATGTTCTCGCGACGCGACGGCCAGGATCGCCTGCTCCAACCTTCATCGTTCGTCGCCCACCTGAGGCGGTTGTTCCCGGCCCTCGAAGTCGAAACCCACGGTGCCAGCATTGAACCGGCCGCTGTCGAGGCGCCCGCAGGCACCGCCGTCGAGTCGCTCGACCCCGAGATCGCCCGACGGCTGTACGGTCCGGAAGTCCTGCGAACCTCCGTCAGCCGCCTCGAGGCCTTCGCGGCCTGCCCGTTCAAGTTCTTTGTCTCGGCCGGGCTGCGGGCCGAGGAGCGAAAGCGCTTCGAAGTCGACGCCCGGCAGCGCGGCAGTTTCCTCCACGAAGTGCTGCGAGGCTTCCATGAAAAACTGGTGGCGTCCGGGCGCGGTTGGCGTGATGTCACACCGGCGGCCGCCCGCGAAATGGTGGGAGAGGTCGCCGCGCGGGTGGCGGCGGAGTTCAGCAGCGGCATCATGCAGTCCGACGACGGCGGCCATCTGAACGTGAGAGCCATGACGCGCTCGCTGCAACGGTTCGTGGCCATGCTCGTCGAATGGACCCGGACCACCTACGCCTTTCAACCGCACGCCGCGGAGCTCGCCTTCGGGTTCGGGGGATCGCCGTTTCCCGCGTGGGAAATCGCGCTGGCCTCAGGCCGCCGGCTGGCGGTCGCGGGCAAGATTGATCGCGTCGACCTGGTCCCCACGGAGCTCGCCGGGGAAGCGTGGTGCGTCATCCACGACTACAAATCGAGCCCCCGAACTCCGGACCGGGTGCTGCTCTCGCATGGGATCCAACTCCAACTGCCCGCTTACCTCGCTGCTCTTTGTCACGTCAGCAGAATGGAGCCGGTCCGAAGCCAACGGCTTGGAGCCTCAAACCCACCCCCGGAAAGCGGCGCACCGTCACCCGGCAGGGACTCGCCATCACCCGGTGAAGGATTTCCGCGCCTACGCCCGGCCGGCTTCTTCTACGCCAATCTCCGCGGCAAATTCGAGGCCGGGAAACACCGGCGCGAGGTCGTGGGACAGTTGGCGGCGCCTGGCGCTTACGCACACCGCGGGCACTTCGCTTTCGACCTCCTCCCACTGCTGGACAAGCGCCCGGGAGGCGCGGCCAGCGGTCAGTTCGCCTACCGCCTGAAGTCCGACGGACAACCCTGGAAAACGCCAGGCGACCCGCTCCTGCCTTCGGACCTGGGCGAACTTCTCGCCGAGGCCGAAGCCACGATCCGGGATCTCGGGAACGCCATCTTTGCGGGGGTGATCGCCGTGGACCCCTACGAAAAGGGCGGGACCAAAGCCTGTGATCAATGTCCATACCGGGCGCTGTGCCGCATCGATCCCTGGACGCACACGTACCGTAGACTCCGCCCGAAGGCTCTCCTTCCGAACCGCCCGCCGGGCGAAACCTCCCGAGCCGGTCGGCAGCCGTGATCCGCGCCTCGGAACCGGGGGCGGCCGCCGCCACCCGATTTTACATTTCCATGACACTTGCCACCCGGGACGCGGGCACTCTAGGCGCACCATGAAAGCGACCATCTTGATTGTCTCGGGACTGCTCCTGACCGGCTTTGCGGCGGGGCGGTGCGGCGACAGCCTGACTGCCTCGCTGCAGGAGGGACTGATCCAGGAAGAGGCCAACCGCAATCTCACCAACGCGATTGCGGCCTACGAACAGGTCGTGCAACAACTCGACCAACAACGCCAGATCGCCGCCACGGCCGTGTTCCGACTCGGTGAGTGCTACCGCAAGCTCGGCCGCACGGACGAAGCGGTCGCGGCCTACCGGCGGATCATCCGCGAGTTCCCGGAGGAAACGACGCTCGCCAGGCTCAGCGAGCAGAACCTCACCGCCCTGGGGGCTTCCCCCGCGCCGGCTCCGGCTCCCCATCTCACCCCGGCCGGCCAGCGCCAGCGCGAACTGCTCCAACAGGAACTGGCACTGATCGAAGAACAACTCGCCTCCCAGCAACAAAAACTCCGCGACGGCCTGGCGTCACGCGACAGCTTGATTCCCATCCAACGCGACGTCCTCGCCATCAAACGCCAGATTGCCGAGGTCGAAGGCAAGGTCCGCCCGGACCTTCTCGACTTGAGGCTCCCCGCTGATCCACCCCCGAACGGCGCTTCCCCCACCACCACGACCCCCTCGACGGACATTTCCCCGGCGGAGGTCGCATCGTTGCGCCAGGAAATCAAGCTGCTCGAGGATCAACTCGCGTGGCAGGAAGCCCGCTCGGGAGATCGCGTAAGCCCCGGGGAAGTCGTGAAGACCCGTCAGGAGTTGCTCCGCCTGCAACGCCGCCTGCCCGAGAACGCGTCCCCGGCCCGCCAACAGGCGCTGATCGGGGATGAAATCAAACTGGCCGAGAAGCACCTGGCCAACACCCAACTCCTGCTCGAAGCCGGACGGGTCGCCCCCACCGACGCCATCCAGGCACGGCGCGACTTGCTCGCCCTGCAGCGCGATCTGGCCGCCGCCCAACGCGCCCCTGCCACCACGGACTCAGCCCCGACGGGCCCCAGCGACGCCGCCGAAGCCGCGCAATTGGCCGGGCGCCTTGACGCCATTGACAAACTCAAGCCCGACCTCGAGCAGCAGGCCCGAGCCGTACTCGTCTTTTTCCCCGACGAAGGCCTGGACCGGATGTTGAAGCACCTGCCGAAACTGGTCGAGCAGGAGGCCGCGGTCCGCGCCAACCCGGAAGTGGAACGGGCCATGGTCCATTCGGCGATCGAAGCCGACGGGACCGGCGATGCCGTCGTCGAGATCACCGGCTTGTCCGGACAGCCGGCCCCCTACCTCGAGGAGCAGGTTGCCGCCCAGCGTCAGCGAATCGCCGCCCGCACGGAGTCCATCCTGCAGAACCAACGGGCGCGACTGTTTGTGTTGCAGAACGCGTCGAGCCCCACCGCCGTTGCTGCCAGCCCCGTCATCCCGGTGCCGGACCCGGCCGAAGTCGAATCCCTCCGCGAGGAGATCAACCTCGTGGACAAGGAGCTGCAATCGGTCCAGAAGCAGTTCGAGAACGGAAAGGCCTCGGCCGCCGAGGTTCGCAAGGTGCAGCGGGACCGTCTGTCGCTCCAGCGCCGGTTGCCCGAGAACGCCTCCACGGAAAAACAGGTGGCCCTGCTCCAGGAGGCACTCCAACTCGTCCAGACGAACCTCATTGAAATCAAGCGCATGATCGAAGTGGGCGCGGCGCCACCCCTGGACGAGATCTCCGCGCGCCGCGAGTTGCTGGCGGTTCAGCGCGAGCTTGCCGTCGCTCAGCGCGCGCCTTCCATACCCGCCGCCGCTCCGGCAGGCATCGCGCCAGCTACCGCGGAGGAGGCCGCCGAGATCGACCGCATCAAGGCCATCATCCAGGACAGCCCGGACCTCGTGAACGCGCACAACGCCACCAACAACGGCGGCACGCCGCTCCACAACGCCGCCAACCAGGGTTACCTCGCGGTCACAGCCTATCTCCTCGCGAACCACGCCGACGTCAACGCCCGGGACAACCCCGGCGCCACGGCCTTGCACCTCGCCGCCCAGAACGGTCACAAGCGCCTCTGCGAGGTCCTGCTCGCCGCCGGCGCCGACGTGAACGCCGCGACCGACGACGGCTACACCGCGCTCCATTACGCCGCCATGCGCGGGTATCTCACCGTGGCCGAAACCCTGTTCGCCAAAGGTGCGGAGGTGAACACGAAGGGCTACGTGCCGCCCGCGGGCCGCCAACCGCAGCCGGGCACTCCGAACTGGCTGCTCATGGATACCACCCCGCTCCATTCGGCCGCGGAGAGGGGTTTCCCGGCCATGGTCGAACTGCTGTTGAAGAACGGGGCGGAGCTCAACGCCACCGATCGCGGAGGGCGCACACCCCTCATGCGCGCCGTCTTGGGCAACCAGCCGTCGACGGTTGGCGTGCTCTTGCGTCACGGGGCCGACGTGAACGCTCTGGATACCAGCCGGCTCAATGCCCTCGCCCATGCGGTGCGCAGCCTGAACCCGGCGATTGTCACGCTTCTCCTCGAGGCCAAGGCCGGTCTGGAACTGCAGACGGCGGGCCGGGACGCCGACAAGTCCTGGACGGTCCTGTTCGATGCCATCGCTGCCAGCGCGGTGGACCTCACGCGCCTGTTGCTGGACCGCGGGGCGAACATCAACGCCAGGGCCGACACCGGGCTGACGCCCCTTCACCTGGCCGTCGCGGGTTCCCTCACGCAGAATCCGCTGCCGCTGTTGCGCCTGCTCCTCGAGCGCAAACCCGACCTGAACGCTCGCGACAACGCCGGTAACACGTCGCTTCACTACGCCTTGGAGAACAGCAACGCCGAAAACACGGAGCTCCTGCTCGCCGCGGGCGCCGACCCCAACATTGCCGGCTGGACGGAAGGCACCGCCCAACCGTGGTGGCCCCTGTTCCGCGCGGTGCTCGCCCGCGGCGGCCCTGAGGACATGCAGCGCCTCACGGAATTGCTGCTCAAGCACGGCGCCGACGTGAAGGCGAAAACGAGCGAGGGCTGGACCGCGCTCCACCTCGCCGCGCAGTATGATCTAAACCCAATCGCCAGGCTGCTGCTGGCCAACGGCGCCGACGCCAACGCCCAGGGGAACGCGCCCGCGGACGTTCCCAACATGGCAACACGTTCCGCCAGGCCACCCAGCGATCCCTCGACGGCTCCGACGCTTCCCCCAGGACCCATGGCTGTGCAACTTCAGGTTCCTCCCGCTTTCCTTTCCCGGGGCGGCATGAGGTCTGGAGACTTGTCGCCAGATGCCGGAGTCACCCCGCTGCACCTGGCCGTGGCCCGCCTCAATCTTGACCTCGCCCAGGCCCTTCTCAAGCAGGGCGCGGACCTGAACGCCCGCGACTCGCAACAACGCACCCCGCTTCACTTCGCCGTGAACCGTCGCGACCTCGAAATGATGCGCCTCCTGCTCGATGCCAAGGCCGATCCGGACGCCCGGGACGTCAACGGGATCACGCCCTTCGTCCTCGCGACCCAGGCCGGGCGCGGCATCACGGGTTTGACCCGTCCAACGGGCGCCCAAGGCCAGCCCGTTCGTTTTCATACCGCTCGTGATCAGGAAATGACCGCCCTGCTGAGCCAGCGCGGCGCGAGTGTCGTCGTATCCGATCCGAACGCGATCATCGTGTTCCGCCGAAGCTCCGGGTATCAGAACCGTGCGCTCACCCGCGGGCAGGACGATCCGAACCAGTTCACCTTGTTCGAACTGCTGGCCCTCGAGTACGGGATGCTGCGCCGGGCCGGGCAGCAAAGCGACCCCACGGAGCGCACCGCTCAGCTGGGCTTTCCTGACTGGTCAAAGGTCCGCATTCTCAGGACGGCCTCCGATGGAACGCAGCAGACCATCGAGGTCAACCTCACCGAGACCATCGCCCAGCAGAACTGCGCCGGTGACATGCCGCTCCAATGGGGTGACATCGTCGAGGTACCCGAGGAAGACCACCCGCTCAACGCCAGTTGGGAAATCCCGGACGCCCTGCGCCTGACCTTGAAGCAGTGCCTGGGACGGAAGGTCGAAATCCGCGTCAAAGGCGAGGCCGTGGCTTACCAGCTCGCACTGCCGTTCGAACGTGCGCCGGACGGAAAGTCATGGATTCTCCGGCCTACGAAGTACGGCTGGGACCTTCCCACCACGTTGGAGCGGGCGGGATTATTGCGCACGTCCTCCGACCGCACCGGTGTGCTCGTGACGCGGCGTGATCCATTGACCGGCACCACGCGCCAATGGCGGGTCGATTGCACGCAGCCAAACCCCACTCCGCTCTGGCTCCGCGATGGCGATGTCATCGAGGTTCCGGAGAGAGCCCCGGAGGGCGGCGCCTCGACGCGCGCGATGGTGAGAATCCTGGGAGAGGTCAAACAGCCGGGAACCCTCACGCTTCCGGGGGACGGACGTCTGGATGTCATCGATGCCATCGCCCAGTCCGGCGGGTTCACTTCGGCCGCCGGGCAGAAGATCATCCTGACCCGCCGGGGCAACTCCCGTACGCTCGACTTCGACGCCTTGAAAGCCGAGAGCGATCCGGCCCGGAAGACCTGGCTGGAACCGGGCGACCTCCTCGAAGTGAAGCCGAAGCTGTTCTGACCCTCTGTAGGCGCCGACGTCAGGAGGCGGCCCACCCTCTAGGCGCCGACGTCAGGAGGCGGCCCATTCTGTAGGCGCCGACGTCAGGAGGCGGGGTCAACGCCTCGCCCTCGCCTCGTCCTACACCGTTCCCTTGGGGGGCGCCGAGGTGCTGGAAAGCCGATACGCGGTCCAGCGTCCGGTGCCCGTCTTTTCCAGCAACCCGGCCTGGTAGGCCTTCCGCAACAGATAGCACGCGCGTTGCAGGCCAACCTCAAGCAACCGGCGGGCTCGTGAGTTGTCGATGCTCCCGTGTTCGCGAACGAAGGCGAGGATGCGATCCACGTCATTGCCATCATCGGGCTCGCCAGAACGGCGGTGAGTCTCCGCCGAATCCGGAGGCGACGCATACTGACGTGGGCCGGTGCCCCGACCGGTCGCGCGCCGGGTGAAGTGAAGGTGTTCCGGGCCGATCACGGCCCCCCCGCTCTCAATCAAAGCGCGCTCGACCAGGTTTTTCAGCTCCCGGATGTTGCCGGGATAATCGTACGCCTGCAGCGCTTCGAGCGTGGCGGGGTGGATCGCGGGATGGGCCACACCCATCTCGGCCGAGAAGACGCGCAGAAAATGGGCGACCAGCATCGGGATGTCGTCGCGACGATCGCGAAGGGGCGGGACCTGAATTGTGAACCGCGCGAGCCGGAAATAGAGATCCTCGCGAAACCGTCCCGAGCCAACGCTGGCTTCGAGATCGGCGTTCGTTCCCGCGATCAGGCGGGCTTCCACCGTGCGGCTGGTGGTCCCGCCCACGGGGACCAGCTGGTGATCCTCGAGCACGCGCAGCAGCTTGACCTGCAACGTCAGCGACATCTCCCCGATCTCGTCCAGGAACAGGGTGCCTCCGTGCGCCTGCTCGAAATAGCCCTTGTGGTCGCCGGTGGCGCCGCTGAACGCCCCTTTGACATGCCCGAAGATTGCCGACTCCGCGATCTCGGCCGGAATCGCACCGCAGTTGACCGGCACGAACGGGCCGCGTGCCAGGTCGCTGCCGTAGTGGATCGCGCGGGCGATGAGTTCCTTGCCCGTGCCGCTTTCGCCCGTGATGAGCACGCTCGTCGCGGGAAATTTCTGAAGACGCCGGATGTCCGTCACAATGGTCTGGAAGGCCGGACTGCGTCCCACGAAGGCGGCAAGGCCCCAGCGCCGCGCCTCCCGCTCGGAGATGATCGAGAGTTCCGCATCGGCCTTCAGGAGGGCGGCCTCCGCCTCGCGCCGGCGCCCCATCTCGTTTTCGAGCTGGGCGTTCTTGCGGCGCAGTTCCTGGGCGAGACGATACAGGCGGACGTGCGTGGCCACGCGCACCAGCATCTCGTCCGGCACGAAAGGACGGGTGATGAAGTCCACGCCGCCGGCGTCGAATCCATCCAGCACCCGGCAAGGCCGGTCCGAGAGGCTGACGAAAATGACCGGAACATCCCGCGTGCGTTCGTCCGCCTTCAGCTCGCGACAGATCCGGCAGGCGTCGTCCTCCGGCTGCACCACGTCCAGCACAATCAGGTCTGGACGCGGCAGCGTGTTCAGCAGGCCTGGGGCCTCCTGGTGGCGGGCTTCGGCAACCTTGTAGCCGGCGGCCGCGAGCGTCGGCAGGATGGCGTCCTCGGCCGCGACCGCCGCACGCCGTAAGAGGAGGATCCGGACGGCCGGATCACCCGGCAGGTCCCCCACGCCCGGGGCCGACCGTCCGGAAGGGGCCGTGGCGTGCTGCAACCCGCCGTGGGTTGGGACGGCCGGTGGAGCTTCAGGCTTGGCGTTCACGTGAGTTGGCGCTGCATGAGGGCGGCGAACAGGCCGGGTTGAGAGCTGAGTTCTGCGAAAGTCCCCGACTGCACCACCCGTCCCTTTTCAAGCACGTGGATGCAGTGGGCCGCCTGAATGGTGCTGAGCCGGTGGGCAATGACCAGGCGCGTGGCGTTCAGGTTTTCCAGGCTCCGGCTCACGATCGCCTGGGTGCGGTTGTCCAAGGCGCTCGTCGCCTCGTCAAACAGGAGAATCCGCGGGCGATGGACGATGGCCCGGGCAATCATCAGGCGCTGGCGCTGGCCGCCGGAAAGCGTCCCGGAACCTTCGCCCAGCACGGTGTGCATGCCCATCGGCATCTCCCGGATGTCCTCTTCGAGCCCGGCCTGCCTGGCAGCTTCCCAGGCGTCATCCATCGTCAGGAGCGACGTCCCCACGATGTTCCGGAAGAGGTCACCCGGCATCAGCTTGCCGTTCTGCAACACGACGCCGAACTGCCGCCGCACCGCCTGGATGTCCAGGCCGGCGAGATCCATGCCGTCGAAATAGATCGTGCCCGACTCGGGGCGGTCGAAGCCGAGCAGGAGCCGCAACAGCGTCGACTTGCCCGATCCGGATGGCCCCACCAGGGCGACGAACTCCCCGGGCTGGATCTGGATGGAAACGCCCTGCAGCACGGGAGGATCACCGGGCTTGTAGCGGAAGTTCACGTGGCTGAGTTCAATCCGGCCGACCAGTGGCCCCGGATCGGTCTTGCCCTCCGTCACCTCCGGAACGGCGTCGAGGATGGGTTTGGTGCGTTCGTAGAGCGGGACCGCGGAGATCAGGGACAGCACGGCGCCACTGGCCCCGATCGTCGAATCCAGGAACATCATGAAGGTCGCACTGAAGGCCAGGAACCTGCCGATGCTGAGTTCTTCCGCCACGAGGTACTGCATCCCCGCAAACAGCGCGATCGAAGTGGCGAGCGGGAAGATGTCCTGGAACACCCCGAAGGCATTGCCGAGCCGCTCCCCCCGCAGATCGAGCGTCTTGAACCGGGCGAAATCACGCGCCCACACCCCGAAAGCGTGGGCCTCCGCCCCGGCCACGCGGAGTTTGCTGATGCCGGTGATGAACTGGAGTACCTGGCCGGAGAGCTTTCCTGAGGCCTCGTACACCGGGCGCTCGAGGCGCAGCGAGACGGCGCTTACCAAGGCGGTGGCGCCCAGGTTCACGGCCACAAGCCCGCAGGCGATCAGAGTCAGCTTGGGACTGTAATAGCAGAGCAAGGCGAAGCTCAGGGAGGAAAAGACCCCGGAAAGCAGTGATCCCATCATCGCCCCCGTCAGGATCTGCCGGATCGCGTTGATCCCCTGAGCCCGGTTGGCCAGGTCCCCCGCAGTGAAGTCGCGGAAGAAAGGCAGGGGCAGGCGCAGCAACCGATCCCACACCGCCGCCTGCAGCGTGGTCTCGCTCTTGGTCTCCACCCGCACCATGGCGATGCTGTAGGTCGCGTTCAACAGGATGTCCGTGAATGCGGTCACTCCCAGCGCCGCGGCCAGGAACCACAACTGCGGTCGATCCGCGCCCGGGATGACCTGGTCGAAAATCACCCCCGTCACCACCGGTACGACCAGCCCAAGCAAAACGCCGGCGAGCGTCAAAACCAGCACCATCGCCAGGTCCGCCCGCACCCCCTGGAAACTGAAGCGCAGCACTTCCCACACTTTCAACGCGCGATCCCCGAAAGCGGGATAGAACGCGAACGCGATCGGACTCAACGAGGCCGCCGTCTCCGCATCCACCAACTCGCGCTGGCCGCTCACCGGGTCCGCCAGCTCATAGCTGGCTGCTGAACGGGCCAGCAACGCCACCGGTTGCTCGGGGTCCTTGCGGAACGCCAGCAACGGACCACTGTCGTGCCGCCACCATTCTCCCCGCAACACCACCCGGCGGATACGAAGGCGGGAAACCCGCGCCAACTGGCTGACCGCATCCCGCCAGTGGCGAACGCGGCGGCTCGAGGCTGGCGGGGTGAACGCAATCCCCAAAGCCTCGGTCACGAGCTGGACGGACGCGATCAACGGGTCTTCCGACCGCGCGGCCAGCAGTTCCCGCCGACGCCGCGGGAGGAACACCGAGGCAAGCCCCTCGACGGCACCGCGCATGGCGTGCTCCTGGGCGTCCGCCTTCGCCGCCAGACGCGTCTCGGCTTCGCGCCGTTGCTCCTGCAACCGATGAGCCACCCACCGCCCCACCAGGACGTGGAACTGGGCCAGGTGCTGCCAGAAATCCGGCTCGGTCAGCCGCTGTCGGGTGGTGGCAAAACAGGCGGTCGTGGGGGCGGAGGCGACCAGCCAGCCGACCGAGGCCAACGGAAGCCAGCCGTTGCTGGCCTCCACGCGCAGCGACTCGAGTCCGGCCAGGTGAAGCGGCGCCTCCCGCGGTTGCACCCAGAGGACGCCCGCCTCGGGCCTCACGCTCGAAGCGGCCTCCAGTTCGCAGGTCCCACCCTCCGCGGTGAGCCGCGTTTCCCTGGGCGCCTGCCGGTCCACCAGCGCTCGGTAAACGGAGGTGACCCATCCATCCACCCACGCCCCCAGCACCTCCTCAGGCACCTTCGAATCCCCCGCGCCTTGAAGACCCGCCATCGGCAGGCGGTAGATTTCCGTATCCCGATCACCGACAGCTTGGAGCCTGGGCAGCTCTGCGCCGCCGCCTCCCCAACCGAAGATCACCGCACCGGCGGTGGCCCTCAGCAAGTGTGTCCGCGTGCCCGGAGCCTGGGTACCGCCCCCCTCAAGCGCAAAAACGTCCACCCGACCCGCCGCCACGTACCAGGCCTGACCAGGGTCATCGATCCAGAACGGACGGTCGCTCCCGGCCGGGACCATCGTGCCCGCTTCAACGAAGATGACAGCAGGCGTGCTCATTCCGCCCGGAGAAGGTCGGCATACGGACCCGCGTCGCGAATGAGGTCTTCGTGCCGCCCGCGTTGAACGATCTTGCCCCGGTCGAGCACGATGATCTCATCGCAGTCGCGAATCGTGCTCAGCCGGTGCGCCACGATCAGACAGGTGCAGCCCCGGCGCCGCAGGTTGTCGTCGATGGTCTTCTCGGTCACGGGATCGAGCGCGCTGGTCGCCTCATCCAAGACCAAGAGGGCCGGGTTCACCGCAAGCGCCCGTGCAATCTCCAGCCGCTGCCGCTGACCGCCACTGAAGTTGCCTCCAGCCTCGGCCACGCGGCTGTCGTAGCCTCCCACCCGGGCGGCCACATCGTCGTGAATGCAGCTGTCCTTGGCCGCCTGGACGACGTCGGCTTCCGGTAGCGACTCATCCCAGAGGGTCAGGTTGTCGGTGACCGAACCCTCGAACAGGAAGATGTCCTGGTCCACCAGGGCGACCGACGCCGCCAGCGTCGCCCGCGGGTGCTGCTGGCGCGGCACACCGTCGAGCAGAATATCTCCCGTCCAAGGCTGGTAGAGGCCGCAGACCAGTCTCGAGACCGTGGACTTGCCGCTGCCGGAGCCTCCCACCAACGCCACCCGTTGCCCCGGGCTGACGGTTAAACTCAGATTCTCGATCAACGGGGGGTCGAGCCGGCTGTAACCGAAGGTCACCTGGCGAAGTTCGAGGTGGCCTGCCAGTTTGCCGCGGGTGGGCACCTCGGGGCGCGGGGCGGCCGGCATCACCTGGGGGTCGGGTCGATGCCACAGCACATCATCCAGCCGGGTCATCGCCCCCTCGACATCCTGGATGGTGGCGCCGAGACTGACCAGGGCGTTGAACGGCCCCGTGAAGCTCGCCATCAGGCTTTGGAAGGCCACGAGCATGCCCACCGTCATCCGGCCGTCCATGATATGGAACCCGCCCACGATGAGGATCACCGCCGAATTCAACGCCGAGAGGAGCGCCGGGATCGCCTGCAGGTACTGGTCGTATAGCATCAACCGCTGCTGGATGTTCACCACCTTGCTTTGGTAACCCGACCAGCGCGAAAAGAAGTCGGCCTCGGTTCCGGTGGCCTTCAGGGTTTCGATCATCTGCAGACCGCTCATCGCGGTGCCGGAGAGATTCCCTTCCTCCTGCTGCAACCGCCGGCTGCCATCCACACGGCGCCGCGAGAAATAACGCAACGCGGCCACGTTCAAACCCGCCACCACAATGCCCGTGAGAGTCAACGCGACGTCATACCGGAACATCAGCGCGGCATAGAAGACCACCAGGAGCAGGTCGATCGCGTTGGCGCCCAGCCTGCCTGACAGCAGGGAAGCCAGCTGGTCGTTCACGTGCACCCGACCGCCGATCTCACCCCCATACCGTTGCGTGAAGAACTCGACCGGCAATCGCAGCACGTGCCAGAAGAACCGGCCGGCCATCCCGATCGCG
This sequence comes from uncultured Verrucomicrobiota bacterium, assembly GCA_964535555.1. GTDB lineage: Bacteria > Verrucomicrobiota > Verrucomicrobiia > Limisphaerales > J093 > DSVZ01. The sequence goes on from CAZHUS010000015.1 coordinate 66,754, forward strand.
AGCTTCGCGTGCAAACGCATCAGGTACGTCTGCCTCAACCAGACCAACCCCGCCCGCATCACCGCCGTGATCGCCATGCCCACCAGCAGGGGCCCCATCCAGCTCTCCCGGTCACCGATCAACACCTCGTCCACGAACACGCGCGAGAACGCAGGGATCAGCAAGCCCGGCACCACCAGCGCCAACCCGGCCAACACCACAAAGCTCAATCCGACCTCCGAGCCGGCCAGTCGGCTCCGCAACGCGCGGTACAGGCTGCGCCGGTGCCCGGCTCGCACAAACTCCGGGCCCGGTTCGAACACGAGCACGACTCCCGTGAAGGCCTGATCGAACTCGGCGTAGGACACCTCGCGCGGACCACAGGCCGGGTCGTTCAAGTAAACACACTGCTTCCCAAATCCCTCGAGCACGACGAAGTGGTTGAAGTTCCAGAAGACCACGCACGGCAGCGGGATCGAGTCCAGTTCGCCCACCTCGCGGCTGTAACCGCGCCCGACCAGCCCGTAGGTGGCAGCCGCCTTGATCAGGTTGCTGGCTTTGCTGCCATCTCGCGACACCCCGCAAGCAAGCCGCAATTCCTCGAGGGCCACGATGCGTCCATGGTAGCCCAACACGCTCGCCAGCGCCGCGGCACCGCATTCGACCGCCTCCATCTGAAGCACCGTCGGCGTCCGCACGCGACGTCGGCGGAGGATGCTTGACGGTTGCTCGTGGTGGGGGATCCCCATACGTCGAGCTCAAGGCCCCGCCCACCTTCGGCCCGGAACGCCCCTCCCGCTCGAACCCAAACGGCCGGTCATGGCCGTACCTCCTCCCTCCACACCGGCAGGAACAGGCTGATCGGCCGGCGCCGGGCCAGCGTGATCGTGCCCTGACACAAAGTTCCGCTGGTCAGCGGCTCGGGTGGCCCGTGCACCGAAGTCCAGCGAAACCCGTTGGGCGTTTCCGCCGTGGCTTCCAGCGCCACCTGCACCTCGATGGGAGCGCCGCCTTGAGAAAACTCATTCACCAGCGCGGAGTTCTCCAGCCGGCTCAGCATGGCCTGCGGGGTGGCGGGAAATGCCGAAACGCTGGTCACGGTCCCCAGCAACAGGCCGTGTTCCTCCTTCTTCACCGACACCGGGTTCAGGTGAACGAGCATGTTCGTGCGTACCCGCTTGCCGTCCGCGGCGCTCAGGTAAAGCCGCCCCTCAAGGAGGGCGCTCGTGGATTGCACCGTCAGCACCGGGGCATGCGCGCCCACCCGTTGCCCCTCCTTGGCGATGATCTCGAGAACCTCCCCCGAGTACGGGCTCACCACGCCCCCATTGAGTTCATACAACGCGCGACTCAGCTCGGCCTGGTTCACCGATTCCTGGTGCTGCATCTGCTTGGCAAGCAACGCCTGCTGACGACGCTGTTCAGACTGCAACCACGTGACGTCGATCTGCTCCAATTGCACCTTCGCCAGCGCCAGCTCGTGCTCGGTGTTGAAGTGCGCGACCCGGGCTTCCAACAACTGGAGCTCGGTTTCGATGCCCGCCTCTTTCAGTTTCTCCTCGGCCTGAACCCGTAGCTTCAGGGCCTCGATCTCCAGGGTCTTGTCCGCGAGAATGCGCGTGTAAGCTTCGCGCTGCTTTTGGATGATGGCCTCCTCGGCCGCCCGTTCCCGGTCCTGCTCCTGCCGGAGCTGCGCCAACTCCGCGCCGAGGTGCTTTTCCATCAGCCCGGCCTGCCTCAGGCGGATCTCGAGTTCGGGTTGCAGCACCTTCGCAATGACCTGCCCGGCAACGATCGTCTGCCCGGATTCGACGAGAATGTCCTGAATCGTGCCGTCCCCGTGGGCCGAAACCATGAGCACCCCGCCGGGGCGTATGAGGATGCCACGTCCGGACACCTGGGTTGCGACCGTCCCAAATACCGACCAGGCGACCGCGGTCAGCACCAGCACCAGCGCCCCCCCCAAGGCGAGCCACCCTTTCGGGGTGGTGACCTGCATCAGCTGGTCCAATTGCTCAGGCGAGGCAAGCTTGTCGAGCGCGGACTGACGGAAGATGCGGTTGTTGGCACTCACTTAAGCAGCGATACGAGGCAGAACTGACTCCCATCGCCCCCGCGAAGCAAGCCTAAACGGGGGAACATCCAGCCACAGTTCAACGACCCGAGCCGTCCGCTCACCCCCATCAATTGACCAGCACGTGCCCGAGCATCCGTTCGAAGCGCGCCCCGGCCAGATGGACCGTGTCCAGGACATCCGCGTCCAGTTCGTCCGCAGCCTCCGACCGGTCTCCTGGATTCCCCGCCAGCACCATCAGCTTGCGTAACCGATGGGCGAGGGTGAGCGCGATCGCCCGGTAGAAGCGCGCCGCGAATCCCCCGTCCTGGCTCACGCGCTCCACCACCACCCTTCGGGGCAGGCTCAGCACCGTGGCGGGGACCAGCGCGGTAACGGAACCGACCGGCGGCCGGTTGTCCACGAAGGAAACCTCGCCAACCACCTCCCCGGGTCCGAGTTTGGCCAGGGTCTTCCCCCGCCCGACGGTGGTGGTCACCGCGAATGAGCCTTCCAGGATGATGTGCACCGAGTCCATGGGTCGCCCCTCCTCCACCAGGACGGCTCCCTGGTTCAGGGCGCACCGCTTCCCGTGCCTTGTCAACCAGTCCACGTCCGCGTCGTTGAGCACGCCAAAGATGAGCAGGATCTTCCTCATGGCTTACCAGGTTTGAGTCCACGCCGGGAGCGCATGGGCCGAGGGGATCGGGAACCAGCCTGGAGCTTCCGCGACTCCCGCTTCGAAGCGAAGCCCCCGTTCGCCTTCATCGCCCTTTCGACCAGCACTTCCTTGCTGCGCATGGCATGCACGATCGCCGGGTTCACCCGTTGCGTTTCCTCGGTGAAATAGTCCACGAACTCCCAAGGCTGGCCGTCCGGCAGCCGGTCGGCATAGACCCCGGTCCAGTCCGAGGCCCACAGGTCCGAGGTGTTGCGCAGGGTGTGTCGCGAGGGATCCCCGCACAACATCTGGGTGGCGTAGGCCAGGGGGGCCTCCTCGGTGAAGACGTATCCCGCCCGCTTGCAGAAGTGCCAGAAGTCAGCACAGAGATCGCAGAACGTGTCGATCACGTCACGATGCACAATCCAGAAACCCGCGTTCACGTTGTAGATGGCACGGCCGCGAACGCCGCGAAATCGCATGAGCACCGCATAGTTCTTCAGCGAGCAGCCCCACCAATCCGGCCGCTGGGCGTGCGGATCGCATGCGTCGCTCTCGAGGCTCGAGTGGACCGGGGAACCTTGCATCACCCGCAACACGTCGCCCGGATCCCGCACGAACCAGCTGTCCGCATCCAGCCAGACGAAGTACTCGTGCCGCAACCTCCGGACCGCATCTCTCAGGAACTTGAGCTTGAAGAGATAGTGCCGCTTGTCGAAGGACTTGACCCGATGGCAGATGGCTCCCGGGATCTCCCGATCGGTCCAGATATGGAACTCCTTGAACACCCCGACCTGCCGGGCCGACTCGATGACACTCGCCATCATCGGGGCGTAAGCACCGTCGACCACGGACCAATAACAATAGCGGTCTCTCATTGAAATACCTCCTGCCACAGCTTCAGATGTTCGGCGGCGTTGCACACCTTCTCCACGGCGTGACGCCGGCATTGGTGGGCAAGCTGCCGCCGATAGGCGACGTCAAGCCGCAGCCGCTGGGCGTGCTCCCGGTATTCCGCGATGTCGTCGCACACGAAGCCGGACTCCCCGTGGACCATGAGGTTCTCGAGGTGGTGCCCCCGTGGGACGAGCGGGATGGCCCCCGTCAACATGGCCTCGACCGTCGAACGTCCCCAGGACTCACGAAACAGGTGCCCCAGGGGATAAATGAACAGGTCGAGACTTTGCAGGAACCGGACCTGCGGTTCGGCCAGGCTTTCCAGCAACTCCCACCGGGAGTCGAACCGGTGCCAGCGATACTTCCGCCGCAGGTCATCCGACCAGGCCATAACCCGGAAACGCACGTCCGGGATCTCGAGACACTCGTAGAACACCGGGAAATCTTCCGGGTACTTGCCGGGATCGGGTCTCGAGAGGCGGCCCACCGTAAATGTGGCATTGCGCCGCTCCCGAAACGGAAACAGACGCGGATCGATATAGTTTCCGGTGGTGAAACCCGGGACTCGACCGTACCCGGGCGCGAGCATCCTTTTTTGAAGTGGGGAAACGTAAAGGACGCGGTCAATCAAGCCGGATTTGGCGGCCTCGACTTCCCCCTCGTGGTGCCACATCATTTCGCTCGACCAGACCAACCTCAGTCCGCGGTCCCGGGCGCGTGCCGCGATGCCTCCCGGAAAGAACTTGCCGTTGCAGAGGGACAGTCCGAAGCCGACCAGCTTCCGCGGCAACCCCCGGAAACAGGTGTACTCGATGCCAAGCCGGTCCATGAACCGGGTCCAGGTGACTTCCTGCAACCGCTCGGCGTCGTTCGGCACCACGGTGATCCGGTAGTGTCGATGCAGCAGGACGAGGAGATGCGCCAGCTTGGTGTCTGCCCCGCCCAGGAAGGACGGCCATCCAAAGATATACAGGTTGGCAAGTTTCCCGACGTTGCGAGCCTGACCGGCGCCAACTTGGGGACGGCCGCTGCGGGAACCGTGACGCTGGTGCTGTCTCGGCGGTTGGAGTTTGGCGGGCACGGCGTAAAGAGGGTGTCGTGGGTTGGCTGCAGGAAATCTCGAACTGGGGCGGGACTCTCCCCTCCCAGGCCGCTGCTGACAGGCGGACCTCACCACCGAGCCCGGGCACGGGACGGGAATCTCCCGCCCGTGCCCGGCTGGTCCCTTAGTAATTGCTCGACGTGCTGGGCGCCCGCGGTGTGGGCGGCCGCCACGTTCCGCTGCTCGAGCGCTTCGCGGAACTCGAGCTGTAACTGTAGCCGGAACTCGAGGCGCCACGGCGGACACCGCCGGCGATCTTTTCGAGTTGCTCCGGGGTGAGTTCTTTACCTTTTTTCTCGCTCATACTTTCTTGGGGTTATCGGAGTTCTTGTGTTTCGGATGTGAGTTTCGGGATTCGGGATCGCCGAAAGGGTTTGGAGTCGGGTTGAGAGAGCCGGGTTGCCGACGGCTCGGAATGCTGCACTCCTACTGGCCGCCGGAACCCGGTCCACATCCCTCCTTAGCGTTTGCTGGGACTGGTGCTCGACGAAGAGGTGCTGAACCGCCCCCAGGTGCTGCTGCTGCTGCTGGTCCAGCGTCGCGTGGGCGGCTTGCTGGTGGTGGTGCTGGAACTGTAGCGGACGCCTCCGGCGACTTTGTCCAATTGCTCGGGCGTCAGTTCCTTGTCTCGTTTATTGCTCATAGATGCTCTGGTTTTTGGTTTGAACTCTGCGCATTCGATTCCGCTGTCGGCCTCAGAAGCGTCACCGGCATTCAGAGCCGTCTTCGTGAGGAACCCATTTCCCTCGGCACGGCCCGCCTTCCCTATCCCAGTCCTTCACGGGCTCTCATTTGCTTGGTTCACTGAGGACGTGAGAGATCAAGCACCCGGTGTGCCACGGACCGAAGGGGCACAAGGGACTTGGTGAACGGACGGGGTCCCCGCGGAGCCAGCATCACCTCGCCCGGGCGCAACCAGAGACTCAACACCCGCCAAGGCCTTGGCCCCGCACTGGTTGCGATGCGAATCGGTGATGGCCAGGACGCCTTTCACGGGGTGGGATGCCACGCCCGACTCGATTCGGCTCGAACCGCGTACTCGTACTCTAGTCGTAATCTACTCTGAACAGTGCGAGTAGAGTTTCCGTCATTCAACAGAAGCGATCCTCGACGTAGAGCCGTTGCACGACGGCGTGCGCGGCGAGCAGTTGACCTTCGAGCGCCTTGACCCGGGGATCGCCCGACGCAGCCAGGTTCACCTTTTCCCCGGGGTCCGTTCGCAAGTCGTGCGCCCGGGTGTTCCCGGTCCGGCATTCGTGGACGACCTTCATCGGGCCCAACCGCTGGCCGATGTGCCCCAGTCCGAAAGGATTGTTGAACCAAAGGGGACGTTCACCCCCGAGCCGCAGCAGCGAGGTTCCGGATGCGTGGTGCACAAAGGGGCGGCCGAACAAGTCGATGAACGTCGGAAGCAGGTCCATCTGGCTGGCAGGCTCATCCACCACGACCGGGGCCCGCAAGCGCCCCGGTGCCAGGATCAGCAAAGGGATGCGCAGATTCTCCTCGTACAGGCCCACCTGGACACCCCAGTTGTCGTGTTCGCCCAACGGTTGCGCCGTGTCCGCGAGGATGAAGACCACGCACCGGCGGTCCAAACCCCGCTCGCGAAGCAAACGCAGCAGCAAGCCAAGACACGCGTCGGAGTACGCAAACGTGCCGAGGAAGTCCTCCTTTTCCGGATTGCCTGGAAAATGCAGGGGCGGAGGAACGAAGCCGGCCGGCACCTCGAAGGGATGGTGGTTGCTCATCGTGAAGAGCGTCCCAAACGCGGGCTGGCCCTGCTTCTCCATTCCCTCCAGCCACTCCACGCAGTAACGCATGAGGAACTCATCGGGAACGCCCCACCCGCCAACGATCTCGGCCTCGCTGTACCGCTGACGGAGTTCGGCCTGGCCGCAAAGCTCCCGAAAGCCGTGGCTCCTGCAGAACACGTCCGCCTCCTCGAATTCCAGGAAGCCATTGTGGAGGTAAGCCGTATGGTAGCCCAGCTCGCCAAAAAAGTCGGGCAGGCCAATCAGCCGCGGGCAACCCCGTTGATCGGCCTGGACCGGTTTCTCGGTAAATCGCGGCGGGATGCCGAACAGCCCCGAGACCACCGCGCGCGCGGTCTGCACCCCCGTGGCGTAGAACTGCCGGAACAGCACCCCTTCCTTCGCGAGCCGATCAAACTCGGGACTCGCCCCCACGTCGGCACCGATGACGCCCACGGTGCTCGCGCAAAAGGACTCCATGAAGAGCAGCAGAACGTGAGGCGGGTCCCCCCGCAGATCGAGGTCGAAGCCACGCGCGCCCTCGTAGCCCAGGGTCCGACGCAGCAGGGGCCTGGCCGGATCAAGCAGCGTGAACCGCTCCGTCGGTGACACGCGGCGAATGAGGTCCCCGGGTGGTTCTACAACCCCTGCCTCGCGGGTCCGGGCTTTCGGAAACAACCCGCGCAGGAGCAGGAACCAGATGTTCTGCTGCTCCCAAAGCGCGGCCGGTTCGCAACGCGTCCCCGCCAGAACACTGCCGAGACCAAGCACGGCCACCATCGCGGCAAGCGCCAGGTCGGGCTTGGGCACGCCGAGTTGCGTGAAGACCCACGCCAGCAAACCCACGAAACACACGCCATACACGCCGCTGAGGACCGCGAGGGTTCCCAACCCCAGGCCGCCGCCGCGCCGCGCCGAGGTTCCGAAACAGTGGAGCACCTTCAGGAACGACAGGAACTGCCAGGTGAATCGCAGTCCTGTCTGGCGGCGAATCAGGAAATCCGCGAGCACCACCGCATGCACCACCAGGATGCCCAGGCCGCCCACGCAAGCCCCCAGCCATGGCCGTCGAAGGGCGGCGGCCACCAACGTCACCAGCAGCGCTGTGCCTGCGCCGAGGACCAGGTCTTGCAGGAGCCAAACCCCGAGCGTCCCCCACTCCTGCTTGCTCCCGCTTCGCGCCGCGGACCGCCCCGTGGACGGCAGGCAACGAATCGCCAGCGGCAAGCCACTGCTCAGCCCAAGGAGCACCATCCAGGAGACTGGCTTGTCGAAGAAGTCCATGGGCTGCCCCTCGGTCACCAGGATCGGCGTTGGCGGGCGGGACTTCAGTCTGCAACCGTGGCGCCATACCGTCTCCGGAAGTACTCGCGCACGGACATGCCTTCCACGGTCGCGTGACGCCGTTTTCGCGCCCGCTCACGTCGATGAATCCAATAGTAGCAAACGGGGTCCGTGGTGGTCGCGAAGCACGCCAGCCCGAAGCGCTGGTGCAGGCGGAACCACATGTCCCAGTCCTGCTCCGAATCTATGCGCTCGTCGAACAGGCCGGTCTCCAGCAACGCGCTCCGACGCACGAACGTGGCGCTGGGGAGCATGGGTACCCTCTCCCGGATCCGCTGCAGGCTCTCGTGCGTATCCGAAAGATAGTCCTTGTACTCCTCGTCCACGACGCGGTGGCAACCGCCCCCCACGGCATGCACCTCGGCCGGCATGGGCGCCGCCTGACGCAGCAGGTCCAGCGCAAAGGGCGCGAGCACGTCGTCCGCGTCCAACAGCTTGATCCACTCCGCCCGGGCGTGACGGATCCCGCGGTTGCGGCTGAAGGAAACACCCCGGCGCGTCGGGTTGCGCAACAGCGTAAACAGGTCCGCCAGCGGCTCCAGATCGCCCAGACGCTTCAGGTCCGCCGAGCCATCGTCCACCACGATCAACTCGTCCTCCGACCCAAGTTGAGGGAGAACACTCGTCACCGCTCTGAACAGGTGCCGCGCCATGTTGTGGACGGGGACCACAATCGCAATCGTCGGCGGACGAGGGGCGGGGGTTCTCATGAGGCCTGCACACGGACCAACCGACGCGGGGAACGCATCTTCTGGAGCGGAAGGCCGGTGCTCGCCGAGCGGACTGGCGCCGGTCCCCGACCTGCCCGGCCGATCCGATGCCCCCGCTGGGGCGAACAGTAACAGACCGGCGCCGACGTGAGGGCAAAGCAACCCGGCCCGAAGCGATCCCTCAGCGGGTGCCAGACCGCCCAACGCCCCTCCTGAAAGACGTCGGCTGGAAGCTGCTTCAGCGCGCGACGGCGAATGAAGGTCGCGCTGGCGGGTAGATCGTTCCGTGCCAGTCCGGAGGCGAGTTGGCGTTTGGAAAGCCCGACCCGTCCGGCATACCGGTCGTTCTGGATGAGGAAGTGCCCTCCCAGGAAAACCTGGATGTCGCCGGGAAGGGGTGGGTTCGCCCGCCGCAGCAGTTCAAGCGCGAAGGGCGCGAGCACGTCGTCCGCATCGAGCGGCTTGAGCCAGTCCGCCTTCGCCTGACGCAACACAATCCTGGCATCGCCGCCCGCGCCGTGTCCGGCCCGCTCGATCCAAGTGATCCGCCTCCCGAACTTCCGTAGGCGCGAGCAATCCGGCAACTCCCCGGGCCGGTCGGAGACCACGAACAACTCATCGGCAGGCTTGAGCTGCCATAGCACGCTGAGGACTGACCGCAACAACTTCGCTTCGGGATGGCCGACCGAGATCGCGATCGCAACACTGGGAGATCTGCCGGTGGCGGAATTCATCGGGCTTGTCTGAGTTGCGCTCACGGTAGGTTGAGAGCGGCCCAAGTGCAAATCCGCCGGCCGGTGGGGCGAGGGTCCTCGCCAGCCGCCATCCTCCGAAGGCTGACCCGGCCCGCTCGGAGACTCGACCTACCGATGGCCGGTCCCCGGGTAGATCCTGGATAGTTGCTGCTCCCAAGTCCATGCGGTGTGTACCATCCGGCTCGCCACCGCTCCCTTGTGCAACGCTTCGTCGTAGTTTTCGTAGACGTGCCGCATCAGGTGAATCAGATGGTCGGGGTCCGGATCAGCCCACTGCCCGGGGAGATGAGGAAAACAACCGGGATCGCTGTCGACCAATCCCCGGATTCCCAGGAGATACGAGTTCTCCGCCGTGCAAAAATCGAGCGGACCGCTGTAACCCGTGACGATCACCGGCAACCCGGTGGCCAGGGCTTCAAGCACCGGCATGCCGAATCCCTCCCCCCGGGTCGGCAGCACAAAAGCGTGCGCGCGCCCGTAGAGTTCCGCGAGGTCGCGCTCCGCTGGAAGCAGCCTGGTGTCCAGCGTCACGCGGTCGGACCGGCCGATCTGCTCCTGCAGGGTGTCGGCCGAGTGGATGCCGACCTTGAGAATCAGCCGCACGTCCTTCCGGCCGGCGAAGGCCTTCTCGAAACAGTCCACCAGCATGGGGAGGTTCTTTCGGGACGTGGCCTCCGCCACGCACAGAAAGACGAACTCGCCCTCGCGGCGCCGCGCCACGAACGGGTAATCCTGCGGGTAAATCCCGTGGGCCAGGACGCTGACGGGGACGCGCACGCCGTGAGCGAGGAAGACCTGGCGCACAAATGAACTGGTGGCGTAGACGTGATCGTTCGAGTTGATCTCCTCCACCAGGTTCGGGGGAACGCGGTTGAGTTCGTGGTACAGCCAGACCACCGTCTGCCGCGCCCAATGCCTCTGGCGCGCGCTCAAGACCGAGCCAAACGTCAGGCTCTGGTCCACCTCCAGACCCTCCGGGCTTTCAATCACCAACCGGTCCACCTCCTCGGGCCAGTACCCCCGCATGTAGTCGTTGTCCCAGGGCCAGAAATAGGTGCGATACCCCTTGCGGACGAGATGATCGACCAAGGCCGCCCCGACCTTGCCCATGCTCCGCGGCCCGCCGAGCATTCCCTGGTAACAAACCGATTGGATCAGCACCGTCGCGCCTCCTGCCCGCTACAAACGTTGGGTTGCATACTGTCCGTGCTCGTCGACCGGGAACCCGGGCATCATAGCGCGACCCGACCAGGCGGCAACTCGCTCGCGCCCGCCGCCATCGCTTGAACCCGGCCGGACCGGGACGGCATAGTGCAGGCCGCGATGCCGGTGGAACTCACAGAAGCGCTCCTCAGCCAGGCGGCCGGTTGGGACGTGATGAAGCGCGCTCGGGCGACCCTCGAGCAGGGCCAGGTGCTCAGTTCATACTGGGCGCCCCCGTTGCTTCGCGGCGTCGTCCAGGTGGGTGACATCTCCTTCCGCGCCTCTCTCGTGATCCAGAATCACGTGGACATGGAGAATCTCTGCACGTGCCGCGACGCCCGTGAATGGGGCAAGATCTGCACCCATGTGGTCGCCGTCGGCCTGCATTGGCTCCGGTCCCAGCAGCCCACCAAGACCACTCCTGCTCCTCCATCCGCCGCGCGACCCGCGACTCCCGGCCAACCCGCCGCCGCTCCCGCCAAGCCTCCCCGGCCTCCGGCGCTGGCTCGCTCGCCGGAAGGTGAACCCGCCGCCCTGTCGATCATCCTGCCCCCGAACTTCACCCAGGCGCTTGCCCGCGGCCGAATCCTGCTCGTGTTCGAGGCGACCTGGCGGGGTGGTCGGTGCCCGCTAAACGCCCTGCCGAAGGACCGGTCGTTCGCCTTCTCGGATCAGGACAACGCCGTGCTGGACCGGATCGAGCAATTCACCCGGGGCGAAATCCCCGCCCTGCTGCAGTGGGAGGCGAAGGACCTGGCGGCTTTGCTCCCGCTCCTGGTGGGGCATCCCCACCTCACGCTCGGAAAGGACCGCGAGTTGAAGGTGTCGCGCGAACCGTTCACGCTGCCCTTGCGCGCCACGCTCGAACCCCAGGGTGAGATCACCCTCTCCGCGCCAAAGCCAGCCGCCAACCTCGTCCGGATTGGCGACTGGGTCTGGCGGAACGACACGTTCCAGCCGCTCGGGCTGCCGGCGTCGGCCACGAAAGTCCTCGAAGCGCCCGTCCAGATCCCGCGGTGGCAGGTCCCGGTTTTCCTCACCCAGCAATGGCCGCCACTGCAGGCTGCCGGCCAGGTGGAGGCGAATTTCCGGCTGGAAGACTTCAGCCTCGAACCGCAACCGCCCCGGTTTTTGCTCGAGCTCCGCGGCGGCCTGGCGCAGTTGAGCGCGCTGCTCCAATGCCTTTACGGCAAACGCATCATGACCGTCGGCGTCACCTCGCCCGACGACAGCGTCTGGCTCCCCGACCCCGAAGTCCCCACGCGGTATGCCACCCGGGATCCGGCGGCAGAAAGGGCGGCCCTGGCGCGCCTCCAGCGCAGTGGATTTGCGGGACCCGATGGCCAGGGCAGACTGCAATTGTCTGGCCAGAACGGCGTGTTGACGTTCTTGGCGAAGGAGTTCCCCCGGCTCCAGCGCGAATGGGAGGTCAGCCTGGAAGAACGACTCGAACGAAGCTTTTCGCAGAACCTCGAACGCGTCGAACCACGCTTCGAGATCACCCCGTCCGGCGTGCAGTGGTTCGACCTGGGTGTCGTTTTCGCGTCCAGCAGCGGTGAGGCGTTTCCGCCGGCGGAAATCCAGCGCCTGGTGCTTTCCGGACAGAACCACACGCGACTTCGCAATGGCAAGTTCGCGGTCATCGATACGGGCGCCGTCGAGGAACTGCAGGAGGTCCTGCTCGACTGCGCCCCCCAACAACACGCGCAGGGCTATCGCCTGAGCAGCACCCAGGCGGGATTTCTGGACGCCGCCCTGCGTGAGCACCCCACCTGGCGCGTCCAGGCCCCGACGTCCTGGAAGGAACGCGCCGCCCGCCAACGCGGCGAGGCCCGCCTCGAATGCCCGCCCCTCGGCGACCTCGAAAGCGTCCTGCGTCCCTACCAGAAACACGGCGTCGCCTGGCTCCGTTTTCTGCGCGAGAACGGATTCGGCGGCATCCTCGCCGACGAAATGGGCCTGGGGAAGACGCTCCAGGCACTCGCCTTCCTGCGGTTTGTAAGACAGACCACACCCGCCTGCCCCCCGATGCTGGTCGTGTGTCCGACAAGCCTGGTGTTCAACTGGACGGCGGAGGCGCAGCGGTTCACGCCGGAGTTGAAGGTCCTGGCCTTGCACGGCCCGGATCGACATGGCCGCTTCGGAGACCTGGCGGGTGCGGACATCGTCATCACGAGCTACGCCTTGATCCGCCGGGATGCCGAGCGTTACCGGGCGTTCGAATTCGACACCGTGGTCCTTGACGAGGCCCAGCACATCAAGAACCGCGCGACCCAGAATGCGCAGGCGGTGAAGGCGGTGCGTTCGGCCCACCGACTGGTTCTAACCGGCACCCCGCTCGAAAACTCCGTGCTGGATCTCTGGTCCATCTTCGACTTCCTCATGCCGGGCTACCTGGGGGCGGCGAAGGACTTTCGCGAACGTTACGAACTGCCGATCAGCCGTGACCGGAATCAGGAAGCCCAGGCGAGGCTGGCGCGCCGCCTCAGGCCCTTCCTCCTGCGCCGGCTCAAGAAAGACGTGGCGGCCGACCTGCCAGCGAAGCTCGAACAGGTTTCGTTCTGCGAACTGACCCCGGCGCAACGCGGCGTGTACCAGCAACTGATCGAGGCCACGCGGAAAGAAGTGCTCGACGCCGTGGGGAGCCAGGGCCTGGCGCGGAGCCGGATGCTCGTCCTCAACGCGTTGCTGCGGCTGCGCCAGGTCTGCTGCGACCTGCGACTCCTCAAACTCGAGGGGGTCGATCCCGCACAGGCCTCCGGCAAACTGGACCTGTTCGAGGAACTGCTCGAGGAAGTGATCGACGGCGGGCATCGCGTGCTCGTGTTCAGTCAGTTCGTGAGCATGCTCTCGATCCTGAAGGAGCGCCTCGCCGCCGCCGACATTCCCTTTGCGTACCTGGACGGCTCGACCACGGACCGCGCCGCCGTGGTCCAACGGTTCCAGACCGACCCCGCGATCCCGGTGTTCCTCATCAGCCTCAAGGCGGGCGGCGTCGGGTTGAACCTCACTGCCGCGGACACCGTGGTCCTTTTCGATCCGTGGTGGAACCCGGCGGTGGAAGACCAGGCCACCGATCGCGCTCACCGGATCGGCCAAACCCGGGTGGTCACCAGCTACAAGCTCATCACGCGCGACACCGTCGAGGAGAAGATCCTCGCCCTGCAGAACCGCAAACGCGAGATCATCCGCGCGACGGTGGGTGACGAGGAACAGTTCGCGTCCGCGCTGAGCTGGGAGGAGATCCAGGAACTCCTGGCCTGAGCCAGGACGCCAGGGATGACAAAAAAAGGGAGGCGCAGCCGCCTCCCCTTGAGGAACGAGGATCGTTACTTCCTGGCTTCGGGCTGCAAGCCCGCGGAGACCTTTTCGAGCTCCGCAATGGCCGTGTCGATCGAGCGGCGGATCGGCCCGAGATTGAACTCCGCGCTCGAAACGGTGCTTCGCAGCGACTTCATCCCGCCGGCGGTGATGTCCTTGGCCAGCACCTTTTCGATGTCGGCGAGGTCGGACAGGAACGGCCGGAATTTGGTGCCGGCGGTCTCGAGGGCCTGCGCCGCCTTGTCATAGCTCTTCTGGACTTTGGCCAGGCGTTTCTCGGCCTGCTTGCGCAGCTTGTCATTGTTCAGGCCCTTCAACTCCTCCTGCCATTCGCCGAAGTACTTGGCGCTTTGTTGCTTCATGTTGACGGCGCACTGACGGGTCCACTCGCCGGCGGTCTGGGTCTTCGCCACTTCGGAGGTATAGGTGGCATAGGCCGGCTTCAGATCGCCCTCCTTCTGTCGAACCATCGCGGTCAGCGCGGTCATGGTCGCCTGAAGCTGATCGCGCGTCCGGGTGACCTCCTTGCTGGCTTCCGCGATCTTCTCGGCCAGCTTCTCCTGTCCCGCCGACACTTCGAAGCTGCTGCCGATGGCCGTGAGCAACATGGCGGCGGAGAGCAGCAGGGTGAGCTTGGTGTTCTTTCGTACGATGGCTACGTTCATTGCGTTGTTTGGCACTTTGTTCTGTCCAGACGTTGTCCGATTATCTACACGGCCGCCACCCTCTCGGGTGCGCGCAGGCCGCCGGGCGCAGTAGCTGACATGGGCACCGACCCGAAAGGCCGAGGTCTCTACCGCTTTGGCGTCGGCGCGTCAAGCATGGCGCATTCGCCAACTCCTCCGCATACTCCAGGGCCTGCCGTTGACGGCGTGGGGGAGCGAGTGATGACCTTGGAACTAACGGGAGGAACCGTTTGGAACCCTCGCTAACACTCAAGAGTGAAGGACTTAGCCCACGCGGGAGTCTCAGCCCAGGGCTCCAAACGGAAGATCTCGGCCACCGTCTGTGGCTTCAGCTCTCCAAGACAGAGTAATCTTGAGTTCCCGCACGACCCGCGCCATGTCTCGACGGAAATCAGGATCACGGCGGATCTGGGTTCCATTCAGGGTTGCCAACCGTCTGATGTTCTCCGGGATTTCAGCTTGCGCCGGCATTACCGCGCCCTCCACCAACAGCGGAATGACGGTGGCCGAGCTCTTGAGTGCAAATAGGATCTCGCTTCTCACAAAGTCATCCGGGTCATCGATTCTCCTGGCGCCGCTCGGACCACGGCTTTCAAGCCAATGGGGTCCAATGACTACGAGGACGACTCGACAGGTTGCCAGTGCTTGCTCAATACAGCTCTGGAAGTCCTTACCCAATGGAATGGAGTCCAAATCGCGGAATACCGTTACCCCGGGCAGACAATTTTTGAGGTACTCCAATATCCGGTCAGTAACGTAGCCGCTGTCCACCCGCCGGTAGGAAATAAAAACGGACGGTTTCGTGTTGGCTTGCCGGGCGGTGTACATGGGTTCGAGAGTGCGAGTTCAGTCCGCCTCCGTCCGCAACCTACTCCTAAGCTCAGAAACCATCCGGGCGAGCGAAGTCAACATGGCGAAACGGTTGCGGTCTGCGAACACAAGCACGCCAACAGGATGGCCGTACAACTTTAGCCAGATGCCGGACTTCTTGAACCGGAGGAAGATACGTCTCACCGACGGGATGAATGCCCTGTGCAGGACAAATAGGGCCACTGCTGCTCCCATTCCACCCGCGACCCAACTAAAGAGCTCCAGATCATATGCCAGGAAGAAGCTCTGCATGAATAGAAAAGTGACCACCGGCACGATAGGATACGATAGCCAGATAGCGAGGCGCAGCAGGAGTGGGAAAGCGGGCTGGCTGATCACGATGGCGTCGACCCTTTCCAGATAGGCAATTTCCACCGTGAGATTCCCGGTAAGCGGCGTGATTTCGAGATCGCCCATCCGTTTGTTGGTGAGAAAAACGAAGTCATAGGTTTTTATGAGGCCAAACTCCGCCGTGATTCCATGCGTGATCAGCTCTTCGTCATCAGCGATGAACGGTCCGATCAGCTGCTTCGCCGCCTCTGTATCGCCTCCAGCCGCTTGTTTTATGAGGCGCTTCAGCTCCGCTTTCTTCAAGCGTTCGGCGACCTTGTCGGGCATCGGTTGCATAGGTTAGCACAAAGTATGCACCGACGTACTTCCGTGTCAAATGGCCAAGTCACCACGGTGGAGTGCACCATCTCATAGTCGGCGACTGAACCGGTTCGGCGCCTGACCGTCTGAAGCGATCCCTACTACGTGCCAATCCCCCTGGCCCGAGTCTCACTTCCATCTGGACCGCCTCCAAGTTCTCGAACTGCGAGCCAAAACGCAACCAACGCCGCTGGTCCTTGAGTTCCTACCTCAGCACCACGAGGAGCGCACAGCGAACTCGGTCCTGGCGGATCTCCGGCGCTTCAACTCCCGCCGAGGCAGTTAAGGATGGACCAACCCGGCAAGCCTCGCGTGGGCTCGCGGAGCTGGACCAGTGAGCCGGCCGCGTATCTCGGGGGTCCAAACGTCTACTTCCCCTTCTGCATCTGGCGGATCATGTCGGTCTGCTTGATCAGTTCGTTGGCACCCTCGCGGGCGGCTGCCGCCTTGTTCTCCGTCTCCCACCGGCGTCGCTCCGTGTCGACCGCGGTTTCGCGCGCCTTGGTCGCCTTCGCGTCGGAGGCCTGCGCATTCGCCCGGGCCTTGTCCAGCTCGGCCTGCGCCTGCTTGGCCTGGTCGAGATATTCGCGGGCAAGTTTGGCGTTGGCGCCCGCCTGCTGCGAATAGGTTTCGATCAGCCTGCGGGCCTCCTCGAGTTGCGCCTGCAAGGCCTCGACGACAGCCTGGTTCGCCCGCCGGGCCTGCTCGGTGTCTTCCTGCGCCTTCCGGGCGGCGGTGTTGGCCTCGTCCGCCAGGTGCCTGGCCGCCTCGGCCCAGCGATTCGCTTCGGCGCTGCGCGTTTCCGCCTCGGTGCGGGCGGTGTCCGCGAGGGCCTGCTGCTCCTGCGCGAGGCGCCGCTGGGCTTCCGCCTGGCGCATGCGACTGAGGCTGGTCCAGGCCCCGACGCCCGCCAGCACCGCGATCAGCACGGTCCCGCTGGCAAGGGCGGTCAGCCGCCGGATCTTGCGGGCCGCCCGGATTCGTTCCTCGGCCGCCCGTTCCCGTTCACTGCAAAGCTGGCGGGTCCGATCGACTTCCTGACGCTGGATCTCGAGCTCGGCCGCGGCGCGTTGCTCGGCCTCGATCGCGGCCTTCCTGGCGAGGAAGCGTCGACGCCAATCCAGGATCGCCGCGCCAATCACGTCGTGAAAGATCTCGTATCGAACGCCCCCGGCCTGGGCCGTGGCCGGCACAATGCTCCTCAGGATCCGCGAGTCGCCGAGCTTCTTCAACACGCCGGCGACGTCCCCGGTGAGGTCCCCGGCGTAGTTGGTCAGATCCTCCGTCGATTGGGCGATCTTGCTGCCGGAGGGCGTGACCAGCCGGTCGAAGAACCGGGAACACAACTCCCGACCGGTCGCGTCGATCTGTTCCATCACGCCATCCAGATAGGTCCGCGCAATCTGACCCGCCCCTCCCAGCGCCTGGAGCGTGGCCAGGCGGAGGACGCCGGACTGGGCGGCGATCTCCTCCTCCCAGAGCCGGGTCATGACGAGCTGGAGATACGGGGTTTCGATATGGGCCTTGGTTTTGTCCCCGGCGGCTGAACCAGTCCCAGCCGCGTGGTGAAGCGCCACCTGGTCCCGGCGCACCTGGGAAAGCACGGCGGCCACGAGTTCCGGCTCGATCAGGGTCGGCGCCGCCGCCTCGGGCGACCGTTCCCGGTGCACCCGAAGCGGTTCCCGGATGGCCTCCTCCGCCGCGTCGGCGTCGAGGTGCCGCAGCCGCAGCGTGTTGCTCAGCAATTGGGGGATGCGGACCCGGAAGCGATCCAGCTTGGCAAGACCGTCTTCTCGCAGGGCGATGAGGAAATTCGCCTGGACCTCGTCGCGGTTGATGGCGCGAGCCAGGCCGGCGTCGAGCGAATCCTCGGCAGCCGACGGCGGGTTGTAGAGGAAGTACTCCTCAAACTGATCCAGGATCAGGAGGGTGGTGCCACGAAACCGGGCCGCCACTTCGAACAGGAAGTCATCCAGCGTCAAGCTCACGGGGACGTCCGGCCGCTTGCCGGAAGCGCTCGTCACCGCCTCGAGACAGCGCAGCTTCAACAACTGCTGCGCTTGAGGCTGATGCCATTCGCGAAACACCACGACGGCGGTGCGCGGGTCCGCCTTCAATCGCGGCACGACGCCGGCCAGCAGGACCGAGCTCTTGCCCACGCCGCTGTCCCCGTAGAGCACCGTGAGCGGCGACGCGTACAAGTTCGAGACGATCACGCGGGTGTCCCGCGTCCGGCCAAAGAAGAAATCGTGTTGCTCCTCGGTGTAAGGCTGGAGACCGACGTACGGACAGGCGGCAAGGGGCGCGGTCATGGTCAGTTCCCCTGACGTTGGCGGAGCCGTTCGACAAACTTGTCCAGCGACACGTCGAAGATGCCCACCTGCCGTTTCTCCCAGAGCCGGCTTTCGAGTTCGGAGGGCCGCCGTTGGATGGCCCACGCCGGCATCACTTCGCCGTCCCCGGTCTCGCCGCTACGCTCCCGCGCGGCGAGGTGTTTCGACAGGTTCTTGAGCACCACCCGCAGGTTCCAGTCGCGCAGGCTGTAGCCCAGAAAGAGGAAGCTGCGCTCGCGGAAGTGCTGGTAGAAAAGCGACGGCACCGCGGTGTTGGCGGTCATGCGCGAGAGGAACTCGACGTAGTCCTCCTCGGTGATGACGAAGTTGTCCCACTTCGCGTTCTCCGGGCCGATGCTGCCGTGCATCTTGTAGATCACCGTGGTTCGCGTCAGATCGATATGCTGGTCCAGTTCGTTCGGAACCGCAAACTCGGGTTCGGACCGGCCATGGGGCCACCAGAGGATGGCGTTGCCGAAGTCCTTCCGGTCCGCGGGATACACGACCAGGTCATAGGGTTTGCCCGCGGCGCGGAAGGCCGCTTCGACGAGCGTGTCGTAGTTGGTGACCACGATCACCTGGGGACCGGGCAGCGCCGCGAGGAGTTCGTGCAACGGACCCGGCCGGAAGTTCTGGTTCAGCAACTCGCGCAGGCGTTCGCGCAACGCCTTCCGGCCGGACACGTCCGCGTAGTAAGACGCGACCTTGCCGAGATCATCCCGGTCGTAGGGGTCGATGGAAGGAAAGCTGGCCTCATCCGCCAGAAACCGGGACAGCTCGCCGCCGCTGGGCAGAAAGGAAGACTGGCCCGGAGCCCAACACACCTGAGGGTCGTCGGGTCGACCCACAAACGAGGCTCCTGCTCCCAGAAAGGGCACCACTTTGCCGGCCTTCAGCCGGTTCCAGATCACTCCATACGGCGGCTCAACGGGCATAATGCTGACTTCGAATGGAGCCTACCACTCGAAGTCGGTCCGTCAACGGGCGGGTCGCCGGGCGGGTGGGCGCCGAGCGGGGCCGAGCTGGGCGCCTTTCCCGGCTGCTTCGTTCATGCGAGTTGCGGCGAACCGACCTTCAGCCAGGCGCACCGCGAGCCGGACGTGGGCCGGATCCTGGAGGTCGAGGCCGCACAGGAACGTGAAATAGCTACTTCACGTTTCGGTGCATCTCCGGTGCAGGGAACCGGACCAGGGGCTGGAGTTGCTCGGAGTCCTCAGGTGGCAGACCTGGCGGGAAGGCGGTTGATCCCGGCCGCGGGTTCGACGATGCCGTGCTTGCGCCGCGAAGGCCGCTCAGGTGCGGGTGGCCCTTCCCAAACCCGGGCCGCGCGTCACCTCCGCGCTGAGAGGGGGTAACGGGGGTTCTCCGGCGTCGCCGGCGGCGTCGCCGGCGGAGGCGGACAGATGGCCGGCGAGACGGCCGAGCAGATCGGCCATCCGCGTGGCCACCAGCCGCAGCGAGTACTCGCGCCAGAACGCGTGACGGCTCACCCAGTCCTTGAAGTCCGCCGCCGAGACCGAATAGCCACTCACGGTACGCTCGACCACGGATCGCGCCGGGAAAGGGGTGCCGGCAATAATCGCTGCCGCCGAGAGCACGCACCCCTGCCCGGCTTGAACGTGGTACAGCAGCACTTCGCCCCCGCGGGTGGCCGGGAGAGAGACCCGCACCTTGCCCCCGATGATGAGGTACATCGTGGAGCAGGCCTGACCCGGATGGAACAGCTCGGTGTTGGGTGGAAGATGTATTCGCCCCGCGCGGTGCCCGAACTCCGCGAGGACGTTGAAGGGTGCTTCCTTGAGCAAAGGGGGCAGCCTGCTCGCCATGGCCGCGGACAATGGAGCGAAGCTCGCGCCATGGCAAGCTCCCAGTGGATGAGTTGTTCTGTTCGGTACCCGGCGAGAACCGATCCCGCGCCGTCCGCTCAGCCCTTCACGTTGAGGGTCTGAACCAGGAAGGCGAGCCGGTCGGCCGCCTCTTCGATCAGCTTGGTGGTCGGCTTGCCCGCCCCGTGTCCGGCTTTCGTTTCGATCCGGATCAACACCGGGTTGCTGCCGCGATGTGTCTCCTGGAGCCGGGCGGCGAACTTGAAGCTGTGGGCAGGCACGACGCGGTCGTCGTGATCCGCCGTGGTGATCAAGGTTGCAGGATAGCGCACGCCGGGCTTGAGGTTGTGATACGGCGAGTACTTCAACAAAGCGCCGAACTCCTCGGCATTGTCAGGCGAGCCGTAGTCACTCGTCCAGGCCCAGCCGATGGTGAACTTGTGAAAGCGCAGCATGTCCATCACGCCCACGGCCGGGAGACACGCGCCGAAGAGGTCCGGCCGCTGGGTCATGGCGGCCCCGACCAACAAGCCACCGTTGCTGCCGCCGGAGATGGCAAGCTTGTCCGGGCGGGTATAGTCGTTGGCGATCAACCACTCGGCGGCGCCGATGAAATCGTCAAAGACGTTTTGCTTGCGCAGCTTCGTCCCGGCCTGGTGCCACTCCTCGCCGTACTCACCGCCTCCACGGAGATTCGGCAGGGCGTAGATGCCGCCCATCTCCATCCAGACGAGATTGGCCACCGAGAAGGCGGGCGTGAGGCTGATGTTGAAGCCGCCGTAGCCGTACAGGAGGGTTGGGGTGCGTCCATTGGGCTTCAGGCCCTTGCGATGGCTGATGAACATCGGGATGCGCGTCCCGTCCCTGCTCTCATAGAAGATCTGGCGGGTCTCGTAGTCCCCGGGGTTGAAGGCCACGTTGGGCCGACGGAACACCGTGCTCGTCGCCGTGACCGGGTCGAAGCGGTAGATTACCGAGGGCGTGTTGAAGCTGGTGAACGCGTAGAAAGTCTCGGTGTCCGTCCGCCTGCCGCCGAACCCGGAAGCGGTGCCCAGCCCGGGGAGTTCGACCTGGCGCACCAACCCCCCGGTCAGATCATGGATCCGCACCCGGGTGCTGGCGTCCTTGAGGTAGTTGACGAAGAACTGCTGGTTCACCGTGCTGACGGCCTGGATGGTCTCGCTCGACTGGGGAATGAGTTCCTTCCACTGGTCGCGCAGCGGCGCCCGGGTGTCGATCGCCACCAACCGTCCGCGGGGGGCGTTGAGATCAGTGTGGAACCAGAACACGGGGCCATCGTTGTCGACGAAGTTGTACGACGCGTCGAAGTCGTTGAGCAACTCGACCACCGGGGCGTCCGCGACCTGCAGGTCCTTGTAGAACACGCGGTTCTTCGGATCGGTTCCCTGGGTGACGGTGATGATCAAATAGCGTCCGTCATCGGTGACGGTGCCGCCGAATCCCCATTCCTTCTGGTCGGGCCGGTGGTAGACAAGTACATCCTCGGCCTGCGGCGTGCCTACGCGGTGGTAATACAGCTTCTGGAAGTAGTTCACCTTGGTCAGGCGCTGCTCCTCCGTCGGTTCGTCGTAGCGGCTGTAAAAGAACCCTTCGCCGTCCTTGGTCCAGGAAGCCGAGGAAAACTTCACCCACCGGAGATGGTCGGGTTTGTCCTGCCCCGACTGGACGTCGCGCACCCACCATTCCTGCCAATCCGAGCCTGCAACCGCAACGCCGTAGGCCATGAGCGCCCCGTCATGGCTGACGGAGGAACCGGTGAGGGCGACCGTGCCATCCTTTGAAAGCGCGTTCGGGTCCAGGAGCACCCGGGGTTCCGCCTCGAGGCTTTCGGCCACGTAGAGAACCGACTGGTTCTGGAGCCCGTCGTTGCGGGCGTAGAAGTAGCGCCCCCCCTGTTTGAACGGCACGCCGTACCGCTCGTAGTTCCAAAGCTCGGTCAGGCGCTGCTTGAGCGGCAGGCGCTCGGGAATGCGCTCCAGGTAGGCGAAGGTCACGGCATTCTGCGCCTCGACCCAAGCCTTGGTCTCGGGGGCGTTGTCGTCTTCCAGCCAGCGGTACGGATCCTCCACCACAGTGCCGTGGAGCGTCTCGGCCACGTTCGTGTGCGCCGTCCGAGGGTAGGCGGAGGTCGGCAGGTTGCGACCGGGACGTCGGGCGGTACTCGAACAGCCGATGGGAACAGCCAGCATGAGAATCAGACTTCCAGCGAACAGACTTGCCGCGAGCGGCTGCCCGCGGGAACCACGATGCGATCGCGCCGCGCGCGCGGCAGGGAAGGCCCGGAACCAAGCGTTGTTCATCCCGCGGAGAATGCGGTCGGGCCGGACCAGCGGCAAACCCAAACATGTCCCAAACATGTCTCAAGCCACCATCTGAGAGAGAAACCGCTCGGCGGGCGAAGCTGGGCCGAGCCGCGGCTCCGACCGGGCCTGCACGACGGCTCACGAGGACGCTCGCCCACCATCCCCCAGCATGTGCTGGCCGGGGTCAGGTCCGGATGACAGCACAATTGCGCTCTTGGGAGAAACCAAGTTGTATTGCCCCCATCTCGCCCTCGGATTCTCCCGATGCCGGGGCCGAGCGAAGTTTATGACCGCACCTGAAAGTCGCAGATCTTTTTTCGACGAACCACAGCCGCCACCCTGGCCGCGCCCCTCGTGGCCAGCCTGGAGGAGTACGCCCTCACCGCACAACCTGCCGCTGCCGCCCCGCCTGCCGCGGCCTCCCGGGCGCCTTTGCCGACAGGCCGCATCGGGAAGGTGCAAATGAGCCGTTTGATCTGCGGGGGCAATCTCATCAGCGGTTACGCGCATAGCCGCGACCTGATCTACGTCTCGAACCTGCTCAAGGCCTATTTCACGGAGCCGAAGATCATGGAGACCTGGTCCACCTGCGAGCAGCAGGGCATCAACACCATGATCTTCACCCCCTCGGACAAACAGGCGCTGGCGATCTACCGCAAGTACCGCGCCCAGGGAGGGCGCATGCAATGTCTCGCCCAACTGGCCCCCGACAAGGGCGAGACCGGCATGAAGGCCTGCATCCAGGAAGCGGTCGACGCCGGCGTCGTCGGCGCCGTGCTCGTCGGGAATTACGGAGACGCCTGGACACGCGAAGGCGACGTGGACCGGATTGGTCGGTTCCTGGAGTTGGTGAAGGCCCAAGGCCTGATCGCCGGTGTGGCCGGCCACGAACTGCGCACGCCCATGACCGTCGAAAAGGCGGGGCTGAATCCGGACTTTTACATGAAGACCCTCCACAGCACCAATTACTGGTCGCGGCGCCGCCCGGACCAGATGCAGGAGGTGATCGACAACTACGCCATCGACAACTACTGGTGCATGGATCCCGACGCGACGATCCGGTTCATGCAGGAACTCGAACGTCCCTGGCTTGCTTACAAGGTCCTTGCCGCGGGCGCCATCCCTCCCAAGGCCGGATTCCAGTATGCCTTCGAGAACGGGGCGGACTTCTGCGTCGTGGGGATGTTCGACTTCCAGGTCACCGAAGATGTGGCGCTTGCGGCGCAGGTGTTGAAGGCCACGGAGAACCGGGCCAGGTCCTGGATGGCATAGAGTGCCGAAGGGAGAACGGACCGCCCGTGCCCACCCCGGACGTCCCAACCAGCGAGCGCTTCCGGTACTGCAGCCGGTGCGGTTCCGCGGCCGTCCGGGTCGAGTCAGCGCTCTGCCACCGTTGTACCCGGTGCGGCTACGGCCATTTCATCAACCCGATCGCCGGCGTGGCGGCGCTGCTCACCGACGGCCAGGGCCGGTTGCTCCTGTTGCGGCGCGCTCATGATCCCGGGAAGGGCAAACTGGGGCTGCCCGGCGGATTCGTGGATGTCGGCGAGACGGCCGAGGAAGCGTTGCGCCGGGAGATCCGGGAGGAGATTGGGATCGAGGCGCCGGCCCTGGACTTCTTCCTGACCCTCCCCAATGAGTATCCGTACCAGGGTCTGGTGACCCCCGTGCTGGACCTCTTCTATCGTGGCCGCGTGGAGCACTTCGCCGCCGCCAGCGCCGTTTCCGAAGTGGACGAGCTGGTGATTCGAGATCCGCGCGAGGTTGACCTCTCGCACCTGGCGTTTGCCTCGAACGCGGAGGCCATCCGCCGCCTCGCACTCAGCTCCGCGGAAGTCGCATCCCGCGGACGGCGGGGTCGATCGGGCGTTTGAAATCCATGAACCCCGTCGAGCGGCTCTCCTGGCGAGCCGGCTCAAGGTCGATGGGGTCGCCATCCTGTGGGAGCTTCGCCCTGCGGTCGCCAGTCCGCGGTGGCGTTGGGCTTACGGCGACGGCTCCAGAGAACCAGGCGCGGCTGCCTGGTCAGCAGGACGCCGCGGCGGCAGGACGTGGACGGTGATCGACGACAGGGCATCCGCGCCCCGGTAGATGCGTTGGGTGGCCTTGCGGAAATCCGCCGGTTGGGCACTCCAGGCGTCCACAAACTGCTGCGGGTTGCGATCGACCAAAGGAAACCACGTGCTCTGGACGTGGATCATCAGTCGATGTCCCCGCCGGAACGTGTGAAAGACGTCGGGCATGGTCCACGCCACCCGGGTGATCCGCCCCGGCTCGAACGGTTCCGGATGCTCGAAGCTGTTGCGGAAGCGCCCGCGCATCGGCTCGCCCCGGACCAGTTGCTGATAGCCGCCCAGGCGCAGCCCGGCCGGGTTGGGGGAAGGATCCGGGTATCTCGGATCGTACACGTCGATCAACTTCACGATCCAGTCGGCATCGGTGCCGCTGGTGGACACGTGCAACTCGACCTCAACCGGGCCCGCGAGGGTCAGGTCGTCCTCCAAAGTCGGGGTGGCATACACCAGGACATCCGGTCGAGTCGCCGCGAACCGTTGATCATCGGTCATGTATTCCCGCGTCATCTCCACCGCGATGTTCGGGATGTAAGGCACGGGCCGGGCGGGATCGCTCACGTACTCGTCGAAGGTGCCCGCAGTGCCGACCCGGGGCGCCTCCGCTCCGAGACCGCCATCCGCCTGAAGATAATAGGCCCGGCGGGTGGCATCGGCGGGAGGCCATTGCTCGAAACGACGCCACTGGCACGTGCCCGTTTCGAACACGAAGGCCTCGGGCAGGCCGAAATGGCTGTCCCCTTTCAAGAAGTGCCGGAAGAACGGCAACTCGATTTGCTCGCGGTAGAACACGCCAGTCTTGGCGCGGAAACCCACCCCGCCCAGGCTCTCGCCGTCGGCCCGGCCCCAGTCGCCGTGAGCCCAGGGACCCATGACGAGCAGATTGGTGAGGCCCGGGTTTTGAGTCTCGATGGCGCGATAGGTGGCCAGAGCGCCGAAGAGGTCCTCGGCGTCAAACCACCCTCCCACGGTCAGCACGGCGCAATGCACGTTCCTGAGGTGGGGCCGCACGTTGCGCGCCTGCCAGAACGCATCGTAGTTGGGGTGGGCCGCCAGTTCATTCCAGAAAGGCCGGGTACCCTTGAAATGGACACGATCGGCGTTGGCCAGGGGGCCAAGCCTGAGGAAGAACTCGTAGCCATCCGGCGTGCCATGATCGAAGCGAACCACCTCGTCGCGGGCCGGATCGTCCAGCGCACGTTCGAACCACGCGATGAAGTTGAAGGCGTGCGGCAGGAACAACGCCCCCTGGTGATGGAAGTCGTCCCCCATGAACCAATCGGCAATGGGGGCCTGCGGAGAGGCCGCTTTGAGTGCGGGATGACTGTCGATGATTCCCATCGAGGTGTAGAACCCCGGGTAGGAAATCCCGAACACCCCCACCTGCCCGTTGTGCCCGGGAAGGTGCTTCACGAGCCAGTCGATCGTGTCCCAGGCATCGGTGCTCTCATCCACATCCTGCGGCCCCTGCCGCGACGGATTGAAAGGCCGGACATGGACGAAGCTGCCTTCCGAGGCGCCGCGACCACGAACATCCTGCCGTACCAGGATGAAGCGGTCCCTCAGGAAGGCCGCCACGCTGCCATCGAAATCCGAGTAGGCGCTGCTGCCATACGGGCGGGTACGATACGGAGTTCGCAGGAGCAGGATGGGATAGGCGGTCTGGTCGTCCTTGGGGGCAAGAACGCTGGTGTGCAATCTCACTCCGTCCCGCATCGGCACCTGGTATTCCGACTTGGTGTAGTGAGCTTCGACCCAATCGGTGCCCACGACTTCGCCCAGGACGAAGCTACGTGCGAGAACGAACAACGCCACCGGCAGCTGCCACGTGCGTCCGAAACCAGGCGGACGCGGTCGCAAGCGGAATCGCATATCGAGATATCAAGCGCATCGGCGCCGCGGAATGCAATGGACATGTGTCAGCACCCCGCGACCGGGATTGCCCACTCCCAACCGCCTCAAACACGCCGGTCCAGCAATCGCGCCACGGCCATGCAGTTCCAGATCGCCTTCGGCACAAAGGAACTCACCTCGACATACTCGGGCAACTTCGATCCATCGGGACTTCGTTCCGAGCAATGATCGTTGTCCCCCCTCGGTCCCAGGCCGTCGAGCGTCGGAACCGCGTCCCAGATCAGGTTTCCATCGCTCAGCCCGCCGCGCTCCTGAGGTGCCACCGGGATGCCCAGTTCGCCCGCCGCGGCTGCCCAGACTTCATAGAGATGATCGGTGGCCGCATTCCGGGGCCATGGTCGGCTCTCGCTGAGAATCTCCGTGCGCACCCGGCACGGGAAGCCGTCCGTATGACTCCGCACGACCCCTGCGCCCGACAGCCTCCCGAGGCTGTCCCGTGCGGCAGCGAACACCTCGGGTGCAAAGCAACGGAACTCACCCTCGGCCGACGCCTCGTGCGGCACGCGATTCAACACCGTGCCGCCACTCACCCGGCCGACGTTGAATGTCAGGTGCCGGCGGTAATCGGTGAGGTCGGCCACACGCCGGAGAGTCTCGGCGAGTTGCACAATCGCGTTGGCGCCATGCGGGTGTTTTCCCCCCGCGTGGGCGCCGCGGCCGCTGACCGTGACGCGCCACGTGGCCCGGCCCTTCCGGGCGACCACGAGCATCGGCGCGCCGGACCCTTCCGCACGGCCTTCCGCCTCAAACACCAGCGCCGCCGCGGTGTCCGGCTGGAATCGCGCGCGGCAAACGTCGCCAAAATCCGGCGAAAACATCTCCTCCGACGAGTTCCAGAAAAGCCGCCACGTGACGGCTTCGAAAAGGGCGCCATGAGTCGCGCGCAGCGCCGAGAGCACGAGCCACATCATCAGCGTACCGCCCTTGATGTCCTCGGTCCCGGGACCATAGATGCGGTCGCCTTCGGGCCGCCACCGGAAGTCGTTCCGCTCCTCCTCTTCGGGGGGGAAGACTGTGTCCAGGTGCGACACCATGGCCAGGCTTCGGGTTCCGCGACCCGGCCGGGTGAGGACGAGGTGATCGCCCCACTCTGGATTCGTGGAAGGCACGAATTCGGCGCCGAACCCGAGAGGTGCAAAGCACTCCGCCGTGAAACGACCCAGACGGTCCACGCCCTCCCGGTTCCCGGTGAAGGAATTGATGCCAACCATCTGCCGCAACAAGTCGATCCCCTCGGGCAGAATGGACTCGAGACAACTGCCGAGGCCGGCGCGGGTCATCATCGTCATACCAGGCATGGCTGCTTGTGCGGTTGAGCGGCGTCGAAACGCCTCGCACGATCCCAAGGCGCCCGGGCAAGTCAACTTCGGAGCGCCTTGCGGAGGCTCCATGACCATGACCACCGCGCGGCCGTGGTCAAAGTCCGAATCCGGTCCCGCCGGGTCGGGGGACCCGGCCTACAGGAGGTAGGGCGCGCCGTCCCTGGCGCGCCGAACGCGGCGGGCAACGGAGTGCCCGCCCTACCGGGTGGCGGTTCGTCGAAAAGCACCGTCCGGGTTTACAGCCGCGGCGGCTCGACCGACCCCTGGAGCGTGACTGTCACGGGACTTTGTTGGCGTACGACGCCGACGCGGCACTCGCCGCCCAATCCCGAGCGCGCGAGCGCCTCCGCCAATCCGGCCACGCCCGCCACCGGCTTCCCTTCGACACTCTGAATCAGGTCCCCCGAACGGAAGCCGTCGCGGAACGCCTGCGAGGATTCGGGCAAACGGGCGAACACCACCCCGCCCGCTTCGCGGGACACGCCGTACGCCGAGAACTCCTCCCCACGGATCTCGCGTACTCGCGCACCCCGCCAGGAATAACCGGGCTCGGGAGGGCGGGCCGGGCTCGCGAAATCAGGCGCGATCGTGACCTTGGGCAGGGTCGGCGTCCGGGCGAGCGACCGGAGCCGCGGTGATCTCACGCCAAAGTCGTGCATGGCGAAATTGCGGAAGCCGAGCTTCGCGGCGGGCGAGCCTTCGCGGATGCGAAAGTCGCCTTGCGCAGGATCCATGAAGAGCGGGTCGCCCACCATGGAGTGGAGGTCGCACTGCTGGGCCGCGAACTGCACGCGGTCGGCCTCGCTGGTGGTGAAGAGGTTGAAGTCCACCAGACTCCCCCATTTCGCGGCGGGCATGCCCCCGGCCGGCCGGTACGCGCCCATGACGATGTTGCGGGTGAAGACGTCGCCGCTGGCGGCATACCAGCAGTGCGGGTGCAGGCTGTTGTTGACGATGAGGTTGTTGGTGACGGTGCGCTGGTAGCCCTCGCGCAACTTGAGGCCGCCGTTGAGAAACAGGTTGTCACTGATCACGAAATGCGAGGAGCCATCGTCCAGGTCGACGTCCCAGCCATGATCACACCGCCAGCGGTTGTGGTGCAGGACGATCGGCTTCACCACGTCCAGCAGCGGCAGACCGGGGTCGGCCGCCACCTGGCGATCCACTTCGGACATGCTGGGGTGCCAGTAGCGATCACGCCCCCAGGAATTGAAGCTCCCGTGGTCGCCGGTCTCCCGGACGGTATCGAACACGTCACAATGCTCGATGCGATGCCCGCCCCAGGTGCCTTCGCTGATGTTGATGCCGGCTCTCGGCACTTCGTAGATCGAGCAATGGCGGACCGTGATTCCCTGCGCCATGGAGATCTGGATCGGGGCGGTCTGCTTTTCGAACCGGCCGCTGCGGGTGATGAGGCAGTCCTCCACCAGGCACTCGGCCGGGAAGTTGTCGCCGATCGGCCCCGGCGTGCGATCCAGGGTGGCATAGTCGAACGCCTGGTTGTAGTTGAACAGCGGGCTGCGAACCGCCGCGGGATCGCCCACGAAGGCGATGCCGCTGGCGCCGCTTTCCCGGAGCAGGCAGCCGCGCACCACGAGGCGGCGATTGTAGCGGTTCACGAAGACCGTGTTGCCGCCCACCTGGTCGAAGTCGCAGTCCTCGAGCGCGCAGTCTTCCGCGCCGTTGAACACCACGGCACCGCCCCGGTACACCGTCCAGTCGCTCCGCAAGAGCGGCTCCTTGTTGTCCATGAACGTGCGCGCGGCGTGGCGGAAGGTGAGGCCGCGCAGGGTGATGAAGCGCACCGGCGCCTCGCGCGTGCCGGCGAACTCGACCAGGTGCCGCAGCCGGACAGCCTCCACCGCCGCCGTGGCGAGGTCCGTGTCCCGGGGTGGCATCAAATAGAGGATCCGCCGACCGGCGTCATGGTACCACTCCCCTGGAGCATCGAGTTCCTCAAAGACATTCTCCACGAACCGGTAGGTCGGGTGCATCGGGCTGGGGCGGTTGTTTTGCCACCCTCCCTCGAGCTCGAGAGTCCCGTCGGATTTTTTCCCCAGCACGCGCCAATGCATGTCTCCCCACTCGTAGGCGTGCATGGCGTGAACGTAGGCGCCTCGGGGGTTCTGCCATCGCGCCGCCCGGGCGGGACTGACCGCGTCGGCGGCATGGCCGTTGAAATGGCGCACCGCAGGGTCCTCGTTTGGATAGCGGGCCATCGGCAGCCGCGCTCCGTTCACGAAGAGCTGATCCATGTCGAGACCTTCCGGCGTTTCGGCCTGGAAGATGCCCTCTCGAAAAGGGCTCCACCGCAGGGAGAGCCGGGAGCCTCCGCTGAGGACCACCCGCTCGCCGGGAACCGCCTGGATGACCACCGGTGAACTCGCCGTGCCCGATTCGCCGGCACCGAGGCGAACCGGCTGGTCCAGATAGTAGACACCGGCCTTGAGAAACACCGTCACCGGTCCCGGAGCGGCGTCGCGTTCCCGCAGCATCCGTTGCACCCGTGCCAGTGTGGCCCAAGGCTGAGATTCCGAGCCGGGATTCCGGTCATCACCGGTCGGGGACACCCAAAACTCGGCGGACCTGGCGTCCGTCGAAAGAACCAGCAACAGCAGTCCGATCCGGAGAAGCAGCGCGTTCATGAGTCGAATAGGAGCTCGATCATCCGGTGGGACGGCTGTCCGGGCGAGTAAAACCCGGAGGCTCGGCCGCAGCCGGTGAACCACGTTGGACAGGCTGTTCGAGGCTGTACCGACCCGCCCCCAGCCCGGCGCCCCCTGCCGGCCCGGCACCGCGTTGTCCCACAGCAGCACTTCACCAGGGCCGATGTCATTTTTGCGGGATGCGCAGGACCGTGAACGAACGCGGCGCAAACGCGTGCGAGAAGACCGGGCCCTCCAGGGCCAACCGGGATTCAACCGGAGCCACCTTGCGAGGCGTGGCGAGGCTGTTTTCGTCGCCGAGACTCGCCCCGGCAAGGAGGATCAACCGGCCGCGCCGGCGACCTTCCCCCGCCCCGTCCAAACGGACCTGCGCCACGCGGGGCTCGGCAGCCGAGTTTACGACCTTCAGGATGAGCTCGCGCGTCTTCGCGTCGCGCGTGGCGGTGGCGTAGAGCCCGGGACGTTCGGTGGTGGGCGGCTCCTGACCCTCGACGCGCACCGGCAGCACGGCGTCCCCGCGATGGACGCTGAACAGCTGTTGCACATAGTAACTCGGGGTGCCGTACGACTGGACGTTGTCGAACCAGATCAGGTTGGGGCGCCACTGCCAGCCCTCCTCGTGGCCGAAGAGCGGAGCATAGGAGGACATGGTCACCACCGCGCTGTTACGCTCCAACCCGGTCATGTAGGCGGCCTCGGCGAGGGCGCATTCCCAGTTGTTGCGGTTCAGCACGCTGACGACCTTGTCGCTTTGCGCGGCGTACTCCCCCATGAAGACCTTGGGACCGGAGGCGTCGTAGCCGTCGTAGCGCGCGGCATTGTTGAAGAACCAGGCCGGGTTGGCGTAGCAATGCTCGTCGACGACGTCCGCTTTCAGGTCACGCAGTTTGGGCCAAAGGTACTGAAAGAGGTCGTCCTCCGGCCGGGGACCCGCACTCGACACGAGGAGCACCTCCGGATGTCGCTGCTTGAGCACCTTGGCAAAGGCAGCGTAGCGCTCCACGTACTGGGGGCCCCACTGCTCATTGCCAACACCCAGCAGCCGCATGTTGAACGGCTTTGGATGCCCCATGGCGGCACGCCGCCTTCCCCAGGGACTGTCGGCGGGGCCGTTCGCGAATTCGATGAGGTCCAGCGCGTCCTGGATGTACGGATCCAGTTGATCGAGCGGCACGAGTTCGTTCGAGTTGAACTGGCACGCCATCCCGCAGTTCAGGATGGGCAACGGTTCGGCCCCGACGTCCTCACAAAGCTGGAAGTACTCGAAGAAACCCAGTCCAAACGATTGAAAGTAATCGGGCGCGGGCCGGTGTTTGAACTCGTCGTTCCAGCGGTTGATGATGAGCCGGCGCTGCTCGACCGGGCCGATTGTCGACTTCCACTGGTACCGCGTGCTGAGGTACCGACCCTCGACAATGCAGCCGCCGGGGAACCTCACAAAGGCTGGCTTGAGATCGGCAAGCCACTTCACGAGGTCAGGTCGCAGTCCGTTCGGACGATCTCTCCAGGTGCGCTTTGGAAAAAGGGAGACCATGTCAAGGTCGACGGTGTTCCCCTTCGTCAACAGGACCCGGAGTTTCGCCTTGGGTTCGCTGGCCTTGGCCTTGAGCGTCGTCGCCTGGCGCTTCCACTCCGACCCCGTGACCGTGAGCGTGCCTCGCGCCAGGCTGGCCCCCTGGGGGTTCACCAGTTCCACGGTAAGCACCACGGGTTGGGTCTGAGCCGTCCGCGCCTGCACGCTGCAAACGAGCGGCTCGCCCTTGGTCACGCTCATCCCGAAGAAGCCCTCATTTTCGAGCCCGAACTGGCCGTTTCCCAACTGGCTCGTCATCCGAACGTACTGAGGGTTCGCCTCGTCCAGCGGGCGCTCGGTCATGACGGTCGTGGTGCCGGGCGTGCCGTTGGCCCACGGTGTCCAGCCCAACAAGGCCGGCGTGAACTCGAAGGACCGGTTCTTCACGCGCTCCGGGTACAGGCCGCCGTCGGCACCATAGTTGATGTCCTCGAAGAAGACGCCCGTTCGCATGGGCGGGGCGCCAGGGCGAGCGGTATCGACGCTAATGGTCGTCGGTGCCGGGGCCGCAGCCAGCCCGAGGTTCAAGACCAGAACGCCGAGCGAAGCGGCAGGAAGAATCAGACGTTTCATAGGTTTGCAGAGCGGGAGTGAACCGTTGAGCCTGTGGCTGCCCTTGTAGGCGCCGACGTGAGGAGGCGAGCCATCCAGTCCCTGCCAGTCCGCCCGGTGCAGCCTCGCCCCAGCATCAGGGCAGGCTCTGGTGACCCACGGGACATTCTCACCGGGTTCCGAGCCGGAGGACGGTGAGTGAGTTGCCCGGGAAATCATGCCTGAAAGATCCGCCGGTAACGGACAACTCCAGCGGCTTTGGCACCACTCTTGTCGGTTCGGCCAGCGTGTTCTCGTCGAGCGGACTTTGCGAAGTCAGCACCTGCCCCTTCGCGGACGTCACTTCCGCGGAGAGCCCGGCCAGCGTGACGGCCGCGATGATCGGTTCCGCCGCGACGTTGACGACCTTGAGGAGGATTTCACCGCTGGACTCACTGCGCGTGGCGCTGGCGTACATGGATTTGATCGTCGGCACGGTTGTGTCATGGACCAACGCGTTGTCGAGGTAGCACCGGATCCGTCGGTCCTTCACCTCGATGCGGATGTCGTACCAACGCCCCGTCTCGATGCTCCCGTTCACTTCGTTCCCGGCGACGCCGCCCAGCTCGAGCGCGTGACGCTGGTTGCCCCAGCCCCCGAGGTTCCACCATGACTTCGCCTCGACGTCCTGCACGTGGAAGAGAATGAGGAAGCCCTCCGCGCCTCCCAGCTTGCGAGCCTTGAGCGAGTACGTGTACTCGGTCCAGGCCTTGTCCCCGGCAACCGCGCGGACGTTTTCCCGCCGGCTGCTCTGCACCAGGGCCCCGTTCGCGGTCTTCCAGTCGCCGCCGCCCAGGAACTGCCACCCGGTCGGGCCGTTGGCGAAGTCGGCGGCGAACAGGGTCTGGCCGTCACGCGTGACGCGCATGTCTTTGAATTCGGCCTGCGTCGCCCAGGTGCCGACGCCGATGGCGCCGCCCTTGGGGCCGATGTCGGTTTCGGGGCCATTCAAGGTTACAGGGAGCACCACGTCGCCACGGTGCTCGCTGAAGAGCTTCTGCACGTAATAGCTGGGCAACCCGAACGCGCGGGAGCTGTCGAAGTTGATGAGATTGATGGGCCAGCGCTTGTGGTTGACGTTGACGAAGAGCGGGGCGTAGGCACCCATCACCACCACATCGGAGTTACGTTCCATGCCGGTCATGAATGCCGCCTCACCGATGGCCCCCCGCAGGTTGCCCAGGCCGGCTCCGGACGTGACCGCGTACTCGCCGACAAAGACCTTCGGTCCCTTCCGATCGTAGGTGTCGTAGCGGGCCGCCTGGTGCATGAAGAACTCGGGGTTGTTGTAGTAGTGCTCGTCAATGATGTCCGGGCGCTGCGCCGTGGGATAGCCGCCCCAGACGTTCGCAATCAGCTGAACGTCCGGGTGCTTAGCCTTGATCGCCTTGTAGAACAGCTCCCAACGTTCGTGGTAGGCGGGTCCCCCGTTCTCGTTGCCAATCTCGAGGTACTTCAGGTTGAACGGCGCCGGATGCCCGTTCCTCGCGCGCAAGCTGCCCCACACGGAATCCACCGGACCGTTCGCATACTCGATCGCATCGAGGGCGTCCTGGACCCATGGTCCCATCTGGTCCAGCGGCACCACCTCGCGGTGCGACATGCCCACGTTGATGCAGAAGAGGGGCTCCGCGCCCAGGTCTTCCGAAAGCTGCAGATACTCGTGGAAACCGAGGCCGTGCGTGGCCCAGTATTGCCAGATATTCCACAGCGGCTGGCGGTGTGCCGGGTCGCCAACGGTTTTCTTCCAGTTGTACATGTGGGCCAAGTCGTCGCCCTCGACCCAGCAGCCGCCGGGGAACCGAACGAAGGACGGTTTGAGTGCGGCCAGCATTTCACAAAGGTCCGGCCGCAACCCGTGTTGCTTCCAGGTGTCCCTGGGCATCACGGAAACCATGTCCAGCCAGAGCGTCCCCTCGCCCCCGAACGCAATCGTCAGCCGGGCCCGGGGATCCGTCGCCCTGGCCAGAAGGTCCAGTTCGTAACGCTTCCACTGGTCGCTTACCTCGGCGATCTCGCCGCGCGCGAGCTCCGCCTCGGCCGTGGTTCCCAGGAGCCGGATCGTCAGCGGTCCCCGAAAGCCGTCCGCGGCTCTGGCGGCAAAGCTCAAATGATAGGTCTGCCCGCCGACGATGTTCATCCCCCAATAGCCCCGGTTCTCCAGCGTGGTCGCGCCACGGACCCGCACCTTGAGACTCCGACGGTTCAGCGGATTCAGGGGGCGGCTGTCGTCGATGCGCATCTCGCTTGCATCCTCCGGGCTCGTCAGTTTCCAGTTTTCGGGGTGCTCGGCGTCTTCGAACGACCGGTTGCGGACCAGTTCGGGGTAGATCCCGCCGTCCGCGGACAGGTTGATATCCTCAAAGAAGATCCCCCAGAGGGTCGGGGCCACGCGGTGTCCCGGTTGGTCCACCTGGACCGTCAGGGTGGCATCCGCAGCGAAACCCGAGCAGGCCGACACCAGCAGGCCAAGCAAAGCGACGAAGCGCGTGGCGCCAGCGGGGCATTTCATGGCGCAACGATCATCGAGCGCGTTCACCGGCGAGGGCGCCGGTCGGTCCACGCCGCGAGGCCCAGGCGCTTCATCCGGGCGCAAGCAGAGACTCCGTCGGCCGAGTCCGTGTCGTTGGATGTCGTCTTGATCTACCATAAAACTCCCGGGGCGAATACCGACGGCTAGGGCTTGAGGATGCGCAAACCGAACACGCCGCCAGCGTAGCCGCCCGGCGGCGCCACGAACCTGACCGTGACCCGTTGTTTCCCCTGGACCAGGCTTTCGGGCAGCGGCGTCACCTCGTCGAAGAACTGGTCCGGGTGCCGGCCTTCGAGTCGCTGCGTGAGCAGCTTCTGGCCATCCACCAACACCTCAAAGGCACGGCCGGCGTCGCTGCCCCAATAGGTCACGCACAAAGCCTGGGGCTGGTCCGCCCGGACCTTGAGCTCGTACGAGAACCAACCGCCCAGCGAATGCCGGTACTTGCGATCGCCAAACTGCCCGCTCGAGGATTGCCTGGATTGGAGGGCGTGATCCGTCTCGCTCTGGGGTTCTCCGGGTTGGACGACGTCAGTGGTCCGCGCTGCCAGCTCCATCTGCCGGACGAGTTCGGCGCGGTATTTCGCCTGGTGCACCTGCCAGGCGTCGGGACTGAAGCGGTCCCAATAGGTGGCATAGGGCCGGTCACCGTGCATCTGGTAAAAAGGCTCGAGCGTCAGGCTCAACGGAGCCTCCTCGCCCGCCACGCGGAACAGGCCCGGCCTCGTGGCAAAACGACTCGCGGAATCCGTCAGGCCCTGCAGGCCGGACAGTACCTCGTCCCAACTGCCCACGACGGCCGGCGCCGGTTTGTCCCGAGGGACCTGCGCGCAGAGCACCACGGGCCCGTGGAGAAACGCGAAGCGGTCAGGATTGTCGCGGAATCCCTCAGTGCGCAGCACGAACGGGAAGCTGACCTCGACACGATCGCCGCTCCGCCACGAGCGGCGCAGCGGAATAAACGTGCCTGGCTGATTCGGCACGTCCTGCTGCGCGCCGTTCACGGTCACCACCACGCCGGCCGTGGCCCAGGCCGGATGCCGAATCATGAGCGCCCCTTCGTGGGGTTCCCGTGAAGTCACGAGCAGGCGCGTGCGGTCCTCTTCCGGGAAGCGGGTTTCCTGCCGGAGCACGACGCCTGATTCGGGCAGCCTCAGCTCGGACGCAATGAACTGGTTCACATACAACGCATCCGCACCGTTCCAGAAATAGATGCTGTCAGCGTACTTGGCATGATTCTCCACACCGGTGCCGGTGCAGCACCAGAAGGAGTGGAGGGGCGTGCCGTAACCGTGGGCCTGCGCGCCGCCCCGAGTCAGCCCGGAACGCAGGGGCACGTAGTAACACGTCATGCCATCGGCGGGATTCTGGGAGGCGAGGATGTGGTTGAGCAGCGCCCGTTCGTAATAGTCGGCGTACTCGGCCCGCGGATCCCAGCCGAAGAGATGCCGCGTCAGCTTCAGCATGTTGTAGGTGTTGCAGGTCTCGGTCGTGGACGGTCCCAACGCTTGCGACAGGCGTTCCTTGGGCGAAAAGTGCTCGTTGTCACTGTGCCCCCCAATCACGTAGGAACGCTCCTTCACCACCGTTTCCCAGAAAAAGAGCGAGGCGGTCTTGAGGGCAGGATCGCCGGTGAGTTCATACTGGCGGGCGGTCCCGACGAACTTGGGGATCTGGGTGTTGGCATGGAGCCCCGTCAGCCGGTCCTGGCGTTGGCTCGCGGGGCCGACCACCGCCTGGTGATTGAAACGCAGCGAAATCTCGAGGTACTTCGGCTCGCCCGTGGTCGCGTAGAGGTTGGCCAGCACCTCGTTCATGCCGCCGTGTTCGGCGTCCAGCATCCGCTGCATCTGGTCGTCCGTCAGACGGCCATTCCGGACGATCACCCAGTCCGCGAACCGCCGGCAGACCGCCAGCGCGTTTTCATTTCGACAGTACACGTAGGTGTCGAGCAGTCCGGCCAGGATCTTGTGCAGCGTGTAGTACGGGGCCCAGACTCGTTCCTGCTTTTCGACGCGATCAATGAACGACTCCGGGTAAGCGCTGAGATACCCCGAACCCAGCTTCTCCTGACACGCTGCCAGGCCCTCGACGATCACCGCCGTCCGGTCTCGCAAGCGCTCATCGCCCGTGCTGGCGTACATGAGCGAGCAGGCCGTGAGGTAATGCCCCAGGAAATGGCCTCGCACTTCGCACGCCGGCTCTTCCCATCCCCCCAGCGGTTGGGCCGCCGTCGGCAGCCCGGCGTTCAGGCGGAAGGTGAACAGCAGGCGATCCGGATCCAGGCTGAGCAAGTACTGATGGTCCAGTTCCTGCGCGTGGCGAAACGGGCCGGCCAGGAGCCGCACCGACTCCAGCGGGAACGGGACGACCGCAGGCGCCGCCGCCAACCGGCCTTGCCGAACCTCGGCTCGCTGCGAAGCCGGCTGCGCTTCGACCGTCTGGAAGGGTTCAAACGCACCAAGACCCACGCCGACGGCAACCACCCGGCGCAGCAAGGCCACGGGGAGTCGAAGCCGGGAACCAGCCGTGAAGGACATGCGGCCGACTTTCTTAAGATCCTTAAGATTGTCAACGCCCGGCTTGGGGTCAAACCTTGACATTCGACATTCTCCCCGGCCGGGCGGAAAACGGCCGGAACCGGGTCCGGAACCCGCCCCTGCGTCTGGCGTCTCAAATTGTCGAATGTCAAGGTTTGACCCCACGGGCCGCGCGAATCGCCGGTTGACAGGGCGGGTCACAAGTCCTATCCGAAGTGCGTCGGCGCAACCCGGACGACGACCGTTCGAAGAATTGCCGGCCATGGACTTGCCAGCGACGAAACACGCACGCGAGCCGCGTCTGATCCGCTCCCCCGCCAGACGCGGAGGCGACCGGTCGAGCTTGACGAGCGTTCGCGATCTCGCCGCCGGCCCGCCCCTCGAACCCCCATCCCTCCCCCTACGCTCATGATCGTTGCCCGACCCCGACGGCAGGGATTCACCCTCATCGAACTCCTCGTGGTGATCGCGATCATCGCGATCCTGGCCGGCATGCTGCTGCCGGCGCTCACGCGGGCCAAGGCCAAGGCCCAGGGAATCCAGTGCATGGGGAACCACCGCCAGCTGGCGCTGGCCTGGCGCATGTACGCCGACGACAACAACGACACCATCCCCTATGCGAGCTCCGATCATAATGGATCGTTCAACGGCTCGGACACGGACAAGGCCACCTGGGTTTGTGGCCTGCAGGATTTCAACCCCAACAACCCGTCGAACTACGACGTGACGGTGGACATCCACAACAGCCCGCTCTGGCGTTATGCTGGGCAGTCCGCGGGTATTTTCAAGTGCCCCTCCGATCGCTCCTCCATCACCGTCAAGGGCGTCCAGCGTCCCCGCGTCCGCAGCATGTCCATGAACATCTTCCTGGGCGGCTTCGCCGGGACCGACGGCGGCATCACCGCCCTCAGCAAAGGGCGCTTCTTCACGAAGCTCAGCTCGATTCCCAATCCAACGCGCATGTTCGTCTTTCTGGACATGCGGGAGGACAGCGTGGACGTCGGCAACTTCGCCACCTCGGCGGCGGGCTACCCCGATCGACCCGCCGAGTTCGAATTCCTGGACCTGCCCGGCTTTTACCACGCCCGGAGCGGCGGACTTTCGTTTGCCGACGGCCATTCCGAGATCAAGAAGTGGCGGGACCCGCGGACCATGCCTGCCATCGTACCGGGAGGCCTGGTTCGGGACGAGTATCCCTCGCCGCGCAATCCCGACGTCGCCTGGTTCCAGGAGAACGCCATCCGGCCCAGGTTTTAATGCGCGTTGATGGGCGCAGGAATCCGGATCACTTTCCTTCCTCCAGTCGTAGAATCCGGTAGGTTCGTGCCGAAAACAAACCCCATGAAATCCACACCAAGAAACCTCCCCCGGTGGCGAGCAGCCCTGGCGCTGGCGACGCTCTGTGTCGCTCCCTGTCAGGCTGCCGATTACTCGACGACCCTCAGCGCCCTGGACCCGGTGGGGTACTGGCCCTTCAACGAGGCCACGCCGTCTCCC
Organism: uncultured Verrucomicrobiota bacterium; assembly: GCA_964535555.1. Classification (GTDB taxonomy): domain Bacteria; phylum Verrucomicrobiota; class Verrucomicrobiia; order Limisphaerales; family J093; genus DSVZ01. The sequence continues at coordinate 105,928 of CAZHUS010000015.1, forward strand.
GCGCTCAACACGGTGTCCAGCGCCACGGCCCTTGGTCCGTCCGGCACCGGCTATTTCATCGAGAGCCTGGACGGCATCGACGGGACCAAGGGCGAACCCGGGGTGATCGGAACCTCCGTCCGGTTCTACAACGCCGGCAACGTGGTGGGCTACTCCGGATCGAAGATCGACATTCCCCACACGCCCGCCCTGAATCCGGAGCCGCCGTTCACGATCGAGTTTTGGGCCAAACCCAACACTTTGGGCAATGACGCGTTCTCCCCGCTTTCCAACCTCAACTCGTACTTCACGGGATCCAACCGCTCCGGCTGGATCTTCTACGCGAGCGGCGCCGGCGGCTTCTGGCAGTTCCGGGTGGGGGGTGAAAACAGTTACACGGCCTCGCCGCAGAGCAAGAACGGTTCGGCGGTGGCGGGCAAGTGGAGCCATGTGGTGGGCGTTTTCGACGGTCAGGAGGCGCGTCTCTACGTGGACGGCGCCCTGGCGGCGACGGCCGCGGCCAGCGCCTCAGCACCCTTCAAGATCAACAACTGGGTGAGCATGCGCATCGGCAGCACCGCGCTGGCCGGCTCGGATGGCTTCATCACGTGGAACCACCCGTTTGGGAACCGCCAGTTCGACGGCTGGGTGGACGAGGTGGCCGTCTACGCCAGTGCGCTCAGCGCGGAACGGATCACCACCCACTTCACGACCGCCAGCGCGGCTCCCGGCGATTACGGCAATGTCGTCCTGGCCGATAACCCGGTGGGTTATTGGAAAATGGACGAGCCGGCCTTCACCGATCCCGCCCCCGTGTCCTTCCCGTCCGCGGCGAACGCGGGCTCTGCCGGCGCCGACGGCGATGCGACCAGCATGTACGGCGTCCTGGCCGCGCAACCCGGGGTTCCCTACTCCGGGTTCGCCAGCGACAACCGGGCGGTCTTCTTCAGTGGGCTGAACGGCAACGTGGCCGTGGGCGACCTTACCAACGTCGCGCCGCCATTGAACATCGTGGGCGAGATCACCCTGGCCGCGTGGATCCGCCCGCTCCAGCGCGACTGGTACCGCCAGATCATCACGCACGGGAACTCGGCCACCGGCAACGCCACCTTCCTGCGCATCGGTCCGGGCAGCGGCGCGCTGGACAGCACCTTCTACGAAGTGGGCGAATACTCCGGCGGCGCGGCCGACATCGTCGCCTCCTTCCCGATGCCGCCCGGCGATCGCGGCAACTGGGTGCACCTCGTCGGCACCTTCAACGGCTCGACCTGGGACCTCTACCGCAACGGGATGCTGGTCGCCTCCACCTCGGACACGGTCGGCGCGGTCGAGATCCCCGACTACAACTGGGCGATTGGCGCCGACACCGACCCCAATCCCGGCGCGATCATGGGCTTCGGCGGGTACATCGACGAGCCTGCCGTTTTCGCCCGGGCGCTCACCGCGGCTGAAGTCGAGTCGCTCTACCTCGCGGCCAATGTGCCGCCCGTCATCACGCGCGCCCCGGTGGAACCCGCCGGCGCGGTTTTCGAAGGCGCGACCGTCCAGTTCGACGTTTGGGCCGAGGGCGCCCCGACGCTGAGCTATCAATGGACCCGGAACGGGGCTCCCCTGCCGGGCCAGACGGCCACGAACCTGAACCTGGCGGGCGTCACGGCCGGGAGCAGCGGCACCTACGGCGTGGTGGTCACAAACCCGTACGGCAAGGTGACGAACACGGTGGAACTGGTGGTGCTCGCCAGCCCGCCCACGATCACGCAACCACCCGCAAGCCTCTCGCGTTGGAACGGGCAGGCGTTCGAGCTCGCCGTCGTCGCCTCGGGAACCGAACCCATTCAGTACCAGTGGAAGCGCAACGGGTCACCCATCACCGGCGCGAACGCCGCCCGCTACTCGGACGTGGCTTCCGCGGCCACCGCCGGGAGCTACACCGTGGCGTTGCAGAACTCCGCCGGTTCAACCGAGAGCACTCCCGCCGTGGTCACGGTGCTTCCCGTTCCCGCCGGGTACGGCGCCGCGGTCCTCGAGGATACGCCGCTGGCCTATTGGCGACTGGGCGAGGCGAGCGGCGGCGTGGCCCACGACTATGCCGGCGGCTTTGACGGGGCGTTCCGCCAGACGACTCTGGGCCGTCCGGGCTTCTCCGCCGTGGACTCCGACACGGCCGCCGCGTTCTCTGGCACCGGCAGTTATGTCGGCGCGATCGACGGCCGGGCCATCAACTTCGAAGGAAACAACAACCTGACGTTCACGTTGGAGGCCTGGGTCAACGGCACGGCCGTGGCCGGGCGAGTCACCACAATTCTGGCCAAGGGCACCGGTGACTCGGGCGGCGCGGCCAATGAGCAGTTCGCCCTCGACGTCTCGGAAGACGGCATGTTCCGGTTCTTCGTCCGCGATGCGGGCGACAACGCGTACGAAGCGGAAGCTGGGGTAGGCCCCGACGGCACCTGGCATCACCTGGTGGGCGTGTACGACGGACCTTCCGGCTTGCTTTACCTGTACGTGGACGGGGACGTGGCGGCGTCATCCACCACCCCGTCCGCCGGGGTGCGAGCCAGCTCGTTCGAAGTCAGCATCGGCTCCCGTCGCTCGGGAGTTGCTCCTGAGTTTGATCTCACGTTCGAAGGCACGATCGATGAGGTGGCCATCTACAACACGGCGCTGACGCCTGAACGCATCGTGGCGCATTACGGGGCTTCCTACGGTTCGAACCGTGCCCCCTTCATCACGGGTCAACCCGTGGCCGCCACGAATTATGTCGGGCTGCCGACGTCGCTGCAGGTCAAGGCGGCCGGTTCCGTGCCACTGACCTATCAATGGCGCAAGAACGGGGCGGACATTCCCGGGGCGACCGCGAGCGTGCTGAGTTTCCCCAGCCTGGCCGCCGCGGATGCCGGGAGCTACACGGTCCGCATTCAGAACAACGTCTCCAGCATCACCAGCGATCCGGCGACCGTCACCGTGCTGCCGCAGCCCACGACGCCGCCGGCCATTTCGGGCCTGGTCCTGCGGCTGCCGTTCGACAACAACCTGCAGGATGCGTCCGGCAGTGGCATCAACGGCACCCGGCGCGGCAACCCCGATTACGTGACGGACGGCGTCGTGGGATCGGCCCTGCACTACTACACGGACGAACTGGGCGCCAATTACGTCACCCTCGGAGTACATCCGGAGCTCCAGCTGACGGCGAATGCGAACCTCACCGTCGCGTTCTGGATCCGGCTGCCGGTCAACTATACGGGCGGCGATCTGCCGTTCTTCACCGATGCGGACGGTTCCACGTTCGGAACGGGATTCGTTTTCGCGCCTTCGTACGGATTCGACGGCACGATGGGGGAGGGAGATGTGGACGGTGCCTGGGCCTTCTCCGTCTTCGATGCGGCAGGGGCGGGTACCGGCGGACATGGTCCGATCGGGTCAATCAATGACGGCGGCTGGCATCACCTCGCCTACGTGTTGGACCGGGCGGCAGGCACCACCGTCTATCTCGATGGCGTTCCCTCGCCGTACACGAGACAGCAAGGCACCACGTTCGGCGACGCCGGTACCGTGAGCACCGGCGCCCCCGCAACCATCGGTCAGGATCCCCAAGGCGACTACCCGGAACGCGGCTCCGCGGATATCGACGAACTCGGTGTCTGGCGCCGCGCCCTCACCCCGCTTGAAGCCGCCTCAGTCTACATGGCAGGCGTGGCCAAGCTGGGCTTCGAGAACGGGCAGGTTGCCGAAGTTGAAGTGAGTGTGGAAACGACAGCGAACGGCGAGGTGAAGCTCACCTGGCCCTCGGGCACGTTGCAGTCAGCCGATGCGGTCACGGGACCGTTCGCTGATCTGCCGGCGACTTCGCCGTACCTGGTCACTCCCACATCGCCTCAGAAGTACTATCGCGTGAAGCTCTGAGCTGATCCGCTCCGAATCGTGCGACGGGCCGGGACGATGTTCCCGGCCCTTTCCTTTGCCGGGACGGCTCGGCGCAGCCTCTGCGCTGTGGGCGCCGGCATGAGGAGGCGGAACCACCGCCGGAGCTCGCCCTACCTCTTGTAGGCGCCGACGTCAGGAGGCGGCAGAACCGCGAGGCCGCTCTATTCCGACTTCCAGCGATGCTTGCCCAATTCGAGGAAGTACACACGGAACCCCAGCTGCGCCTGGAAGAGGGACAGATCCCCGGTCTCCTCGGGTCCGTTGCCGATCGTGATGGCCTGGTCGAAGGAGTACAGCCAGCGCGTCTCGAGATTCAGGGAAAAGTTGCGGACCATGAAATACTCGATGCCGCCGCCCACGCTCAACGCGGGATAGGCGCCCTTGGCATCGACCTTGAGGCCTTCGCCATGCTCCTTCTTGTCGTTGAATTCGCCGTACATGATGCCGCCACCGGCCACAAAGTACGGAACCCATCGGCCGCGCTGCAGCGGCTGCCTCAACCGCAGTTGGACCACGGCCGGGTACAACGAATACTCGCCCACGGGGCCGATACCATCCACGGCCACGTTGCCCTCGGTCACGTCCAGAGCGAACTCAACGCCCCAATTCGTGTCGAAATCCGCGCCCAGGCGAAGTCCGCCGAGCTGATTGAGCACGCCCGCCCAGGCGGAGACTTCCGGCTCGAGCTCGACATTGGAAGCCCAGTCGCCGTCGGTGATGACCGCGGTGCCATACTGGATCCCAAAATACATCCGGGTTGGCGCCGGCGGAGGATCCTCCACCAACCGTCGCGGATGGTTCTCACTGAAGTACACGCGCAGGCTCAGCGCCGCCATGAAGGATGAGAAGTCCTCCTCGTACGAAACGCCATCCACCATCACGTCCACGGAGTCCATCCACAGGTACTTGCCTTCGAGGCCGACCGCCACATTGTCCGCGATGAAGTATTCGAGGCCGCCGCCAAACACGATTCCGGCGCGGGTAACGTCGGCATCGATGACCTTGTGAAAGCCGTCCTGTTTCCGATCGTTGAACTGGAGCACCGCGGGTCCGGCCCCGGCAACCAGATAGGGCACCAAGCGGTCACCCAGGAGCGGGTAGCGCACGCGCAACTGGGGTACGAAGGCCGAAACCGCCTCCTCGCCGATCCCGCCAATTCCCTCCAGATCCACGTCCCGCTCGAAAAAGTCCGCGGCCATTTCCACGCCCAGGATGCGGTTGAAATTGTAGCCGAAGCTGATGCCGTAATGGTCGTCCACACCCCACTGCGGCGAGATCTCGCCGGCGCGGAAATGGAGGTACGCGCGCGGCTTGTCGCCGTCCTCGCCGAACAGCATCGGACCTCCGGCGCCCACGGTGGCGCAGAAGGCGCAGGTAAGCCGGACGGAGTTGGCGGAGAGGTGGTCCCGGGGGGACCCGAACTTGCGAATTGCCATGGCCGGCGACGCTAGGCAGCGCCCGCGGGGAGTCAAGCTTCATGGGAAGCGCCTGTTCCTCTCGGGTCTGCTCGGTGGCCATGAACTGGACCGCGGCCGGTCCCCCGGCCGCAGCGGGTGCGAGCAGTCCGTGCCGATGGTCCAGGAGCTCAACGCGCTGTGGAGTTCGTAGCCGCTGCGACCGCGGAGCGGTCGCGGTCCGGCAAGAGCCAGGTTCATGGGAAGTCCCGTTGGTGTGGCGGCCGTGCGCCGCGACCATGAACCCAAAAGCGCCGGTAAACCGGACGCACTCCAAACGCTTCGCGCCGCTCCAAGGCACGTCCGAAGTCGCGAAGCGCCTGGAGCGCGGGGATTCATCCCCGCTTTCCGTAGCCGGTTCATGGAGAGTCCCTTGTTCCTTGCGGACCTGCTCATCGGCCATGAAAGGACGTTCCTGCACCGGCGTGGCTTCCGGCGGACTAAAGTCCGCGCTCCGGGCGAGGGCGGCAGGGGAGGCGGGCAAGGGGGCGGTACGCGCACGAAAGCCACGGCGCTTGCGTTATCGCGACCGCCGCCCCTAAATCCGAACATGAACATCTCCCAACGTGAGTTCCTGGCCGGCACGGGCTTTCTGGGCCTCGCCGGCCTTTCCGGATCCACCGCCTTGAGCGCTGCCGAGCCCCGCGGCGCCCGGACTTCCACGGTGTTCAACGTGCTCGACTTTGGCGCCAAGGGTGACGGCAAAACGCCCGACTCCGAGGCCATTCAGAAAGCCCTGGACGCCGCCGGGCAGGTCAGCGGAACGGTTTATCTCCCCGCCGGCAGCTACGCGTGTCACGACCTCAAGGTCCACCCCCACACAACGCTGCTGGCCGAACCGCAATGGGGGTACCGCGAGGATGGGGGCGCGATGCTCCTCCTGGACTCCGATGACGCGGACTGCGTCCTGAACATCACCGGCGCCTTCGGCGTCCATCTCCGCGGCTTGTTCCTCCGGGGACGCCGCGACACGGCGAAGGCGATCCACGGCGTCTTCCTCAACAACGCCGAGAAATACAGCGCGAAGGAGGACGCGATCGTCATCGACGACTGCAAGATCGAGCGGTTTTCCGGGCACGGCGTGCATCTGCTGCGGATCTGGCTGTTCATCATCCGGCACAGCATCATGCAGGCGAACAAGGGCTGCGGCGTCCAGATCACGGGTTGGGACGGCTTCGTGACCGACAACCAATTCTCCGGCAACGGAAGTCACGGCTTTGCCTGCGAGTCGGTGGGGGCCACGGTGATGTTCACCGCCAACCGCGTCGAGTGGAACCAGGGCTATGGACTGCTCCTCACGTCGGGCGACGCCTGGAACGTGACCGGCAACTGCTTCGACCGGAACTGGGGCGCGGGCGTTTGTGCGCTCAAGATGCGCACCACCAGCATTACCGGGAACGTCTTCCGGCGTTGCGGCAAGGACAGCCGGCGGCTGCCCGAGGCCGAGCGCTCCTGTCACGTCCGACTTGAGGAATGCAGCGGACTGACCTTCGTCTCGAACGTGTGCGCCGCAGGCCGTGACGACGGAGGTCGGGGCGATTACACGCCGCACCACGGCTTCCTGGTCCGCAAGCTCAGCCACTGCGTCATCTCGGCGAACACGCTGTTCCGCGGCTATCTCAAGGACATGACCGCGGACCTGGGGGAACATGGACCCGAGTACGTCTTCGCCAATAACGTGGGTTCGGCCATGTCGGCTTGAACGATTCGTCCTGCTGACCAGGTCCAAGAGGAACAGGCCGCCACTCTGGAGGCGGCTGCGAACAGCGGCGGTGACCCCCGCACTCCAGGCGCTTCGCGACTCCGGACGTGCGTTGAAGCGACGCGGAGCGCCTGGAGCGCGTCCGCTTTGGGAGCGCTGCTTGGGTCCATGGTCCCGATGCGTTTCGAGGGCCAAACCAAGACCATGGAAATCTCCGCCCTGTTCCCAGGAACCGCCAGTTGGCAGGGCGGGCATCATGACGATCACGGATTGCTGCAACCCATCCGGATCGCCGCGTGTTCGAAGAGCATGAACTCCGGAGGTTATCGATGAAAAGCCACCAGAGACGAGCTTGGAAGGCCTGGCCGGCTCTGCTCGGCCTGATGCTGGCGTCCCTGCGGTCGGGTTGGACCGCCGCGCCAACTGCCCCGGACGGTTCAAGCCCTCCACCTTTGCGTCTGGATGGCCTCTCGGTCACAAACGCACCGGTGGGAGGATCGGTAACTCTGCGGGGCACGGGCTTCGGCAATCATCCGGGAGTGGTCGTCGTTACGGGGCGTCGAGTGGCCCCGACTGCCTGGTCGGACACCGAGGTGACACTCCTGATTCCGGACGACGCGGTGTCCGGAGACCTCCACCTCCGAACCCATGAAGGAGCGTATTCGCCGGGGACGCCGTTCACCGTGACGCGACCGCTGCCGTCCGGACAGATCCCGCCTCACGGACTCGTCTTGGAGGACACCGGGCTTCCTGGGGCCGCCTTTCTGGTCGACACGGACGGCACGTGTCTGTTTGGCATCACGGGTTTTGAAACGCTTTGCACCTATGAACTGCGCGACAGTCAGCCGCACGTCCTCCGGGGCCGTACCTACCTGAACCAGCGGGTGGCAGACCTCCGGGTCCGTGACGGGTTTCTGTTCTGTGCCGGCGATCACGGACTGATGGTATTCCGCTGTGCGGACCTGCGGGCGGGGCGCTCGGAAGCGGTGGCCGCGATCGCCGGCGGTTCCTTCTATGGCGTAGACGCCTGTCCGGACCCCGCGGGAGAGCGCGAGGGCCTGCTGGTGGCCTTGTCCGAACACGCGCCCCGGTGGGGCTCGGCCACGCTACGGGTGCTGTTCTATCAGCTCGCGCAGGGTGAACTCACCCGGCTGGGAAGCTACAGTCGCGAAGTCGTCGCCAACGAACGCCAGTTCGGGGTGGCGCTCGACCCGCGGCACCGCAAGGCCTATGTCTCGGGCTGGGGAACCTTGACCGGGGCCGACAAGTACCTTCTCCAGCTTGGCACGGCCAACCTGGCTTCACCGGTCCTTCAGCATCGGGAGGAGACCGAGCACATCCTCCTGGGGGACCTCGACGCCTTGGACGATGTGCTCTGGTGCGGGCTGACCAGCACCGCGCTAGGCAATCACCTCTTCCGCGCATACACGCTGAAGCCCGGCACCGAAGCCCTGCGCCTGAGCCGGACGATCCAGGGCGGGCCTGCCGCGGGCCGCGTCTCCCGGGTGCGAATCGTGGACCGCCAGGTCACGGTCGGCAGTTCGTGGTACGGCAATCGCCCCGATGTCTTCCTGCTCACCACCTTCGGGAACACAACCCTGCCCGCCGCGACCCAGAACTCGCTGGACTGGGCCTTCGACGTGACCGGCCTGGCCCGGACCTCGGGGACGAATGCCGGGAAGTTGCTGGTGGCGGACGAGTGGGGCGGTTTCATCACGTACGACTACCAGGTGACGCCGAAACTCGGTTTGGCGCACCGACCCGATTACCAGTGGGTCGTGGCCTCCGCGATGACGGAAGGACTGCATCTGGCGGAGGACCGCATCTACGTGGCGGGGCGGGGCGCCGGCCCTTGGAGCGCCGCGCAGGACCACCCGGCGAACGAGGCCGGCTGGCGCCGCGCCCGCTTCGATTGGACCTCCAAGGAACCTCAACCGCATCCGATCAGCGCCCTCTGCACCCGGCGCGATCCGCAGGCCGGCATGCTCATCGCCGCGCTCGGGCACGACAAGGCCATGGCCTGGGGAACGCAGATTGTCGGGCTGCTGTATCGAGAAGCCGCCGACCGACTCGAGTTACTGGCGGAGGCCCAGCCTTTCGACCCACCGGGGCTTCTCAGCGAAGGAGTAGGCGCCCTATGGCCCGAACCCGACCTCGTCTACCTGACCACCGGAAGCGACGGCTTCCGCGCCTACGTGGTCGACCCCCAGGCGCCCAGCTTCACGCTGCATCGGGATTGCCGCGAGGCCGGTTTCGCCACGAACGTCTTCAGCACGGCCCTGACCGCAAGGTGTTTCCGGCATCACATCAGTGGTGACCACCGGCGGCTGGTGGTCGGCAGCACGCCGGGCCTGCTGCTTGGCGAGCCCACCCTCAACCTCTTCGCCCTCGAGTATCCTGGCGGTGTTCCCGACCGCGATCACCCTGACCGGCCCATTCGGGTCCTCCACGAGGCGCGGTTGAACTGTATGAAATGGAAGGCGATCCGGGGACTGGACGTGCGGCCCTCGGGGCTGGTCGCCGCGGCCACCAGCGCCGGCCTTGCCCTGTTCCATCTTTCCTGGGTACCTGCGCTCAACCAGTTGAGTGACTTCATGGCCTGGAACCGCATCCGCGTGCCGACCGAGGCTTACGAGCCATGGTGGCACGAAGCCTGGGGAGCCGAACTGACGGATGTGAGCTTCGCCGACGACAACACCTTGTACGTCGTGAAGACGCCCGTCGGCCTCTGGCGGTTGGCGTTCGCTCTCGATGGCACCAACACCAGCCACCGCGCGATGGCCACGGCTTACTATCCCGGCGTGGAATGCGGCATGGACTACACGCGCTTGCTCCCTGGCTGGGCCGACCCGGACATCCCAACCCTGCACCATCCCTACGGCGTGCTGGCGGATGGCGACAGCGTTTGGGTCACCGGCTGGAGCGGCAAGTTGCAGCGCCTGGACTGGCAACCGGATTCGGGACTACGAATCCTGCGCCTGGCTCGAACCGCGGGGCGTGTGACGTTCGAATTCACCGCGCCTTTCGGTCCACGAGCTTACCAGGTGGAGGGGGCACCCGACCCCGATTCGAGGCGGTGGACAGCGCTTCCCGACGCGGTCATCCGATCGACAGGCACCGGACGCTATCGTGCGGATTGTCCGCCGGACGCCGCTCCGGCTCGCTACTATCGCGTCACCGCTTCGCCCTGAACCAGAGGTGGGGCGTGCAGTCCGTCGCGCGCCATGAACCAAAAAGCGCCGCTAAAGCGGACGCACTCCAAACGCTTCGCGCCGC
>CAZHUS010000016.1:0-114694 GCA_964535555.1 uncultured Verrucomicrobiota bacterium
CTGTTGCAGGCGTTGCTTCTCCCACTTCGACAATTTGCATCGAGGTGGAGTATCGGTCCGCGCCCAGATCCAAGTTCTTGGCATGACAGTGTCTTTCAGGTTCCCCCCCTCTGGACGAGCGAGAGTGACGGGTACCGGTTTCGGTAAAACCGGCCTTTCTGGCAGCGCAGCAGGAACGCCAACGCCCGCTCGGGCGGCGAATCCCGCAGGTGGAACGTCTCGAGCAACGCCGCCGCGCCGTGCTCGCGGACCAACCGATGCACAAAGGCCGGGCTGATCGCACCGTCGCTGACCAAATGCCGGAGCGCGTCTCGCTCGGGGTCGGACGAACCTTCGCCCTTCTTGCGCAGGCCGGAAAGAACGTGGTGGAACCCGAGCATGAACTCCTCGCCTTCGTCGGGATTGTAGAACGCGCCGATGCCCTCGTCGTGGTCGAGAAACTCGCGCGGGAGTTTCATCGGTGGCCGGGGTTGGTCCAGTCCGCGTTCGCACATGACGCGGCGGACGTGCTCCGGGTCCGCCGCACGCCAGAGGCTCTCGAGGCGCTTCTGCTCGGCCGCAGCAAGGGCCAGGCCGTCTGGATACACCACAAGATCGGCACCATAGTGGGCCACGAATTCCTCGTGTTGCTTGCGATTGGCTTCTCTGGCCTGGGCGGCCTCGGCGGGACAGTAGCGGTACGCGATCCCGGGGTGTCGTTCCAGCATCTCCTTCCGCAAGCCAGCCTCTTCATGCTCCGGCACGTCGCCGCAAGTGCGCTGTTCGCCCGACCAATACCATTCACCACGCCACGGCGTCAGCGAGCCGAACACCACCAGTCCCGGCTGGAACGGGCACCGCGGCATCTGCACGCGAACAGTGTAGGCCTGCCCATTGATGAGGTTGCGTACCGTGAGGAGTTCCGTTTCTCCGCCGCGGTCCTTTCGGGACAGCACGCGATAGAACGCGGCATGCCGTTCATACCAACTCCGCAAAGTGGCGCGGTCTTCCACGGACACGTCCAGCGCGCCGGCAAGAATATCAATCACGCCCAGGCCCGACCAGCCGGTGGTTTCCTGGCAGATGAAATCGTCGGTGACCCCGACGGTTGCGCCCTCTTCATGCCTGCTCACGTAGTCGGCGAAAAATTGCCGAAACAGGTAGGACCTCGTACCGAGCCAAACCAACTTGCGTTTGATGTCCCAGCCGAACTGCGAGGGCCCAGCGAGGAAGGCTCACACGCCTGAATCTGCCGGCAACCTGGCGAACCGCTCTGCGAGAAACGTCCCGGCCGTTCCTGCGAGCCGGCGCAGATTCGAATGCGCCGGCCCGGGACAGTCTTCTGGGTCGGCCTTCATCCACAGGGTCCAGACCAGATGCTGAATGCGTCGGGGATCGAATTCCGTCGGTGCTGCCGCCAGGTCGGTGTTCGCAGCCAAGGGGAGCGGCGTGTCGAAGAACTCGCGGTTGTAGCTTTCCAGACTGCGCCACAGCCCGGCGTCCGAGTGCTGATCCTCGCCAAACTCGACCAGCACCGCGGCCAACTGGCCCAAGGACTCGTGCGGCCAGACCGCGGAATGATCGGCAAAGCCGCGTTGGCTCTTCTCCAGCACTCGCCGCAACTCCTGGGCAATCTCCGGCAAATATTTGTCTGCGCGGCCCGGCGGACCCGGCGGGCGGGACGCACGGAGAATGTCGGTGACCGCGACGCTCATGATCGCGGCCCGAGCCTACCGCTGCCGCGCTGCTGGGCAAGCGCTGCACGCCGGGGGATGCGCGAGCGTCTCAACGCTAGAGCACGACCGATGGCATGCCATGCCGGCCATGACCAACCAGGGTCGGTGCCCACGTGATTGTAACCCGAAAATGTAACCCGACGGGAAGAACATGGGCCATTGTGGTCCTCGTGAGTCACCGGTGAGCGTACACGTAAGCAACTCAGGAACAATGGCTTGTCTAGTTAAATCCCGGTGAGTCAACAGGGAAGGAGAAGGGTCCAAAGGGCCGGTTTCGAGTTTCAGTCCTCTGCTCTACCAACTGAGCTACCCAGCCGCCGGGAGCATCCTACGCACCGGCAAAAAGGGGCGGCAAGCAGTTTCGACGATCCCAGCAGTTTCGACGATCCACGACGACGAAGGACCGCCACCTCGCCTCGCGCCGCCTTGCCGACCTGCGGCACCAAGTGTCGACGCTGGCCCTGTCCCAAGCCAGCAGCGCGAGCTTCGAGCAGGTCACAGGGCAGTGGTTGGAGAGCGTCCGGCACACGATGAAGCGAGCGTCAATTGCCCGAAGAGGATCTTGCAGCATGAATCGTCAGGTCGGGGGGAGGTCCTGATGGGGGTCAAGACCATTGGGCAGATCGCCCGGGAGTTCCAGATTCACCCGGTGCAGGTGACGCCGTAGAGGGGCGTGATCGAAAACAACGTTATCGTATGCCTCAAGAGAGCCCGCGTGTCGTTGTCCGAGCCGTTCCGCTCAAAAACGAGTGCCAGGGTGGTGGAGTCCTTCGCTGTTGACTTCCACGTTACCGTCCACTCGACCTGGTCGAAGAGGATCCGCCTCGATTGAGTGTCCGGCAGACGGTCCCGGTTCGTGTTGCCACCGGAAAGCCGAAAGGGCGTTCAACTCCCGAACAAACACCTGATCATCGGCGACCGCCAGGTGCGCCCAGGTTTCGGCCTCGCTGAGCTTGCGCGAGTCGAGTTCCTCGAGCTGTTCCCGGTTCGCGCGGAGCAGGAACAACTCCCCGCGCTGGTCGAGCGCGAGGATGCGGTCGCCTTGCGCGACGAGGCTCCAGTACTTGCCAAAGGACCGGTCGCTCGTCCAAAGCTCGCGTCCGGTTTCGACTTCCATGGCCATCACGCGCTGGCTCTTGAGATGGTGGTACGCCACGCCCTCGATCACCACGGGCGTGCTCATGTAACCTTGCGCCTTATGCCGCCAGGCTTCCCGAACGGTGAATTTGCCGTCGGCCTGTGTGACCTTGAAGCCGATGGTCCGGCCGCCATAGGTGCTGGTGAACAGCGTGTCGCCGAGGAGGACCGGTGTCAGGATGTTCATGCCGCGAAACGCTTCCACGGGTTGCTCCCACAGGACCTTGCCGTCCTCAGGATCCACGCCGGCCAGCTTCGCGCGCGTTTGCACGACGAGCTGCCGCTGGCCTCCCAGCGTGGCGAGCATGGGCGATGAGAAGACGCTGCCCCACATGCCGCCCTGGTCCTGGAGGGAGCGCCAGAGGATCTCCCCGGTGCGCTTGTGCAACTTCAAGAAACTCGCGCCCGCCTGCACATAAACGGCTTCGCCGTCCACCAGCGGCGAGCAAACGAAACCAAAGTCCGGCACGGGCGCGTCCAACTTGTCGACGAAATCCACGCGCCAGCGTTCCTGGCCGTTCCGGGCGTCGAGGCAGACCAATACATCCTTCATGCCAGCGACGAACAAACTCTCGCCATCACACGCCGGCGTCGCGCGAATCCAGTCGCCGTTCGACTTGGCGAAGAACGGTACGCTGACCGCGCCTGGCCATTCCGCGCGCCATAGTTCCTGGCCAGAATTGCGGTGGAATGCGGTGACAACTTCGACCTTCTTGTCCTTGGTTTCGGTGGTAAAGACGCGCTGACCGCTGACGATCGGACCGGAGTAGCTCGGCCCGAGTTCCACGCGCCACAGTTGCCGCAGGTGATTGGTGTCGAGTTTGTCCGGCCACGCTGGACCGGTGACTTGTCCGTTGCGCTGCGGGCCACGCCACTGCGGCCAGTCGCTGGCCGCGAGCAAGGCGCTCGTGGAAACAAGGAGAAGGCAGGAAGTGAGGAGGGTTTTCATAGACGTTTCTCGGCGGCCCGGGCGAGGCCGCGCAGCATCCCGGCGAAGACCAGTTGGTGCAAGGGCCACACGCCATACCAGTAGGCCAGTCCCCACAAGCCGACCGGATCGAAGGTCGCCGTCTGGGCCAGGCGGGCGTGCTCGCCCTCGGGACGCACTTCGAAGTCGAGCCAGGCGCGGCCGGGCAACTTCATTTCCGCCTGCAGTCGGAGTCGCCGATCCCGCTCGATCGCCTCAACCCGCCAGCAGTCCACCACGTCGCCGGCCTCCAACCGGGCCGGGTCGCGGCGGCCGCGTCGCATGCCGACGCCGCCGACGAGGAGGTCCAGCCAGCCGCGCGTCGTCCAAAGCCAGTTGGCATAGTGCCAACCGGCCTCGCCGCCGATCCGTTCCACCGTGGCGAACACGCGCGATGCCGCGGCCGCGACGCGCAGGGATCTCGAGTCCACCAGGCGATTGCCGAAGCGCGTGCCGCCCCAAGGACGGGAAACGCTGGCCGAGGAGAGGGCGTCGGACCAGCGGGTCTGAGCCAAGGCGGCGTCCTCGTTGCGCAACGCTCGGGTAATGGCTTCGCTCGAGGGGATCGGGCGGATGGAAAAGGCGCTGGCCGCGCGGGTGTCGCGCACGATGGTCGGATGCCGGATGCTGTCGATGAGTTTGCGGCCCACGCGCGCGAACAGCGGGGTGACCAGGCCCAGCCACAGGCTCGACAGTCGCGGCGTCAGCAAGGGAACGGGGATCATCAGCCGCCGCAAGCCTCGTTGGCGGGCGTATTCACGCATGAGGTCGCCATAGGAAACAGGATCCGGCCCGCCAATTTCGAAAATCGCGTGGCCGGCCGCCTTCAGGGCGAGGGCCTCACGCAAGTAAGCCAGCACATCACGGATGGCGATCGGTTGGGCGGCCACGTTCACCCAGCGCGGGGTAAGCATGACCGGCAGGCGTTCGACGAGCGCGCGGATCATCTCAAAGGACAGACTCCCCGAGCCGATGATGATCGAGGCGCGGAATTCGATCACCGGCACGCCGTGTGCGCGCAGGCGCTCCCCGACCTCGTGGCGGCTGCGTAAGTGCACCGAAAGCCCAGGTTCGTCCTCACCCAATCCGCCGAGGTAAATGATGCGTTGAACACCGGCGGCACGCGCGGCGGCGGCGAAATTGTCGGCGGCGAGCCGGTCTTGTGCTTCGAAGTCCCCGGTCGCGCCCATCGAATGAACCAGGTAGAAAGCGGCTTGCACGCCGGCCATGGCCGACGCGAGGGAAGTGGCCTCGAGCAGGTCGCCAGGAACGACTTCAACGCCAGCTGGCACGCGCGGGAGGAGATGATCCGGCTTCCGCGCCAGACAGCGAACGCGCCAACCGGCTTCGGCCAGCAGTGGCAGGAGGCGTCCCCCAACGTATCCGGTCGCGCCGGTGAGGAGGACGAGGTTGGAAGAGCTGGCGGGCACGATTCGAGTGTTCAGTGCGTTTTGCCTGGCGAGGCGGAGACCTTTCGAGCCTCCGCCTCTGCCGATGGGACTGCCTCAAGAGCCCTGACGGGGCCTTGCGTTCCCTACTTGGGCAGCACCACCGTGTCAATGACGTGGATGACACCATTGCTGGCCACTACGTCGGTCTTCACGACCTTGGCGTTGTCCACCATCACGCTGCCCCCCTCGAGCTTGATGCTGAGTTCCTGGCCTCCGGCCGTCTTGGCTTTCATGGTCTTGACGTCCGCGGCCATGACTTTGCCGGGCACGACGTGATACAGGAGGATGCCCTTCAGCTTTTCCTTGTTTTCCGGCTTGAGCAGGGTTTCCACGGTGCCCGCGGGCAGCTTGGCGAATGCCTCATCGGTCGGGGCGAACACGGTGAACGGACCCTTGCCCTGGAGCGTCTCGACCAGGCCGGCCGCTTTCACGGCGGTGACGAGGGTCTTGAAGCTGCCAGCCCCGGAGGCAACGGCAACGATGTCGCCGGGCTTGTCGGCGGCCTGGGTGACCGACAGTGCGAGGGTGGAAGCGAGGAGGGTGGCGAGGGTGAGGAGACGATGGGCTTTCATGGTGTGCTTTTGTGGTTCGATGTCTTGCTCAGTTTCGTTGACTGCATCGCCCGACTGGCGCCTGGCCTCGTCGAGCGAGGACAAGATGTAGAGTATTTGTGTAATGTCAAAAGATTTGTTGTGGAGGATTCCTGGGACGCGGGATCGCCTCGCGTTGATCGCCAATTTCTTCAATGATTCCTTGGCATATCAGCGGTTTCCAGCTTGCCTTTGCCGGGCGGGTGGACACTGTTTGTGTAATAAATGACTGAGGTCCGACATCCGATCAAGATGGTAGCCCGCCTGACCGGCCTGAGCCCGTATGTCCTGCGCATCTGGGAGCAGCGGTACGGGGCGGTCGAGCCGCAGCGCACCGTCACGAACCGCCGCCTGTATTCGTCGGAGGACGTGGAGCGGTTGAGCCTGCTCCGGGAAGTCACGCAGGCCGGCTACAACATCGGACGGGTGGCGACGCTGCGGGCGGACCAACTGCGTGAACTGGCCGCCGCCTCCGGCGTGGTTCCAGCGCGGGACCCCGCCACCCTCCAGGGCGGCAGCGCGACCTCCACGAACGGGTTCTTCGACGCCTGCGTCGCCGCCGTCCGGGCGCTTGATGCGCGCGCCCTCGAGGAGACGCTGAGCCGCGCGGCCACCGCGTTGGGCGGCGTGGGCGTGCTGCAACGGGTGGTGGCCCCGATGGCCCAAATGATCGGCGACTTGTGGCGCGCGGGCACCCTCACGGCCGCCCATGAGCATTTTGCGAGTGCGGCCCTGCGCGTCTGGCTGGGCAACGCCGCGCGGCCCTTTGGCGCCGTGGATGAGGCGCCGATGCTGCTGGTAGCGACGCCGGCCGGGCAGGTGCATGAACTTGGCGCCCTGCTCGTCGGCGCCACAGCGGCCCACCTGGGCTGGCAGGTCACTTACCTGGGGGCAAGTCTGCCGGCGGCGGAAATTGCCGGCGCCGCGGTGCAGAAGCGAGCGCAGGCGGTAGCCCTGAGCCTGGTCTATCCCGAGGACGACCCGCGGCTGCCAGGTGAGTTGACGCGACTGCGCGAGGCGTTGCCCACGGTGACGACGCTGCTGGTTGGCGGCCGCGCCGCGCCAGCCTACCGCGAGGTCCTGGACCGGATCGGGGCCGTGATCATCAAGGACCTGACCCAGTTCGGGTTGACGCTGGACGGCCTGCGTCGCCAGTCATCGCGAAGGGTGAAGCGATGAGAGGATTCCCTGCCCCGAACCCTGACCGCAAGGGGCGGCTCCGGCGCAGCCCCTCCTCCGGGCGGGCCCCGACCAGGTCATCCGTCCGCCGGCGTGTTCCGATGGCCTCTTCACGCGTGGAGCCTGGCACAGCGCAACGCCAAGGGAAGCAGCGACTCCCCCATCGCTTCTTCAGCCCGCCAGCACCCGACGCAAGGTCGCTGCCGGTGCCCGAGTGAGGAGCACATAGGCCGTTCCGTCGCGCGCCCAGGTGGCGGTGTTGAACTCCCCGACCCGCGCCTGCCGCAACTCGGCTCCCGCCGTCCCGCCCTCGAGCGGCAGCCCCGCAATCACCACCAGGTGCATGACTTCACCGTCCACCATGAAGCAGATCAGGCTGGCACTGCGGCCCTGCCAATCGAGCCGGCGACAGCCGATCGTCGGGAACTTCTCCAACCCGGCGGGCACGGCCATGTCACCCGCCACCCCGTGTGCCGCGAACCAGGCCTTCACCTCGGGAAGCTGCTCCGATTCGAGCTCGAGCGTCGGGAACTGGCGCAGCCAGGCGGCCAGATGGTTGCGATAGGCGCCCAGCGCGGTTCCGGCGTCGGACGGGGGACGCAGCCAAAACACCCCAAGCCCGAGCAGCAAGGCCACCGAGGCGGCGAGGGCGAGGGTTCGGTGCCAAACGGGAGCGCCACGGCGCCGAACCGGTCGGCCGCGGGCCGTCAGCAGCCGGGACAGCAGATCGTCCGGCACGGCGACGGTGCGCAACCGGTCACGGACGGCGCCATCGAACTGGTGTTGTCGCTCGAACCAGGCCCGAAGCTCTGCATCGCGGTTGAGGAGATCAAGCGCTTCGGCGAAGACCGGATCGTCCGCATCCGCGGTTCCTGGCCGGTACGCTTGCAGGAGCGCTTGGGCTTCGTCACGATTCATGGTGGGCCTGCGGTTGAGGGAGCGGGGGCGTGCGGGTCGAGACGGAGCAGGTTGCCAGGTGGGGCGGCGACCGCCTGGTTGAGGATGCGTCTTAACTGTTGTTTGCCGCGAGCGAGCCGGGACATCACGGTCCCGGTGGGGACGCCGAGAATCGCAGCGATCTCGAGGTACGACCGCTCTTCGAGGTAGAAGAGCGCCAGCGGCGCGCGAAAGACCTCGTCCACGGCTTGCAGTCCCTGCATCACGGCCTCGGCATCGAGCGACCGGATCTCCGGAGGTTCGTTGGCAGGCAGTTCGTCCTCGACGCTGCTGAGTTCGAGGTGAGGAAAGCGGCCCGCGTGCCGGCGGCTGCCCAGGAACTCCCGGTAGAGCGTGGTGAACAGCCAGGACTTCAATTTCCCGGCGTCCTTCAACTGGTGACCCCGCGTTGCCCAAAGATAGAAGGTCTGCTGCGTGAGGTCGGCCGCGTCCGCCGCGCTGCCCGCCAGGCTCAGCGCAAACCGGTAGAGCCCCGCATAGTGCTCGCGGGCCACGACCTCGAAGTCCGGTTCGGTCACACTGGGTAGGAGTCGCACGCGGCCGCCCTATTCCCGCGGAAACCGTGAAGCGATCGGGCCGAGGCCGAGTTCATGGGGGGACGTTCATTGGTATGAGGCGCGCCTCGCTAGAGTCCAGGCACATAGCGCTCGGGGTGTTGGCTGTCGGCATCGGCCCGCCGCAGCAGCTCGACATGGCCATCCGCAAAGGTGACCGCCGCCCGGCGCCGGTGGCGTTGGCTGAGCGGATAGCCCGGGGGAACCCAGCGTCCGTCGTCAATGGCCGCGCTGCCCGGCCCGTCTTCGGGACCGCCCTTCTCCTCGGCCAGCATGATCTTGGCGACCGGATGGCGCACCGCGCTGTGGCGGTTGCGGACGATGATCGCGCGGTCCTTCGAGATGAAAGTCGCCATGCCTTGCTCGCTGTGGGCATTCAACGTGTAGCTGAACGTGTATTGCTCGGTTTGCGGCTGTGCCTTCCAGGCCTTCTCCCGACGCAACGCATCGCGGTCCGCGGGGCAACGGAACCAACGGTGGTCGTAAGCGGCCAGGTGATGGGCGATGGCGCCGCCGCGGGGATCGCGCATGGTGAGCTCGCCGTTGATGAGGTCGTTCTGCCACCAAACCCAGTCTTCAGGGTGGGCCCCGTAAGCGCTCCCGCCAGCGCCCGCGGGAAACGTGTCCTGGTGATCCTGCACGTAGGATAGGAAGGCGAGGCCGAGCTGGCGCAGGTTCCCCTGGCAGGCCGTCGCCTGGGCGCGCTGCCGCGCTCCGTTCAAGGCGGGGAGCAACAGGCTGGCCAGGATGCCGATCACCGCAAGCACGACGAGCAACTCGACCAAAGTGAACCCCCCGCGTGACGGGGCTGACCTCGTGAGGAAGGAATCGTCAAGTGACCGCCGCATGGAAATCCGCCGGAGCGAACTGCGCTGACGGTAGAACCGGCGGACGCCAGGTCAAACGGTGCCTCCCCAGGCCGACCCGCGACGGGCCGGTTCGCTCGCCGGGTGGTCGTCACGGGATTGCGACCCGATAGAACCAGCCTGCCTCCGCGCTGTTCTTTGGAAGCAGGACCAGCGTGACGTCCGCCGTCGGCGTGAACTCCGTCGCCAGCTCCCACGCCGCCAAGTCAGTCGAGACTTCGAGTTGGTGGAGACGCCGCGACGACGACTCGACGCGCAGCTCGATCCCGTCTTGATCGGACGGGGTGGCGATGGCGAGGCGCGGCGGAACGACCTGCGCCGCCTTCACCGCGTCAATCGCGGCCCGGAAGCTCAGGATAGGTGACGTGGTCGTCCCGTAGCCATTCTGGTGGAGCAGCAATTCCCATTGCCGGTGACTCGGCGAGTCCGCCACACCATTGATAATGGCGAAGATGGGTTGTCCGCCGCTTTGGAAGCGCCCCGCCAACGCCCGGCTGAAATCCTCGCCCACCAGATCGAAACCAGCGCGGTTGATGAAGTTCTGGGTCTGGGCTTCCTGTCCGGACTGCAGGTTGACGGCCAGGTGCACGACGGGGATGCCGTCGGGATTACCGCCTCGCTGGGCGTAGTGCGTCACGATGCCTGCCTCGACTTGCGGCGCGGCCGCCTGGCAGAAAGGACACCACCAGGCGAACCATTCGAGGAACACGATCTGGCCGGCGAAGTCGCGCAGGCGGATCGGCTCGCGCGTGTCGCGGTTCGTCAGCACAAATTCCTCGACGAGGTCGCCGGCCCGATAGAACTGGGCCTGCCCGGTGGCGGCCGCGCCTGGCAACAGCAGCGTGCCGAGAAGGAAGGCATGCGCACGCCCGCGGTGGTGGCGACCATCCCGGCCTTGCGTTCGAATTGGATTCGTCATGGCGAGTCAGAACTCCAGGCGGTATGCCGCCTGCACGATGCCCCACGAGCGATCGCGGTACAGGTTGGCAAAGAAAGCGGTGCCGAGGCTGAACGGCTCGTAGTCGGTGAAGTAAGGGGCGACATAGAGGCGCAGCGTGGACGCGGCCCACGCGTAATGCGCCCCGACGCCCACCTGCCACGCGCTCAGCCCGGGGGCGGCGGTCGAGAAGAGCGAGCTTTCGATCTCCCCGGTGTCGGTATAGTAGCGCCCACTGAGGCTGAGCCAGAGCGACGACGCGAGTTCCCGTTCGACGGTCAGGCCGAGAAACCACGCTTCGAAAGTGGGGTCTTCGGTTGTGTAGCCGCCCGTGGTCCGCACGACCACACCCTCGGCCGCGGCCCAGTTCAGCCAGCCCTGCGCGGCATAGCGCGGCTCGCGTTCCGTGGTGTCCGCCAACCGGATCGCCGCCTGGCTGCGGAGCTGTGGGGTGAGGATGTTCTCGGCGAGCAGGCTCCAGACCGTGGTGTAGAGAACCGGTCGCCCCCGGCGCAATCCGTCGAAATCAATCTCGTACCCGGGGGCGATCTGGTCCTGGAGAAATGCCGCGTACAGCTGCAGAAAGCCCGAGGCCGGCACATACTCCCAGCGCACCCCGGCCTGGACGTTTGCCCCACGAGGCGCCGCCTCCTCGTAACCGGGCAGCGTGCCAAACTGCTGCCGGAAGTACTCGTCAATCCAAGCAGACCGGTAATCGGTGAAGCCATCGTAAAGGCCGGCCGCCCCCAGGAACGCGAAGCGCTCGAACACCCGCTGGCGCAGGCTCAACTGCCCTGCAAGGCGTCCTTCCTCGACCACGGCCGGCGAGCCGAGGAAATCAAACGAGACCGGTTCGTAGTCGAAGCCCATGCTCGCGCACGCCAAGGCGACCCCCCATTCCGTCCCCGCGATGGTCTGGACATAGCCCACCCCCCCCTGGGTCAGGAGGATGTCGGAGGCGAAGACCGACTCGAAGTCACCCTCCGCGCGGTGCGCCATCGGAGGGCCACCCCCCGCCAACCGTCCAGCCTGGCCGTCGGGTTCAACCGCCGCAGGTTGAGCGGACTGTGCCTGGGGTGCCCCGTTGCTCAAAGCGGCCGCGATCATCGCCTGCACCGGATCCGGGCCGTCCGCGAGCACCGGGGCGGGTTGGCTCGCCAGCAGAATCGTGGCGCGGCCTTGCCCGTCGGTCGGGGGCAATTGAAGTCTGTCGGGGTGCCCGGCGCGCGGCTTCCCGCCATCGTCCGTGGTGCCGGACGCGCGGCCTTCGGGCAGTCCATCGATGATCCGGCGTAGTTTCGCCGCACCTTCGTATCCGGCGTGACGGTAAACGACCCGGAAGACCGGATCTTCCCGTGTCGCGGCGGTTCCATCCACGACCACCAGGAAGGGCAGGCCCCGACCACCGTAAGCCGCGAGAGTTTTGCCGCGGTCGTCGTCCACCACGAACCCAAGCTGGTGTTTCCGGACGAACGCATCCGTCTTCGCGGGGTTCTTGGATTCGACATTGATCGCGACCACGCGCACAGGCGCCTTCGCCGGGTTGCCGCCTTTGGCCGCGTAGTAGGAAGCGACCTGCTGTTCGAGCTCACTCGAGGCCCGCGCGCAGGGAGCACACCAATAGGCGAAGAAATCGAGCACGACGATCTGCCCGGCAAAGTCCGCCAAGCGGACGACCGCGTTCGTGCCGCGCCGGGACAAGGAGAAATCCGGCGCCAGCGTGGCCTCTGTGGCAGACCACACGCACGGCTGGGACAGCAGCGCCGCCAGCAGGACGGGGGTGATGGATCGCGACCGGTTTCGCATGGGGCTCCCGGGTCAGCGGCACGAGGTGCATCCCGACGCGGTGGCGCCGGCCGACATCGCAGCGCCGGTTTCGACCTGAGACAGCAGCCTGATGTCCCCCGAGACGGCAGGCGAACGCGTGAACTGCATGTTCGGTTGGGCAACCAACCGCTGTTCGTGGACGGGCACGCTGCAGCCGGGGCCGATCGTCAGCGCGACACCCACCAGCGCCAGCCCCGGGAGGCCGGCCGGCGCGGGGCGGCGTGGGCGACGGGAAGGCCGGAGCGACACTGGCGTGCGCATCGGTCGAGGGTAGCTCATGGGAGTGGCTTGCCAAACGCGGGTGCTGATCGCCGGCGAGTTGGTCCAGGGAACGGACGCCTGCTCCGCACCCTGGACCGCCGCGCCCTCAGGACTTGCGCGAGCGCCGCCAACCGGCGAAACCGAGCAGGCCGAGGGCGGCCACGGCCGCGTAGGTCTGGGGCTCCGGGACGACCGACACCGTGATTTCGGCGACCGCATAGCCGCCTTGCGTGAAGTCCGCCCCGGCGAACATCGGCGCATCGAGAATGCCCCCCAGGCCGGCCGCCTGGAAGCCGGCGTGCAAGGCCACCACACCGTTCTCGTCCACGCCCGTGTTGGGGGTTGCCTGGCCAAAGAAGGCGGTGTTGGCGGGGAGTTCGTCGTTCATCTCGGTGCCGGCGTCCCAGACCATGCTGCCGAGGATCGTATAGGTCCCCCCGACAAAACCGCCTGCGGCATCGAAAACAGAGATCATCAGTGGGTCGCCATTGCCGATGAAGGCGTCGTTGCTGGGGATGACCATCGAGGCAAAGCTCAGGTACCGGTTCATCGGGTCGAAGGGATTGACCGAGAAGGTCATCGTACCCAGATCACCGGGCGCGAACGGCGGGATGGCGCCGCCGCTGAGGATCACGCCCGCGGTGGTCCCGTGTCCGCTGCCGGCGAAGTCCGTCGCCAGCCCACTGCTGTCGCCGTCCTCGGCCAAGCGCTCGAGGCCGGCGGAAGCGGGGCTTCCGGCGTTGAACAGGTCGAACATGCCGTCATGGAATCCCACCCACATCGGGGTGAGGTAGGTCCCGGCTGCCGGAGCAAGATTGCGAACGGTGACCTGAATGTCGGCCGCGACGGTACTGGGCGGCAGGAGGGTGGCCGGGAGGCCAAGACCAGCGAGAGCCGCTGCCAGATGGGCGGCGCGGCGGCGGGGGAGGATACGGCGGTGCTTCATAGGGATGTGCGATGAGTCTGCTTCGTTGGTTCATGTATGGCGGGCGCCATGCCCGCCACCGACCATCAGAGGAGCGACGCAGGGTTTTATTCCCGAGGTTGGGACCCGGACCCTGGTGCGGCTTCGAGCGTCGGCCTGGGTATGGGTTGCCGCATTATCGATTCCGGAGAATGGAAATACGGCAATGGTTGTCGTCCGGTGAACCTCGAATCGGCGCTTGGGGTCAGGACCGGTAGGTTGACAATGGGATGGATCGCCAAACAAGTGCATATGGGCACCCGAAAGAGCGCGCTGACCCGACTGCCAGAGGTGACGCCGCGGTCCCGATCGACGCCAGCCGTTGAGGACCATGTTCTGGTTTGACCCCTGCCTCGGACTGGCTTTGATCATGCGACACTGGCTCTTGGGTGCTACTATCGGCGGTGCAGGCCCCTGTAGACGCCGGCGGATCGTCCGGTCCCCCGCAATGGTTCGTGACCACGCACTGGGGCGTGGTGCTGGCGGCCCGGGAAGGCGACGCGCCGCAGGCGGCGGCCGCGCTCGAGCACTTGTGCCGCGCATACTGGCCGCCGCTCTACGCGTACATCCGGCGCGATGGTTGCGAGCCGACGGAAGCCCAGGACCTGACGCAGGACTTTTTCGCGCGGTTGCTGGCCCGGGACTACGTGCAGCGGCTCCGCCAGCAGGAGGGCAAGTTCCGCTCCTTCCTGCTCGCGGAAGAAAGTCAATCGGGTCAAATCTAAACATGCGACAATGGGGCGCTTCACTTGATCCCCCGGATGCAACGGGTAGAGGACGGGCGTGGCTGATGATCACGGAGCGAAGGCAACGGTGTCGCCGGTCCGCCGCTCGCGCCTGGTCAAAAGCGTGGACCTGACCCCGTGGTTTTCCCCGGGCCCGGAGCGCAACACTTGCGGGTCCCGCAAAGGGAACTGGGATGGGTGCCCTCGGTAAAGAACTGGCGTCATCCAATCGTCAAAATCCGAAATGAGCGAACAAACCACCCCCTGGCCCGACCTCGCGCGAATGGCGGGCCTGCACGTTCCCGGGCTGCGGCGGCGCAGCGGTCAGCGGTGCCGGCCAGGCGCCCATTGAGGTTTGCGGGTGGCGAGGCCAAGGTGCCGCTGGGCGTGCTCGGTCAGAACGAGGACGGCCGGGTGCGCCAGGCGCCGTTCCGCCGTGATGGCGTGGAATTGCACCCGGCACGAGTCCGCCACGCCGATCAGGCGGAAACCGAAGTGGCGCGCGGCCTCGTCCGCCACGACCAAAGGGATCGCGATGAAACCGCGGCCTTCGGCGGCCACCACCTTCATCAGCGCCGGGTCTTCAAACTCCGCCACCACCCGCGGCTGCACGCCCATCTCGCGGAACCAGGCCTCCACCGCGCGGCGCAGCGCGGTGTTGTCCGAGCAGGTCCTCGATTTTTCCCTCCCGGCAGATGACGTGGACGGGCTGGGACATGGCGAAGACCGCCTTGAGGATTTCGTTGGTCACCAGCTTGGGAAACGAGTCCGCCACTCCCACGTGGAGCCGCAGGGCCTGCGCCGTCGGGCGCTGTTTCACCGCGTTCACCAACTCCCGGCCCAGCGTGAGAATCTCCTCGGCCTAGCGACACGCGACTTGCCCGGCGTCGGTGTGCACCTTGGAGCGCCCGCTCCGGCGGAGGAGTCTCTCGCCCTGCGCTTCCTCGAGTTCGCGCAGTTGCGCCGAGATGGACGGTGGGGAGACGTGGAGCTTCTCGGCGGCTTTCTTCAAGCTGCCCTCCTTCGCCACGGTCCAGAAGTACCGCAGGTGGTGGTAATGTAGCCAGTCCAAGGAAATGCTGTTTCGGAAAAAGCTAAGTGTACATTCCAAAGTGTGTATTAGTGGAATGCCCGTGCCGGCCTAACCTGCCAGCGTCAAACCGCGGGCGCCGGGCCGGTCCCGGCGAGAAACCGCGGTGGCGGCGGACAACTGCGAAAGCGAACTGGAACAACCATCAGCGGCGGTAAGGACACCCAACCCCTCACCGACCCGTGCACCAGCATCTCTCGAACGAAAACAATATGGAGCCAGCATTGCTCAGCCCCGGGAAGAAGATCCATGTCATGCACCGGCGACGTGATTGTGAACGTCATTCCGGAGGAGGTGAACGTCGAGCGGGTGGCCTACGAGCTCAGGGATCGCACGGTGTGCGTCACCGACGGTTCCGGTTGGAGCATGGACGTGAAGGAATTCGGCTGGGGCTGATGATGGCCACGGAATCTGCAAAACCATACCGCACACCATGAAACTCACCCTGCAGCACTTCGACATCCGATCCACCGACGTCCTCGACACCCTCGTCGAGGAGCGCATTCTCGGACTGGGGCCGCTCCTCCAGATTGACGAGGCCAACGTCCGTCTGGAGCGCCACCGGGGGGCCAGTCCGGCCTTCCGGGCACAGGTTCACCTGGTCACCCCGGGTCCGGACGTCCTCGCCGAGGCTCGAGACCACACCATCCGGGCGGCCGTTGAGAAGGTTCTGGCCGAACTGGAACTGAAGATCAACGGACGCGCCCTCCAGCGGATGAGGCGGGTTCGCGGCGACCGCCAGGGGCCAGCCGCACTACGCCCTCACCGCGCTCGAGGCTGAACTGAAGACGTTCGCGGGTTCTTCAGGATTCGCCACGCGCTGACGCACCATTCGCCGTCGCCGCTCCGCGTGCCACCGTTCCTCGGCGCGCCGCCGGTGATTGCCGACTTGCGTCCGAGCCGGGGCAGTGCCGCCTGAATTCCATGATCCAAGAACTATCATTATGACCGAACCGCTCAGCCAAATCGAAAAGGAGTCCATCCTGACGCTCTGTTTGATGGCCGCGTTCGCCGACGGCGGCAAAAGCGACCTCGAACGTGTGGAACTGAAACGCATCGCCGAGAACTTCCCCGACTCGGACGTCAACCTGGCCGCGCTCTATCATCGCGTCCTGCTCCGGCAGGTCTCGACGACCCAAGCCGCTCAGGCGTTGACCGCACCCGAAACCCGTCAACTTGCCTACGAAATGGCGGTGTGCGTCTGCGAAGCCGACGACGTGCTGAACGAACCGGAAAGACAATTCCTCGCCGAGTTGCGGCGCGAACTTCGTCTGAACACAGCCGAAACCGCCCGCATCGAGCAACAAGCGGACGCCCTGGCCGTCGAACCGCTCGCCGAGCCAGCATCCACCACGCCTCCCGCTATCGCCACCGCGCCGGCTGCTGGCATCGCCACGGTGGCGTCGCCCGAAGTGGACAAGATGATCTTGAACTACGCCATCTTGAACGGCGCGCTGGAGTTGCTGCCCGATTCGCTCGCCACCATGGCCATCATTCCGTTGCAGATGAAAATGGTCTATCGCCTCGGCAAGGCGCAGGGCTATGAACTGGATCGCGGGCACGTCAAGGAACTGCTGGGGGTGGCGGGCGTGGGCCTGACCTCGCAGGTGGTGGAAGGCTACGCGCGCAGACTCCTCGGCGGGCTGCTGGGCAAAGCCGGCGGCGGCCTGGTCAAGTCCGTGGGCAAACAAGTCACCAGTTCGGCGATGTCGTTTGCCACCACCTGGGCGCTGGGGAAAATGGCCGTGCAGTATTACGCCGGGGGACGCAGGCTTTCCGCCCTCGAGCTGCGCCAACTCTTCGGCTCGCTGACGGAGCAGGCGCGCGGTCTGCACGGGAACTATGCCAGCGCCATCCGCGAGAAGGCCGGCTCGCTGAACCTGAGCCAACTGCTCCCCCTAATTCGAGGACAGCAGTGAGCGGGCAAGCGGACGCCAGTTTTCGAACGCCATGGAAACCAGCATGAAGTGCTTATGAATCAGCTCAAATCAATCCTCGTCGGTGTGGACTTCTCGGACTGTTCGCGCAGCGCGCTCAAACAAGCCACCCGCCTGGCCAAGGGGAACAACGCCCGTCTCCACGCCCTGCATTGCGTGGAGTATCTCACCCTCAGCGACGCTGCGTGGGCCAGCCACATCCCGCACGAAAAACTGGAACGGGACGCCGTGGCGGAAGCGAAACCGAAGCTGCAACGTTGGCTGGCCGAGGCCGGGGCTGCTTCAGAGGCGCCCACCAAAGTGATGCTGGTCCACGAGGGGCACACCGGTCCTTTTCGAAAGGTGGTCGCCGGCGTGGATTTTTCCGAGCAATCCCGCGAGGCGGTGGCGCAGGCGCTGCGTGTGGCGGCGCAGGACGACAGCCAGGTGCATTTCCTCCATGTCTTCACCGGTTCGTGGGGCCGCTACGCCCTCGTGCCGGATGCCTGGGAAGTGGATGAAGAAATGGCGGCGCAGTACCGTCATGCCCTGGAGCAGCGGCTGCGCGAGTTCGTCGGTGACACCGCGGGGCGCCCGGCCCGGTTCACGGTGGTC
Source organism: uncultured Verrucomicrobiota bacterium (assembly GCA_964535555.1). Taxonomy (GTDB): domain Bacteria; phylum Verrucomicrobiota; class Verrucomicrobiia; order Limisphaerales; family J093; genus DSVZ01. The sequence continues at coordinate 17,752 of CAZHUS010000016.1, forward strand.
GAGGCGGCCAACCACGGTCACGGCATTGCGGAATACGCCCGCCGAGTGGGCGCCGACCTGGTGGTCCTGGGCACGAAGGGTCGCAGTAACCTGGGGTACGTGCTCCTCGGCTCGACGGTCGAGCGGTTGCTCCGCGAAATCCCCTGTTCTGCCTTGGTGGTCCGCCCGCCGGAGGCTTCCGCTGGGACCAACCCGGCAGGCAACACTGGTCAATAACGACCCGCTTTGGCAGCCTACCCGGAGTCTATGATCATCACCCTGCTACTACTGACGGGTCTGGTGGCTCTGTACTTCGGCGCCGAATGGCTCGTCCGCGGTGGCGCCTCGCTGGCCGTGCGGCTCGGGGTGACCCCATTGCTGGTCGGGTTGACCGTGGTGGCCTACGGCACCAGCACGCCCGAGTTGATCGTCAGTTCGATGGCCGCTGCCAAAGGACAGGGCGCCATCGCCATCGGAAACGCCGTCGGCTCGAACATCTTCAATATTGGCGTGATTCTTGGCCTCACCGCATTGATCTGCCCGATGCGGGTGCAACTGCAGCTTCTCAAGTTCGACACCCCGGTGATGGTCGGCGTTGCGTTGCTGTTTCTGGTGTTTTTCCGCGATGGACAAATCCAGCTCGGGGAGGCGCTCGTCTTCCTCGCCGTCATCGTCGGCTACACGGTGATGAATATCCGGCTCGCCCGTAGTCAAGCCAGCGTGGAAGTCCAGCGGGAGTTTGGGGAAGGTGCTCCCCCACCGACCGGCTCAGCGTGGAAAGACGCGGGATTGATTGTGGCTGGGCTGGCGGTTCTGGTGCTGGGATCGCGCCTCTTCGTGTCGGGCGCCGTGGACCTCGCCCGGTGGCTGAAGCTGAGCGAAGCCTTCATTGGCCTGACCATCGTCGCTGCCGGGACGAGCCTGCCCGAGCTCGCGTCCTCGCTCATGGCCGCCTGGCGCAGGCAACCGGACATCGCCATCGGGAACGTCGTGGGCTCGAACATCTACAACATTCTCGCCATCCTCGGCGTGAGCGGCGTCATCGCTCCCCCGATCAACGGGCAAGGTGTGAGCCAGACGGACACGTTCGTCATGATCGGCATTTCCCTTGTGCTGCTGGTGATCGCCTGGACAGGCTTCAAGCTGCGCCGATGGGAAGGCGCACTGCTCCTGGCCATCTACGGCGGCTACCTGTGGCATCTCTGGCCGAAATCCTGACCCGCGCATGGCCGCAATCCCACAACAAGCTCGACCTTTCCACGCTCCCGCTCTCCCAGGACGATTCCTCGCGCGTCTCGCCCTGATGGCGCTCCTCTGGCTCGGGCTGAACGGGGAGGATTGGAGTTCATGGATCGTCGGCGGGCCCGTGGCGTTCGCGGCGGCCTGGATCAGCGTGAAGCTGCTCCCGGCGATTCCCTGGCATTGGTCGGTGGGGAGCGCGATCGCCTTCGCCGGATGGTTTCTGCGCGAGTCGTTGCGCGGCGGCTGGGATGTGGCTCGGCGTGCCCTCTCGCCGAAGCTGGCTCTGTCACCGGCCATCGTCCGCGTTCCGCTTCACCTGCCACCGGGGGCGGCTCGCTGGTTCTTCTGCAACGCCATCAGCCTGCTGCCCGGCACCGCCGTGGTGGCGATCACGGAAGAGAGCCTCTGCGTCCATACGCTGGATTTCTCACCGGGCGTCGAGGAGGAACTCCGGGGACTCGAGGCCCGCGTGGCGGCGTTGTTCGGGCTGGGGCTCCCGGGGCCAAAGGAGGTGGCATCGTGAGTGTGCTCTACAGCAGTGCCGCGGTCGCTCTGCTGCTGACCATCGTGGTGGGATTGAGCCACGTGTTCCGTCAACCGGGGCGCGCGGACAGCCTGCTGGCGGCGCTGCTCTTTGGCAGCACCGGCGTCGCGCTCGTGCTGGTGCTGGGCAAGGCGCTGGGGATGGAGCGCGCGCTGGACATCGCCCTCGTGTTCGCGCTGCTCGCCGGCGTGCTGGGCGTGGCGTTCGTGATGCGCGGCTGGCCGGACGATGACCCGAAGGAGGAGCCGAAGCCATGATCGTGCGGGATGTCTTCACCGGCGTGCTGCTCACGGCGGCACTGTTCTTCTTCGTCTCCGGGACGGTGGGCTTGCTGCGCTTCCCGGACCTTTACTCGCGTCTTCATGCGCTGACAAAAGCGGACAATGTTGGACTCGGCCTCACCTTGCTGGCGCTCATGCTCCAGGCCGAAAGCTGGTCCGAGGTCTTCAAGCTCGGATTGCTCTGGGTGATGGTGCTGGCCGCCAGCGCCACCGTCTGTTTCCTGATTGGCCACGAAGCTTACCGGCGCGGACTGAAGCCGTGGACGAGGAGTTCGCCATGATGCTGCAGCTCTTCGACTGGGTTCTGGTCCTGGTCATTGTCGTGCTCGCGTGGCGCTCGTTGAATGACCGGGACTTGTTTCGCGCCGTGATCAAGTTCATCGCCCTGGGCCTGCTCATTGCCGTGGCCTGGGTGCGGCTGCGCGCGCCGGACGTGGCGCTGGCCGAAGCGGCGGTGGGCTCCGGCCTGACCGGTGCCCTCATCCTGTCAGCGCTGGTGCGAATGCGCAGGCGCGAGCAAGCCGCGACCCAAACGCCGCCAGAGGAGACAATATGATGTACCGGTTTCGCATCGGAATCCTTTCGCTGGCATTACTCGCGGCGCTGAGTTGGGCCGTGCTTTCGCTGCCCGCGAAACCAGCGGGCCTGACCGAGGCGTCGCTCGCGAAGCTGCCCGAAAGCGGGGTGACGAATCCCGTCACCGCCGTGCTCCTCAACTATCGCGGCTACGACACGCTGCTCGAAGTCGGCGTGCTGCTGCTGGCCATCGTGGGCGTGTGGTCGCTGCGTCGCGGGGAATGGCCCGCCGCCGACCTGCGCGACCGTCCGCTGCTGCGGTCGCTGCTCCGCGTCGTGCTGCCCGTGCTGGTGCTGGCGGCGGGTTACCTGCTCTGGATCGGCGCCTTCGCCCCGGGCGGTGCGTTTCAGGGCGGCGCGCTGCTGGGCGGGGCGCTCGTGCTGGTGATGCTCGGCGGTCTGGCGCGGCGCGTCGTCAACCGCGAGGGCCTCCTGCGCGCGGGTCTCGTGCTGGGGGTGCTGGTCTTCGCCACGATCTGCGCCCTCATGCTGCGGCTGACCGGTGGACTCCTCCAATATCCGACCGGCACCGGCGGCACCTGGATCATGCTCATCGAATCCGCCGCGCTCATCTCCATCGGGCTGACGCTCGGCCTGCTCTATCTCGGAGGCCGGCCGAAGGAGGACACGTGAAATTCGAAGTCCGAAGTCCGAAGTCCGAAAGAAGTCGGAAGAACGAATCGCGGAAGCCGCGACGTCGGCACCAACCCGGCGCCTGGGTGTTCGGACCTCGGACTTCGGACTTCCTTCGAACCTCGAACTTCGAACTTCGGACTTCCCCTTCGCCGCATGCCTGACGCCGACTATCGCATCTACCTGCTCGCCGGCGTGGCGCTGTTCGTCCTCGGCTTCTACTCGCTGTTGGTCCAGGCCCATCTGCTGCGTCGGATCATGGCCCTCAACGTCATGGGCAGCGGCGTGTTCCTGGTGTACATCGCGCTCGGCGCGCAAACGCCCGGCCCAATTCCCGATCCCGTGCCGCACGCGATGGTGCTGACCGGGATCGTGGTGTCCGTCTGCGCGACCGGGCTCGCGCTGGCTCTGGCCGACCGCGTGCAGGTGGCGATGGACCGGGGCGGTCTGTCGGAGAACACCGAGGCGCACGACCAGCCGCCAGGTCTTGGAGTGCGGCAGTCCTCTGCCGCTTTCGACGACAGCGCCCGCGATCCACAGCGGCAGAGGACTGCCGCAGTTCAAGACGCTCCCGCGCCCATCCCACCGAACCACCAAGGGGAGCGGGCTGGATGAGCCCATCTTGGTCCATCGCCATTCTGATCCTCACCCCGCTGGCGGCGGCGGCGCTGTCGTTTGTTTTTCCCCAACGCGGACGCCGGCTGGCGCTCGGCGCGGTAGCCGTGGTCGGCGTCGCCATCGTTCAACTGACGCGGCAGGTGCTTACGGACGGCGTGCAAATCCACCGGGTCGGCGGTTGGGGCCCGCCACTGGGCATTGACCTCCGGGCGGACGGACTCAGCGTGTTGATGCTCCTGATCACGGCGCTGATTGGGCTCGCGGTTTCGCTCTATGCCCGGAGGTATTTTGCCCCGCATGAACCGGAGCCCCCCCACGCCCCGGCCCTCTCCCCCGATGAAGGAGAGAATCCCCCGAGCCAAGGCTCGCGCCTTGAACCCCTGAACCGCGCGGCGGCGGCTTCTCCCTCTCCTCCCGACGCAGGAGGGAGGAGAGGGCCGGGGAGAGGAGGCAGTGAGTTGGCTGGGCCGCCCCTCTCTCCGGCTCTCTCCCCACTCGTTCCTCGCGGGGAGAGAGAGACGATGCGCCCTCGCTCCACTCAGGTTCATGGAAAGGAGGAGAACCCCCACCGCGGAAATGACCTTCACCGGGAGCGCTATTTCTGGCCGCTGTTCCTGTTTCTCTGGACCGCGTTGAACGCCCTCTTTCTCTCGGCCGACATCTTCAACCTCTACGTCACGCTCGAACTGCTCGGCTTCGCCGCCGTAACGCTGGTGGCGCTGGCCGGCAAACGCGCGGCGCTCACGGCGGCGCTGCGTTACCTGTTCGTCAGTCTGTCGGCGTCCTTGTTCTACCTCCTCGGAGTCGGCTTGGTTTACGGGCAGTACGCCACCGTGGATCTCGCGTCACTCGCGGCCAAAGCCCAGCCTGGGCCGGCGCTCTGGGTCGCGCTGGCGCTGATGACCGGCGGGTTGATCGCGAAGGCGGCGCTCTTCCCGCTGCACTTCTGGCTGCCGCCGGCGCACGCCAACGCGCCCGCGCCCGTCAGCGCGCTCTTATCGGCGCTGGTCGTTAAAGGGTCGTTCTACATCCTGCTCCGGCTTTGGTTCGAGGCGTTCCCGGCGCTGATGACGACGGCGATGGCCCAGCTTCTCGGCTTGCTGGGCGCGGCGGCGATTCTCTGGGGCTCGGTCAACGCCCTGTTCCAGAAGCGCCTCAAGCTGCTCATTGCCTACTCGACCGTGGCGCAACTCGGCTACCTCTTCCTGCTGTTTCCGCTGGCGGCCACGCAGGAGGGCGGCTTCACGGCCTGGAGCGGCGGCTTGATCTTCCTGGGGGCGCACGCTTGCGCCAAGACGGCGATGTTTCTCACGGCGGGCAACATCCTCCGCGCCGCCGGCCATGACTGCATCCAGGACCTCGATGGCATTACGCATCTGCTGCCGGTCTCGGTGTTCGCTTTCGGGTTGTCGGGGATGAGCCTGATCGGTCTGCCCCCGAGCAGCGGGTTTGCCGGGAAATGGCTGCTGCTGAATGCGGCTCTCGATCAGGGCCAGTGGTGGTGGGTGGCGGTCATGCTCCTCGGCAGCCTGCTTGCCGCGGCCTACGTCGTGCGCGTGCTCGCTCACGCGTTTACCCAGGTCGAGGAGCCCAGGCAGCCGAATCCGATTCCGCCCGTCATGGAATGGACAGCGCTCGCGTTGGCACTGCTGGCGGTGGTGCTGGGCTTCGCGTCGCACTGGCTCGCCGCGGTGCTGCGGGTAGGCGCGCCGGTGGCCGGGCCGGTTCTGCTGGGAGGCGCTTCGCCATGAATGTCCACGGCTTTCTGCTTCTCGGCATCCTGCTCAGCTCGTTCGTGACGGGCCTGGCGATCTTCTTCTTGAAGGAGGAGAACCATCGGTTGCGGACCTGGCTGAACCTGCTCGGCGCGGGAGTGAAATTGATCCTCGTTGCGGCATTGCTCTGGGGCATCTACCAAGGCCAGACCTACGCCTTCGCCATCGAGTTCCTGCCCGGCATCCCGTTCGCGCTGGGCGCGGATGCGAACTCGGTCCTTTTCGTGACTTTGTCCAGCGTGCTCTGGTTTTGCACCACGCTCTACGCGGTCGGCTACCTCGAGGACTCGCCGCATCGCAGCCGTTTCTTCGGCTTCTTCAGCTTGTGCGTCACGGCGACCACCGGCATCGCGCTGTCGGCCAACCTCGTCACCTTCCTCACGTTTTACGAATTGCTGACCGTCACCACGTATCCGTTGATTGTGCATCGCGGGACGAAAGAAGCCCTGCGCGGCGGGAAGACCTATCTCAGCTACACTCTGGTGGGCGGGGCTATCCTGCTGCTCGCGGTGGTGTGGCTGCACAGTCTGGCCGGGCCGGTCGTGTTCAAGGAACGCGGCATCCTCCAGTCGCTGGGCGCCAGCCACCGTGGTGAGCTCCAAGTCATTTTTCTGCTGTTCATGCTCGGCCTCGGTGTGAAGGCCGCGATCGTGCCACTGCACGGCTGGCTGCCCAAGGCCATGGTCGCGCCCGCACCCGTCAGTTCGTTGCTGCACGCGGTGGCGGTCGTGAAGGCCGGCGCGTTCGGCATCGTGCGCATCGTGTATGACGTGTATGGCGCAGAAACGGCGGCGGCACTGGGCGTATTACAACCGCTGGCCATCGCCGCCGGCGTCACCATCGTCTATGGCTCGGTGCGCGCGCTCTTTCAGGACGAACTCAAGAAGCGCCTCGCCTACTCCACGGTCAGCCAGGTTTCCTACATCGTGCTGGGCGCAGCGATCTTGGGTCCGGCAGCCACCATCGGCGGGTTGGTTCACTTGGTGCATCAAGGTCTCATGAAGATCACGCTCTTCTTTGGCGCCGGAAACTACGCGGAATCGCTGGGCATCCACCGCGTGAGCGAGATGGACGGCGTGGGCCGGCGGATGCCGTGGACCACGGCGGCGTTCACGGTTGGGGCGCTGGGCATGATCGGCGTGCCGCCGCTGGCCGGCTACATCAGCAAGTGGTATCTGAAAAAGGGCTCGATCCAGGCCGGCGACGAATGGGTGGCGCTGGTGCTGGGCGCGAGCAGCCTGCTGAACGGGGCCTATTTCCTGCCGATCCTCTACCGCGCCTGGTTCAAAGCCCCACCGGAGCCATGGCCCGCCGAGCATCGCTTCGGCACGTGGGAGACCCATTGGATGCTGCTGCTGCCGCCGCTGGTGACCGCCGCGCTGGTGATCTGGGCCGGGGTGTTTGCGGAATCCTCGTTCAGCCCGCTGGCGTGGGTGAAGCTGATCGCGGCGAGGGAACACGTGCCGTGAACTCAGTCACGCTCCAATCCTTGCTCCTGCTGGCCGCCCCGGGATTGCCTCTGTTGGCAGCTTTGGCGTTTATGATCGCGTCCTGGCGAGGGGCGGTGATGCGCGCCACTCCAGTGGCGGCGGTGCCGGCGCTGCTGCTCGTGTTCGCAGGTCAGAACGGCGCGAGCCTCCTCCTCCCCTCCCTTGGGCAGCACGCCGTCTTGGGTCTCGACGCGGTCGGACGCATCTTCCTGGGTTTCACGAGCGTGCTCTGGCTGACGTCAGGCTGGTATGCCCGCGCCTACCTTGCCAAAGATCCGAACCCGGTCCGTTTCCACCTCTTCTCCCTGCTGGCCATGGCGGGCAACTTCGGTTTGATCCTGGCCGCCGACGTTCCCACGTTCTACGTCTGCTTCACGCTCATGGGATTGGCGTCGGCCGGATTGGTGTTTCATCGCGGTGACGCCGAGGCCGCGCGCGCCGGACGAGTCTACCTGGCCCTGGCGATGCTCGGCGAAGTGCTGATCTTCACCGGCTTCGTGTTCCTCACCGTCAGCGGAGGCACGACACAAATCGCAGAATTGCATCGCGGCGTGGTCAGCCCGTCGGCGCTGCTGCTGCTGCTCGCCGGCTTCGGCATCAAGGCGGGGGCATTGACGCTCCATTTCTGGCTGCCCCTGGCACATCCGGCCGCGCCCGTGCCCGCCAGTGCGGTGTTGAGCGGGGCAATGATCAAGGCGGGCTTGCTGGGGTGGATTCGCTTTCTGCCGTTGGGGGAGGCCACCATGCCCGGCTGCGGCTTCACGTTGATCAGCGCGGGACTGGGTGCGGCGTTTCTCGGCACGTTCGTCGGCGTGGCGCAGCCGAACCCGAAAGCCGTGCTGGCCTATTCGAGCATCAGCCAGATGGGCATCCTCATGACCGGCCTGGGCATCGGCGCGACGCGGCCGGAAGCCTGGCCGGCGATTCAGACCGCGGTGCTGATTTACGCCACCCACCACGCGCTGGCGAAAGGCGCGCTGTTTCTCGGTGTCGGCCTCGCGCACGCGGCGCACACGCAACGGCGACGGGTCGTCGTGGGCGTGGGACTCCTGTTGCCGGCGCTGGCGCTCGCCGGAGCACCGTTTACCAGCGGCGCCCTGGCGAAGACCGCGCTGAAGGCGAACATCGTGTTCCTCCCGGAAGGATGGGCGGTGGCTTTGGGCCTCCTGCTGCCGCTGGCCGCTGCCGGCACCACCCTGAAGATGGCGCGCTTCCTTTGGTTGACCTGGCCGCGGCCTGGTCAGGCTGCCGATGGTGCCGCGCGCGGCTTGTGGCTGCCGTGGCTGGGCTTGGTCGCGGCCACGCTGGGGGCGGTGTGGCTGCTGCCTGGCGCGCTGGAGGTGCTGCCCCGGAAACTCACGCCGGAGAAACTGTGGGACGCGATCTGGCCGTTGCTCGCGGGCGGCGCGCTCGCCGCGCTGGGCGCGTGGCTGCGGCGATGGTTCGCCGGCGACGTCAGCCGTTGGTTGCCCGCGGGCGACCTGGGGGTGCTGCTGGAAAGACTGTTGGCACGCGGGCAGCTTCGCCTGCCGGTCGCACCCGCCTCGCAAAGCAATCGCGGACACGAGCACGACGCGTCACGCGACCCGCAGGGGTCGCGGTGGATCCTGCGCCTGGAGCGCGTGGGCGAGACTCTGGTGCGGCTCGAGACCGGCCTGCGTTCCCTGCCCGTCGCTGGGGCGCTGTGGCTGCTGCTGATGGCCGTCCTGCTGGGGCTTCTCGTGGCCGCGCATCTCTGACCAGACGGAGCTTCACCATGCAAACCCTGCTCAGTCATCACTGGCACCACCTGCCGACCGCTAAGGTCGTGCAATTGCTCGACGCCGATTTGGAGAAAGGCCTCGATTTCTTCGACGTCCAGGGCCGCCGCGAACGGTTGGGCCCGAATCAGCTCACCCCCAAGCCGGGCCGCAGCCCCTGGTTGCGGTTCCTGCTGCAATTCCACAACCCGCTCATCTACATCCTCCTCGCCGCCGGCGCCATCAAGCTGGCGATGGGCGGCTTGGTGGACGGGGTGGTCATCCTGGCGGTGGTGCTGATCAACGCCGTCATCGGCTACCTGCAAGAAGCCAAGGCCGAGCGCGCCATCGAGGCCTTGTCGCGCAGCCTGGTCGTGGAGACCACCGTCGTTCGCGCCGGGAAGACCGGGCGCGTGCCCTCGACCGAACTCGTTCCGGGCGACCTCGTCCTGCTGGCCTCGGGCGACAAAGTGCCGGCCGACCTGCGCCTCGTGGGCGCGCGTGACTTGCAGGTGGCCGAAGCGACGCTGACGGGTGAGTCCACCGCCGTCGAGAAGAACGCCGACGTGCCTTTGCGCCCGGACACGCCGCTGGCCGACCGCGTGAACATGGCGTACGCCTCCACCCTGGTCACCTACGGCCAGGGTCGCGGGATTGTGATCGCCACCGGCGACAACACGGAAGTGGGGCGCATCTCGGAGCTACTCTCCGCCGCGGGCAGACTGGAGACGCCGCTGACCCGGAAGATGGCGGCGTTTGGCCAGAAACTGCTGGTCCTGATCCTCGGCCTCGCCGCGGTGGTGGTGGCGGTCGGGTGGGCCCGCGGCGAACCCTTCGACGACGTTCTTTCCTCGGCCATCGCGCTGGCGGTGGGCGCGATTCCCGAGGGTTTGCCCGCTGCCGTGACCGTTACCCTGGCCATCGGCGTGGCGCGCATGGCCCGACGCCGTGCCATTATCCGCAAGCTGCCGGCCGTCGAAACGCTCGGGAGCACCACCGTGATTTGCTCAGACAAGACGGGCACGCTCACCGAGAACCAGATGACCGTGCGACGCATCGTGGTCGGCGACGCCGTGTGCGAGGTGGGGGGGCAGGGCTACGAGCCTGTCGGCGACCTAGCGCTCGCCGGTCGGCGGCTCACCCCGGGGGAGGCGCCTGGCGTTTCGGAATGCCTGCTGGCCGGGCTGGTGTGTAACGACAGCGCGCTGGTGCAGAAGGAGGGCCGCTGGGACGCGCAGGGCGATCCCACCGAGGTGGCGTTGATCGTCGCCGCGCACAAGGCCGGCCTGGACGGCGAGGCCGTGAAGGCGCGCCTCCCGCGCAAGGACACGATCCCCTTCGAGTCGCAACACCAACTCATGGTCACGCTGCATGACGAGGCAACCGCGGGCCGCCGCCTCGTCTATCTGAAGGGCGCGGTCGAGGTGGTGCTGGACCGGTGCCAGGTGGCCTGGGACGTGGGAGGCCAGCCGATCCAGCTCGAGCGGGTGCGGGTACTCGAACACGTGATGACGCTGGCTTCGGCCGGTCTGCGCGTGCTGGCCTTTGCCCGCGCCGAACTGCCGGCGGACACCGCGCGTCTTCACGTCCGCGACCTGCCACGCCAGTTCACCTTTCTCGGATTGCAGGGGATGATTGACCCGCCGCGCCGCGAAGCCCTGGACGCGGTGGCGGCGTGTCATCGGGCCGGCATCCGGGTGAAGATGATCACCGGCGACCACGCCGGCACGGCAGTGGCCATCGCGCGTCAACTCGGGCTGGGAAGCGCACCGCTCATCCCAGTGCCCCCCGCCGCCGCGAGCGTGGGAGCGAGTGGACGCATGCCGGGTGGCGGGAAGGGCGATCCAGCGGACGCCTCGCCGGCTTCCGCCTCCCCCACGCCCGCCGCCCTGACCGGCAAGGAGCTCGCGGCCCTGAGCGACGAGCAACTGATCGAGGTGGCCGAGAACGTGTCGGTCTTCGCCCGGGTCATGCCGGAGCAGAAGCTGCGTCTCGTGCGGGCGCTGCAGGCGCGGGGGCACGTGGTGGCCATGACCGGCGACGGGGTCAACGATGGCCCCGCCCTCAAGCAGGCCGATATCGGCGTGGCGATGGGCATCACCGGCACAGAGGTGGCCAAGGAAGCCTCCGACATGGTGCTGACGGACGACAATTTTGCCTCGATCCGCGCCGCGGTCGAGGAAGGCCGCAACGTCTTCGACAACCTGACCAAGATCATCACCTGGGCCTTGCCGAGCAACTTGGGCCAGGGGCTGGTGATTCTGGCCGCGGCGCTGGTGGGTGCCACACTGCCGATTCTCCCGATCCAGGTGCTGTGGATCAACATGACCACCGGCGGCGTGTTGGGCTTGTTCCTGGCCCTGGAAGCAAAAGAGCGTGACCTGATGGAGCGTCCCCCGCGCGCGCCGGGCGCGCCCATCCTCACGGGGCGGATGCTCGCGCAAGTGACCCTGGTGGGGGTGCTCATCCTCGTGGCCGCGTTCGGGCTGTTCCAATGGGAACTGGCCCGCGGGGCGGGGGTCGAGGCCGCGCGCACGGTGGCGCTCAACACGGTGGCGCTGATTCAGGCGTTCTACCTGGTCAATTGTCGCTCGCTGCGGCATTCGATCCTCGCTATTGGCCTGTTCCGCAACGGCTGGCTCGGGCTCGGCATCGTGGGGGTGCTCTTGCTTCAGGCAGCGATGACCTACATGCCGTTCTTCAACACGATCTTCCAGACGGCCGCGATCGGCTGGGACGAGTGGTTGCGGATTCTAGGCGCCGGCCTGGCGGCGATGATTTTGGTGGAACTGCAAAAATGGTTGGTCTCCGGGAAAGCCTCGAGAAAGTAGGCGCGCCGCACGCCGCTCGACGGAACACGCGCGGCGGTGCAAGAATCCAGACTCAACCAATACCTTGGATATGAAACGTTTCAAGAAGCTCCTCGTTCATCTGGACTTGGAGGGTGCCCACGATGCGGCAGCGGTTCGCTACGCTTCCGCCGTGAGCCGGCTGAGTCGTTCTCAGCGGGTCGAGTTCGTTCATATCGGGCCCGTGGCCCCGTTGCTCCTGGGCTCGCCTGACGACTCCCCGGCCCGCGCGGCCCCCTGGCTGGCCCAGGCGAAAGCCGAGGTCGAGGCATTGGTGCGCCAGCATTTTCGCGGTCCCCCAACATGCCGGGTGAAGGTCCAGGTGCTGGGGGGCGCTGGCTTCCATGATCTCCTGGACCAACTGCGTCGCGGGGATACGGATCTCATTCTCGTGGGCAAGAGCGAATCGAACGGGCCGTTTGTCGAGAAACTGGCGCGCAAGGCGCCGTGTTCCGTGATGGTTGTCCCTTCGGGCCGATCCGTCGCCTATCGCCACATTCTGGTGACCACGGATTTCTCGGAACCGTCCGCCCGAGCCATGGAAGTCGCCGCGGCCTTTGCCAGGGCACGGAAGTTGAAGCACCTCGTTTGCTTCAACGGCTACCAGGTACCGTACGGTCAGCACCGGACCGGCATTCCCCGGGAACAGTTCCGCCAAGACACCGAGGCATGGCGACAAAGGCACTTTGAGGAATTCCGTCAGAAGGCGGATTTGCGCGGACTGACGACCGAGTTCATCTGCCGCGAAACTCCCGTGGTCGCCCTGGGTATTCTCAAAGCAGCAGCACAACAACAGACCGATCTGCTGGTGATGGGGGCTCGTGGGATGGACGCCTTGGCGGAGGCATTGCTAGGCAGCACCACGGCGCAGGTGGTGCGGGAAACGCCGATGCCTACGCTGGTCGTCAAAACCAAAGGCGCCGGCCAATCGCTGCTCGCCTTGCTGCTCGGAGGCAAGCCTCTGTAACTCCATCCTTGTGCAGACAACGCTGGACAAGCAAGGCGCAGGTGCCCTCTGGGGCTCGTTCATCGGCGATGCCCTGGCGATGCCGGTGCACTGGTATTACGACCGCGCCGCGCTGCGCCGCGATTACGGCGTCGTGCGGGACTACTTGCGCCCGCGAAACTCGCACCCGGACAGCATCCTCTGGCGTTCGACCTATACACCGCTCAACGAACGGGGCGACATCCTGCATGACCAGGCACCCTACGGGGGCCAGCGTGGCATTCACTACCATCAGTTCCTGCGGGCCGGCGAGAACACCCTCAATCTCCAACTGGGCCGGGTGCTGATCGAATCCCTGGTCGCGTGCGGTCGGTATGACGCCGACGATTATCTGCAGCGTTATCTCGACTTCATGCTTACCCCGGGCCGGCATCGCGACACGTACGTCGAGGAATGCCACCGAAAGTTCTTCACCGCTTACGCCCGCGGCGTCGTCCCGCGGAAGTGCGGCGCCAACGACATCCACATTGGTGGTCTGGCACATGTCGGTGTGCTCTGCGCGTTCGGAGGAAGCTCCCTGAGCCGGCCGGCCATGCCCAGTGACCACGAGCCAATGGGAGTCTCCCTCTCCCGCCCTTCCGCCTCCGCTCGGGGAGCTACGGCGGACCCGTCGGGCACCCTCTCCCGTCCGACGGGAGAGGGTTGGGGTGCGGGTGGATTCATGGGAACTGAGCGCGACGCGACACAGGAAGCCGTGCGTGAGCATGTTCAACTCACCCATCGTGCCCCGGAAGTTCTCAAGGCTGCCGACGCCCTCGTCCGCATCCTGGTGGGGGTGCTCGCGGGCGGCGGATTGCGCGAGGCGATCTTCCAGCATGGCAGCGACTGGCTTTCGGAGCGCACCGCCCGGCAGTGGTCACGTGAGCCGGATGAGGTGGTCGTTGGGCAGCGGATCAGCCCCGCCTGCTACATCGCCGAGGCTTTTCCGGCCTCGCTGTACCTGGCTTGGAAGTACGCGGACGACCTTGAAGCGGGCTTGATCGCCAACACGAATCTCGGCGGTGACAACTCCCATCGGGGCGCGGTGGTTGGGGCGCTCCTTGGGGCGGCCACCGGCGCCGAACGCATCCCGGTAAGGTGGCGCGAGGAGCTGTGCCACGCTCCGACGTTGCGCAGGCACATCGGACCATGATTTCGGCAGAGACCGGGTGGGCGAGGCGATCGAGCGCCCGGTGTTGCTCGAAGCGCGGCAGGTGTCCAAGGCCTACGGCAGCCGGCCGGTCTTGCGCGCCGTGTCGTTCCGACTCGGTTGTGTTGCATGGCGAGGCGCTCGAGGGGTTTTCGGGCGACCAACTCGCGCGGGTTCGGCGACGGCGGGTCGGCACGGTGTTCCAGTTCTTTCATCTGATGGCCATCAGCTCCCTCGCCTTGGCGGCCACCACGCACAACACGGGCAGCGGTCCGGGCGCCGCTCGGGACGCTGCTCGGGGCGGCCGCAGCGACGGCTTGGGGTGAGTCACTGCCGGCGGACGGCTACGGCACCCTCCCGTGGTCGGCGATGCACCGCAGAAGCGCGTCACCGGGAATTTGCCTCGCGCGATTTGCCTTGGGGGCTGCCGATCGCTACCATCGGCAAATGTTAGACAAACATGAGACACGCGTCTTTCCAGAATTCAGCCTCTCCCGGCTGCTCACGACCGTCTTTGCTCCCAGGACCGGCGAACGGATTGGCATTCTGATTGACCTGCCGGACCCCCAGCAGATTCACGGGTTTGCTTTTCTCCAGGATCCAGGGCTGACAATCCAGCGCCAGGCGCATGATGGCTTCTACCAGGGCCTGCGGCAGGGGGTGCTGACGGAGCTTGGGCTCGTGGGTGGCGAAATGTTCGCCTACCAGATCACCGGCGGCAGCAACCTCGATTTGCCCGACGACGCCTGGACCCCCGAAGGCCGGCAGGTCAGCCTGGCGAAGGACGTGTATCCCCACTTTCAGATCCTGCTCTGTATCTCAACCTTCTCGGCCACCGCGCCGCTCACGGCGTTTGCGAAACAATTCGGTTTTCGCGGGGCGACGCTCCATGGAGTCAATCCCATCATCCTGCGCACCGGGTTGGCCGTGGACTACAACGAAGTCAGTCGGCAGGCCGAGAAACTGCGCCTGGCGATGACGCGGGCTGACGCGTTCGAGATCGACTTCGAAGTGTCCGATCGGAAAGCCACGTTGAAGTTGCTCTGCAACCGGCAGGAGGCACAGAAAAGCCATGGGCTGTGTCGCGGCGAGAAGCCCGATGTCGCGAATCTCCCGGCGGGTGAAGTGTATTTTGTGCCGACGGGCGCGGACGGTCAGTTCCCCCGCCGCTATGAGGATGGGAGTGTCGCCCTGTTGGACGTCGCCGGCGGGCGGATTCGAAAGGCGACCTTCCTGACGGGTAACCCGGCAACCATCGAGGCCCAGAACCAGCTTCTCGCCTCCGATCCGGCGACGGGCGAACTGGGCGAACTGGGATTCGGCACGCAGGAACTGCCGCCCTCGGGCCGCGACATTCAGGATGAGAAGATCCTCGGCACGCTCCACGTCGCGACAGGGCGCAGCGACCACTTGGGCGGGCATCTGACGCCCGACAAGTTCAAGGTGGCGAAGAACGCCACGCACGACGACATCCTGTTCTCGCCCACCAAGACGCCGGAGATTCGCGTGCCCCAGGCGCGCATGGTTCGCAACGGCAAGGTCGAGGTGGTGATCGAGGACTACCAGCCGGCACCCTACCTCCAGCGGGCGTTGGCTTCGTGATCCGGTCGGTGAGTGCTGGCGGCTTCGTCGCCGTTGGGTGCGTGCGGCTCGACGGTGGTTCAGGGCGAACCCAGTACGACGACAGACGGCGACGGTGGCTGTGGCTGTCACACCGTGGCAGCAAATCGCATGAATACACCTGACTTCTACGAATCTGATCGGGCGATCTCGGAGTACCTGGCTTTCCACTACGGCTCGCCGGAGCAGGTTTTGCCTTGGACATTCGGCCCGACGAGCGCCCTCAACTACCCCGCCCGCTGCGTCTCCGAGTGCCTGGAAACGGCGCGTCTGCCCGTTCGGTCGCGCGCTCTGGATCTGGGCTGTGCGGTCGGCCGATCCACGTTCGAGTTGGCGCGGCACTGTGCCGAAGTCATCGGCGTTGACTATTCTCATCGCTTCATCGAGGTCGCGCGGCACCTGCAGCAGCATGGCTCCATGCCCTACGCCTACGTCGAGGAAGGCCACCTGACCACTCCCGCGACGGCGGTGGTGCCGGCGGAGATTGACCGGCGAGGGGTGGCCTTCGAACCAGGCGACGCGCAGGCGCTACGCCCTGACCTGGGTGCGTTCGACGTGGTGCTGCTGGCCAACCTGGTGGATCGTCTCCGTCAACCCCGCCGATGTCTGGTCAGCCTTCCCGATCGGGTGCGCCCTGGAGGGCAATTGATCGTGACGACGCCCTGCACGTGGCTCGAAGCTTACACGCCGCGCGCCGAATGGCTCGGCGGATTCGAAGCAGACGGGCGCCCGGTCAGGACGCTCGAAGCGCTCCAAGCGCTGCTCGTACCCCATTTCGCCCTGACCCGGACCTTGGACCTGCCCTTCCTGATCCGCGAGCACGCCCGCAAGTTCCAGTGGAGCGTGGCTCAGGCCACGGTCTGGATTCGGCGATGAACCGGACGCGCACCTGGATCACCGGGGTGGCCTTTTTCGCCACCTTCCTCTGGCTGTTGGCGCCCGACCTCAAGGCCAGCCCGGCGGTGCTTTGGCCCAGTGTGCTGGCGGTGGGGTTGGCGTTCGTCACACGCGACATCTACCTGTCGCTCTTCCTGGGCGCGTTCAGCGGGGCCTTGCTGCTTCGCGGCGGCAATCCCTGGACGGCTTTCCACGACCTGTTGATCGGACGCCTGATTCCCTCGCTCACGGATCGCTGGAACATCAGCGTGCTGGTCTTCACGTTGCTGATGGGCGGCTTTGCCGAGGTGCTGAGTCGCCATGGCGGCATGGCGGCGCTTTCGGCTCGCGTGATGGGCCAGTCGCGAAGCCCCCGCCGCGCCGGACTGGGCGCCTACTTCATGGGCTGGCTGGTGTTCTTCGACGGACTGGCCAGTTCCATGTTGGTCGGTAAAACCTTGCGGCCGATCGCCGACCGCGCCGGTCTCTCGCGCGAGAAGCTGGCATTCATCGTGGATTCCACGTCGGCACCCATCGCCGGGCTGGCTCTGCTCTCGACTTGGGTGGCCTATGAAATGTCGGTCATCCGCCAGGGCTTGGACAACACGGGCGACACTGCGTTGGCCGACGCCGTGGCTCCCTTCTCCTGGCTGGTCTTGAGCCTGCCGTTCCGGTTCTACAACTGGTTCATGCTCCTGCTGGTGTTCCTGCTCATCTGGCTCAGGCGCGATTGGGGTCCGATGCTTGAAGCGGAGAAGGCCAGCCGAGAGAAGCCTCGACCCGAACCCCGGGTCACGACCGAAGCCGCCACCGGATCCCGAGTCGCTCTCGCGCTGGTGCCGCTGGCGGTGTTGGTGCTGGGCGTCTTCGGCGGGTTGTATGTCGGTGGGGGCGGGCTCGAGCTGACTTTCACCTTCCCGCATCTGGTGCAGGCCATGGGCGAAGCCGATGCGGCAGCGGTGTTCGTTCTGGCAACCGCGGTGGCATCCTTGGTGGCGTTGGGATTAACTGCGGTTGGCCGCAGAACCACCGCCTTGCCCGGTCGCCGTGAAAGTGGAACTCAGGCCTTTTTCCAAGGAATGCAAGAGATGTTCCTGCCCGCGCTCATCCTGGTCTTCGCCTGGATGCTCAACAGTGTCATCAAGGAGTTGGGCACGGCCAACTACCTCGTTTCCCTGCTGGGCGAGCACCTGCCGGTCGCGTGGCTGCCCGCGCTCGTGTTCCTGCTGGCTTCGCTCATCTCGTTCAGCACCGGCACCTCCTGGGGCACGATGGCCATCGTGATGCCGCTGGCCATTCCCCTGGCCGTGACGATGACCACGTTCCAGGCCGGCATGACCGCCAGCCCGGTTCTTGTGGCGACGGTGGGCGCCGTGTTGGCCGGCGCGGTCTTCGGAGACCATTGCTCCCCGATCAGCGACACGACCATCGTTTCGGCCTTCAGCAGCGATTGCGACGTGATGGCCCACGTGCGGACGCAACTTCCTTACGCGCTGACCGCGGCCTCCCTGGCGACAGTCCTCGGGTATCTTCCGGCTGGTTACGGGGTATCCCCCGGGTGGTTGCTGGCGATGGGCGGGGTGGCGTGTTGGCTGCTCGTCCGCTATCGGGGACAGCGGGTGGAAGGCTCCGCCCCCTCGTGACCATGGCGAATTCCTACAAATCGTCGACGTCTGGGTGAATGTCATGGGCCTATTTCGGATTGGCTACGACAACTGGTTCCTGGTCGCGTTTTACGTCCTCCTGCTCGGCGTCTTTCTGTTTGGCATCCTGCGACCCCGCCGACGCAGGGCATGGCGCTCCGCCGGGATGGCGCAGGGCTGGGTCATCGCGCTCTACGCGGAGAGGTACGGGCTGCCGTTGACGATGCATCTCGTCGCGTGGATGACGGGGAGAACCAGTCGTTCATTCTGGCGGGCGCGGTGCTGGGCGTCGTGGGATGGCGACAGGTTTACCAAGGACACGGCCAACTCGTGCGCTCTGGCCTCTATCGGCGCGTGCGACATCCGCAGTATGCTGGCTTCTTCCTGTTCTTGTTGGGCAGCAGCATCAACTGGCCGACACTCCTGACGTTGCTGATGTTGCCGGTCTTGTTGATGATGTACTATCGGCTGGCCAGACAGGAGGAGGCGGATGCGCTCGCCCAGTTCGGTGACGAGTATCGCCGCTATCAAGCGACGAGCGGGATGTTCTGGCCCGGAACCCGGATTTGAAGATGCCGCTTTTCAACCACTCCTCCGCGCCGATCCTGGCAGCCGGCTTGTTGGCCGGCGGGCTGTCGCTCATGAGGCGGGGTGGCAGAGGTTGCACCGCGGGACGGATCGCGGTGGCATCAGCGGCTCACCGCCTGCATCAGGTGACGCAGTTCATCCTCAATTTCCGCCTCGTTCGCCACCGTGTTGGCCCCCGCCTGTCGCAATAGCTCCCGATACCGCTGGCGGAACCGGTGGAAGGTCACCCCCAGGTTCACCGGCGTCAGGTCAAAGCGCACACACAGCTCCGCATAGGGCACCGAGGTCGCATCGCCCCAGAGATGCGATTGGATCTCGCGGGACAGCGCGCCGCGCCCCTGCCGCTCCCACTCCTGCTGGAGTGCGCACAGCGTCTGCTCCAGGACCGTCCGGGCCCAGTGCCTTTCGTAGGCCAGCGCCGGGTTGTCCGCCTCGCGAGGCTCGGCCGCGTGACGCGCCTCCGCATCCACGGTGTCGGAGGACACGGGGACCTTGCCGCTGCCGCGCTTCTGGGCCGAGCGCCGCCGCCACTCGTTGCGGAGGAAGTTCTCGAGGGATGCAACCAGAAACGAGCGGAACCGCCCCACGTCGGGGCGGGGCTTCATCCACCCCAGGGGAGCATACGCGCCGGCGCGTGTGCCGACCGGCGCCCTCGCCGGGCGGCCCTTTCTTACTTGCCGGTCGAACTTATCCCCGGTGACGAAGGCCTGGCGTTCCACGACCGGCGTGCCCACGGCACGAGAGTCGAGAGAGTGGAGCGAGACGATGGAGGAGGCATCAGGGACTTCGAAGCCCAACCGAACCGGATTTGGACCGCCAGCGCCGGTCCCTTGAAGCAGTATGGGCAAGGGTTGGGTACCGGCGCTTCCCCCGATGAGCGCCGAATCGAAATTGGCCACGGTCCCGGTCCCCCAGGAGCCGGGCAGCCACAGGAGTCCGCCGTGACCCAGGTCTGCGGCGCGCCGCCGGAGGGAGCACGCGAGCCGCGTGCGCTCCCCAGGCAGAAGAGCTGCGTGCGGTCCCGGACGCAGAAGAACTACGCCGGACCGCAGGGAAGGCGGATGGTCACACGCACGCCGCCTTCAGGTCGGTTCTCGAGCGTGATGTCGCCGCCGTGGAGTTCAATGATGCGTTTGGTGACCGAAAGGCCCAGGCCACTTCCGACGCCCTGTGGCTTGGTGGTGAAGAACGGGTCAAACACGCGGCCCAACAGATGCGCCGGGATCCCGGTCCCGGTGTCCTCCAGCGTCACCAACGCTTCGGCGCGGGCGGGATTGCCCCCGGCAGCCGGGATGGTCACCCAACGGGAGCGAATGGTCAGGGTGCCGCCCTCGGGCATGGCGTGGACGGCGTTGACTACCAGGTTGATCAGGGCTTGCTCGATCTTGTTGGCCTCCACGCAGACCTGTTCCGCCCCCGGCGCGAGGTCGAGCTCCACCTTGACCTGGCCGCGGTTCAGGGCGAATGCGGCGAGATGCAGGGCCTGGCGGAGCAGTTCGTTGAGATCGTGATGCGATCGTTCCGGGTGATTGAGCGCGGAGAACTCCAGCAGGCCCTTCACGATCCCGTCGGCGCGTTGAACCGCGTGCCGCATGTCCGCCAGCACGCCCTGGTTGGTCGGGTCGGCGTCCGGGCGCGACGTGAGATACTCCAGCCCCATGAGCAACGTCTGGAGGGGATTCCGGACTTCGTGGGCCACCCCGGCGGCCAGGGTGCCGACGACTTCCATTTTCGCCGCCTGGATGAGCTGGAGTTGCGTGTCGCGCAACGCGGCGTTCGCGGCGTGGAGGTCGGAAACCTTGTGGCGGAGTTCCTCCTCGCTCCGCGCGAGTTCCGCGTTCGCGGCCTGAAGCTGCTCCGCGGCGCGCTTTCTTTCGGTCAGGTCCACGTGCGAGCCCGCCATGCGGATCGGACGACCATTGCCGTCGCGCAAGGCCACGCCGCGGGCCAGAATCCAGCGGTAGCTTCCATCCTTGTGCCGCAGGCGGTGTTCAAGTTCGTAGACGTTGCTGCGGCCTTCGAAGTAATCCCGCACCGTGCGCAGCGCGCGATCGCGGTCCTCCGGATGCGTCAGTTCGGCCCAGGCCTCGAAGCGATTTGCGATTTCGTGATCAGCATAGCCGAGCATGCCCTTCCAGCGCGGGGAGAAATAGACGGCGTTCGTCCGGACGTCCCAGTCCCAGACACCGTCGTTGCTGCCGAGGATCACCAGTTCCAGCCGCTCTTGGCTTTCACGCGCGGCCTGGTCCAGCCGCTTGCGTTGGACGAACTGTCCAATCTGGCTGGCCACGGCGCCCAGGGTCTCGATCAGGTCCTCCTCCCGGGTGAGCTCCCGCCGGCAAAGGAACTCCAGCACCCCGACGGCCTCGCCGCCATAGGTCACCGGGACGGCAAACGCAGTGCGCAAACCGGCCGGGCCGGCCAGCAGCGCGCGTTCTGAGGTCAGGCCGGGCGCCGCCGGCAACATCCAGATGGCCCGGAGCTGACGCCAGGCATCGCCCACCAGCCCGTCCGCTTGGCGGATGGTGCTGCGCTGGCAGCACGCCTCAAACGCCTCAAGCGCCGCATCGCCTGCGGCCCAGCTCGCGGCACAACGCAACAGCGCCGCCGCCTCGTCGAGGTTCCAATAGATGCCTGCATCCCATTCGAGATCGAGGCAGACGGCGCACAGAATGCGCGACAAGGCGTCCGCCAGGGTGCCGGACTCGGCGAGCGCGCCGGTGGCGCCGTACTGGACCTCGAGCAGGCGCTCCGCCCGGCGGCGTTCGGTGACATCCGTGATCAGGCCGTCGTAGGTGATGAGCTTGCCCTCGGAGTTCCGGCGCGGAACCACGGTATGACGGATCCAGCGTTGATGTCCGTCCTTGCGGAGGATGCGGTGCTCGAACGGCGGCGGTGTCTGGCCCTGGAGGATGCGCTCGACCTGGTCCAGAACGAACCGGCGATCGGCGGGGGCAATGATGTTGTACCAGAGCTGCGGATCTTCACGAAACTCGGCCGGCGTGTAGCCCGTCACCGGGAGGCAGCCCGGACTGTGGGTGGTGGCCACCGAGCGCCCGTCGCGCACCGTCACCGAGAAGTTGTAGTCGGAAGTCGACCCCAGCAGGCGGCGATAGCGCTCCTCGCTTTCGCGGATGGCGTCCTCGCTGCGCTTGCGGTCCGTGACATCGCGCGAGACAACGACCACCCGGTCGGTCCGGCCGTGGACGTCGCGGATGATATTCCCCACGGACTCCATGTATCGGACCTCGCCCCCGCGCAGCACGAAGCGGTACTCGATGCGCTGTCCCCGTCCGGTGACCACGGTTTCCTCGAAGACACGCCGGACCATCTCCCGGTCCTGGGGATGAATTTCGGCGAAAGAGTCGCTGCCGCGGAGCGCGTTGACATTGCCGAACAGCGCGCCGTAGGAGGGGCTGTTGTAGAGCCGGCGCCCATCCCGATCCAGCACCGCAACCAGATCGGAGAAGTTCTCCGAGATCAGCCGGAAGAACTCCTCCCGCTCGCGGAGTTCCTGCTCCGCCCGCTTCCGTTCGGTGACATCGCGCCCCACGACCAGCAGGCGCGGCGGCTTGCCGGGCTCGGGGGGGATCACCGTCGCCTGGGATTCGATGTGCCGCACGACGCCGTCGCCACGCAGGAAACGGAACTCGGCGCGGCGTCCTTCGCCGGTGGCGAGGCTCTGCTGGAACAGTTCCCGGATGCGATCGCGGTCGTCGGGGTGAATGTCCCGGAAGGAATCGGTGCCCAGCAACTCCGCCGGTTCGCCGAGCACCGCCCGGTAGGAGGGGCTGTTGTAAATGCGTTCGCCGTGAACGTCGATGATGGCGACCAGGTCCGTCAGGTTGTCCCAGACCAGACGGAAGAACTCCTGGCTTTCGTGCATGGAACGCTCGAGGTTCCGACGCTCCACGGCGTAGCGGATCCGCCGGGCGAGCGCGGGGCCGTCTGTTTGCGGCAGCACGACGAAGTCATGGGCGCCCGCTCGAAGCGCTTCCATGGCGCGGGCTTCGTTGTCGACTTCCGCGAAGACCAGCAACGGGAGCCAGGGCGCGCGCTTGTGCCAGTCCCGCACCACCGCCATGGCGGTTTCGAAGGCAACGTCCGTGGGGATGAGCACCGCGTCCGAATCGGGGATGGCAGGTTCGACTGCTCCTTCCCGGCCGGCGTCCATCTTGACCAGCTCCACTCCGGGCAGGTGCCTCCGCAGGTCGTCGAGTTGGGCTTCGCTGAAGCCTGCGGGGTACAGCAGCAGCAACCTGAGGTGCTCGTGGCTCTTCCTCATCGTAGGTGGCATCCTGCCAGAATGGCTGGCGCGCGGACACTCACAAAACCATCCGGCCCCTGTTCCCGGTGCGGAGGAAAGCCGGCACGCCGGATGCAGAATGGCCGGCTCGTTGGGTCGGCGCCGTCCGCGTCGGTGGCGACGTCGCTGGGGGTCGGGGGGCTGCGCCGCGGCAAGGTCACCCTCTGGGGGAGTCGATACCGAGAGTGCGGTCGATGCGCCGGTGTTCCTTCTCCGCCCGCTTTCCGGACCCTCCTACCAGCAAGATGTCCCGATCGGGACCCTTTACTGGTAGGGAAGTGCGCAAGTTCCGCGCGAGTTGGGGGCACCAAGCGCGATCAGTTCGTCGCCGCGGGCGGGTTCAATCGCTTGACCCGGATGTTGCGGTAGCGCACGAACTGCTTGGTGAGATCGCCCCCGCCATGAACCTGGAGGGCGATGCGGCCCTTGTCTGGCAACCGCTTCTCGGTGTCGGACCATTCCATGATCTTCACGCCGTTGATCCAGGTGGTGATGTGCGGCGGATTGCTCTCGATCCGGGCGCGCAGTTCGTTCCATTGGCCATGACGCCAGAAGTACTTCCAGGCATCGGGGAGCACCGGCAGGGCAACCGCGGCGCGCTCACGCAATTTGATGCGGTCGGGTGAGCCATCAAAGCTGTAATTGCTGGCGCCGAATCCTCCGATGCCCTCGCCGTAGATCCCCATGAGATTGCCGCTGCCATGATAGTCCACCATCGCCTGGTACGCCTTCCCGTCCTCCGTGCTGCGCAGGAACAAGCCGCTGTCGGGACCGAAGTCGTTGTTCATCTCGAGGGCAACCTCGAAGTCCCCAAACTCCTCGTCGGTGAGCACGATGCCGCCATTGCCCGGGATGTCCTGGCTTCCCGTGATGGCCCCCTTTTCAACCACCCACCGGCCGCCGGTCTGGTTGCCACTGGCCCGGCTGTGGCCCGTCTTCGAGGAGACGTGCCAGCCCTTCAAGGACTCGCCGTCGAAAAGCGGCACAAACTCCTGGGCGTAGAGGCTGATTCCGAAGGCCGTCATGGCGCCAAGCAAGACGCTCGCGCGGCCAAGTGCGAACAGGGTGGTCATGGCGGACAATCTGGCCGCACTCGGACTTCCTGGCAAGCAACAGGGTGCCGGGCAGCATTGCGCCGTCGGTTCTGTCCGTGCGGCACGGATGGGCCGTTGCCTGCCAGCAGTCTGGCGGGCGCGCGTGAGCGCCCTGGGACACAGGGTGGCTCGCGTTTGGTCACTCACGCCTTGAGCGCGGGCTGGGGCTTTGTTAGAAGCGCTCCATGAGCAACTTCCCCGGGGCGGCTCCAGCCAGCCTCGTCCGACCCACGGCCACCCCGACAAGCCCATGATTCGAATCACCCTCCATGGGGCCGCCGGCGGGCAGGTAACCGGCTCCGCCTACCAGGTCCAGACGGACAGCGCGAACATCCTCGTCGATTTCGGCTTCTTCCAGGGCGTTCCCAACGCGCACCAGCAAAACCACGTCCCCGTGGGACTTGATCCCGCCCGACTCGATGCCGTGCTTGTGACGCACGGGCACCTTGACCATACCGGGCGCCTTCCCTTGCTACCCCTGCACGGCTTTCGCGGACCCGTGTTTGCCACCCCGGCCACCCTGGACATCACCGGCTTGATCCTCCGGGATTCCGCCAAGGTCCAGGCGCAGGATGTCGCCCGGGTGAACCGGCGTCGGGAGCGGGCCGGGGAGACGCTGCTCACACCTCTGTACGGGGCCGGGGACGTGGACAAGCTGATGGGCCTGGCGCAACCGGTCCCTTACGACGTCCCCGTCCCGGTGGCGCCGGGAATCGCGGCGCACTTTGTTGAAGCCGGGCACCTGCTTGGGTCTGCCAGCATCCAATTGGACATCACCGACGGGGCCCGACGACGGGTGTTGGTGTTCTCGGGCGACCTCGGGCCCAAGGGTGCGCCCATCCTGCGCGACGCCGAGTGCCTCCGGGTCGCCGCGAACGCCGTCTTTCTCGAATCAACCTACGGCGATCACGATCACCGTCCGTTTGACGAGACGGTTGCCGAGTTCCGCGACGTGCTCCGCAGTGCCGTCGGAGAAAGGGGCAAGGTGCTCGTCCCCACCTTCGCGGTGGGGCGTGCCCAACTGCTGCTCGTACTGTTGGCGAGCTTCTTCCGGCGGGGCGAGCTCCCCAAGTTCCCGTTGTTTCTGGACAGCCCCATGGCGGCGGAGGCCTCGCGCATTTACGTGCGGCGTCCGGAGCTTTTCGACGACGAGTTTGCGGCCATTCGAGCCGAGCGGCCGTTGGAGGCGGACCTTGATACGCTGACGATCACGGAGACGGCGGATCAGTCCCGGGCGATCAACGACGTGCCGGGCCCCTGCCTGGTGCTGGCGGGGGCGGGGATGTGCAACGCCGGGCGCATCCTTCACCACCTTCGCCAGAACCTTTGGAAGCCCGAGACGTCCGTCCTCATCGTGGGATACCAGGCCGAAGGCACGCTGGGCCGGCAGCTGGTGGAGCGAGTGAAGCAGGTCTCAATCTTCGGCGAGAAGATCGCCGTCAAGGCGCGGATCCACACGCTCGGCGGTTTCAGCGCCCATGCGGGGCAGCGGGACTTGCTGGAATGGTTTTCCTGCCTTGCGCCAGGAAAGCCGCGGGTGTTTCTGACTCACGGCGAGAAGCGGGGGCGCGAAGCGCTCGCCCGGCTCATCCGGGAACAGCACGGTTTGGAGCCGGGGCTGCCGCAGCTGGGCGACACCGTGGAGATCTGACGCGGCGTGGGTGGGGCAGGAGCCGGATCTGGAAGGCGACTTGTTCCTTCTGGATCTGCACAGTGGCCATGAACCCGGTAGGGCAGGCTTTCGAGCCTGCCGGTGGGCCGGACTTTCCAGTCCGGCGGGGCGGGGGGCGACGGGGACGTCCCCCCGACCGGCAGACAGGAATGTCTGCCCTACCTGACTGCGGTTAATGGAGAGCCGAGACGCCGGGAGGACCGGCGCGCATGGGAACTCTGAACCGTTGAGGAGCGCGGGCTTCAGCCCGCAGGGACGTCCCCAACCCGGCGGGGGTTCCTGCGGACTGAAGTCCGCGCTCCGGGGGCAGGTTCATGGAAAGCAGCAGCTACGCTGTCGTTCCCCGGTCCAGGCCCCGTTCGTAAGCGCGATTGACCAGATAGTTGGGGCCCAAAGCGCTTCGAAGCGGGTCGGCGTTGGCGGCGCAAAAGCCGAGATGGGAATGCCGGCGCCAGCCTTCGGCGAATGAGAACCGTCCGGACATGCGTCCCACGACCCGCCCCATGTCGTCCATGGCGTCCAGGTAGGAGTCCATGCCTTGGGTGGCATCGAGCCAGGTCTTCTGGCTGGCATGCGCGGCCAGCGCCTGGCGCTTCAGCTGTTGGACCGACGCGGTGTTGGCGAACGCGCCGGGGATCACGCGGCGTCCGAGGCCGTCCCGCAGGCCGTGCGGAAGCGCGTGGTATACCGTGCACTCCCCCGCAACCGGCTTCCGGCGCGGACGGGTGACGTAGTTCGGCATGCCCCGGACGAAAGCCGCCGTGACGGCGACGCGGCTCGCGTTCATGTGATCCTCCATGTAGTCCTGAGGCGAGTGGGTCAGCACGATGGAGGGGCTGACGTCGCGGACGATCGCCGCCACGCGACGCAGCAGCGCATCCTCGTAGAAGATTTCGGCGTCATCGACCAAGGGAGGGTGCCATTGCGCGCCCAGCAAGGTGGCGGCGGCCTGGGCTTCACGTCGACGCGTTGCGCGGGTTTGGGTGGCGTTCTCGACCGCGCTGCCGCAGTTCCCGGTCGCCAGATTCAGATAGTGCAGCTCCCACCCGGCCGCCTTCAGCAGCAGCAGGGTCCCCGCCATAAGGAACTCGATGTCATCCGGGTGTGCTGCCACCGCGAGGACCCGGGGGGCGCCAGGGTCGGAGAGGTTGGGGACGGCAGCGGATTCAGATCTCTTTGTGGGCCTGGACTTCACGGCGATGCCTTCACGGGGTCCGGGACGCCGGGTGGTGGCGGGTTGTTCGCGGCTTCGGTCAACCGCGCACGAGCCAGTCGAGAATCGCCTTCTGGGTGTGGAGGCGGTTCTCGGCCTGATCAAAGATCGTGGTCGCGTGCGCCTCGAACGTGGCTTCGTCGATCTCCTTCCCGCGATAGGCGGGCAGGCAGTGCATGACGAGGGCCTCCGGGGCCGCGAGTTGGACGAGAGCCCTATTCAGTTGGTACCCGCTCAGCGCCTGCAACCGCTGCCCTTCCTCCGCCTCCTTGCCCATGGACACCCAGACATCGGTGTACAGGAGGTCCGCTCCCTCGGCTGCGGCCCGGGGATCGTCGGTGATGACCGCCTGCGCTCCCGAGCGCTCGACCAGGTCGGCAGGGGGCTGAAAACCTGCCGGCGCCGCGATCCGGATTTCGAAGCCGAGCTTGCCTGCGGCAAACAGCCAGGAATTGGCCACGTTGCAGGCGCCGTCCCCGAGGAAGGCGACTTTGCCGCCCCGGATGGACCCACGCTTCTCCTCGAAGGTGAAAATGTCCGTCAGGATCTGGCAGGGATGTTCCGTGTCGGTGAGGGCATTCACGGTGGGAATGCGGGAGAGCGCGGCGAACTCCTCAACGTCTTTCTGGGCATAGGTGCGGATCACCGCGCCGTGGACCATCCGGCCCAGGACGCGTGCCGTGTCCCGGATGGGCTCGCCGCGTCCGAGCTGAATGTCGCTGGCGTTGAGAAAGAGCGGGCGCCCGCCGAGTTCATGGATGCCCACCTCGAACGACACGCGCGTGCGCGTCGACGACTTGGCAAAAATCATGGCCCAGGACTGGCCCTGCAACGACCGGGCGTGGGTGCTCCGGTGTTGTTTGAAATCGGCGACCTGTTCCAGGATCCGCCGTATTTCCTCCTGACGCATCTGCTCCACACTTAACAGGTGTCTCATGACTACGAAAGGCCCCACCCGCCGTCTGGCGGTGGGAAAGGGCGAGGATATACGCCTCCCCCCCCGGCCTTGTCCACAAGGATTGCGTGAAAATGACCTGACGAAACGGTGTCGGCACCGGCCTGATTCGGAGCGGGTCGCCGCCCGTTCCAGGGCGTCCGTTTGGGCGAAGTGACGTCGGTTGACATTCCGCTCCGGGAGCCTGCATCTTGGCCACAGCCTCATGAACTCCCGTATTGTCATGTCCGCAGCCTTGTTCGCGGCCGGAGCGTTGCTGGTCTTCGGCGGCATCGGTTGCCAGTCGGAAAAGGACGCGGACTGGCAGGGCACCGGCCCGGCTGGAAGCGTCTCCGATATCAACCGCAAGATGAAGGGGCAGAAAGCCGGGGCTCAAGACCAGCCGGCCCCGAAGGCCACGAACGACATCCTGCTGTTGGTGGTCCATGACGCCGAAGGCAAGCCGCTCTACGTTGAAACGCAGCGCAGTTCGGGCGATCCAGCCTTGGACAAACGCGCCCAGGAGTATGTCCTCAAGCACCGGCGCTTTCCCAAAGGTTCCGCAAACACCGTCGTCGTCACGCTTGACGCCAGGCGGGTTCCCAAGCACTGAGCCGAAATGCCGGGCAGCCGGAGGGACGATCGTCCCGCGTGAAGGCTCGCTTGTCGTGGCCTCTGCCGGATTGCGGCGCCGCTCCCGGAGACCATAATGCCGGCCATGAAGTACTCCTACGCGGAGCTGGCGGGAATGATCGACCATTCGTTGCTGCATCCGACGCTGACGGACGCTGAACTGGAGTCGGGTTGTCGGCTGGCGGCCCGCTACAACGTTGCTTCCGTCTGCGTGAAGCCGTACGCGGTGAAGCGAGCCGCCGAATTGCTCCAGGGGAGCCAGGTCATCGTCGGATGCGTGATCGGGTTTCCGCACGGGAACTCCAGCAGCGAGGTGAAGCGCTACGAAACCGAACTCGCGTGCCGTGATGGGGCTCGGGAGATTGACATGGTCATCAACGTGGGGAAGGCGCTCAGCGGAGACTGGGCTTATGTCGAGGCCGATATCCGGGCGGTCTGCGACGAAGCGCACCGTCATGGAGCGCGGGTGAAGGTCATCTTCGAGAACGACTACCTGGCGCAAGGCGGGGCGGGGCTGGGTGGCGACGAACTCAAACGCAAGCTCTGCGGGATTTGCGAGGCCGCAGGCGCGGACTGGGTTAAGACCTCCACCGGGTACGGCTTCGTGAAACAACCCGACGGCGGCTACAACTACAAGGGGGCCACCGAACCTGACCTGAAGCTCATGCGGGAGGCCTGCAGTCCCCGCGTCCAGGTCAAGGCCGCAGGCGGCGTCCGCGACTTGGACGGACTCATCAAGGTGCGTGATTTGGGAGCGACGCGGTGCGGCGCCACGGCCACGGCGGCCATGCTGGACGAGTATCGCCGGCGGGAGGGCGCCGGGTCAGCTGCCGGCCCGGGTGTCCAACGGGAAGATCGAGCGACGCTCGGCCAAGGGGGCTACTGACGACCCTTCCAGGGTCTTCAGTGACAATGGCAGCTGCCCCCGCAGCATCCGCCGCCGCCGCTCTGCGGGGCTGGTGCCGCTGCCTTGCCGGTGGAGAGCAGCCCATAGCCTCCGGTGACGACGCGCCGGATGCGCTCCCCGGTGTCCGGGTGCCGGGACAACGGTGCGTCTTTCATGCTCTGGCGAATCTCGTAATACTGCGGTTCCTGGCCCTCGTGGGCAGGAACCGTTTCGTAAACGTAAGTGGTCATTGAAACTAGGGCCTTCCGCGGCCTGAATCCCGGATCATCCCGGAGCCCGCGGCGCTGCCGGCGCCCTGACGGCCGGCCGCGTGGCTGCCGGCTTCTTTTGGTCACAAGCGGGGGCGTTGTCAAGTCATCGGCCCGGCTGGACCCGAGGCCTTCGCCGAGCCGCAATCGCCGCAGGCGCCACCTTCACATTAAGCGGGCTTGCGAGCAGCCCCGACACGCGCCACCTTCGGAGCCGTCGCCGACGCCACCATTTCCGCCCGCATCATGAGGATCCTCCACACCGCCGATCTGCACTACAGTCTGAAGCAGTGGGACTGGCTGAACCTGGTGGCCAACCAGTACGAGATGTTGGTGCTTGCGGGGGACCATCTGGACATCGCGTCGGCGGTGGATATCGATGTTCAGGCCGTGGTGGTCTTGAAGTATTTGAGGAAGCTGCAGACCCGCACCCAGATCGTCATCAGCTCCGGAAACCACGACGGAGACGAGCGCAACGCCGCGAACGAGGCGGTGGCGCGGTGGCTGGAAAATGCCCGGGGCGATGGCGTGCTTGTGGATGGCGACTCGAGGACCATCTCGGGCTGGCGTATCACCGTCTGTCCCTGGTGGGACGGACCCGAGACCCAAGCCCAGGTTCACGCCCTGCTCCAGGGGGAGGCGGCGACGCGGCCGGAACGGTGGCTCTGGGTCTACCATGCCCCGCCAGACCGTACCCGGGTGAGCTGGACTGGGAAGGGGCATTTCGGAGACCCGGTGCTGGCGGGTTGGATTCAGAAGTACCGGCCCCAAGTCGTGCTCAGCGGTCATGTGCACCAATCACCGTTTCGGCCTCCGGGCTGCTGGGTCGACCAGATCGAAGGCACCTGGATCTTCAATGCCGGACGCCAGATCGGGCCGGAGCCGGCGTACGTGATCCTGGACCTGGACCGAATGACCGCCAGCTGGCGTTCACAAGCCGGGGAGGAGTTCCTCGACCTCGCCCAGCCGTTGGATTTCGCGAAGCTGGAGCGGGTGTTGTAAGGGGGGGACTTACCGCGCGCGCCGCTGGAGGTGGACGAGGCTCTCCAGGACTTCATCCACCATGCCGAGGTGGTCCGAGCGGTCCTCGTACTGGGCTTTCAGATCGACGAGATAGCGGGTCATCGACTGGAGGCGCTGGGCCAGCAACCGGCTGACCTGCAAGGTGACTTCCGGGTGCGCCTGCAGGAAGGCCAGCCCATCCGGGATCACGTGGAAACGGCACGCGGTCAGGCATTGCACGGTCGCGGTGTGGGGCAGACCCAGCAGGAGCGAGATCTCTCCAAAGACCGAGCCCGGTTGCGTCACGGTGGCGATGCAAGTCTCCCCTTTGAGAACTCCCGCCTTGCCCTCGACCAGCACGTAGAGGCACCCGGTCTGCGCGCCTTCCTCGATCAAATTGGCACCGGCTTCGCGGGTTTCGAGTGGCTGCTCGGCGCAGTGCTCCAGGATGGATTTCATCGTTCAGGTCCGGCGCAGAGTGGCTTGGCGGGCGGGCATGTCAAGCCCGTCGCCCGGGGTGGCTGCACGCTCCTGGACACCTCGCTGCAAGAACCGAGTTCTTCAGGGGCCATGGGTTAAATGCGACAGGATGTCTCTTACGTTTGGGAGGAGGCCGGCCCCCGTATGCCGAGACCGATGCCTTGATCCGTGGCTGGTGTTCCGCACGATAGAACTCGATGCCGATGGGGCGGACGGAGGGGGGTCAAGCAGGCCCATGGCGGCTTGGCTCGAGATTAGAACGGCTTGGCCAAGTGGGTTACCAGTGGTGCGATTGGAGCCGGGGGGAGGGCTCCCCGAAGGTGGGGGAAGCTGACTGATTGTCCTGGGGAAAAATGAGCCTTGACTCGACGGCCCACTAATGAATAAATGTAGCCACTTTCGGACAGGGCGGCTTGCGAGGCCGGCCCGGTTTCGACAGACAACCAACGTGGCCAACCCGGTATCCAACGCGTTCAGGCTCGAGGAGCTCGAGCAACGCGTCCTGCTTTCCGGAGACGGCGCGATGGCCGCGGCCGGCCCGGCGGCCGGTGGAACTTCGGATCTGCTCGCTCGTGAGGAGTTCACGGGTCTCCTCGGCGAACCGGGTTCCCGCACGGGTTTCGAGTATTCCCCTTTCGAGGGTGTTGGATCGCTTGCGGACCAACTCGAACCAACGCAAACGCCGACCGAGGCTGGACCTTCGGTCGCGTCCGATGAGCCCGTTGCTCGGGAGGAAGTCGGTCGCGAGGGGATGGGCGATCCGTCGCCCGGTGACGCCAGTGGAAGCAGCCCGGTCGAGGTTTCGCCTCTGACCGAGGACTCGGGCGCGAGCGAGGATCCGACCCGGGCAGTGGACGGTTCTGGCAACACAGGCTCACCGGTTGAGATCCACGAGGTCGTGGCTCCGCTTCAAGAGCCCGCAGGTTCCGGGTCGCAGCCCGCACGCACGGAAGAGGCGGCTGCAAGTCCAACGCCCACCACGGATGCTGGCTTTCCTTCGGAGTGGCTGATCGAGACGCTGCGCGCAGCCAACGGACCTCCGACCAATTCTGCAACAAACGCTGGTTCAAATAGTTCTGTAAATGAAGAGCGTCTCGCTGAAGCGCCCGCGAACCTGTCGGGAGCGTCCACCGAGACGCTTTTGCTTTCCGGCCAGGCCGCCGACTTGGCCCTGACCCCGGTGGCGCCGGCCCCGGACACGATTAATTTGGGCCGGGCAGGGCGCCTTGATACGGACCTGCTCGAACTGGGTGTCCATGGTCAATTGGGCGGAGTGGGTCAGGTGGGTGGCAGCGTGGTCAATCGCGGGACGATCAGCCCGGGCAACTCCCCTGGTATCCTCGAACTCACGGGTGACCTCACGCTGGAGCGGTCCGGCAAGTTGCTCATCGAGATCGGTGGCAGCAGCCCGGGACCCGACGCCGCCACGAACCTCAACCTGGAGCCGGCCGCGCCCACGACCCAGAACGGTTACGACCAGATCCGGGTCGCCGGGAAGGTGATCTTCGGGGGCAAGCTCGAGGTGCGGTTGATCAATGGCTTCACTCCCACGGCGGGGCAGACCTTCGACATTGTCACCTACGGCTCTTACGAGGGGAACTTTGATGACTACACCGGACTGGTCGTCGGCGGGGGACACTTCTTCCGACCGAGCTTCGACGGTACGAAGCTGACACTCCGAGTGGTCGCGGATGCCCAGCTGCGTCCGGTCCTTTTCGTCCCCGGGTTTGGGGGGAGCTTTGCGGCGGACATGAGCGCCGCAGGAATGGACGATTGGCTGCTCCACCCCGGCATCAGTCCGGAAGGGCTGGTTCTGGAACCGCTGACGAACGCGTACACGAACATCGTCGAATCGCTCATCAGTGTTGGTTACACGAGCGGTGTTGACTTGTTCGTCGCCACGTGGGACTGGCGGGTTCCCGTGGCCCGACAGGACACCGCGCCGGATGGGCAGTTGGGGGCAGTCACAGCCGGCTCGATTGCGGCGAATCTTGGGTCGAACCTGTTCCCGTCCGGTGTCGACTACCTGGGCTACTGGCTGAACCGGGCTGCGACAACCTGGCACAATTTGAAGAACACGGTTCTTGACGCGGTTGACCTGGTCACGCACAGCACCGGCGGGCTGGTGGCCCGCAGCTACATCCAGAGTGCCGCTTATGGCGAAAGCAGCGGCGGGGTCACGTTGCCGGAAGTGAACAACCTGGTGCAGTCGGGCGTTCCCAACGCGGGCGTGCCGTCGACGTTCAGCTTCCTCTTCGATGACTTCAGTCAGAAGTCGGCGTCGCGGGTGCTTGGCCGTAACATCGACATGGCCTACGACCTCCTGCTGGCTGGGCACGATATTGCGAGCCCGAACGGCGGGGTGGGTATCAGCCACACGGCGGTTCCGGGCAAGTTGGAGTTCATCCGGCAGTACGTTCCCACA
This sequence comes from uncultured Verrucomicrobiota bacterium, assembly GCA_964535555.1. Lineage (GTDB taxonomy): Bacteria > Verrucomicrobiota > Verrucomicrobiia > Limisphaerales > J093 > DSVZ01. Next base: position 51,254 of record CAZHUS010000016.1, read on the forward strand.
CTCACGGATCTCCTCTCCGCGTATCCCATGCTGGACCTGGAGGACGACGGGACTTTCGCGATCCCGACGGTGGGATATGGCGGGATTGAGAACACGCTCCTCCTCGACCTTAATGCCGGATCGGATCCGGACTGGTTCCTGGACGAAGTCCGGGGGACAGCCACGATCGTCTACAGCGCGGACGTGGAGATGGACGATCGTGTGGTGCAGAAGACGGGGTTGGTCCTTGGAGCCGGACTCAAGAACGAGATCCTTCCCTTCGACCAGTACCTGGGGAATCTGCCCACGTCGAACCAGACCTGGTTCTACGAAACGGAATCCAATCCGCCGGGAGGCACGGAAGGTGACGGCACGGTTCCGACCGAGTCGGCAACCCGCTATTTCGACGCCGACACCGCGCGGCAGGGTTCAGGGAAGCTGGTGCTCAAGCCCATCACCAAAGCGGCTGCCGGCGAGGCGGTCGAGCACCTCGGCCTGACGAGCAACGCCTACGCCCAACAGCAGACGATCAAGGCTTTGACCGGTTCGGAGCCCGCGCTGAACCTCATGGTGACCGGCCGTGAACTCTCGACGCTCAAAGCCGCGCTGAAGCTTGTCGAGTTGCATGTGTTCAAGCCGCTGGATTTCGCGCGTGAAGTCTATGGGCGTCTGAAGGGCTGGTTCGGAGACATCTCCGCGGCCGCCCAGGACGGTGTGGAAGGCGTCCTTGGCCTCGCCGTCCGGACCCTCTCGGATTTGGTGCGGGGTGGAGTTTTCGATGAGACCGTGCCTCTCGATGCCGGGATGCTCCGGGTGGTCATGGAACCGGATACGCAGATTCCCGGTGAATCGCGACTCCTGCTGGGGGTCAGTGCCACAAGCGCTTTCGTGGGCCACGGAGGCGAAACATCGACCGACGCGGACGACGTCGGGGTGAGGATCGGTGGCGCCGACCTGGGGTTGGTGCTGCGCTCGGATGGCAAGTTCGCCTTCGCCTCAGGCGGGGCTGCCTCCCTGGTGGGTGTGTCGGGGGTTACCCTCGCGGGAAGCCTCTCGGTCCGGGCCAACACCACAGGAGGCCCCCTGGATGTTCAGGTGCCGCTCTCCGCGACAAAGACCATCCCGGTCACGTTCGCTAACGATGAGCTCCTGACCGTCAGTGGTTCGGTGGAACTGGACGTGAGCGGGGTGAAGCTGGTCGTCGGGAACCTGACCGTGAGCCGGACGGGGACCGAGGTCACCGCATCAGTCTCAGGTGCGAGCCTGTCCTTGGAAGCGGGCGGAAAGCGGGTGCTGCAGGTGAACAACGGGTCGGGTGCGTTCCTCTTTGCCAAGCAGGGCGTGGCCGGCGAGGTGTCCCTGTCCTTCGCGGCGGGGCCGGATTTCACGGACGTCAGTCTGTCCGCGGACTCGTTTATCCTGCGCGGGAACTCGACGGGAGCGGAGGTGGCAAAGATCGGCAGCTATACGCTTACCAAGGCTTTGGCCGCGGCGAACAGCTTCGGTCTGGAACTCGAGAACGGAGCCCTGACCGTCGTCGGGAATGTCCTGCGGGCTGACCGGTTCGTGTTTTCGCGAAGCGGTTCGGCGGTCGCGGTCGGGGGCAGCAAGCTCGATTTCAAATTGCAGGCCGGTTCGACCCGCATCTTCCAGCTTGACGACGGGGACTTCGCCTTCCGGTTCAACCAGGATGGCGTGAGTGGAGCCGTGCGACGGGCCCAGGTGACGGGTCCGGATCTGGGTCCGGACATCTCCTTCGAAGGAGCGGTGAGTCTGTGGTTCAACACGGGGCCTGCCGCGCAGGCGCTCATCGTGGGAAGCGAGGAGATCGAGGTGCCGGCCGCGGTCGACGGGGACTTCGTCCAGGTGGTGATCGAGTTCGGCCGCCTTACGGTCTTCGGAACCGAGCTCAGGGCCGACCTCTTCCTGCTTTCGCGCGATGCGGGCCAGGTGGCGGTGACCGGACTCAACCTGGACTTCGTGCTGAACGCAGCGACGGCGGTGGTGCAGCCGGGAGGTGGCAGTGAGACGGTTCTGAAGCGTGTCTTCGGGGTTCAGGATGCCAGCTTCGCCATGCGCCTGAGCGCCGACGGTCTCGTCGGGGCGGTTGCAGGAGGCTCACTCCAGGGACCGGATTTCGGTGGCAATATCACGCTGTCAGGCAGTGCGACCGTGCTGGTGAACACGACGGCCACAGCGGCCAGCTTCGATTTGGGGTTGGACGATTTGGTGACGGTTCCGGCCGCCACCAATGGCGGACACTTCGTCCGGGTGCGGGTCTACAGCGAGGCCCGCCTTGCGCAGGATGACCTGATCGACTTGCCGGCACTTGCCCGCAAGCTGAAGGAAGGCTCCCGCCCGATTGACCAATGGCTGGCGCAACAGCTTTCCGCGAAGACCAAGGAGCTTCTGGCCACGTATGATGCGTCGACCTCGCTGCCCGGGCCGTTGCGGTCGGCGCTCCTGGAAGATCTCAACGCCCTGGTGCTCTCCGAGCCATCGATCCACGACGCCCAACGTTTCACGGGGGTGACGCTGCGTCTGGCAACCAAGGATCTGCTCTCCCAGAACCCGCAAGGTCCGGAGTTGCTTCGACTGAACCGGCTGCTGCTGGAAGATGCGTACGCCTCGGAACTCGCGAAGATGGCGCGCGCCGGTCTGGGGGTTTACGGCAACGAGCTTTTCGCCGACGAACTCATCTTCGAGCAGAGCGGCGACAACGTGGTGGTGTCCGGTGCCAACCTGGACGTGGCGTTGCGGGCCGGGGAACTTCAGGTGGCGCGATTGGACGACGCGGACCTCAAGCTGCACTTCAGCACTGCGGGCGTGGTCGGTGTGGTGATGGGTGGGGCCTTTGGTGGTCCCGATCTGGGCGGGAAGTTCGAGATCAGCGGCACGGCGTCGGTGATGTTCAACACCACCGGGGTGGCGCAGAATTTCAACCTGGCGGGGAAGGCGGTGACGGTCCCGGGCGCGCCGGCGAGCAGTTACTATTTCCGGGTGCAGCTTGAAGGGAACGACACGACGGACGATGGGGTTCCGGACGGACCGGTGCTGTTAACGGTCTTGGGGAACACGCTGCAAGCGACTTCCTTCGTGTTCGAGAAGAACGGGGCGAACATCCAGGCAACCGGCACCGGGGTGGGCTTCAGCCTGCTCGCGGGCGCCAAGCGAGTGTTCGAACTGTCCGGGGCGGGCCTGGCGGTGACGTTCAACCCGTCGGGGGTTGCGGGCGCGATCGCGAACGGGGATGTCCTGGGCCCGGATCTTGGCGCCGACATCAGCGTTCAAGGCCGCGTCACGGTCGTCTTCAATACCACCACGACCACCCGGGGATTCTCGTTCGGCTCGGAAGTCGTGGAAGCCCCCGCCGCGTCTCCGGGTGGCACCTACTTGCGGGTCGCGGTTGGCCAGACGAGCCCTGCGGAACCCGCCCGCCTCGGCCTTTACGGATCCAGCATCACCGCCAGTTCGTTGCTGTTCGAGAAGCTCGGGCCCGTCATCCGGATCGCCGGAACCAACGTTGCGGTGGTCCTGGCGGCAGGCCCGACCCGGGTGCTGCGGGCGCGGGAAGCGGATTTCGAGTTCGCCCTCGTCGAATCGGGCGTTTATGGGGCGATGTTGGACGCGGCGCTGGATGGGCCGAGCCTGGGCGGCGATGTGCAACTTAGTGGCCGCGTCTCCGTCGAACTTAACACCACCGGCCAGGCGCAGACCGTGACGCCAGGTGGTAAGACGGTCAACCTGAGTGATGGGGGTGGAGTGGTCTATGTCCGCGCCGAAGTGACGGGCGTGGACGCGCAGAATCCCGCGGGCCTGACCGTGTTTGGCAATGCGCTCACGGCCGACCGCTTCGTTTTCACGCAGGACGGCACGGAGGTGGAGGTGTCCGGCCAAGCCCTGGACTTCATCCTGCGCGCCGGCTCGAAGCGCATCGTCGGGCTGACCGACGCGGACTTCGCGTTCCGATTCACCGAGGCGGGCGTCAGCGGAGCCGTTTTGCACGGCGTGGTCTCGGGTCCCGACTTCGGGGGCGACATCACGCTTGGCGGCACGATCTCGCTCGAATTCAATCAAACCGCGACTGCCCAGGTTTTCGACTTCGGCGGGGGAGAGATCCTGACGGTTCCGGCGGCCGTAGGCGGCAACTTCTTCCTCTGCGTTGAGGTCGCGAACGGCGAGTTGGTGGTCTTCGGCAACCGGTTGGCGGCGGATCTCCTGGTCTTCGAGAAGTCGGGCACGCAAGTGATGGTTTCCGGCGACAACCTCGATTTCTCGTTGAACGCCGGCAGCAAACGCATCGTGGGACTGAACGACGCCGACTTTGCGTTGCGGTTCACCGACAACGGTCTGGCGGGGGTGTTGCGCAACGGCACGGTTCTGGGTCCGGATTTCGGCTCCGACTTCTCGCTGGCGGGAACCGTGGCGGTCTCGATCAACAGCACGAGCAGCGTTGCGACGCTCAGCCTGGATGGAGAGACCACGAGCGTGCCCGCCGGCAAGCCCGGAGACCCGTACATCCGGGCTGAAGTCTCCCAAGGCGAGTTGAAGCTGTTTGGCAATGTGCTTACCGCCGAGGAGTTCGTGTTCGAGAAGCAGGGGGGAACCGTGGCGGTCTCCGGGCGCAAGCTCGGTGTGGCGCTGGCCGCCGGGAACACACGCGTGGTCGGGGTGCGGGATGCGGATTTCGCGTTGCGCTTCAGCGAAGCCGGAGTGATCGGCGCCGTGGCGGGTGGGGTTATCGAAGGACCGGCCCTGAACGACTTCACTTTGGCGGGTACCGTGTCGGTGACGCTGAACATGACGGAGTCAGCGGGAAGCTTCGATCTGGCGGGGCGTACCTGGTCGGTGCCGGCGGCGCCGGCAGGTGGGAATTATCTGCAGGTCGTCGTGGATGGCGGCCGGTTGGGAGTGTTTGGGAACGAGTTGACCGCCGACCAGTTCCGGTTCGAAGAGAGCGGACTGGCCGTGGACGTTTCGGGCCGGAACCTGGACTTCCTGCTCCAGGCGGGGACGACTCGGATCGTCTCGCTCGAGGACGCGTCGTTCGCCTTCAAGTTCACCCAGGAAGGTGTCGCCGGCGCCGTTATCCACGCGGTGGTTACGGGGCCGGACTTCGGGAACGACTTCGGCCTGTCGGGCGCGGTGACTCTCTTGCTGAACACCACCGCGGCGGCGCAGACGTTCACGATCGGGTCGACCGACGTGCCGGTGGAGGCCGCTCCGGCCAACGGCCACTTCGTCCGGGTGGAGGTCGAGGACGGCCTGCTCTTGATTGCGGGTCAGCGGTTGAGCGGCGACTTCGCCTTCGAGCAGGGCGCGGCGCAGGGCGGCGAGCGAGGGGTGAACTTCGAGGCGACCGGGGTCGAGTTGAAGCTGGGTGACGGGGCAAGCGACCTGGTGACCGTGACGGGCGGTGCCGCCTCGCTGGAATTCAGTTCCCTGGGTCTGAAGGGCAGCTTCCAAGGCACCCTCGCCACGGCCATCGGCTCGGATTTCAGTGCGGGCGGTCAGGTGACGGTGGAAGTGGACACCACGAACCCGGCGCTGAAGGTCGTCCGGGCCTCCGCCCCCACGATGACGCTCCACGTCCTGGGCCTGTCGCTCGAGGCCGGCGTTGCCTTCGAGCAGACCACCACGGCGGACGGACGGGCGATCCGGTTGACCATCGACGGGCTCGAGTTCGTCTTGAGCGACGGGAACACCGCCCTGGTGGAAGTCACCGACGGCGACGGGGCGTTCCTGCTGACCAACGCGGGCGTGGCGGGTGCCTTCGGGGTAACCGCGGCGGTGGACGTTCCGGGACTGACGCTCAGCGGCGGCGTGCTGCGGGTCGAGTTGAACACGACCACAGCCGCGGTGGCGGAGACCTTTGTCGCCGCAGACGGAAGCACGGTGACCTTGAGCCTTCCCGGAGGTCCGTTCCTGAGGGTTTCGGTGGTGGGCGCCTCCGTGCGGCTCGGGGCGGCACCGGCAGCAGGCGCAACCGACAGCCGTCCGCTTTTGGCAGGCGACTTCGCCTTCGATCAGAGCACAAAGACCGTCGGCGGAAATCCTGTCCGGGTGACACGGATTGCCCTGGCCAACATCGAGATCACTTACGATGGCCAGGGGCTGAAGAATGGCGAGGGCGCGCTGGTGATCCAGGGCAACGGGGTCGCCGGCTTCATGTCGGGTACGGCGTCGTTTGACATGCCGGGCTTGAAGGCCGGAGGGAGCTTCGGACTGCGGCTGAACAAGACGGGCGAGGCGGTGAACGAGTCGATCCGGCTCGGAACCCGCGAATTCCAGATCGTGTTCGCCGATGGCGAGGAGGTGTTCGAGTTCTTCGGCTCGAATCTGAGCCTGACGATCGCCGATTTCGTCACGATCGAGGGCCGCGAGATTGTGTTCAGCGCGGGCTCGTTCAGCGGGACGGGCTTGAGCCTTTTCGTGGGGCAGGGCCCGGCCTTGCTCCCAGGCGGGACGACCAACCCGGCCGCACGCGGTTTGCTGCTCAAGGAGGCAAGCGTCGGTCTGCGTGACCTGGGCGCCAGCCAGTATGTTCTGTATGCGGAGGGCATCGTCGAGTTGTTGGGGGTGCCGAACGTCCGCTTTACAGGCGAGGCAATCATCGAGGTCAACCAGGCCTCCGGGACCCAGACCGTGAGTCTGCCCGGGAACGTGACCAAGACGCTCGAAGGCGGCGCCTTGTCGTTCGAGGGCAGCCTGGACTTGGAGGTTCTGGGGCAGCTCGTCGCCGGGCGTTTTGGGTTCAACCGGGCGGTGCGTACCGATGGCCAAGTGGTGCTGACGGTGGCGGCAAGCGAATTGAGCGTGGATCTCGGGGATGGGACCCAGTCCCTGGTCAGCCTGACGGATGGCAGCGGCCTGTTCATGATCACGTCGACCGGGTTTGCGGGCGAGGCGGAGGCGAGCGTGAGTCTGAAGGCAGGGAGTGACGTTGGCCTGGGTGCGGGGGGCACTTTCCGCATCGCCCTCAACAACACGGCGGCGGCGGTGAAGGAGTCCGTGACGGTTGGCGACACCACCCTCACAGTGGACGTGCCGGCCGGCCCGTATCTGCGCGTGAACGGCTCCGGCGTCCAACTGGTGGTGGCGGGGCAAAGTCTGTCGGGAAATTTTGCCTTCGAGCAACGGGCGGTCCCGGGTTCCGCCACCAGCAAGGTGGTGACGGTTGCCCTGGCCGACGTCCAGGCGAAGCTTGGCAACGGAACCGACGCCCTCGTGACAGCGGCGGTGACGTCCGGGTTGTTCGTCCTTACCCAGGAGGGGCTGGCCGGGGAGGCGAACGCGTCCATTTCGATTGCCCCTGCGACCGGCGTCAGCGCCTCGGGGGCGTTCAAGCTGGCCGTCAACAATACCGGGAGTCAGGTCGTGCGGACGTTCCAGGTGAACGGCAGCACGCTCACGGTGGATGTTCCTGCGGGCCCGTATCTGAAGGTCGCGGGAACGGGCATCACCTTGACCGTAGCCGGCCAGGTCCTTTCGGGCGGGTTCAGCTTCGAGCAACGGACCACGACCGGGACGCCTGCGAAGCAGGTGGTGACCGTCGGCTTCGAGCAAGTCGGCCTGGATCTGGGCGGCGGTGTGGTGCGCGTGACGGACGGGAACGGGCTGTTCCTGCTGACGAGTGCCGGACTTGCGGGGAGGGCCGGGGCGGGGTTGAGCGTGGCCGCGGGGACGGCCGTGACTTTCGACGGCGCGTTCCAGCTCGTGATCAACACGACTAGCGCCTCGGTGAGCGAGACAGTCTCAGTGAACGGCAACCCGGTGAAGCTGGAAGCCGGAGCCGGGCCTTACCTGCGCGTGGAGATCCGCGGTAAGACGCCCGGAATCGATGCGGTGCTGACCGTTGCGGGCCAGGTCCTGAGCGGTTCCTTCGATGTCGAGCAACGCGCCAGCGAGGGCGGCGGGTCCGTGACCACGGTCGCGTTTGCGAATGTCCGCGTCTCGATCGCCGCCGACGGCACCGACCTGGTGAGCGTGACCGGTGCGAACGGCCTCTTCATTCTCGGCGCGGCGGGTTTGGCGGGCCAGGCCACCGGCGACATCGCGTTGAATGCCGGAACGAACGCGAGCGCCAGCGGGCGGGTCAGCCTGCTGCTCAACAACACCTCCGTGGCGGTCGACGCTTCGGTCATCGTTAACGGCACCGCCGTCAGCGTGAGCGCGGCGGCTGGGCCGTACCTCAAGGTGAGCGGGGCCGGGATCAACGTGGTGGTTGCCGGTCAGTCCCTCGGCGGGAGTTTCATCTTCGAACGGGCGACCACCTCGACGAACCAGCAGGTCGTCCGCATCGCGGCCAGCGACGTCTCCCTCCGACTCGGTGCCGGTTCGGCGGAGCTCAGCCTCACGGGGGGAAGCGGGTTGTTCATCCTGGTTCCGGCCGGAATGGCGGGCCGCGCTTCAGGGACGGTGAGCCTCAGCGGGGTGCCCGGAGTGAGCCTGAGCGCCACGCTGGCACTCGAGTTCAACCGGACCAAGGCGGAAGTCCAGGCGACGCTGGACGGCCAGACGCTCAGCTACACGTCCGCGGACGAGTTCGATTTCCTGAGGTTGTCGGGAGCGGCGACGCTGCGCGTGGGCGGCTTCGCGGATTTGGCGGGCAGTTTCAGTTTCGCGACGGGAACCGACGGGTCCGGCGCCACGGTGGTAAAGGCAGGTGCCACGGACGTGAATGCGTTCATCGGCGGCTCAGGCTCGGTGGGGCTGCGGGTGAGCGGCGCGCGGCTTGGCCTGGTCCTGTTCGGCAACGGGACTTATGCGGGTGAAGCGGGCGGGACCGTTGCATTGGAGGGCATCGCGGAGCTGCAACTCGGGGGCGAGGTCCTGCTGCGGATGAACAACACGGGCCGGGTGCTCACCGAGTCCGTCGACGTCCGGGGCACGGTGGTGGGGATTATCTTTGGAGCCGGCCAGGAGAACTTGCGGTACGTCAGCGGTCAGAACCTCGTTTTCGCCACGCCGGTGTCGGAGTTGACCGGCAGCATGTCGTTCGAGCGAAACGGCGCGAGCGAGATCCTGGCCACCGGCTCGGGTATCAAACTCTTCCTGGGCGAGCGGAACGACCCTGCCGATGAAGCGGACGATGTCGGCTTCCGGATTCAAGGGGCAAACCTGGCGCTGCTGTTGAAGCCTGATCGTACCTACGCTTTGCAGGCGGGCGGGGAGGTGGAGTTGGTCCATGTCACCGGGCTGCAGATGCACGGCACCTTGAGTGCGCAACTGAACACGACCGGCCTGGACGTCAATCGGTCGATCCAGGCGGGTGGCCGTCAGGTCTCGCTCGAGGTGAAGGCCGGGTTGAGCCGTTTCGCCGGGGACGACCTGGTCCTGGTGACTCCCCTGGTTGAACTGAACGGCAGTTTCGCCGTGGAACGTTCGACCCGTGGGCCCGACGGGGTCGCCGGGAACGACGATGACATTGCGGAGCTGTTGATCGGGGGCAGCGGCATCGACCTTTTCGCAGGCGACAACCAGGGCAACGACGATCCCCAGGACGATCTCGGGGTGCGCGTGACGGACGCGGAGTTCCTGGCGCTGATCCGTCCGGGTACGGACGGCTACGCGCTTTCGGCGGCAGGGACGGCGTCCCTGGTCGGGGTTCCGGAAGTGACCTTGTCCGGCAGGGTCGGGATCGAACGGAACACGCTGGGAGGTCCGGTGCAACGGGAGTTGACCGTCGGCGGTGAGACGAGGGCGCTGCGGCTGGCCGACGGCGTTTCCCGGTTCGGGGGTTCCGGGGTCCAATTGGTGGTGGTCGGACAGACGCTGGAAGGTGACTTCACGTTCGAGGAAGTCGCGGCCGGCGCCGATCGAAATGTCCACGTGACTGCCGCGAACGTGCATCTCGGTCTGGGTGATGGCCGCAGCGAAGTGGTTCGTGTCGACATTCCTGCCCTTGACCTGACCATTTCCTCGGCCGGGATGGTGGGCAGCATGACCGCGGAAGTGGAGGTCATGATCCCGGGCGTTGCCTTTGATGGCGCCTTCCTGGTGGAGGTCGACACCACCGACCCGAGCGACCGGTATCTCAGGGTCACAGGAGCGCCGGTCACCCTGGAAATCGGCGGGCAGGAACTGCGGGGCAACTTCACCCTGCAGCAGACCAGCGCTGCGGGCGTCGACGGCCAGTTCGGCACGACGGACGATCAGCAGGCGGTTTCCCTCGCGGTCGCGGAACTGGGTCTGACGCTTCGGAGTGGCGGCCAGGAGTTCGTGAAGATTCAACACGCCTCGGGAGCTTTCCTGGCGACGGCTCAGGGGGTGGCGGCGTCCATCACGGTTCCCAACAACCCATCCAACATCACCGTGACGGTTCCCGGGGTCGGTCTCACGATCGACTCCCTGAGCCTGCAAGTGAACACCATGTCGCAGGCGGTTCACGAGTCCTTCAAGGTGGCGGGCTCCCCGGTGTCGCTCGAGGTCCCGGCTGGACCTTACGTGCGCATCGAGTTTGTGGACGCGGTGCTGCGGATTGAGCCCGGCGGCCCGGAGTTGCGGGGCGACTTCGCCTTCGATCAGTCGACGCGGCCTGACCTGACACGCGTCACGCGCATTGCGGCGGCCGAAGTTTCCCTCACCTTCGACGGGAAGGGCATGTCGGACGGTGAAGGAGCCTTCGTCCTCGGAGGCGGCGGCGTGGCGGGGCTGTTGAGCGGGAAGGTGGCCGTCGAGGGTGGTGGTTTTGCCCTGGGCGGCCGGCTGGGCCTCCGGATCAACAATACCGGCCAGACCGTCGACGAGACGATCCAGGTCGGAGCCCGCACGATCCAGGTGAAGTTCGGTGCGGACGAGACGGACCTGATCCAGTTCTTCGGGGCCGGGCTGTCGCTGAACATCGCCGATTTCGTGACGATTGAAGGGAACGTCAGCTTCAGCGCCGGAAAGAACGGGACGCAGGTGTTTGCCGCGAACGAGGTCGAGATCTTCCTGGGTCAGGGGCCGCTCAAGCTGCCGAACGGCGATCGGAATCCGGGAGCGACCGGGGTGTTGCTCACCCACGCGAGCATCGGGCTGATCAAGTATGGCGAGGTCAACGGGGTGGCGCAGTACGCCCTGGCGGCGCAAGGCACGGTCGAGTTGATCGGCATCCACGGCGTCAGCCTGAGCGGCGAGGCGCAGGTTCGCGTCAACAACTCCGGGCGCCAGGTGCAGGAGACGCTGAGCATCCCGCTCACGGAGCAGGATATTGTCGTCCGCTTCGATACGGAGGATCCCGTCACGACCTTCCAGGCGGTGGGGGTCGATTTGGTGGTTCTCGGGCAGCGGTTGTCGGGCAACTTCGCGTTCAGTCAGACCACGCTGGGGACCGAGCGCGTGATCGTGGTGGGCGCCGCGAATGTGAGTCTCGGGCTGGGAGACGGGGCGACCGACTTCGTCTCGGTGACCGGGGCCAGTGGTGGCTTCCTGATGACCGGCGCGGGAGTCGAAGGCCAGCTCGAGGGTGAGGTGGCGGTGAATGTGCCCGGCGTGACCTTCGGAGGCATCTTTGGCATCGCCGTAAACACCACGGCGGTTGCAGTGGACCAGGACATCGTGGTCGGCACCGAAACGATCCAGCTCGACTTGGAAGCGGGGCCGTTCGTGCAGGTCAGTGGCGACAATGTCCACCTGGCGGTCGGGCCGGTGACCTTGAACGGCAACTTCCTCTTCGAGAGCCTGACGCGGCCCGCGGGTCAGCGCGTCGTGCGGCTCGGCGTTACCGAAGGGCGGCTGGCTCTCGGCGACGGTGCTTCCAGTTTCGTGTCGGTGACGGAAGGGCAGGGGAGCTTCCTGGTCACCAACGCCGGGATCGCGGGCCGGCTCGAGGCGAGCGTGGCTTTTGCGATGCCGGGCGCGGCGACGTTCAGCGGTGCCTTCAGCGTTGCGCTGAATACCACCGCGGCCACCGTGAGCGAGTCGCTCGTGGTGGGTGGGCGCACGCTTGAGTTCACAGTGGCGGCCGGGCCTTACCTCCGGGTGGAGGGTACAAACGCCGTCCTCACGGTAAGCGGCCAGACGATGGCCGGGAATTTCGCTTTCGAGCAGGCAACGACCAATTCCAATGCGCGCATCGTCAAGCTGAGCGCGAGTGAGGTGAGCCTGTCGCTGGGCGACGGCAGCACCGAGTACGTGAGCCTCACGCAGGGACAGGGGAACTTCATCGCCTTGACCAGCGGGTTCGCCGGGGAATTGAGCGGGACGGTGGCGGTCAATGTGCCGGGGATCGCGTTCCGCGGGAACCTCGGTTTCCAGGTGAACACCGCGAGTGTCGCCGTGAGCGAGACGTTCGTGCTGGGTGGTGTCACCAGCAGCCTCATCCTGCCGGCCGGCCCGTACGTTCGCGTTGCGGGAACCAGCATCGCCATGGAAGTCCTGGGCCAGCGGCTGTCGGGTGACTTCGCGATCGAACGCACGAAGGGAGCGGGCGCTGACAGGACCTTGAACACGCCCGACGACACCACGCTGCTGCGGATCGGGGCGGCGAACGTGAGTCTCGGTTTGGGAGACGGGAGCACCGACTTCCTGACCGTGGGCGGCGCGAGCGCGAATTTCGTGGTGAGCGCCGCCGGGGTGGGAGGCGAGTTCTCGGGGACGGTTTCCTCGAACCTCCCGGACGTGGCATTCAGCGGAAACTTCCGTGTGGTCATCAATACCACCGGGGTTGCCGTGCAGCAGACCTTCAGCGTGGGTGGCAGCCCGACAAGTCTCAACCTCGAGGCGGGCCAGTACGTGAGGGCTGAGGGCAATCCAGTCTCGCTCACGGTTGCCGGACAGACCCTCCGTGGGAGCTTCAGCATCGAACAGTCCACGACCACGGCCGGGGAGTCGGTGGTGCGGGTGGGCGTTACCGGTCTGACCCTGACTTTGGGCGACGGCGCCTCGACCTTCGTCAACGTCACCGGCGGCAGTGGGGCTTTCATGGCCACACGGCAGGGCATCGCCGCGAGCTTCACTGTGACGGCCAGCTTCCCCTTGCCCGGCGTCACGCTGACGGGGGGCGCGATCAAGATCGAACTGAACACCGGCGCAACCGGGGTCGACGAAGTCCTGAACGTCGGTTCCTCGACGGTGTCGATCCGTGTCCCCGCGGGACCGTTCGTGAGGGTGACCGTGTTAGGGGCGAACCTGCGGATCGGGGACGAGTCGGGGCCGACGCTGGCGGGCGACTTCATGTTCGATCAGTCCACGCGTCCGGGTGGAGGCAAAGTCACCCGGATCGCGCTGGCGAACATCTCGGTCACCTACAACGGCCAGGGACTCACGGAAGGGACCGGGGCGTTTGTGGTCCTGCCGGCCCGCAGCGGTGTCGCCGGTTCGGGCGGCGTGGCGGGCATGCTCAGCGGCAAGGCCTCGATCGCGGCAGCCGGCGTCAAGATCGGCGGCAGCTTCGGGCTGCGACTGAACAAGACGAAGCTCACTGTCGACGAGACCATCCAGCTCGGCGAGCGCACCATCCAGGTCCGCTTCGGGGAGCTGGAGACGGACCTGATCCAGTTCTTCGGGGCCGGGCTTTCCCTCAACATCGCCGACTTCGTCACGATCGAAGGCGATGTGGCCTTCAGCAGCTCGGGCGGCAACGAGGTGTTCGCCGGGGCCAACCTCACGCTTTTCCTCGGCCGCGGACCGCCACGCCTGGACAACGGTGATCGCAACCCGACCGCGACCGGCTTGCTGCTGCGGGACGCGCGGGTTGGCCTGATCAAGACGGCGACGGCCAGCGGCGACTTGTTCGCCCTCTACGCCGAAGGCACCGTCGAGTTGATCGGGTTGGACGGCGTCAGCTTTACGGGCACGGCGGTGGTGCGGGTGAACACCTTGGGGACCGCGATTGACCAGACCCTGACCGTGCCGGGCAGCAGCGACGAGGGTGTCAGGGTCCAGTTCACGAGCGCCGCGCGGGTGACTTCCTTCGAAGGGCGCAATCTCGCCTTGAATCTCCTCGGGCAGACCCTCACGGGCAATTTCTCCTTCGACAAGGTGGCAGGCGGCCCGCTCGCCGGGTCGCTGAAGGTTGCGGCGACGGAGGTGACGTTGACGTTGGGCGGCGGGGCGGTGCGCGTGACGGACGGAGCCGGGGCGCTTCTTGTCACCAGCGGTGGGCTGGCGGGGCAGCTGGAGGGCGGCGTGGCCTTGAACGTGCCCGGGGTGGTGTTCGAGGGCGACTTTGCCGTCGCGATCAACAGCGCGGGAGCGGCAGTGAATCAGACCTTCACCGTGGCGGACCAGACGGTGACTCTGGACCTGCCGGCCGGTCCTTACCTCCGGTTGTCGGGCACCGGCGTCACGCTTCGCATCCTCGAGCAGAGCCTGGGCGGCAACTTCACGATCGACCAGGTGACAAGCCCGACGGGAACGCCGGTGACGAGGATCGCAGCCAGCGAGGTCACGCTCAGCCTGGGAGCCGGCAGTTCCACCTTTGTGAGCCTCGCCCAGGGCGCCGGATCGTTCCTGCTCACGGCAAGCGGTGTCGCTGGCAGGCTGAGCGGACAGGTTACGGTCAACATCCCGGGCGTCAGCGCCGGTGGTGAATTCAGTGTGGCGATCAACAACACCTCCACCGCCGTCAAACAGTCTTTCGTGGTCAACGGGAGCACCACGGAATTGGATCTGCCTTCAGGCCCGTACCTGCGGATCGAGGGTCGTGGCGCCAGGTTGACGCTGCTTGGCCAGACGCTGGCGGGCGATTTTGCGTTCGAGCAGGTCACGGCCCCGGAGCGCGTGGTCCGGCTCGCGGCCGCCAATGTGAGTCTTGCGCTGGGCGATGGAACCACGAACTTCGTGAGCTTCCTCAACGGCTCGGGGCTGTTCGTCGTGACCGCGCTTGGGTTCGCGGGGCGCGTGCGTGGGCAGCTGAGCGTCAATGTGCCGGGGATCTCGTTCGCCCCCACCCTCGACCTGTTGATCAACAACGCCCCGGTGGACATCGACCAGACCCTGACGGTGAGCGGGATACCCCAGCTGCTGCAACTCCCGAAGGGCCCGTACCTGAAGTTGTCCGGCGCCGATCTGGATCTCGAGGTGGTGGGAATCACGCTGACGGGCGACATCAGCGTGGAGCAGATGCTGAACTCGGTGGGCGCGAAAATCATCCGCCTGAGCCTCGAGGACATGTCCCTGAACCTTGGGGGTGTGGTCCGCGTCACGGATGCCGACGGCTACTTCGTGCTGGGCCGGAGCGGCCTGTACGGGACGCTCGAGGCGGGCGTCACGGTCAGCCTTCCTGGCGTCAGCGTCGGGGGCGACTTCGAGGTGGTGGTCAATACCACGTCCACGGCGGCAAGCGCGACGTTCGATGGGAAGTCGGGCCCCGTGACCCTCGACCTGCCGGCAGGGCCCTACGTACGCGTGGCGGGAAGCGGGGTCCATCTGGACGTTCTGGGGCAGCGGCTGGAGGGCAATTTTGCGTTCGAGCAGCTTACCCTTCCCGGAAATCGAAGGGCGGCCCGCCTGGCGCTCTCAGAAGTTGAGCTATCTCTGGGTGACGGTCTGCTGGAAATCACCGAAGGCGCCGGGGCGTTCCTGTTCAGCTCCGAGGGAATCGCCGGACGGCTGAGCGCGTCGGTGAGCATCGATCTGCCGGGAGTGGGCCTCGCCGGGGCATTCAGCGTCGAGGTGAACAACATCCCGGCCGCGGTGAAGGAGACGTTTGCGGTTGGGGGCTCCACCACGGTCATCGACCTTCCCGCCGGGCCGTTGGTTCGCGTGAACGGGAATGGTGTCAGTCTCACGGTGCTCGGCCAGGCGCTTCGCGGGAACTTCTTCTTTGAACAGCTCACGAAGAGTAATGGAGACAAGGTCGTGCGCGTTGCGGCTTCGGAAGTTTCCCTTGGCCTGGGCGATGGCACGACCACCGTGCTGAGTGCCACGCAGGGGAGCGGCTACTTTGTCCTGAGTGCGGCCGGCCTGGCCGGGACCCTGAGTGCGACGGTGGGGTTGAACGTGCCCGATGTGACCCTCGCCGGGACCTTGAGCGTCACGATCAATGACACCGGCAGCGAGGTGAACGAGACCTTCCTGGTCGGCGGTGTTCAGAAGCAGCTTCAACTCGAGGCCGGCACGTACTTCCGACTCGAGGGCACGAGCCTTCAGTTGGGAGTCCTTGGCCAGACCTTGAGCGGCAACTTCAGTTTCGAGCGCATCACGACCACCGATGCGCAGCCGGTGCCGGTGATCCTGATGGCCGCCACCGAGATCGAGGTCGGGTTCGGAGACGGCACCACGTCGTTCCTGCGGCTGACAGAAGGCGAGGGGTATTTCGTGGTGAAGCCGGGGGCGCTGGCCGGGACCTTGAAAGGCAAGGTCACCGTCGACGTGCCGAACGTCGAGTTTAAGGCGGACTTTGCGGTGCGGCTCAACCAGGGGGACCGGCGGGTGAGCAACCAGTTCAAAGTGGGCGGCGTCACCAAGACGCTGGACCTCGAAGCCGGACCTTACCTCCGGTTGGAAGCGACCGGCGCCTCGCTCGAAATCGCGGGTCAGGTGCTCGGCGGGGATCTCGTCATCGAGCAGACCACCTCGGCCGGACCCGACGGCACCGCCGGGAATGCGGATGACGAGCGGGTGGTGGGTGTGGCCATTACCGGCCTGACGCTGAAACTGCGGGCCGGGGACCAGCCCGGGGACCGGACTTTCGTGGACGTTCAAGATGGCCGTGGCGCAATCCTGGTGAACCGGTCGGGAATCGCGGCCAGCCTCGAGGTGGCCAGGTTCGTCATCGATCTGCCCGGCATCGGGTTTGGCCTCGAGGCCGGCGGCTCGCTGAGCCTCGAGATCAACACCTCAAGCCAGGCGGTCAAGCGCCAGTTCGTCATCGCGGAAGGAACGCCGGAAGAGGAGACGATCACGCTCGATCTGGCCGCGGGTCCGTATGTGCGCGTGGCGGTGGTGAAGGCGAAACTCGCGCTGGTCGGTTTGGGCGACGAGAGCGCGCTGCGCGGCAGCTTTGCCTTCGATCAGAGCACCCGGCCCGGCCCCGGTACGACCACCATCAAGGTGACGAGGTTTGCCGCGACGGGCGTCAGCCTGACCTTCAACGGCCAGGGGCTCACCG
Source organism: uncultured Verrucomicrobiota bacterium (assembly GCA_964535555.1). GTDB lineage: Bacteria > Verrucomicrobiota > Verrucomicrobiia > Limisphaerales > J093 > DSVZ01. The sequence continues at coordinate 68,271 of CAZHUS010000016.1, forward strand.
AGGGCGAGGGCGCGTTCGTCGTGATGGAAACCGGCATCGCCGGCAACCTTTCCGGCAAGGTCGATCTGAGCGTCGGTGGCGGCAGCGGTATCGGGGGAAGCCTCGGCCTGCGAGTCAACAAGACGGGCAGGGCGGTGGACGAGACCATCGAGTTGGCAGGACGCACGCTGACGATCAAGTTCGAACAGCCCCCGCCGGGCGGCGTGTTCGAGTTCTTCGGCAGCCTGAGCCTGAACATCGGCGATTTCGTCGTCATCGAAGGCAGCTTCAGCTTCAGCTCGAGCGGCGAGATCGCCGCCGCGAATGCGACCATCTTCCTCGGTGACGGCCCGTCGACCCAGGAGGATGGCACGCGCAATCCGGCTGCGCGCGGGGTTCTCCTTTCCGAGGCGAGCTTTGGCTTGGTGAAGGTGGCCGGCGCGCCCGAGACGTACGCGCTGTTCGCCACGGGCAAGGTTGAGTTGCTGGGCATCCCGGGCGTCAGCCTTTCCGGCGTCGCCACGATCCGGGTCAACACCACCCGTCAACCGCAGAACCGGACGCTGACGATCCCGGGCATCGGTGGCGAACCCGACACCCAGGTGCCGATCAGTTTCGACAACGGCGATGAGGTGAAGGAGTTCAAGGCCAGCGGGGCGAAGCTTGACGTGGTGGGGCAGACGCTGACCGGTACGTTCGGGTTCAGCCAGGAAGGAGCCGGGGCGAACCGCGTCTTTAGGATGGAAGTGAGCGAGGCTGGCTTGAGCCTCGGCGGCGGCAATCCTGCCGTGGTTGCCGTGACCGATGGTGAGGGCGTCTTCCTGGCTTCGAACGCGGGGCTCGCGGGCATCCTCAGCGCCGAGATCGATCTCAACATCCCCGGGAACGTGGCGTCGCTCGCCGGGGACTTCCGCGTGGCAATCAACAACACGTCCCTGCCGCAGGAACTGGGACCCGATCCCGAGGACAAGCTTCCCGCCGGCCCGTACCTGAAGGTCGAAGCTGCCCAGGCGTCGTTGACCTTCCTGGAAATCGTGCTCGAGGGAGGCTTCGCCCTCGAACAGTACACGGTGGCGGCCGCGAATCCGTCTCTGCCCGGACGCAAGGCGGTCAAGATCGCGGCCGAGGGTATTCATTTCGGATTGGGGAGTGGCGGAACGGAGTTCCTCAGCATCACCGAGGGCAGCGGCTATTTCGTCGTCAATGACGCCGGGATGGCGGGGCGGCTGGGTGCGACGGTTGAGTTCGAGGTGCCGGGTGTCGAGTTCCTCGGCAGCTTCGCGATTGCGATGAACACTTCGGGGGCGGCGGTGGCCGAGCAGTTCACCACGGCTTCCGGCGCGACGACGCTTGCCCTGCCCGCCGGCCCTTACCTGAGGGTGGAGGGGGTCGGGACGGCGCTGCGGATCGCGGGCCAGCGTGTGGGCGGCGATTTCGTGTTCGAGCGGGTGAAAGTCAGCCCGACGAGCAACATCGTTCGGGTGGCCGCCAGCAACGTGACCTTGAGCCTTGGAGACGGCACCCGCACGTTCGTCAGCCTGGTCAATGGAACCGGCTTGCTGTCGATCAACAGTGAGGGGCTGGCGGGCACGCTCAGCGGAAGCGTCAGCGTCAGCCTGACCGGCGTTGAACTCAGCGGCAACTTCAGCGTCTCCATCAACAGTCGTCCGACGGCGGTGAACGAGCAGTTCGCGGTCACCACCGTGGACGGAACCACCCTGTTGTCGGCGCTCTATGGAGGTTCCGGCGTCCTGATCGAACTCGCCATCACCTTGCCTGAGCCGGTTCCCGCCAACGGCAGGCTGGCTGGAGACTCCGTGTTCATGGTGAGCCTGGGAGGCACGAACACCTCGATCACCGTGGCGGCGTCGGCCCAGGCGGACAATGACGATCGCGGCGACCTGGTCGCCGACTACAACGAGGCCTTCGCCACCGCGGGCATCGGCAACCAGCTCACGGCGGAATTGGCCGGCGACAAGGTCCGGCTGCGGGTGACCGACCTGGCGATCAAAGACTTCAACATCAGTTTCAGCGCGCCGCAGGCGGTCTTCGTGGCCCTGCCCGTGGGTGGCAAATTCGCAGGCGCTCTCAGCATGGGGCTGCTCGTCGACGGCAACGAGGCGACCATCGAGATCTCCGTGGAGGAACAACAGGCCAATAGCTCGGCGGCTGACTTGGTGGCTGATTTCAACCAGGCCTTGGCCGCGGCCGGTCTGGCGACGCGGCTCACCGCCGAGCTCGAGGGCGGACGTGCACGCATCCGCGCCACGGACCCGAGTGTTGCCTCGCTGGCGGTAGGTGCCGTGAGGGTGCGGATCGACGGTCTGAGCATTCCCGCCAATGGGAGCTTCGGCAGAAACGCCTGGTTTGTGGTGGAAGTGGATGGGGAAGTCCGCACGGTGGGGGTGCCCTACCAGAGCACGGTGATCACCCTGGCGGGCGTGGTGACGGCCACCAACGTGTGGACGCTCACCCTCGACGGCACCGGCTATGCCTACACCGCCGGCGAGGGCGATACCCTCGAGACCGTCGCCCAGCAGTTGAGTCTCAAGGTCCCGGCGGGCTTCCAGACCAGCGTTACGGGCACTGCGCTCACCCTGACGAAGAGCGCGAGCTTCACGGTGACTTTGACCGAGACCGGTACCCTGGCGCTGGGAAGCGCCACAACCGCCAGCTCGGGCCAGTTCGACAACGACGACGCTGCGGACTTCCTCGTCGACTTCAAGGCGGCCCTCGAACGGGCAGGCTTCGATACGACGCGTGAAATGAGCGCCGGGTTCGAGAGCGGTGAGTTGCGGTTGCGGCCCGTTGAAGGCGTCGGCATCGAGTCTGCGCGTTTCGTCGATAGCGACCTGGTCGGCCTCGGCTTCGGGGTGCCGGATAATGGGCGTCTGGCTGGAGACGTGACCCTTACGCTGGGCATCAATGGCGTCAGCGTGCCGGTCGTCGTAAGCCTCCAGCGGCAGAGCGATAACACCTCCGCGGCCGGCTTCCTGGCCGATGTCAACGCCGCCCTCGTCACCGCCCTGGACAACGCCATCAACAAGTCGGGGAGCAATCCGGAGTTCGCCGCGCTGCGCGGCGCCGGCCTCGGAACCGACGAGGTCAGCGCCTCGCTCGAGGGGAGCACGCTCCGGCTGAGTGTCAAAGGAACCGCCGGGAGCCAGGTCCAGGTACTCGGGCTCGCACTCCCCAAGGAACGGGTCACGCTGCTCACCGACCCGCACCTCCGGGTCACGCGTCGGGACGGCGGCACCTTCGAGGTCAGCCTGGGCGGGGCGTTGACGTTCGGGGATGTGGTCTCACGAATCAACGCCGCTGCCGAAGCCACGGCGGGACGTTCGGAGTTCGACCCGACTTCGCTGGTTGCCAACACGGTCACCATCGCAAACCACGGCTTCCAGGACGGCGACGCGCTGGTGTATCGCAGCTCCGGGACGGGCGACATCGGCGGGCTGGGGGACCGCACCGTGTACCACGTATGGCGGCTGGATGCGAACACGTTCAAGCTGACTCGGACCCAGGCGGACGCGCTGGGGCACCGCAACGAGATCGGACTCACCGCCGTGGCCGTCGAGCCCGGCATCACGGCCTTGCCAGCGCATTTCTACCGGTCGGTGGCCTCCCTCGAGAGCGGGCGGTTGAAGCTGACGGACAGCGCGGTGCAGCAGGGCAATGACCGTTTGAGCGTGCAGGCGCTCAACGAATCCACCGTCGCCGCCACCTTCGGCATCCTCGGAACCGCCGTGGCACCGGCCGCTGGCGAGCCGGATGTCCTGCTCGGTGAAGCCACCAATGTCCGTGACCTGATTCTGCCGAACCCCGGGCCGTACGTGCGCGTGGAAGGGTCGGACGTGGCGCTCACGATTCTGGGGCAGCGTATCGCCGGCAACTTCGCCTTCGAGCAACTGACCCGGAGCGACGGGTCGAGAATCGTCAAGCTCGGCATCACCGATGCCTCGCTCGCCCTGGGCGATGGGACGACGGACTTCCTGACGCTCACGATTTCGGAGGGAGCCCTGCTCGTGACCAGCGCGGGGCTCGCCGGCCAGTTCGAAGCCAGCGCCACCCTGGACGCGGGGCCGGTTGGGTTCACGAGCAATCTCACCCTGGCGATCAACAACTCCAACCGGGCCATCAAGGAGTCCTTCAGCGTCACCAGCGCCACCGGAGAGAACACCACGTTCACGCTGGACCTCCCGGCGGGCCCGTACCTGCGGGTCACCGCCACGGATCTCAGCCTGACCCTGCTCGGAGTGGTGGTGAAAGGTGACTTCGGCTTCGAGCAGGCGACCAGCAACCTCGGCCAGCGGCGGCTGGTGATGGCGGCAAGCAACTTGACCTTCTCGCTCGGCTCGACGGTGAACGTCACCGAAGGCCGGGGCTTGCTCGTGGTCAGCAGCGAGGGACTCGCCGGTTCGCTGGAGGCGACCGTGGGTCTGGCGCTTGGTTCGGGCGTGAGCTTCGATGGGTCCTTCGGCGTGGCGCTCAACAACAGTGCCAAGGCGATCCAGGAGTCCGTGACCCTCGGGGACGATACGGTCTCGCTCGACCTGCCTGCCGGTCCCTACCTGAGAGTGGACGGTCGCAGCCTGGTGCTCCGCATTGCGGGTCAAAGCCTCCAGGGCGATTTCGCCTTCGAGCGCGTCACCACGCCCGGGCCTGACAACAAGTACGACACGACCAACGACAACGGCTCGGTCATCCGCGTTGGGATGGCCAATGTCCAGCTCGCCCTCGGCAACGGCACGACGGAATTCGTGACAGTGTCCAACGGCGAGGGGAGCCTCGTGGTAACCCAGTCCGGGCTCGCGGGCAGCCTCGAGGCGACGGTGCGGGTCAACATTCCCGGCGTCACGCTGGGAGGGACGTTGGGCGTCGCGATCAACAACACCAACGCCCCGGTCCAGCAGCGGTTCAAAGTGGGCAACCGCGAAGTTGAACTCGACCTGCCGGCGGGTCCTTACGTGCGCGTGGCGGGCAGTGGTCTGACCCTCGGCGTGGTCGGACAAACGCTGACAGGCAATTTCACCTTTGAGCAGCTGACCAAGCCCGGCGGCGCCCGCGTGGTGAAGCTGGCGCTGGACCAGGTCGGTCTCGACCTGGGTGACGGGACGACCTCCTACGTCAGAGTCTCCGAAGGCAAAGGGACGTTGCTGGTGACGCCCAACGGCCTCGCCGGCGACTTCTCGGCGAATGTTCGCGTGCTCAACGTGCCGGGAGTCGTGCTGGCGGCCCGGGCCCGGGTGGCCATCAACGACACCACCGCCGCGGTGAAGGAGGTCTTCACCGTCGGTACCGCGCCGAACCAGACCTCGCTGAACCTGGACCTTCCCGCCGGGCCGTACTTGCGCGTGGATGTGACCGGCGTAGACAGCAACAACGACGGCACACCCGACGGGCCGGCCGTGCTCGAGATCCTGGGCCAGCGCCTGACGGGCAATTTCACGTTCGAACGGGTCAGCCTGCCCGGACCGGACGCTCGCCTGGGAACGGCGGACGATGTGGCCACGGTCCGGGTTGCGGCGTCGCAGATCTCCCTGAGTCTCGGAGACGGAACCACCACCTACGTTCGGGTGAGCAGCGGTCAGGGGGCCATGCTGCTGGGCGGTTCGGGTCTTGCGGCGCAGTTGAGTGCCACGGTCGCGCTCGAGAACGTCCCGGACGTCAGCCTCACCGGGGATTTTTCCCTTGCGATCAACAACCGGCCCGAAGCGGTGGACGAGAGCTTCCGGGTGGGTACGGACACGGTCAGGCTGAATCTCCCGGCGGGCCGTTTCCTGCGCGTTGAAGGCACCGGGCTCCGGCTAACGGTGGCTGGGCAGACATTGACCGGCGACTTCGCGCTTGAACAAATCGCCGCCGCGGGGGCCGACCGGAGGTTGGGCACAATCGATGACGTGAAGGCGGTTCGGGTCTCGGCCGGCAATGTTGGCCTGCGGTTGGGCAGCGGCTCGCAGGACTTCGTGGTGGTCAGCGAAGGCCGGGGCGCCTTCCTGATCCAGAAGCCGCCGGGTTCGGCAACGTCCGGGCTTGCCGGGCAATTGTCGGCGACGGTGAGCCTCAACGTGCCGGGGGTCGCCTTCCGCGGCGCGTTCGGTGTCGCCATCAACAACCTGGCCGTGGATGTCAATGAGGTGTTCACCGTGGGGGGTGTCACTCCCGACACGTTCTTGGCTGCCTTGCACGGGGGTGGCGGAGTGGCGGTGGACCAGAGCGCGCCGCAGTTCCGCATCACCCGGCGTGACGGCACCTCGTTCGACGTCAACCTCGGGAATGCGGCGACGGTTGGCGACGTCATCGAACGCATCAACGCGGCGGCGGGTGGGACGATGGCTTCCCTCGACGGCACCAGCCTGCGGTTGGAGGATGCGTCCACCCAGTCCGGGAGCCTGCGGCTCGCGGTCACCGCGCTCAACAACTCGGCGGCCGCCCGCGACCTGGGCATCCTCGGCACGGCAGGCGCCCCCACCGCGAACAGTCCCGACGTGCTCGTGGGCACCGCGCTCAACAGCCTGACCCTGGTGTTGCCGCGTGGACCCTACGTGCGCGTCTCCGGCACCGGGATCAACCTCGAGGTGCTGGGGCAGCGGTTGAGTGGCGATTTCGCCTTCGAGAAGATCACGAGCGCGGGAGCGGATGGGAATATCGGCACCAGTGCAGATAACAAGACGATCGTCCGGATCGCACTGGCCAACGTGAGCCTGGGGCTGGGCAACGGGCAGACGGAGTTCGTCTCCGTCAAGGATGGCAGCGGCACGCTTCTCATTACGCCCGATGGGATTGCCGGCAGCTTCGGGGCCTCGGTGGAGGTGCAGAACATTCCGGATGTCAGCTTCAGCGGTTCCTTCACGGTCGAGCTCAACAACACCCGCAAGCCGGTCACCGAGACCTTCCAGGTCGGTTCCGAAGTTCGCAGCCTGAGTCTGCCCCAGGGTCCTTACCTGCGCGTGTCTGGCGGATCGGCGAGCAATCCCCTCGTGCTTCGGATCGCGGACGTCGCCTTGCGCGGCAGTTTCTCTTTCGAGCAGATGACGACCGCCCAGGGCACGAAGGTGGTGCGTCTGGCGGCGACCGGCGTGAGCCTGGACTTCAGCACCGACGGCAACCCGGTTCTGAGCCTGACTCAAGGTCAGGGATCCTTGCTGATCACCGGTCAGGGCATGGCGGGAAGCCTGTCGCTGCACACGAACTTCCGGATCGGCAGCACCTTCTCCACCTCGGCCACGTTCGGTCTCGAAATCAACCGGCTGTCCTCCGCCGTCAAGGAGACGTTCACGGTTGCCGGCAGCCAGATCGTGCTCGATCTCCCGGCCGGACCTTACCTGCGGGTGACGGCATACCATGCCGCGGTGCAAATCGGAGGTGTGACCTTCACGGGAGACTTCATGTTCGACCAGGCCAAGCGGCCGGACGGCTCCACCGTCACCCGGCTCGGCCTGGCAAATCTGAACGTCAGCGGCCTGCCCGGCGAGAGCCGCGCTCTGAGCAACGGCACCGGCGGGCTCATCATCACCAACGACGGGGTGGCGGGACTTATCACGGGCCAGCTCGCTGCGGGAGGCGGCGGGGTCAATGTCGGCGGCACCCTCGGATTGCGGGTCAATACCACCGCCAGGACATTCGACGAGACGCTCAATGTCAACGGGACCACCGTGGCCATCAAGTTCGGCAACGGCGAGCGGCGGAACGCCTCGGGCGCGGCTTACTTCCAGCTCTTCGCCGCCGAACTCACGCTGACCATCGGCGATTTCGTGAGCATCGAGGGCAGCGTGACCTTCGGCAGTTCGTCTGTCTCCGGCGCCACCGGTCAGTTCGCCGGTGTGGGCGTGGACATCTTCCTGGGATCGGGTCCGTACAAGCTCGCCAACGGCGGCTTGAACCCCGAAGCCACCGGCGTGCTGCTGCGCAACGCGAAGGTCGGGCTCGTGAAGTTCGGGGATGGCGAATATGCCCTATATGCCACCGGGACCATTGCCTTGATCGGCGTGGACGGTCTGACCGTGGAAGGCACCGGCACCGTCGAGGTCAACACCTCGGGCAGGATCGTCAACACCGGACCGATCACCATCCCCACCGTCAGCGAAACGGTGACCGTGAACTTCCCCACGAACGAGCGCGTCACCAAGTTCACTGGAGGCATCACGTTCAAGGTGACGGACATCCTCGAGATCGCGGGCTCGGTTTCGTTTGGGAAGCGGCCCAACGGGACGGTGGACATCGCCATTGCCGGGGCGCACGTGAAGGTTCGGGTGGGTGGTGAGGAGGTGTTCGACATCGCCGGGGCGGCCAGCTTCACCATCGGGGGACCGGAAGGCTTCAAGCTGCAGAACTTCAGGGTCAACGGCTTCTCGCTGTTCGGGGTCGGAGCAACGATGGACACGCCGCGGACCCAGGTTTACTTCCCGTCCGCCGAACTCTCGTTCCCGGCGGCGACCCTGGTCACGGACCGTTCGGCGCTGAACAGCAAGGGCTACATCGAGGTGCTGTTCGACGATCCCAACAAGACTGGCCTGAACGAGAGCCTGATCACGGACGGCGCCGCGGAATTCGATCTGCTCTTCAACGGGCAACCTGCCCAGGGCATCACGCTCAACGGCGCTGCCACCAAGGTTGGGCCCAACACCTTCCGTTATGCCTTCACGGGCTCGTTCACCCAGAATGGCGTGCTGGCCATCAACTTCCTCGCCGGCACCTGGGCTGATCGCGGCGGGGTGACCAACATGGGCAAGACGGTGACGTTGAACATCGCCACGAAGAACGCCCAGGGCCAGTTGCCGCCTCCGGCCCCCATGGCCGAGCTCGCGAACCCGCTGAACGGCGTCGCGATCACGGCCGACTCGCTGAACGGTCGCCGCTATCTCGATGTGAGCTTCCTGGCCCAGGGGACAAGTGCCATCGACCCCACCAGCATCACGGGTGACGAAATCGCGCTGAGCGGCGCGGGCGTTGCCGATGTGGCCCTGCTCGCCGACGGCCGCCCGGTCCTCGTCGGTTCGCCCGTCAAGGTCACCGAAACGAAGTACCGCTACTTCCTCACGGACAAGAACACGACCAACACGGTGGACGTCTTCCAGGCGGGCGAGGTCACCGTCACGTTCCGCCCGAATTCCTTCCGCACCCTGGACGGCACGTTCAACGTACAGACCACCTCGAAGTTCACGTTGGAGCCGACGGCACCCGGCGCGGCCAAGGCGAGTTCCGCGCTGTCGTTGGGACCGCTCACCCTCGAGGGGCCGACGATTGGCATCGAGGACATCAGCTTCAAAGACAAGATGCTGACCTTGACGATCGGCATCGGCGTGAACCGGGCGACGCTGGCGTTCGGCGGGTCGAAGCCCACCACCTCGACGACGGGGACGGCCGCAGCGCCAAGCAACCAGCAGTCTTCGAGCGGCATCAAAGCCGAGTTGGTGGGCGTCATGGGCACGTTCGACCTGGGGGTCGACGTGTTCGGATTGCTCGGTGGAAACGTCCGGATCGATGTGCCGGGCAAGTTCGGCCTGCGCGTCGCCGGCTTGCTGATCGAAGTCCCCAATGTCTTCAAGGTCACCGCGAGCGGCATCCGGGTGAACTACGATCCGAATGCCACCGACCCGAACCGCAAAGGAGCGGATGGCAAGCCGCTGCCGAAGCTCGACCAGGAACTGGTGGTGGTGAACTCGGCGGTCATCGAGTTCCCCAGCTTCGGGATCACCGGCACCATGGCCCCGTTCGATCCGGAGCCGAACAATCCGAACAACGCCTTGATTCCGGGGCTGGTCGTCCGCCAGAACGGGTTCACGCTCGGACGCGCGGAGATCGCCTACGGTCTCCCGCCCTCCAGTCTCCCGAGCACCACCACGCCGGGCAGCGCCACGGCCACGGATCGGAAGATCAAGCTGGGCAGCATTCTCGAGTTCGATGACATCCGCGTGGGCGTGACGAACTTCGAGGTCAACTTCGACGCGGAGAATCCCCTCGTCTTCAACGGGTCGATCTACGTGGCTTCGGGCGGCGCCAAGTTCTTCCCCGGCTCGAGCGTGTTCAGCGCGACCATCAGTGACCGCGCCACGACCGACGACGCCAACGCCGATGGCACTCCCAACACCGAGGCCATCAAACTCGAACTCACGTTCACGGACGGCAAGGTCGATGCCTTCAAGTTCGACGTGGATACCCTGACTGTGAAGGTGGGGAGCTTCCTCACGGTCAAGACGGTCGGGTTCAAGCTCAACACCGGTGCCGGGTCCACCGAGGAGTTGGTCTCCTTCGTGTCCGCGGGTGCTGAACTTTCGATCGGCAGCCTGAAGCTGAGCGGCGAGGCCCGCAACTTCGCCTTCATGGGCGACGGCTCCTTCAAGGCCAAGCGCGGCTTCTCGGTGGCGCTGGGCGTGGGCGGGGCCGGGGGCGAGAGCTTCAAGTGGCCGAGCTGGTTGCCCATCCAGATCACCGAGCTGGGTTTGCAATGGGATGACTTCGACAATCATCCCGAGGACTTCGTGATCATCCTCTCGGCCAGCGTCACGGGCATCAAGGGGATCCCCGGCCTCGAGTTCAGCGGTTCGGTCGACGGCATCAAGATATCGCCCAGGCTGCTGTTCGAGGGCAAGTTCCCGATTATCGACATCGCCGGCATCGGCGTGTTCGTGAAGGGCAATTTGTTCGGCGGCCAGATCAACGCCGGTCTCCTGGGCGGCATCCTGAAGCTGGACGCCAACGACAACATGATTGCGGCCACGGACAACACGACGCCCGTGGCGGAACGCATCTTCTATCTGGGGTTGCAGGGCGGCTTCACGATCGGGGGGATGGGCCTGACGATCAGTCTGGGCCTGTCGGAGCTGGGGCCGCTCAGCGTTTACATCACCGCGGACGTTCCCATCACCCTGCCGTTGGGCTTCTCGATCAACCAGATCGCCGCCTCGATCGAGTTCTTCAAGACGTTGCCTTCGATCGACACGCCGGTTGACCTGCGGCGTCCTGAATTCAACCTGGTGACCAACCCGCCCGGGGCGACCTGGCTCGCGGACCTCAAGGCCACCGTCGTGCGGCAGTACAAGGCGGTGAAGGCCAATCCCAACATGGGCGGATTCCTGGCGGCGTTCACCCAGCCCATGCTCATCCGCGGTTCGGTCTCGCTGGGGCATCGCTCCCTGCCTAACAGCGTTTTCAATGCGCAGGGCCAGATCACCATCGCCACCGATGGCAAGATCCTCATCGTGGCCAAGCTCAACTTCGCCGACGGCGCCTTCAGCTTGAGCGCCAAGCTCTACATGGATCTGAGCAAAGTCGCCGAGGGCAGCGCCACCGTGCTGTTCCTCGCCGACATTCCGGACCAGTTCCGGCTGCTGACGATCGATGGCAAGCTGAAGCTGGGCTTCCGCAACGCCTCGGGCCAGGAGGTCACGGTCGACTTCGGGGACACTCCCGCCGTGGTGGCGGAACGGCTCAAACCCACCGTCAGCCTGGCCGACCCGTCCAGCGGCAGCATTGACATCCGCACCGCCAACGACGCGGATCGCCTCGGGAGTGCCACGACCGCCGAGGGCAACAACTACTCGAGCAAGCCCTACATCGACGTCACCTACACCGCGCCGCAAGGCACCAACCTCGACTACGAGTCGTTGCTCGACACACCTGCCGAGTTCGAGTTGCTCGTCAACGGTCGCACTGTCCCGGTGGAAGGCGTGCCGGTTCCTGTGGTCACCCGGACCACCGCGGATGGAGCGGTCACGACCGAAGTGCTGACGGCCGCCACCCGCGACGAGTTGATCGCCGCCCTGAAGGCGGGCGGCACCAACCGCTTCCGCTACTTCATCCGCGAGGCCGGATTCACCTTCCCGCGCGGCGTGGTGCAACTCCATTTCCTCGCCGGGGCCTTCAAGAACGCCGATGTGACGCTGGAATCGGGCAATGTGACCACGGGCGCCTCCAGCGACGAGGCGACGCTGGAATTCACCGTCGAAGGCGCCACGGCGCTGATTCTGAACCCCGGTCCGGGCACGAGCGTGGACATCCGCTCGTTGAACGGACGGAACTACCTGGACGTGGACATCGCCATGCCGGCCGGCTGGAACACCAATTTGTTGTCCATCACCGATCTCGAGCCGGAATTCAGCCTGAGCGGTCCGGGCCTGGGCACGATTCGCCTGGACGAGAGCCAGGCGCCGCTCGCGCTGTCGGGTGCCCCGGCGAACACGCTTCGGTACCGGTACTGGCTGCAGGGTGAATTCGCACCCACCGGCGATGTCACTGTGACGTTCCTCCCGAACGCATGGTCCTTCTACGTCAGCAACCGGCCGCCCCCCGCGTATTCCGGCACGTTGCGACTCGCGGACCTCAAGCTCGTGCAGGATGGGAATGCCACCACGGCAGACACCACGACGAGCCGGGGCACGGTGGCCTTCGATGTTACGTTCCCTGACGCGAACAGCCATACGGTGATCGATGTGAGCTCGGTCACCGATTCCGCGGCCGAGTTCAGTTTCGCCGGAACCGCGCCGACGGGCAGCACGGGTTGGACGGTGGTTCTCGACACCACCCGCAGCGTCGAGAGGCTCGGACAGACGAACACCTTCCGGTACTACCTCAGTGTCACCGTGGTGGAGTCGACCTCCCAGGCGGCAAGCGCTGAGGTGACATTGTCGCCGCAGTTCCAGCCGGATACCTGGTCCTTCCTCCCCGGCAACGGAACCCAACCCGGCGAGTCGCAGACGGTTGAACCCACGCCCGGCGACACCCCGTACCTGGACGTGGATTTCATCCCGCCCACCGGTTGGACCATCGACCCGTCGTCCATCACCGATTCGGATCCCGAGTTCTCACTCTCGGGCGTTTTCCTGGGAACGCTGAGTCTCACCGACCGCGCCCCGGAGCCGCAGACCCTGGGCAATCCATCCGAGCTTCCGGCCAACACCCTGCGTTACCGTTTCTGGCTCGCCGGCGAGGCCGCGGCTGCCGGGGGCATCACCCTCACGTTCCTGCCGAACGCCTGGACCTTGAATGGAGCGGGAACCCGCGCCGGCGACACCCAGACCCTCTCGAATCCGGGCCTGCTCAACAGCCGGTCGTACCTGGATGTCGTGTTCCGGGCCACCGTTGGCGACGATCTCGATCGCGCGTCGGTCCTCGATACCAACGCGGAATTCGCCTTCCGCGGAAGCGCCGCCGGCGCGGTCGTGATTGGCGAGACGCCTTCCCTCCTGGATCCCGAGGACCCGGGAGATCCGACGCCGTCCGAGCTGACGTTCCGGTACTACCTGAGCGGCGATTTCGCCGTGGGCGAGGTTTCGGTGGACTTCATCGCTGATCGATGGAAGAGCCTCGGTGACGCCAGTGGCGACCTCACCAACAATCTGGCGTCGACTCAGACCTTCCGCGTGCAGGGGGCGACGGCGGACCTGGCCAACCCGGCGAATGGAGGATTGGTCGGGCGGGACATCGTTGCCGGGCGCGGCTATATCGAGATCACCTTCAGGCCCACCGCCGGGAACGCCATCGACGCGGCGACCATCGACGGCGACGAGTTCGTGTTGAAGGGACCCACTGGCGAGGCCGTTCCGATTCGCGGTTTGCCGGTGCGCGTGGTTGCCGTCGATGAAAACGGGGTCGAGGCGCTCACCAACAGCTGGCGGTACACGCTGGCCGCGCCGCTGGCGAACGGGGCTTACACGGTCGAGTTCCAGACCGGGAACTTCGCCGACACCAGCGGAATCGGGAACTTGGCCGAGACGGAGGCGTTCGAGGTCGTTCAGCCGGCCGCGGCGTTGTCGGGTATCGGCTCCGGTGCGACCATCGACCGCGAGTCGCTGAACGGGCAGCAGTACCTTGACGTCACCTTCAGGCCGAGCCAGGGGGCGACCCTGGACGTGGCCAGCATTCTGGATTCGGGCGCCGAGTTCACGCTCGCGGGGGCTGGCGGTGAGAACCTCGTCATCAACGGCGTTCCCACGCAGCCCGGCAATCTCGCCGGAACCAACACCTTCCGTTACGCCGTCAGCGGTCAGTTCGACGCGGGCACGCTTACCGTCACTTTCACGGAAGGCAGTTGGCGCGAGAACTTCGGTACCGCTGAGGAACCCGTTTTCAACACCAACCAAGCCGCCACCGCGACGCTGCGGATCATCACCCAGGCCAGCTCGTTCTTCATCGAGCTGTCGGGCGGCGTGGAGCTCCGGCTCGCAGACCTGTTGGACGAGCCGCTCATGTCAATCCGCGGCAATGTCCTGATCGAGATCGACACGGCGCGGAAGGTTTTCAGCCTCGACTTCAACGGGCAGCTGAAGATCTACAAGATCGGCACCGTGGGGGCGACGGCGGGCCGGTTCATCCTCGACACCAGCTACACGCTGAGCGACGCGCCGCAGTTCTGGGGCGTGGCGACCCTTCAGACTGACTTCAGCTTCCTCGAGCCGTACGGCGTTTTCCTCTATGCCCAAGGGACGCTGCAGATCAACACGACCGAGCAGACCAAGACCGAGACGCTGACGCTGCCCGGGCTGGGCCCGAACGGCAGCGACCTCACGAAGACGTACGAGCTCGCGCCGGAGACGTTCCAGTTGGAGGTGGCCGGAGCTTTGCGTATCCGCCCGCCGGGCACCAGCAGCGACATGTTCAAGCTGTCGGGCGGGTTCTTCCTCAAGATCAACCCGAACCGCCTCGAGGTCTTTGTTACCGCGGAGCTTTCGTTCGGGGCGGGCTCTGCGGCGATCACCTACGGCGAAACCACGGGGCTCCTGGTGATCGTGTTCCAGCCGGAGCGCCCGGGCGAGATCCCCGGCGTGGCCGGCTCGCTGCGGGTAAGGCAGTCAGCCGACATCGGCTTGCCCGCCGTGGGCGACATCTTCTCGGCGGAAGGCAAGGTGTCGATCATGTTCAACACCACGCTGGCGGACCAGTCGTTCACCATCCCGGATTCGTTCCGCCCGCTCCTGGACGAAGGCGATCCAACGGTCATCAACGTTTACGCCTCGGCGCCGCTTCTGGATGGCAGCCGGAACCCGAGCGGCACGCCCTCGGTGTACGCGGTCCTCACCATCGAAGCCACGCTGAACTTGCGCGGCGTGCTTTCGCTCACGGGCTTCCTCCAGATCGCGGTGGAAGGCACCCAGGATGTCGCCGGAGACGTGGTTCTGACCCTGAGCATCACCGGCGCGGTCAGCACCGAGGTGCCGGTCCTTGGCGCCCTCTCGGGCACGCTCAATTTCAAGGCGTACCTGAGCGACAATCCTTCCAAGGTTGGTGTGGCCGGGCGCGTGCAGCTCACGCTGGCCGCCAATCGCATTCCGGGTATCAGCCTCAACGGCGAGTTCCTGCTTGAACTCAACACGTTCAACCAGGCCGTCACGCTCCAGACCTTCGCGATCGATTCCGCCACCGGCCGCCTCAAGCGGAATGGCAACGGCAGCCTCAAGGTCGAAGCCGTCACGCTGGAAGCGGGTCCCGGCTTCAAGCTGGAGATGCGCGGCGACTTCCGGATTGGCGGCGTGGTGACGCTGGAGGGTTACTTCCTGTTCGTCATCAACCCGGACCGGCTCGAGGTCGTGGCCAAGGCCAGGCTCGACCTCAGTCCCATCGGCTCGGTCAGCGTGTACGGTGGGCTGCGAATCAACAGCGAAGGCTTGGTGGCCCGCGTCGCGCTGAACCTGGATGCCGGCTTTGGCGGAGACATTGGTCTGAAGTTCGAGGCCAGCGCCCTGCTCGAATTGAACACGACCAGCCGGGACCAGATGCTGGTGGGCGACTCGACGCCGGTGCCGTCCGGCTTCCGCCTGCGCATCGCGGGCAAGGTCGAGTTCCTGGGCTTTGCGTCCGCCAGCGGCAGTGTGGACGTGCAGATCACGAGCACGAGCTTCCGCCTCGAGTTCCACGTGAGTTTCAACCTGGGCGGGCTGGCGTTCGCGGCGGACGGAATCGCCGGCGTGTACGGCGGCGCGTACAAGGCCCTCGTGCTGGACCTCGCGGTTTCGGCGACGGCGAACATGTCCGTGGTGGAGATCCGCGCCAGCGGCCGGCTCAAGATCAACACGGGCACCATCGACCGCGACGGCGTGCGGGCGAAGTCCTTCTACCTCAGTCTGAATGGCAGCATCAGCCTGCTCAAGATCATCAAGGCCAGCGCCGGGTTCGAGGTCATCGTCGAGGACGATTACTGGAAGTTCACTTTCAACGCCGACATCGACCTCTTCATCTTCAAGGTGCACGGCGGTGGCTGGGTCGATTCCTACGGGAACTTCGACCTGAACCTGAGTGCCCACTTCCTCCTCGGCAGCCGGTTCTTCGGCATCGAGGGCAATTTCAGCTTCCACGTCAAATCCACGTTCGACCCGGACACGCAGTTCTACACGTTCGAGATGGGGGTCAGCGCCGACGTCACCGCGTACGTCTTCGGCCTCGAGCTCGGCGTGGGTCTGGGCGCCACCTTCCGGGTGTCAGGTGCCGGCACGGTCAAGGTCGAGCTCAGCCTGCGGGTCACGATCAAGATCCTGTTCGTCAAGGTCAGCAAGACGGCGCGGTTCACGCTGGGTTATCTCGAGCTGCCGAAGCCGGTCTATCTGGCCGGGGAATTCGCCCGGCCCACGGTCTGGAGCGGCAACGCGCGCAACTACAACGGGCAGGCCAAGGATCTGTATCTCAATGTGGGCGATCGTGGCGGTTACCGGAATCTTGCCGGCGACGCGCAGGACGAGTCCTTCCTCGTCGAGCAAATCGGGGGCACGGCCAGCGACGCCACGCTGCTCGTCAGCGGGATGGGCCGCAGCCAGGAATTCAAGCACGTCAAGTCGCTGAGGGCCTACGGCGGCAGCGGCAATGACAACATCCGCGTCGCCCCCGGGGTCCAGGTGCCGGTGACTCTGGACGGCGGCCCGGGTGAAGACACGCTGGTTTACCAGGGGGCTGGCAGCGCCGAGATCTATGGCGGCCCGGACGGCGATTACATCGACGCCAGCGGCACGAACGTGAAGCTCTACGGGAACGATGGCGACGATTACCTCGTCAGTCGCGCCACGGGTGGCGAACCGCTGCTCGAGGGAGGCAACGGCTTCGATCAGATCCTGGGCAGCCTCCTGCGCGACATCATCAACGGTGGAGCCGATGGCGATGTGATTGTCGGCGGAGGCGGTAACGACGCCATCAACGCGGGCACCGGGGCGGACATCATCGAGCTCGATTGGGCCGGGCTGGGCAGCACGGTGAACGCCTCCGAGAACGACGGGCTCGATGACGTGCTCGCCCTGACCGCCACGGCGGGCGACGAGACCGTCCTGATCGAACCGGGCAGCGCTCAGAACGAAATCCTGGTCAAATCCGGCACCCAGGCGTTCACCGCGAAAGGGATCGAGTCCTTGTCCGTGGATCTCGGCGCCGGCTCCGACTCCCTGAACATCCCGAACCTGAAGGGCAGGGGAATCAGCAGCTTCAGCGTGGACTTCGGTCAGATCGTGCGTCAGCAGGGGACCCGGGTGCAGGTGATCGACCTGGACGACGATCCGGCCACCGTCAACGACCGCGTCAACACGACGGTCCCGAACTACGTCTTCGCGAACGACAATGCGGCGGACAGCCTCTCCATCTTCGGCGATGGGACTTCGGATACCTTCACGCTCACGCCCGAAAGTCCCAACAGCACCACGAACCGCTTCGAGGAGATCCGGGTCGAACGGCGCGGCGCCTATGACGTCCTGCTGAGTCACAGCGTCCGGGCCGAGCGCGATGCGATGACCATTGATGCGGGTTCGGGCAACGTGGCGGATCGCATCGACGCCAGCGCCCTTGGCCTGGTGGACACCGATGCCAACGCCGCCGTCCCGGACCTCGTCGCCCTCACGCTCGTGACGGGTGGGGGTGACGACACGATCCTGGGCTCGCCCTTTGACGACATTCTGGACAGCGGCGATGGCAACGACACCGTCACCGGTGGGCTGGGCTTTGACACCTTCCGCGACGCCGGGGGAACTCACGACGTGCTGCTGGAGAGCCAGGATCGTGACCTGTCGTTGTTCAACAACGCGTTTGTCAGTGGAGCGCTGCTCGGCACCAACGGGCAGCCATTCGCGAATTCCGAGCCGCTGTCAGAAACCGCCCTGGCCCTCGAAGTGGAGAAGGATGACCCGGATTTCACCTGGCCCAACAGCGGTGATCGCTATGCGGGCGGTGCCATCTTCGAGGACCTGAAGAACATCTTCGAAGAGGCGGCGTTGTTGGGCGGTTCGGGCAACAACACCCTCGTGGTCGGTGACCTGGACGGCACCATCTGGATTGGGAGCGCCGCCTACACCGTGACCCCGTGGCGCGGCGTCGTGAGTCTCGACAACCGCGGCAACGTGCGCAATGGCTACGCCGAGCATTACGTCATCAACCTCGGCAACGAGAGCGGTGCCCGGGTGAACGTGGACGACAGCGGCCTGGGCGCGGGTTCGGACTTCCTGGTGGTCAACGGCACCAACCAGTCGGATGTGGTGACGCTGGACGCGTCGGGAAGCGGTGCCTACCGCTCCGGCGCGATCACACTCGGAGTCGTGGGCGAGGACGGGAGCGAAGTGGTGACCTACCGCCAGGTGGAGCGCGTCATCGTGCAGACCTTCGCGGGGAACGACCAGGTGCTTTCCAACGACACCGCCGTCACCACCATCATCAACCTGGGCGGCGGCGACGATGAGATCATCGTTGGCACCGTGCCCACTATACCCGATCCCGGCAACCGCACGCTGGAGTTCCCGGAAGGCGTGCCGGTTGCAGACACGGCGAACATGACGAACGGCAACTCCGCGCCGCTGTTCGTCATGGGCCAGGGGCAGAACGATCGCTTCGAGGTGAACCACAACCGGGCGATGCTGTACCTGCACGGCGGCAACGGCGATGACCGCTTCCTCCTCCGGACCTTCCTCGTGCTGCGCGAGAACCCGGACAACCCGGATGAGATCACCAACCTGGCGAACCTCTTCGGGGGGACGGGCAGCAACCGCTACGACTACCTCCAGAACGCGCCGGTGAAGATCAACGGCGGTCTGGGCGTGGACACCATCATCATCACCGGCACGCCCATCGGTGACATTTTCGTCGTCACGGACAACTACATCGCCGGGGCCGGACGCATCGTCACCTTCCGCGGCGTCGAGGCCATCGAGGTGGACGGAGGCGGCGGTCCCGACCAGATTTACCTGCTCAGCAGCAACCCGGATCTCGAGACCACCATTGTCGGCGGCTCCGGAGATGACACCATCCACGTGGGCGGTGATCCGCCGCCGCTGATCTTCGATCCGCCTTCGTACACCTACACGCCTCCGGCCATCCAGGTGAAGCTGCCGCCCGAGCTCGTCTGGGATCAGTACACGTGGAACATGGACGGGTTCAGTTTCGAGCTCGAGTTCGGCTTCTGGCAGGTCTTCCTGGGTCAGTTCGGCGGTCAGAGCTCCCTGCTGCAGGCGGCCGAACAGGCGGTGCGGAACCGCATCGCGAGCTGGTTCAACTTCTGGAGCGCCTTCATTCCCACCTTCCGGCTCGCGTCGATCGAAATGAGCAGCTTCCGGGTGGTCGAAGTGTCGAGCCTCCGCTTCTTCGGCGTGCCCATTGCCTCCAAGGTCCGGCTGGTCGCTGACCATCTGCGCACGGTTTACGAGGTGGGCCGGTGGGTCCAGCGGACCAAGATCGTCCAGCCGCCCTCGATCGAGGTGGACCCGCCGCCGTTCGCCTTCGATGCCGCGCCGCAATTCGATCTCTCGAGGATCAAGGGCCGCGTGATCATCGAGGGCGGCGACGCGTTCGAGGAGACGGGCGATACGTTGCTGATCCACAACAACGACGGCCCGGCACATGCCGGCGGGTTCCTGAAGACGCGCGTGACGCCGCGCATGGAATCGGTCGGCGTCGACCAGAACGGCTCGGCCATCTACGAACAGGCCCGCGACGAGAACGACACGCTGCTGTTCGACACCTACCAGAGCCTGGAGGGCATCGGACTTCCGATCGATCCCTCCCAGGGCAGGCTGGCCCAGGACACGACCAGGTTCTTCGGCATCCAGTTCAAGAGCGTGGAGAAGCTGGAAGTCCGGCTGAGCAACGCCCCCGACACCTTCACCGTGGAAGAGACGCCGCCCGGGATGGCTCTCAAGCTGGATGGCGCCGGTGGCAACGACCGTTTCAACATCCGGCGCAGCGGTGGTGACGTGACGATCTGGGGCGGGGCGGGCGACGACACCGTGGTGGCGACTGAAGACCACAGCGTCAACGGCATCGGCGGCCGGCTCATCATCGATGGCGATTCCCACACCGCCGAGATTCCGCGCGAGGTGCTGGCCAGTGAGTACGGCGGCAATCTCGCGAACGTGCCGAAGGTATTCGACAACACCGGACTGACCGCGCGCCAGTTCACCGACGCCATCGGGACCGTCACGGTTTACTACGATGCGGTCCTGAAGCCGATCCTGCAGACCCGGCCGGGTTCGACCGTGCTTGAATTGCGCGTCGTGGTTCAGGAGAGCGACGGCGACATCGAGCAGTTCAACGTCCACGAGAAGGGCGTCCAGGAGCTGGGGGTCTACGCCGTCGGCGCCCAGAAACGAGACGCCTCCGGGAACCTGCTCTGGCTGGATGATCAGGGGAACCCGACCACCGAGGACACGGGCCGCCCGCTCATCGAGTTCGGGCTGACCGGCCAGGACGTCTACCTGGATGCGGACGGGAACTTCACGTTCGACAAGACCACGGGCGTTCGGGTGGTGACCTCACCGCTCGAGGGTCAGACGGGCAAGCCGGTGTACCTCGACAGCAACGGGCGCAAGACGCTTTCGACAAAGCCGTTCAAGTCCTGGGTGACCGCCTTCGAGGATCCGACCGCCGTTCCGCTCTACGTCGACATCATGGGACGCAAGACCGAGGTTGCCGCCGGCAACTTCGTCTCGGTGATCCCGGTGAACAAGGTCCGGCTGGTGACCTATTACAAGTTCGAGGACCGGAATCAGCCGGGCGCCGGCAACGACACGTTGATCGTGGACAACTCGGCCGATGCCACCTCCCAGACTGGCCTGTTAGACACCTATGTCGTGGGGGCGACGGTGTTCGATGCCGAGGGACGCGCCCTCCATTACGGACAGGGGAACGCCAACTACCATCTGAACCCGACCGCGAAGCAGTACTTCGGCGGGGAACCCGTGCTGGATCCCTTCACGGGCGAGGCGTTGATTTACCAGGGCGGCGAGCCCGTTTTGGACCTGTTCAGCCGGCAGCCTGTCAAGGATCCGTTCGGGAACACCCTGCTGCATTATGCGGGCGATCCGGTGCTGCACTATGCGGGCGACCCGGTGATCCATTTCACCGGTGACATCGTCCGCTACCTCGGCGGCGAGACCGTGTATGACGAACAAGGCGATCGGGTCGCGGGGATCCTCCATACGGCGAACCAGACTGCGATTCACAATCGCAAGGACCCGGTGTTCCAGTTGGTCGACCGCACCGGCGGCCTGGTCGAATTGGGACAGAAGTACGAGCCGCCCACCCTGACCGCTCTTTCGCCGGGCAGCGTCCAAACCGCCGACGTGGGCTACGATATCGAGTCGGGAGATGAACTCGGCGTCGTGATTTACGCCGGCACCCGCATCTTCCGGCTCGACAGCAGCCAATACGCCTTCGACCTCGACACCAACCAGGTTACGATCCAGCCGCTGAGCGGCCTGACCGGCACCTACACCGCCAGGCTCCTGATCGCCACCCCGGCGCTCCAGACCGCCGGGGCGCCTCAGTACTACTACGGGAACGAGCAGGTCCAGATCGGGCAGCCAAAGACGGATGCGAGCGGGAATCTCCTGCTGGGCAGCGACGGCAACGTGTTGCTCCACACCAACACGACCAACGCCAAGCAACAACCGATCTACCACCGGCGCGGGGAGCCCGTGTGGGTGCTGAAACCGGAAGTCGGGAGCAGTCCCTACGCTCCCGACGCCTTCGTGCAGGCCACGTACACAGGCTCCGAGCCAAGACTCCACCTCGGGAACGAGCCCGTGCGGTACCTCGGGGGCGAGTTGGGCTATTACACGACCGCCGACTACGTTCAGGTCCCGCAGGTGTTCGCGCGGTTGACGGGCATGGGTCTCGAACAGGATCTGCCGGCCTTCATTCCGGCTGACCTCATCAACCTCCCCGTGCTGGCGGCGCGGCTCGCCCAGCCGGGCGGGGCGCTGGATGGGTGGCTGGCGGGCACGCTCGCTCCCGCGACGGTGCAGAGCTTGTCGGCCTACCTGAATGACATGACGCAGCGCGGGGCCGTTGAGAGCAGCCTGCTCGAGGATCTGAACGCGCTGGTGTCCGGGCCGTCGATCTACAGCGAGGCGGTCTTCGAAGGCGTGGCGCTGCGCGCCGAGACGCGAGCCCTTCTGGAGCAGCAGCCTCAGGGAGCGGATTTGCTCCGGCTGAACCGGATGCTTCTCGAGGATGCCTACGCCGGAGTCCTGGCGCGGAACGAGGGGCACGAGGTCCTGTTCACGGGGCTGGAGGACGTGCACTTGAGTCTCGGCGAGGGTGATGACCTGTTTACCCTGGCCAGCACGCACACCGGATCGACCACCATCAACCTCGCCGGCGGCGCGGATCGCGTGGCGGTGCGGGACACGGATGGCCCCGTCACCATCAACGCCGGCGCCGGCAATGACACGGTTTACGTGGGCAGCTTTGCCGGGCTGTGGGAAGTGCTGCCGCGCGCCGACGACCAGATCACTCCGGACCAGGCCCTGTACGAGTTCCTCAACCTGAACGGCACGGCCAACAGCATCCGCCGCCCGCTCACCGTCAACGGCGGCGATGACGTCGATCTGCTGACGATCGATGATAGCCGCGACACGACACCCAACACGGGGCAGCTTACCTCGACGACGCTGACGGGCTTCTTCGATCCGAACGGCCGTCTGACGTACGGCTCCCTCGAGACGCTGAACCTCAACCTGGGCAACGCCGGGAACAGCCTGACGATTGCCAGCACCCACGGTTCTCCAGCCCTGGCAGCCGTCACCAACGTCAGCACCGGTGAAGGCGCGGACGCGGTCTACGTGCAGACGATCGCCGGTCCCACCAACCTCCAGCTGGGTCGTGGGGATAACCGCGTGCTGGTTGGCAGCGCGCAGCCGTCCCCGGGAGGCAAGGTCGACAACATCGACGCCTTGCTGTTCCTGCGCGCCGGTGAGGGACATGACTTCCTGGAGGTCGATGATTCGGGTGACGACGACAGGAACCTCGGCCAGGTCACCGAGTCGCGGGTCACGGGGCTGGGCATGGGGCCCGCCGCGGACGACAGCGACACGCAGCGGGATGACCCGGGCTTTGGCATCGACTACGCCGGCTTCGACGCGTTCACCCTCCGGCTCGGCAGCGGGAGCGACAATCTCTACATCGCCAACACCTTGACGGGGCCGGTGCTGGTCCACACCGGTGACGAGCTCGCCCTGCCTAACGAATTCAACGACATCGTCAATGTGAACCGCATCGCCGGCCCGACGATCATCGCGGGTGGTTCGGGCAACGACCTGCTGCGCGTCAACTACGATCGAGCGGGCGACCAGACCTTCCGGAACGGCCTTGCCGCCGAGCTGACCCTCCAGGGCAACCAGGGGAGCGACCTGTATGAGATCGGGCTGTCCGGCCTCGGCTCGGCGGTCATCACCGTCGACGACAGCGCGGAAGCGGACGACGGCCTCAACCGGTTGAAGATCTACGGCACGGATCTGGCCGACTACTTCCTCTTCCGGCCCAGCGCCGTCAGCAGCCTCGAACTCGATGCGGACCGCAACCCCGTCGCCGGCGGTCGGAACGAGCGCGTCAATTACGATGCCAAGATCGGTGAGACCAGCGTGTACGGTCGCGATGACAACGACACGTTCGTGCTCGATGACACCAGCAGCGCGCTGACGCTCTGGGGAGATGCCGGCAATGACACCTTCCAGGTCGCCCAGCTCTTCAGGTCCCCGCGTGACCAGCGGGCGGGGCTGAGTCCCGAGGACGCCTTCCCCACCACGCTCACCACGCGCGGTTATCTCAGCCATGGCACGAGCTTCCCGGCGGTGTTGCACGGCGGGACGGGCAGCGACACCTTCACCGTCTACCACAACGGCGGGGACCTGTGGCTCTACGGCGAGGAGGACGACGACCGGTTCGTGGTGCGGGCCTTCATCAGGGTCAATCTCAACGACGAAAAGGCGCCTCGCACAAACATCAATGGCGGCCAGGGGACCGACTTCATCTCGTACACGGTCAACGCGCCGGTCCGCATCGACGGCGGCGACGGCTTCGACACCGTGACCGTGGTGGGCACCGAGGCCGGAGACGACTTCGTGGTGACCTCGACCGGCGTTTTCGGTGCGGGGCTGTACGTCGAGTTTGCCGGTGTCGAACACGTCATCGTGGACGCCCTGGAAGGCAACGACACGTTCTACATCCAGAGCACGAGCGAGGCGGTCCTGCTCGAGGTCATCGGCGGCAAGGGAGGGGACACCTTCAACGTGGGCGGTGGCGTTCCCGGGAAGCCGGTCACGGTCGTCAGCAACGACCTCAACGGTCACAGCGGCCTGGTAGTGCACCAGGTTGCCAGCAACGATCCCAATTACCGGAAGGTGTTCACGGACGGCGTTTCGGCGAACGTCGCTGACAACGACGAGGCGGCCATCGTGGTCAGCCTGCTGGGCGGCTCGCTGCGGGTGTTCGAGACCCAGAATCCGGCCGCCGAGTTGGCGCCTCTCTTCCAGACGCAATACGCCATCGTCCTGGCCCGGTCCCCCTCGGAGCCGGTGCGCGTCAAAGTCTCACCCACGCTGCCGAAGGAGTCCGAGCAACGGGCCGGCGGCAAGGGAATCTCGGTGAGGACCAGCGGCGACAGCGTTGGCAGCCAGGACGGCGTCACCCTCATCTTCGACCGCGCGAACTGGTTCATTCCGCAGGTCATCACCGTGGCCGCCGTCCCGGATGATCTGCCGGAAGGCGTTCGCCTGATCCAGATCCAGCATTCGGTTGTGCAAGGCGCGGACGCCGAGGACGGCGGTGAGTACGACAAGCTTGCCGTTCGCAGCCTTGGGGTGCAGGTCGTCGACGACGACGCCGCGAGTCTGCTCGTGCTTCCGTCCGGATACGATACCGTCGTGGGCGAGAAGGGGGGCGGGGCCGACGGGATGGTGCCACTCAGCGACAGCTACGTCGTCGTGCTCACGCGCGCGCCGGCGACCGGCTCCACGGTGACGGTGCAAATCAGCGCGGATTCGAATCTGCACGTCGATCAGTCGATCCTGGAGTTCACCTCGACCGACTGGAGCAAGCCGCGGACCGTGGTGGTCACCGCCGTCGATGACGAAACCGACGAAGGCATCCACTACTCGCGGATCATCCAGGCGCTCTCGACGGGCACGAGCCTGGATGCGTTCTACGACGTGGACTTCGAGGACGTTCGCATCCGTCTTGTCTCCTCGATCAATGCCGCACCGACCAGCCCGTTGACGGCCAGCCTGGACTCGGGCAACAGCAGCCGCATCCTGGTCATCTCGAAGGACGGGCGCCCCGTTCAAGCCGTGGCCCGAACCCCGAACGTCTCGGTGACCGGCGTCGAGGCCTATTCGGACGCGAAGATCCTGCTCACCGGCGCTCCGGACCAGGTCTCGGCCTGGGTGGTGAGCCTGAACGGTCAGCCGTTCACTCACACCGTGAACCCGGGCGAGCCCCTCACGGATATCGTCGCGCACCTGGCTCAGTTGATCGACGACCACGCCGACTTCGTCGCGGCGGTCGACGGGCAGGGCCGGATCCTGGTGAGCGCCCCGTTGCAGCCCGCGTTCACTGCGAAGTTGGCGTCGGGAACAGGCGTGGTGAGCGGCACCCCGGTTGCCGATTACTTCGCCACGGCCGAACTCACGCTTTCCGGCAACGCCACCGCGGGTACGACCTGGTTCGTCACGCTCAACGGCGACGACTACAGCTACACGGTGGGACGCAACGGCGAGAGCGCCCAGGTCGCCCCGGTCGAGGTCGTGATCACCGATGACGACGCGCCGGGTGTCCTGGTGCGGCATACGGACGAGAACACCACGGTTTCGGAGCCCACGGATTACGTCATCCTGGGCCTGGGGCAGGTCACGTCCGGCGTGCAGGACGGGGCGGCCATCATCCTGGACCAGGGCGCGGGCGCGGCGCTGACGGTGACGACGGGGATCGCCGAAGGGGCGAACCTGACCACCTCCACGACGGGGCGGCTCACGATCAGCGGCATCTCGGTCTGGACCACCGCCACCGTGAAGCTGTCCGGACCTTATGTTGCCGGCCAGTTGTGGACGCTGGCGGTGGCCGGCGTCGAGTACAGCTATCGCGCGGGCGACACGATCCCGGGTTATTCGGGAACGTTGAATTCGCTGGAGGCGGTGGCTCGGGGCCTGGCCGCCGCGATCCCCAGCGCGTACAAGGCGACCGCTTCGGGCAGCGACGTCACGCTCAACCACACGAACGGATTCACCCTGAAGCTGGTGCGTGGCTCGGGCAATCTCAGCGGCACCACCGCCTGGAGCAAGGCGATCATCGCCATGAGCGGCGCGGTGCGCGAGGGCGAGACCTGGAGCGTGACGGTGAACGGGACCCGGTTCGCTTACACGGTGAAGTCGGGTGGCAGCCTTACGCTCACGGCACAGGAACTTGTCAAGAGCATCAACACCACGAAGCCCGGGGGTGCCTTGTACAGCGGCGCGTCCGAGCGTCTGACCCAGTTCAGAGGCGACTTCGGGACCGCCATCCTGCAAGACTCCGGCGCCAACGACTCCTTCTTCGCCGCCCAGCCGCTCGATTTCGCCAACTGGTCGCAGAACGACGACCCGGACATCCAGGATGCCACCCTCCTGTCGCATCTCACCATTCACGGTCTGGGCGAGGGCGAGGCGGATTACTTCAAGTTCGAGGTGACCGACGCGATGTTGACCAAGGCCGGCAACCGCCTGACGGCCATTTTCGACGTCGATCACGGCTTCAGCTATTACGACCCGATCATCTGGGCGAGCCAGTTGCGCCTCTTCAAGCTGAGCACGGACGCCCAGACCGGGACGATCAGCGCCCAGTTGAAGGCGGCGGGGCCGGGATGGTCCGACCCGCACGCGGTCGGCCGTGGGGGCAGCAGCACCTGGCTGGACGATTATCTCGCGTTCGAGATCACCGAACCGGGGACTTACGCCATCGAGGTCTCCAACTGGTTGTCCTGGTTGAACAACTTCTCCACCGGCCTGCCCGCGGGCGTGGACTATGACCTGCATGTTTCCCTGGAAGGACGCGACCCGAGTGTCTTCACGTTCGCGCCTTCACCCATCGCCAAGCAGCAGCCGGCGGACGGCAGCGCCCAGAACATCGACAACGCGACACAGTGGTTCACGTTCTACGATCCCGACGTGCGGAATGGCGGCAGTGTCGATTCGCAGATCCCGTACGCCACGATCGAGGCGGGCGGTGATGGCGGGGTCGACCTGTACGAGTTCACGGTCACCGGAAACATGTTGAGCCGGGACTCGGCCAACGTGGACGCGATTGTCACTGACACGCACGCCTACTACCGGACGGCGACGGTGGCACTGAACGGCAGCGTCGGGATCGGGGACGTCTGGACGTTGCGCATCAACGGCAGCGAGTTCCGATACACGGTCGGCACGGCGATCAGCGGTTTCGGCGGGAATCTCCTCTCGCTGGAAGCCGTGGCCGCCGGTTTGCGGTCGGCTTTCAACGCCGCCCCGAAGCCGGTGGGAGCCACGTACACCGTCGGTGCCGGCCCGTCGGCGAACAGCCTGGCGATTTCCGATCCAAAGGGCTTCTGGGTCGAGGTAACCCAGGAGGTCGTCACGGCAGGCACCGTCACGCGCACGGTTCGCACGTCGAGCAACGTCGAGTTTGCCAAGGCATCCGTGACGTTGACCAGCGCCGCGCCGGTGGTCAGCGGCGAGCGTTGGACACTCGAAGTCGCGGGGCAGCCGTACACGTTCCGGATCGGTGATCCCGTCGCCGGCTTCGAGAGCAATCCCCTCAGCCTCGATGCGATCGCGAAGGGGTTGGCAAACCTGGTCAATGCGGACAACAGTCCGGCCTCGACCTACACCGCCGCGGCGGCGGGTTCGACGATCACGATCACGGCGACCACCGGCACGTTCAAGCTGCGCTTCGCCTTCTCGGGAGGCAGTCCCGTCGCGGGGGTGGCGATCTCCGGCAGGCCCGACCAGGGGACGCTGGGGACCGTGCTCTGGCGCGAATCGACCATCACGATCAGCGGCCCGGTGCGCACCGGGGAGACCTGGAGGCTGAACTTCGCGCGGGGCTTGACGACCCTGACCGCGACCTACGTGGCAGGTACAGCCCTGACCGGTTTCAGCGGAGAATTGCTCACTCCCGAGGCGGTGGCCGAGGGCTTGAAGCGTGAGGTGGCCAAGCTGACCGGCTACGGGGCCACGGTGTCGGGCGATGCCATCACGGTGAACTCGACGGGCGGCAGTTACTCCGTGACGTGGGAATTGCTGCCTTCCGGTGGGCTCACTGCAACCGCGCAGGGGATGTTCACGCGTTTGATCACCTTCCAAGGAGCCGTGAACGAGGGCGACCGGTGGACTGTGACAGTGGCCGGCCAACCCGGACGCGCCTACGAGGTCAAGGCGGACGACGAACTCAAGGACCTGGCCGCAGGCCTGGCGGCAGAACTCGACAGCCTGGCAGGCTATACGGCTTCGGCGGAGGGTGCCGTTCTGATCCTCACCGGGCTGCAGCCGGCGGCGTTCGATGTCGGCGTGACTCTCACGCCGAAAGCCACGGTGACCTCCAGCAGCGTGGATGCGCTGGAGATCTCGCTCGGTGGTACGATCAACCCCACCGACACCTGGTTCCTGAAGGTGGATGGGATCGAGCACTCCGGCTCGGGGAACCTGGGCCTGAACGGACTGGCAAAGGCGTTCGCGGAAGCCCTCGATGCGCGCGATGGATACGCTGCCAGCTTCGCCGAGAACCGGGTCCGGATCGCGCGCGCGGACGGTTCGGCCGTGACGGCCTCGCTGCGGATCGTACCGGTCGTCCCCGTCAATGCGTCGACCATGACGGTGACCTTGTGGGTCTTGGCGGAGGCGTTGAACGTCGGCGATGAATGGGAACTGACCCTGGATGCTGTCCACACGCACAAGGAGCCAGTCCCGGCGAACCCCAGCCACGCGGGCATGGCGACGTTGTTCGAAGCCTGGGTGAACACGTTGTCCGACTACGGCGCGGTTGCCGAAGGGAGCAACCTGAAATTGGTGCGAGCCGACGGTGAGTTCATCAAGATCGGACTAAGCATCTCGCCGGCCGGTGGCGGCGCGCCGGTGGTCAAAACACCCGGCGTGAGCAGTGCCGCTATCTCGGGCGCTGGTCGGTCGGTTAATTTCGGGATCCCCCTGACCACCGGCGATGTGTGGACGGTGAACTTGGGGACGGGTTCCACCAACACCACGCTGGGGTCGCAGGCGAGCTTGCTCTCGGCCTTCGAGACCTTCTTCGAGGGACAGCGGGGCCTTGCGGCAAGAGTAGACGGCAGCAGCCTGGTGGTTGTCCAAACCAGCGCGGCCAACCTCGACCTCACTTTCGGGATCGCGCGCTTGCTGGCCCCGGTGACGTTCAGCGCCCCGTTCACCGAGATGGCCCTCGTCGGGGAAGCGACCGTACAGGACATCTGGACGCTCTCCGTTGACGCTGGTGCTTTCACGCAGACGGTCGGCTCGACCCAACTGCTGGGCCTGGCCCAGAACTTCGAGGCTTCCGCCGACGCACTGGCGGGATACGGCGCCACCCGCTCCGGGACCACGTTGCGCATCGTCAAGACCGGTGCCGGGTCCATCACCTCCGGCGTCGTGGTGAATCCCGCGGGTTCCATGGCGGTGGGTGCGGGCAACACCGGCACCACCACGACGAAGCTGACGCTCACGGGAAGCGCCAATGCCGGGGATACCTGGGCGCTCACTCTGGATGGCCACGACGCGGTCAGTCGTCAAGCCGCAGGCTCCCTGACCAGCCTCGCCGGCGCCTTGGCAGACTCCGCGGATGAGCTCACGGGCTACGGCGTGAGCGACGAGGAGGGCGTTCTTATCGTGGTCCGGCTGGCCGTCGAAACTCTTGGCGCGGAGGTCGAGGTCACGCTCGCCACCGCTCACGGCAGTGCTTCGATCGGCGGCGCACCTCAGGTCGCATGGACGCAGGAGGTGACGCTCAAGGGCACTTCTGTGGCGGGCGATCTGTGGTCGATCCGGCTCGATGGAACGACCACGTATCCGCTGAGCGGCCCCTATCAGGCCACGGCTGCAGGGCTCAACAACCCGGCGTCGGGCCTTTGGCAGGCCTTGAGCGGCGCCGGTTACACGGGAACGGGGCCGTCCGGAGCCACGTGGCTGTTTAACGACGCGAGCGGCCGCGATGTCCTGGTGAGCTTCGTGAAGCAGGTTCGCCCGCAGGCGGCGGTCATCACGGGGACGGAAGACAAGGCGACGCGGTACCAGACCGCGACCGTCAACCTCAACGGGTCGGTCACCCCGGGAGACGTTTGGGCGCTCACGGTCAACGGCGAGGTGTTTGGCTTCACGGTCGGTTCCCAGAACCTCAACGGCGTGGCGGAGAAGCTCGCGGAGAGGCTGCCAACCTCGCTGTTCACCGTCAGCCAAACGGGCCCGGCGATCACGATCAGCGTAAAGAGCGGGGTGGGCTTCACTGGCTTCACGGTGGCGGCGTCGCAAGGCGGCGGGTCGATCCTGGGTGTCTTCGACATCGATCGCACGACCTTGCTCGAGGGCGTGGACTCGGTGCGTTACACGGTCCAGCGCAGTCGAACCGAGTACTTCCTGGGCTTCATTCCGTTCACCCGGTACTTCTACGAGACCGTGGTGGAGAGCTACGCGTACACGGTCAGTCCGGTGCTCGAGTTGGTCGGTCCTTCCGGACAGGTCATCGCCGTCAGCAACGGCACTTCAACGCTGGATGCGGGCAGCCGGTCGCTCCGCGATCCGCTCATCCAGGCGAACCTCACGCAGGCGGGCGTCTACCAGCTCCGCGTCAAGGCGTTCAAGGACTATGCTGTCACGAACCCGTATTTCCAGGACGGGACTGCGGGGGTGCCAGCGGGGTTGTCCTACCGCCTGAATGTGTCGGTCCAGCGGCACGAGACGAACAAGTCGGCCATCAGCCTCGTGGGCAAGCAGGTTACCGTCACCGCGGGCGCCGGCACGGGTTCCGTCGCCACGATCCTCGCCTACGACGCGGCCACCAGCACCTACACGTTGGATCGTCTGCTCACGCCCGCTCTGGATGACACCAGCGACTTTGAGATCGCGTATCGCATGAGCGAAGAGTTCGTGGGTTACGCTCCGGTCACGGACAGCTACACGCTGGTTCTCACCGGCAAGCCGGAAGATACCGTCTACGTGGATGTCCTGCCGCAGCTCACGCAAACCCTCAACTCGAAGTACGCCTTCTCCCCGGATGACGGTTTCGGACAGAACGAGGCCTGGCAGGTCCGCGTCGCCACACCGCGCGCCATCGTTGACCTGACGGGCACGGCGAAGCTGGGCGAGCAGTGGAGCCTCATCCTGAACGGCATCGCCTATGCGTACGGCGTGCCCGCGACCGGTTCGGTTCCTTCGGTTCAAACCATTGCCTCCGAACTCAAGAAGCTCATCCCCGCGAGCTATCGAGTCACGCTGACCGAGGCCCGGCTGGTGATCGAAGCGGACCAGGCGTTCACCGCGGAGTTCAGGGTCTCGCCCGACACGCTGGGCGCCGGGCGCCTGTCGGGCAAGACCGGCACGATCAACAGCAATCTCTGGAAGGAGGTTTCCCTCACCCTCAGCGGCGAAACCACGCCTTCCCTGAACGAGAAGTGGAACCTGACGCTGGACGGGACCAGCTTCAGCTACACGCCGGCCTTCCGTGAAGACCTGGCGGATGTGGCTCGCGGGTTGAAAGGCCTCATCGACCAGGACAGCCGCTTCTCCGCCACCGTCGTCGGCCGCGTGCTCACGGTGCGCCGAGGCGACAAGGCCGAGTTCTCCGCCGCCTTCGGTATTTCTCCGGACAGCGCCGGTGGCGCGAAGATCACGCCGCAGTTGGTCTTCACGCCCGACAACTGGTTCCAGCCACAGTCCGTCAAGATCTACGGCATCGACGACCAGGTGCGCGACGGCAGCGATGCCCAGGTCTTCGCCCCGATGGACGAGCGGATCAACGGCATCCGGGGCCCGCTCATCGTCGAAGGCGGCATGCGCTATGGCGAGGAACGTTCCCTGAACGATCCGTACCTGCTGCCGGGCGAGACGAATCTGCCGCTGCCCGATGGGACGGTGCAAGCGGCGCCCGTGATTCGTGGTGTGGATGCGTTGGTCGATCTGTACGCGGCTCACGTGGACCCGCTTCGCGGCCAGATGCCGGGCATGGATCCGCGCATGGCCGAGTTCCTCTATGAGTTCATCATCCTGGATGGGCCCGCGCGCGGATCGGCGGGGCAGGTCTCGGGTCTGGGCTGGAGCGGAAACCCGGTCTTTGCGGTGAAGGCGGAAGGGAGCAGTCCGGGCTTCACCGCGGTCTTCCAGGTGCCTTCGGGCGCCACCGTCTCGCTGCGGGGCTCCGGGGATGGGCTCGAATACAGCTCGGTGGCTGTCGCTCTCAGCGGCGTGGTGCTGGAGGGACAGGTTTGGTCCGTGACGCTCGGCGGGACGGCGTTCACCTACACCGTCGCGGCGGGGGACGGCCTGAACCTCCTCGCGGTCGCGCAGCAACTCGCCGACGCGATCCGCTTCGACGCGGGTGCCGGCTACACGGCCTCCGCGGTGGGCAACGTGCTCAAAGTCAGCCGGGCGACGCCGTTCACTGCCCACGTCCTGAATGGAACCGGACTGCTCACGGGCGAGGCGGCGGATGCGACGACCGCGCTGTGGACCTTGCTCGAAGTGGAACTCGCGGGTGCCGTGAGCGCGGGCAGCGTCTGGGAAGTGGTGCTCAACGGCACGACGTTCCAATACAAGGCGCCGGCCGAAGCAACCATGGACGACGTCGCCCGCGGCCTGGCCGCGCTGGTCGATGCCGCCACCTCGTTCCATGCCGACGTGAAGTACGACACCGTCTTCTTCCAGGCCGGCTGGAGCGCCGGTGCGCCGCAATCCGGCAACGCCTACTTCTTCGGGCCCGTGAACCCGAACGTGCGCGTCGACGAGTCGCTCCAGGTCGACATCCTCAATGTTCGCAACGGCAACAGCCCGGCCCCCGAGGACGGACTCCTCACCGACCGCCGCCTCTCCGGATTCGGCATGGGTTCGGATGTGGTCATCGGTGACCGGACCGTGCCCGGCGGCATCGAGTACTCCGGAATCGAAGCTCTGAATCTCGAACTCGGATCGGGCGCGAACAACCTGACGGTTGAAACGACCCACCTGGGAACCACGTTCGTGAAGACCGGCGCCGGCAAAGACGTGGTCACCGTGAAGACCGTCTCGGGCCATACCTTCGTGGACACCGGCGCAGGTGAAGACGAAGTCCGGGTGGGTAGCGACGGCCAGCGTCTGAACGAGATTGCGGCCCTGCTGACCCTTCAGACCGGTCCCGAGGCCGACCGCATTCACCTGAACGACAGTGCCGTCGTCGATGCGGTCTCCGGCACGTTGACGGCAACCACGCTGACCGGATTGGACATGCCGACCACGGCCGAGGTCCAGTCGATCTTCGTTCAGGCCGACCGCGGGTCGTTCGGTCTGCGCGTGCTCGGGTATGGCCTCGAGAGCGGGTTGCCCGGCGCGGCGCACGTCGAGCGGCTCAACGGATATGCCCTGGTCACCTTGAGCTACGGGCTGGATGCCGCGGAAGTGGAGAGCCGCCTCGAGGCCGCCTTCGGAAGCTCCGGAATCCGGGTGGTCGCAGACCGCGTTCCCGGCAGCATCACCTATCGCGTTTACTTCGGTGGAGATCTGGCCGGTCGTGACCTGGCGCCGCTGGTGTGGAACGAGACCCGGGCCGAGAACGATCTCGTGCCCGCCTTGGACGCCTCCGTCGATGTGCAAGTGGTCACTCTGCGCGACGGATACGTCGTTCCGCCGGTAAGCGTCACGGACGTGATCTCGATCACCGCCATCGACGGCAGCTTCCGGTTGCGGGTGCAGGATGCCTGGACGGCGGCCCTCCCTTACAATGCATCCGCGGAAGAGGTGCGAGAGGCCCTGGTCGCCGTCGTCGGTTCCGCCGAGCTCGTCGTCCAAAAGCAGGGCTCGGCTTTCTACGTGACATTCCTGGGCGGACTGGCGACGTCGACGACCGGCCTTCAGGACGTTGACACGAAGGATCTCGCGGGGATCGCGCGGCTCGCCGGGAGGTTCGTGCCGCTCCTCAACTCGGTCCAGACCCTGACCGTGCAGGCGACCGGTGGAACCTACCAGTTGCGGCTGCTCGATACCTGGACGAGTCCCATCGCGTTCGACGCGAGCCCGGATGAGCTGTTGGCGGCCGTGTCAGCCATCCTCGATCCCAACAACGCAAATCCTGACTTGCCGCACACGCGGAACGTCGCGGTCATCGCCGTGGGTGCCGACTTCTTCCTGATCTTCCAGGGCGAGCATGCCCGGCTTGCCCTGACTCCGGCGGACCTCGACACCTCCAAGCTCCAGGGCACGGTGCAACTGGCTTCGAGGATGGACGGCCTGAATTACTACGGGGCGGAGACCCTGGACCTCGACCTCGGTTCCGGCGACGAGGTGTTCAACATCCGGGGCACCAGCGCCACCACCAACCTGCGCCTGCATGGGGGCGACGAACGCGTTTACGTGTCCTCGGATGCCAACGTCCAGCCGGGGCAGGATCTCGATTTCCTGACGGGCCACCTGGATTCAGTTCGCGGGGTGTTGAACCTCGATTTCGGCAGCGGGCGCCACCGGCTGTTGATCAGCGATGAAGCGGCGCTCGTCGGCGACCCCGACGTGCGCCTTACCGATCAGCACCTGCCCGGGGCCGACCTGAACCTTGCCGCCGACCGCGAGATCACGCTCAGCGGGCTCGCGCCGGCGGCCATGGGGTTCCGTGTCGACAGCGGGATTGCCAACAACCTCGCCGGCGGCGTGCTGGTGTGGACCGGTTGGGGCCGCGACGTTCTCACCATCGATGGCGCCCACCACCGCGCCGGCCTCTGGACCATCACCGCAGTCAACACCGGCCTCGGAAACGACGTCGTGCTCGTGGACCTCGACGAGGCCACGGACGGCTTCGTCGTCCTGAACACGCAGGGTCCGCATTCGGGTCGCCCGGACCTCGAGGATCGCGATCTCGTTGACGCGAGCGTTTCCTCCCGCGCGCTGGTCGTCTTTGGCGGTCAGGACGCGGATCAGATCCTGGGTGGCACGGGCGATGACGTGATCTTCGGCGATCGCGGCGAAGCGCTGTACCGCGACGCCGACGGCAACGTGGTCAGTCGCTTTGGCGGCGGCGGTCCTGGCGACTTCAGCGACGGGGTCGAACGCTTGTTGAGCGACGCTGCGTCGCGCGATTCGTCCGTGGGCGGCGCGGACCTGGTCATGGCGTCCCTCGGCCGGGATCTCGTTTTCGGCGGGTTTGGCGACGATGAGTTGATCGCTCCTTCCACCGATCCCGCCGCGGACATCATGCTGGGCGACAACGGCAGTGCCACCTGGACCGCAGGCATCCTGCGGAGCATTGCCACCCGCGACCCGCAGTTCGGCGGGGCGGATCGGATTGTGGCGGGTGCAGGTTCGAATGTGATCCTGGGCGGCAGCCAGGGCGACATCATCACGACGGGAGCAGGTGACGTCCGCGATCTGATCGTGGGTGACAACGGCCGGGCCGAGTTCGTCCCGGACGGCGCGCTCAGCCGGGTTCTGACCGTGGATCCCACGTTCGGCGGCAACGACGAGATTTTCACGGGCGCCGGCGACGACGTGGTGATCGGCGGAACCGGTGACGACTCGGTCTGGGCCGGCGAAGGCGACGACGTCGTGTTGGGCGACCACGGTCAGCTGGATAACTGGTTCACGCCCGCCCAGACTTATCTCGCGATCTTCGTCACCGGGAGTGACGGCGGCGGCAACGACCGGCTGTTTGGCGAGAGCGGTGACGATTTCATCCTGGGCCAGCAGGGGGATGACTGGATCTTCGGCGGCGCCGGACAGGACGACCTCACGGGCGGCCACAACGTCCTGGGCGGAGCGGACGGGAACGACCGGATCTACGGTGGCGACCGTCCCGACCCGTTGATGGGTGATATCGCTCTCGAGAATTACGCGACGCCGGGAGACGGGTCCGATGTAATCCTCGGCGACAATGGACGGATCAACCGCACGCCGGTCGCGGGCATCTCGGGACCTTGGAAGCGTTACCCGGCGCCGTTCGCCGACATCGTCATCCGCGAAGCCGTCTTGTTTGATGGACAGGATCAGGTCGGCGGGGACGACTGGCTGTATGGCGATCTTGACCAGGACATCCTCCACGGCCAGCGCGGCGACGACATCTTGAATGGCGGTCCCGGCGAAGATGAGCTCTATGGCGGGCTGGGCAACGATGTGCAGGTCGGCGGCGACGGTCACGATATTCTGATCGGGGACGGCGGGATCGCCTACCGCACCTTCAACGCCGATGGCACGCCACGCCTTGACGCCAACGGCGCCTGGCACCGGGACGTCTTCCTGGAAGAGACGGGGCACATCCTCGGCAGCATCCCGATGGATACCACCCCGCTCCGCGACCCGGATCCGAACCTGGCTGCCAAGCTTCTACTGGCGGACCTCCTGGTCTTGGGCGGCACGCTCCTGTCCGGCTCCGAGAAGTATGTGAACCCGGACTCCGGCGCTTGGGCGACCGAGGTGTTGCTGATTGACCTCCTGCCGGCATCCGCCGACGTCCTGGAAGGCGGTTCCGGTGATGATGTGATCTTCGGGTTGCGGGGCGACGACACCCTGCGAGGCGGCGGCGGCAACGACGTGTTGTTCGGCGACGGCGCTCTCAACGTCGTTCCCTTCTTGACGAATCTGCCGCAGATCACCCAGGGCATCCGGCTCGTGAGCGGAACCTCGAGCGGCGAGGCCCCCATCGTTCTGCAGCCGGGCGGAACCGTAATCGTGCCCTCGCTCATGCTCCGGGCTGACGACTACGATACCGTTTCGCCCGAGATCACCTTCGTTCCGAAAGTCGTTCCGACTGCGGATGGCCTCTCGACGCAGGATCGCCTCGTGCGGTCAGACGGTGCGATCTTCGTGCCCTACATGACGATCGTGCCCGACGTGGTCCATCATCAGGACATGCTGCCGGGCAACGACGTTCTCGACGGCGGTGAAGGGGCCGACATGATCTTCGGTGACGACACCCGGATCCAGTCGGCATTCCTGAGCGGCCTGGCGGCCATTGAACGCGCCACCCAGGAAGTCGCGATCGAGATGAACGCGGTGCTGTACGCGCTGCATAACCTGGCGCTCGACTTTGATACCCTGGAGCACGCCCTCTCCGGGGCCGTTCACCCGCACGATCTCCGCTACGGCAACGACCTCATCCTTGCTGGCGCCGGCGACGACTTTGTGGCCGGCGACAACGCCTACTTTGAAGTGCCGTTCATGCTCGGGCTCCCGCTGGCGGGCGCCGACTTCACCACCACCGCCCTGCAGTACCACGCGTTCCTGCGTGATCTGGAGCTCGTCGCGTACGATTTCCTGAACCTCGTGGAACTGGGCCATGTCGAGGTCGTGGACGCTTTGATCGACCGGGCGCTGGTGCTGAATCCCGGCCGGATCCCTCCGGGTCGAGGTGTTCCGGTGGATCCGAACCTGCATGACTTGTTCGTCGGAAACGACCAGATCAGCGGTGGCACGGGGAATGACACCTTGGTGGGTGACGACGCCTCGTTCCTCTTGCTGATCATCAACGAGGGGGTCAGCGAGACGAACTTCGGCTATCCGGCGGTGTCCTCGGCAGCGTGGCGAGCCACCGTGAAGGCCCTGGACGAACAGCAGGCCCGTCGCGCGGCGGAACTCGAGCGACACCTGCATGCCAGCCACAACAGCACCGCGGACCGGTTGTTGGCCGATCCCGATCTGATCTTCGCCCCGGTCGATTTCGAGTATGACATGAGCCGTGGGAACGACGCGATCGACGGCGGGACCGGGGCCGACATGGTCGTGGGCGACCACGCCGTCTTCGTCGTGCCCATGGCCCTGCAGCCGGCCCGTACCAGCCTCAGCAACCGGTGGTACCAGGATCGTGCGGTTTGGTTCGAGCAATACTGGCTGGCCAATGGACATGGCTGGTATGGCCATGACTGGTTCGGGTCTGAAGACCTGTCCGCCTCCGACTCGCTGACGTCGTACCTCGCGGGCATCAACGAAACGACGCTCCGCGGCAGCGATCTCAGCGCGCACGAATTGGCGCGCCTGGACCACAACCACCATGCCTGGCGCGAGCGCGGGCGTGACTTCTTCCGCGCGCATTTTGCGACGGAGTATTTTGGCCGGCGCGGACCGGATGGAGCTCGTCCGGCCCCCACGCTGACCATCGGCAATGATCAGCTCTGGGGTGGCGACGATAGCGACGTCCTCCTGGGCGACAGCCTGGTGCTCGCCGCGGCGTGGTCGGGCGGGATCACTGACCCGGGCTCCAGCGGCGGCTGGCTCACTTGGAGTCGTAGTCTGCTGACGGGTTGGGCCTATATCGCCCGTGACCCGGCTCACGTGGGTGCCAGTAACCTGTTCAGCGATGTCATCTCGGGAGGCGAGGGCAACGACATCCTCTATGGCCAGAACGGCCGCAACACGATCGACGGCGGAACCGGCGATGATCAACTCGTGAGCGGATCGGGTCCGGACACCGTTGTCCGCGGAGGCGGCTCGGACCGTGTCCGTGTCCATGGCCCGGCCGGTACCAATGGCGCGAATTACGAGACCACGGAACGACTCAAGGCGCTGTTCGATGCTTCCATGGCCCCGGCCCTGCGGCAGCTCATGATCGACGTCAGCGCCACAACAGGTCTCCCGTCAACGCGTGGTGACACGGGTGCCTTGTCCGGCAGCGGCGGGCCGACCTCGGTGTTTGCTCAAGTCCCCACAGGCACGTTGGCTGTCAGCATCACCGGCCCCACGGCTGCTGTCCGCGGCCAGACAATCACGTGGGAGGGCCTGCTCGACAGCGCGCCGGCGACCGGTGCCTTGCGCCAGCAATGGGAGGTCTCGGATGCGGAAGGGAAAGTCGTCATGGTCGGTGCCGGTTCCACCTTCCGCTTCACGCCGGTCGCGAATGGCAACTACACGGTCCGCTTCGGTGTCGTCGACTCGACCGGGTCCGTCGGGATCGCGAGTGTGGCCTTGCACGTCACCACCGCGTTGCTCCTGCCGGATCTGACGCAGCCGGGCCGGTACGTGCTCCAGATCGGCGGCACCACGAGCGATGATATCATCGAGGTGCGCAGGGGTTACTCCGCTGCCTGGGTCCAGATCCGCGTTTACGGCCCAGGACAGCTTGGTGTTCCGGGTGAGTTCAACGGCCAGTTCCAGAACGTCGGAGCTGTCGAAGTGTTCGGCGGCCAGGGAGACGACACGATCACCGCCTACGGCAATCTCGGCATCCTCCCCGTGCGGATCGAGGGCGGCCCGGGCCACGACAACCTCAAGGGTGGCTGGGGTAACGATGTGCTCCTTGGCGGGTTGGGGAATGACTACCTGAGCGGCGAAGACGGGAATGACCACCTCGACGGAGGGTCGGGCAATGACCTGGTCATCGGCGGTTCAGGGAATGACCTCCTGCTCGGCGGGAACGACGACGACCGTCTGGAAGGCGACGCGGGGGATGACGTTCTGGTCGGTGGTCAGGGCGAGGACGAGATAATCGACGTGGGACGGTATTGGCGTTCCCCGTTGTTCGACTGGTGGCGCCCCTGAATCCCAATCTGCCCTCAAGACTCCCTCCCGCCGGGCGGCTCTGAGCCGTCTTGAGGGACCCACCCCAGGGCGGTGGGTCCCTCGCAG
Source organism: uncultured Verrucomicrobiota bacterium (assembly GCA_964535555.1). GTDB lineage: Bacteria > Verrucomicrobiota > Verrucomicrobiia > Limisphaerales > J093 > DSVZ01. Next base: position 108,218 of record CAZHUS010000016.1, read on the forward strand.
AAGCGGTTCCGGACAGAGGAAACGGCCGGGAGATGCTACTGGAAAAGTTGCGGGGCGAACTCGTTCAGGTACTCCCGCCACTTGTCCCAGGTATGGGCGCCCTCGGTCTCCCTGTACACGGCCTTGAACCCGTGCTTCTCGAACATGGCCACGGTGGCCCGGGACGTCTGCACCAGAAAGTCGTCCTTCCCGGTGGCGAACCAGAAGAGCTTCAGTCCGTCCCTGAGCTTCGGGTCATCCAGGATGGCCTTGTGCTTTTCCCCGAAGCTCGGCCCCTGGGGCGCGTTGCCTCCGAAGCCGCCGGTGATCCCGAAGATTCCGGAGCTGAACACACCCAGGTGGGCAAACTGGTCGAGATGGGGGATGCCAATGTTCAGCGTGTGAGCGCCACCCATGGAGAGGCCGGCCATGGCCCGATGGGCGCGGTCGGTGATCACGCGGTAGCGCTTTTCCATCTGCGGCATGATGTCGGCGACGAACTCGTTCTCGAAATCGCCCCCCAGGGGACCCCCGAATCGGAACGGACCCGTGTGACCGTGAGGCATGACGACCACCATGGGTTTGGCTTTTCCGGCGGCAATCAGGTTGTCCAGGATGAAACCCGCCCGGCCCACCGTGCTCCACGAGGCGTCCGAATCGAACGCGCCGTGCAGCAGGTAAAAGACGGGATACCGTCCCTCGCCGGACTCGTATCCGGGCGGCGTATAGACATGGAGCCGGCGGAAGCGGTTGAGGGTGGATGACCAGTAAGTCACCTGCGCGACCGCACCGTGGGGGACGTCCCGGGTGTCCATCCACTCCGCCCCGGGCACGGTGACCAGGCTCCAGGTGTTCTCGTTGGATTCACTGGTCCTGGGATTGCGCGGGTCGACCACGACCACTCCGTCGACGTTGAAACTGTAGCGGTACGCGCCCGGCGCGAGGGGGTCCAAGGTGACCTCCCACACGCCGTTGGTGCCCTTGGTGAGCGACTTGGGTTGCCCGAACCCGATGCCGGGAATGTCGCCGCTGCTGGCCAGGAGCACGGCTTCGGCCTGGGGGGCGAGGATTCGGAACGTGACGCGGCGGTCGGCGGCAACCTCCGGTGAGACGACCGGCGGCGCCTGGCCCGCGCGGGGTTGCGCCTGAAGCTCGGGCACGATGGCGGCAGAGGCCAGCATGGTGGCAGCGATGATGTTTGGGATGATTTGAGGGTGCTTTTTCATGGGTAAGCGGGAGGACCAGGCAGGACGGACATTCCCCTGCCCGCCGGACCGGCGCGCCGATGAGTGCGCGCCCTCTCCGGGATGGGCACCGGTTTCACGGCGGTCAGGAGCCGAGGCCGGGGGCGATGGGAAGGAGACATGGCAGCCGCCGTGGTCACGTGTGTGCGGGAGACAAATGAAACCGACGCTCCCCAGCGTCAAGAGCGAACTCGGCTGCGCCCCCATGCCGTCGCCGCTGGCTTGATCATCCGCGGGTATGGCGGTTCAAAGAACACGTCATTGTCGGCCCGCGCTGATTGTGTACGGTGGGCGCGTGGCAAGTGAGCCAGGACACAAGACCGAAGGCAGGGGCGAGGCGCCGTGGCTGGGTGAGGGAGAGCAGCGCGTCACGCTCCTGTTCACGGATATTGTCGGCTCGACCCGCCTCAAGCAGGTCTTGGGGGAACGTCAGGGTGTCGAGCGCATCCAGGCGCACCACCGGATGGTTCGCGCCTTGCTGGCCAGCTTCCCCGAGCACGCCGTGATCGGCACCAGCGGGGACTCGTTTCTGATCGTCTTTTCCCGGCCCACGACGGCGATCCGGTTTGCGTTGACGCTGCAACGCCGGCTCGAGGCCGACGCGGTGGTGGAAGCCCATCCGGTGCTGGATCGAGTGGGCATTCACACCGGCACGGTCGTGGTCGAGCGGAAGGGCGACGATGTGGACGTGCTCGGCTCCGACGTCGATGCCGCGGCTCGCCTGACGGATCTGGCAGACGCCAGGCAGGTCCTCCTCAGCGCGGAAACCTGTCGCCAGGCGCGTCCCGATCTGGAGGGGCAGGGGAGCGAACCGGCGGCGACCCTGCGCTGGCAGGAATACGGGTCGTACCGGCTCCGGGGACTCAAGCAGGCGGTGTCCGTCTGGGAAGTCGGGGAAGAGGGACTCGCGCCGTTTCGCGCGCCGCGAAGGAGCGCCGCGAATCGAGTTCCAGCGTTCGCCTGGTTGCTGCTGGCCGGGGTGGTGCTCGTCAGTGGCCTTCTGCTGCAGCGCCTGGGACCCGGTGGCGGTTCGCCGCCGCGACCGAGCATGGTGAACCTGGCGCTGATTCCTGCGGAGGACGAGGCCGATCCGGCGGCGGAGCGGACCCTGCTTGACGGCATCACGCAGGCCTCGCTGGAGCGGTTGGCCAAGGCGCGACAAGAGGAACAGCTGCCCCTGCGGCTCATCCCGGTGGCCGATGTGATCGAGGAAGGGATCCAGGCGGCAAGTGAAGCTCGCAAGCGCTTTGGGGCGACCCACGTGCTCACCGCCCGGTGGTCCCGCGAAACCGATCCCGCCCAGTTGCGGCTCACCCTCTACGACACGCTGAGCGAGGACACGCTGGGCGCGGAGTTGTTGGAAGCGCGTGGCTCCAACCTGCTGGGCGGGGCGCAGCTTGTGGCCGATCACACGATCGTGTGGCTGGGGCTGCGCCAGCACCACCGCTCCCGGCCGACCGCCGAGGTCCTCCGCACGGCGAATCCGCAAGCCTACCGCCTCTACCTGCAAGGCATGGGTGAACTGGCGCGATACGATCCCACGCTTCAAGCCAGCAATGCCGTGGCGGCCCTCGCCGCCGCCACCGTCGAGGACCCGGTCTTCGCGGCCGCGTTTGCCGCGCTGGGCGAGGCGCACTGGTGGCTGTACGAGTCCACGCAGGACCGGGCCCAGATTGAGGAGGCGTTGGCTTGTACCCTGCGAGCCATGGAACTGGCGACCAACCGGTTTGCGCCGGCCGAGTACACGCTCGGCCTCGTGCGCTTGGGCCGCGGCCAGCCCACACTCGCAGCCGAGTCCTTCCGGCTCGCGCTGACGGTGGACCCGGCTTACACGCGCGCCCGCACGATGCTGGCGCGTGCCCACGAGGAGGCCGGTGACTACCGCACCGCCGAACGACTCCACCAGGACGCCGTTCGCGAGGATGGCGGCGACTGGCGGGCGTGGCACGCGCTGGGGGTGTTCTACGCCAACCGCACGGATCGCCTCGACGAGGCCGAGGACTGCTTTCGCCGCGTCATCGCTCTCACCCCGGACAACTACGCCGCCCACGCGAACCTGGGCGGGCTCCTGTTTTTGCAGGGGCGGTTCGAGGAGGCGGCGCAGTCGCTGGAACAGTCGATTGCCCTCAAGCCCACGGCCCAGAATTGCTCGAACCTCGCGACCATCCGGTTTTTTGAAGGCAGGTATGCCGAGGCGGTCGCCCTGGCCGCCCGCGCCACGGAGTTGGACCCCAACGACCATGTCTGGTGGGGAAATCTGGCCGATGCCCGACGGTACGCGGCTCCTTCCGACCCTGGGGTTCGGGAGGCCTATCGCGAGGCCATCCGGCTGGCCGAGGCGAGTCTTCGGGTCAATCCCCGGCAGCCGCAGGTCCGGGCTGACCTCGCGGTTTACCACGCCTTCCTGGATAATCCCGAGGCGGTCAGGGCGGCCATCGCGGAGGCGCTGCGCGAGGGTCCGGGCGACCTGGGCGTCCTCTTCAGTCTGGGGCTCGCCCAGGAACGCGCGGCCGACCGGGCTGCGGCGGTGCAGTTCTTGCGGGACGCTTTACAGGCGGGTTATCCGCGCCACAATGTGCTTCGGCATCCGGACTTGAAGGCGCTACGCGACGACCCCGCCGCCGCCGACTTGCTCGAGGAGCCAGACCGAAAACCCAAAGCCAACAACCCCTGACCCATGCTTACCGAAACCAACCTGCGCACGTTCGACATCGAGGTATCGCTGAATCCCGACGGCACGCTCCGATTCATCCCCAGCGGGAACGTGACGGCCGGCCGGGGCGACCACATCGTCTGGAGATCAACGGTCGGCGACCTTGTGATCTACATCCAGGGTGAGGGCGAAGACTCGTACAAGCTGACCCGCCGCTCCCCGTTCAAGAAGTACCTGCAGGCCGACGGCCGCGACAACGGCCATGGCGAGGCCAGGGTGAACCCCCAGGTCAAGGTCGATGCCGACACCGGCACGTACAAGTACACCGTGCTGCTCTTTGACGACAACGGCGACCTGCACCAGGAGGATCCCCGGATTGTGATCCGTTGATTTCCGGGGTCGGCCCACCGGGTCCGGCTTTCAAGCGCCGCGAGTCGCGCCGTCGCGGCCCCACCTCCCCAGCAAAAGGCCCGCGCCGGAGCGGCACGGGCCCTGAGTGATGCCTCCGATCCGGAGACGCTCTAGAATCCTCGAGTCGGTCCTCGCTAGAACTTGTTCTTGCGGTAGGCGCCCATGTCCGGCGCATCCGGGTTCACCTCCGGACCGAAGTACCGCAGCACGACCAGGGGCTCGGTCTCGCTGGTGTTCTCGTACGTGACGCCGGCCTTGGCGCCATCCTCGCTGCAGAAGTACTCGTCCTCGGTCAATTCGGTGAACCGGATCAACTTCGGGCTGTTGAGCGGTTGACCGTTGATCTTGCCGGCGCCCTGGACGCAGATGAGGCCGTAGGCGCCCTTGTCCGTGACCTTGGCGGTGACGCCCGGATCAACCGTAAGTTCCTTGGCGGTGAAGAGCTGTTCGCCGTGGACCTTGCCATAGACGATCCAGCGGTCGACCCAACCCTCCTTGCGTGTATCCGCCACGGGCACGGGTTCGAGGTAGTGGTTGTCCTTGAAGTTCGGGTCCACGTTCGCCTCCCAGTCGAGTTGGTCCACGATGAAGTCGAGGTCCTGGTGCTTGTTTTTCGGCATGTCCTTGACGAGCAGGCTCCAGGGAACGTAGCGGCCTTCGACCATGCTCTGGTACATGCCGAAGACATCGCTGCCCCATTGCGGCTCGTAGGTGCAGAAGCTGCCGGGCGCATGCAGAATCGACGGCCCGATGAGCCAGCCCGTGCCGGGCTTGAGGCGATAGGCCTTCGAGAGGTCGAGGATGCCGTTGTCGCCCTTGTTCCAGTCTTCGAGGCACTTCTTGACCTGCGCCTTGGTGGTGCCGGGTTCCAGGCCCATGAACGTGTAGGGGAAGTTGTTGCCGACGTTGTTGTGCTGCGGCGGGAAGTAGTAGCTCTCCGGCTTGCCTTCCTGGCCCACCAGCTTGGCCTGCTTCTGCGACTGGTGCATGTGGTGGGGGATCGGGCCCATGTTGTCGAAAAACTTCGAGTACACCGGCCAGCGACCGTACTTCTTCCAAATGACCTTCCCCACCACCGTGGCGCCGCAGTCCTCCACCGCCTTGCGCAGCGTGAAGCGCTCACCGCCCACCACGCAGTAGCTCAGGCCTTCGTCCGGCACCCGGCCTTCGTTGGCTGCTTCAGTGGTCGAGGCAAACCAGCGCTCGTCGATGCCGCCACGATCCGCGCCGTACGCGTAGGTGTCATCGGGATGCAGTTTGATTCGCAGGCCAGGCTGCAGAAAGGAGCGGGGCACCCAGGCCGGCGCCAGCCGAAGCAGTCCGCCCGTGCGCGAGAGTTCGGCTTCGACCTTGGATTTCGTGTTGCCTTTGACCGTCTTGAGCTGAGCCACCGTGTTCATGCGGAGTATGTCGTATGGTTTAACGTTCGTGTTCTCTCTGAAAAGCCGCCGGCCCCGTTCCCAGCAGGTCCTTCGGGGACCGGCTCACCACGGCGGGGGCTGAAAGCACGACGACTCTGACAAACGACAGCTCGGATGGCAAGCCACGCGCTCAGAACCCCAGCGATTCGCCCCCGTGCGAACGGGGTTCGCACGGAGGCACGGAGGCACGGAGGCACGGAAGAGATTGGTCTCGACGGCTCGCTTCGCCACGGGACTTGATCTCTCCGTGTCATGGTGGCTCCGTGAGAGCCGGCCAGGATCTGGCTGGATCGGAGGACGGGTTTCTCACGGAGACACGGAGACACGGAGGCACGGAGGCACGGAAGAGATTGGTCTCGACGGCTCGCTTCGCCACGGGACTTGATCTCTCCGTGTCATGGTGGCTCCGTGAGAACCGGCCATGATCTGGCTGGATCGGAGGACGGGTTTCTCACGGAGGCACGGAGGCACGGAGGAGGTTGATCTCAACGGCCCGCTTCGCCACGGGAACTGATCTCTCCGTGTCTTGGTGGCTCCGTGAGAGCCGGCCAGGATCTGGCTCGATCGGGGAACAGGGTTCTCACGGAGGCACGGAGGCACGGAGGAGGTTGATCTCAACGGCCCGCTTCTCCAGGGGAACTGATCACTCCGTGTCTTGGTGGCTCCGTGAGAACCGGCCAGGATCTGGCTCGATCGGGGAACGGGGTTCTCACGGAGGCCCGGAGGCACGGAGGAGGTTGATCTCAACGGCCCGCTTCGCCACGGGAAC
>CAZHUS010000017.1:0-84251 GCA_964535555.1 uncultured Verrucomicrobiota bacterium
GGATAATCTGGCGCTTAGCATAAATCCTCTTATCCCAACATTGGGATAAGAGGATCACATGGTCAAGTACTTCGATGCGCAGGAGTTGACCGGCGCGTATCAGGTCATGGGTGATCTTGATGTCGGCTTCACTGGGGGTCGGGTCCCCCGAGGGGTGGTTGTGGACCAGGACGAGCGAGGCAGCGCGCTTCGCGATCGCGGCACGGAAGACCTCCCTGGGATGGGTCAGGAGGGTATCGAGCGTGCCTTGGGAAATGGCCTCGACGGCGATGAGCCGCTTCCGGGTGTTCAGGAAAACGACCTGGAGATTCTCGACCGTGTAGAGGCGGTTCTCCTCCCGGAGGAGATCGGCGACGCGCTCCGGGGTGTCGAGTACCGGGCTGTCGGCGTACGATTCACGGGTGAGGCGCTGCGCCAGCAGAAACGCGGAGCGGATGGCAGCGGCCCTGGATTCACCGATTCCCTTGACGCCTTGCAGCTCGTCGAAAGACGCCTGGGCGAGGTTCACCAGGCCGCCGTACTGTCGCAGAAGCTCGTCCGCCGCCGGCTTACCTGTGATGGCGGAGAGAAGATCGGCGTTGGAAGCATGCTCAAGCTGCACCGGAAGTAGCCTGTGAAAGAACCGTGCGAGACAATCAAACCGGTTCTTACCACGTCTGGGCGGTCGGAGGGAAGTAGGGCAACTGTGGGCGCAGTTGGGTGACCGAGGCCGCCCGGAGGTCGCCGGTACCGCATGCAGCACCGACGGCGTCCAGCGAGCGGGATTCAGTACACGCCCTCCGCCATGAGCGCTGCCCTGACGGTTGCAGCCGGCGCGTCATTGATGCCGAGCACCCCGATGGTCACCCTTCCGACGGGCGTTTCACTGAAGAGCTGCGCCCCGACCCACTGAAAGTGGTCCTCCCAACCGTCCTGACGCGGGTTGAACAGTCGCTCGACCTTCCCGGTGTCGGGATCGATCCCGGTCAGGTTCGTTCCCTTGTGGACGTTGCAGCGGAAGCAGGCGAAGGCAAGGTTGTCGAGTTCGGTGTGACCGCCATGCTTGCGCGGAACGACGTGATCCACGGTGAATGGGCGCTGGGCGAACTCAGCCGGCCAGCGGCAGTACTCGCAGCGGTTCTGGGCGCGCTCACGGACCAATTGCCTGAGCTGCGCATCCATGGGCCGCTTAGTCCTTCCTCAGGGAAACACGGGCTTTGGACTGGATCAGTTCCAGGAACAGACCGACCCGGTCGTAGATTTCGGCTTCCTGCCGCTCGACCTGTGTCAACGTGCCGGTTGACGCCTTCTCGGTCAGCTCGGTCATCCGGGCGAGATCCACCGGGGGCATCCGGAGCTGGAGGATGCCGCGGGCAGCTTCCACGGAAAAGCCTCCGGTTTGTGGCGCCACCACGCGCTCCAGAATCCGGGATTCGAGGCTCGCTGTTTCAGTCGTCAGCATGGTTCAAGGATAGCACGTCACGGCTATCGCTCGCAATGCCGTGATCCGTCAATGCCCCACAGCCAACGTCCGTGCCGCCGCCAAAGGTGAGGCGGCGACATACCCGGCCTGTGCCCTCAGTATTTCGACCAGGGCCAAGCCGGCCAGGACCAGCAACACCCGCCATCCAGACCCTCGAACATCAACCCGGAAGGCACTTCCCCGGTGCGCTTCGGACGCGAAGCTTTTCGATTGTGACGCGCATTGGTCGTTGGCAGCATTCCAACCACTTACGCTGGGCGACACGATGAGAAGCACGACCGAACCGAAACCCGCTTCGCTGGGTGCCCCAGGCACCCTAGGGGAGCCAAGGACGGCGTGTGGTTTCAAGACCGGCGTGGGCGGGGCACACGCGGCCCGCACCATGATGCTGGCCGACCTCACCACCCTCCTGGCGGTGGCACCGAGGCGGGCCAGCCGGGAGGACTTCAACCGGCTCATCGTCGAGGAGAACGTCCTAGGCAAACGCACCAACAGTAACCGTTGGCTCACGGCCCGACACCTGGCAGACCTCTACGCCCTGGACGAGCGTGTCAGCGTCTTCCGCCTGCTCCGCCTCTTCTGGGAAACGGATCCACAGGGTCGCCCCATGCTCGCGCTCTTGTGCGCCCAGGCGCGAGACGCGCTGCTGCGGGTTTCGGCAAGAAAAGTCCTGGAGACCAAGCCAGGCGAGATGGTGACCAGTGAGGATTTTGTGAACTTCTTCAACCAGGAGCTCCCTGGTCGCTTCAGCCAGGCCATGACCCTCTCCCTGGCGCAGAACGTGGCCGCATCCTGGGCGCAGGCCGGTTTCTTCAAGGGCAAGATCAACAAAGTCCGCACTCGGCCCATCGTCACGCCTGCGACCGCCGCCTACGCTCTGGCGCTGGGCTACCTGTGCGGCCTGCATGGCCAACTGCTCCTTGAAAGCGACTGGGCGCGGCTTCTGGACGTGCCCCGCGACCACGTGATCCGCCTGGCCCAGGAAGCGGCCAAGCGTGGCTGGCTCGATTTCAAGGGCGCGGGGAATGTGTTCGAGATCAACTTCCGGCAGCTTTTGACGCTGGCGGAAATCAAGTCGTCGCATGGGTCAGATTGAACGCCTCATCCAGAATTACGACACCCGTGTCTCGCTGCCATGGGAGCGCAACCTCGCGGGGCCTCAGCGCGTCTGGTTCGCCGTCTATCACAAGGGCGAGGAGCGGCGGCTCCGCCGGCGTCTTGAGGAGTTCGAGATCTCCACCAAACGCGCCAAGCATGGCTGGGCCACAATTGACCTGACCGACGCCTTCGCCCAGTGGTTGACGAGCCACGAATACCGCGACGGTTACTTCGAGACGCCAGAGCACCTGGAGGGCGAGTCGCCTGCGGTGGACGACTTCAAAGAGGCCATCGTGTGCCGCGTGACTGACGTGTTGGCGTCACCCCAGGCAGACGAGAACACCGTAGTAGCCATCTACGGCGTCGCCAGCCTGTTCGGTTTCATGAAGACCTCGGACCTGGTCGCCAAGGTGGAATCCGCCATCCGAGGGCGGCTGTTGGTCTTTTTCCCTGGCGAGCACGAGAACAACACTTACCGGTTTCTGGACGCCCGGGAAGGGTGGAACTACCTGGCCGTGCCGATCACGGCAGACGAAGGGGCAATGCGATCATGAATCTCGGCGAGCTTTTCAGCACCAATCCAAAGACCCTCGAACTGCTTAACAACGGCGTCGCGTTCGTGAAGGACGTGGTGACGCCGGAGGAGCTGAAGACGTTGAGGTTCGAATTGAAGACGTTCGTGTGCGAGGGCGAATACTCCAAGGGACTGGAGAAGATTCTGCGCACCTACATCGGCAATCTGGATCGCCCGGAACAGCCTGCCGTTTGGGTCAGCGGCTTCTACGGCAGCGGCAAATCGCACCTGGGCAAAATCCTGCGTTACCTCTGGAGCGATTTCGAGTTCCCCGAAGACAGAGCCAGAGCTCGGGGCTTGACCAACCTGTCCACCGAGGTCGCCGACCTGCTCAAGGAGTTGACCACAGCCGGCAAGCGCCTGGGCGGTCTCCACGCGGCGTCCGGCACCTTGCGCGGCGAGTTGGGCGACAACGTTCGGCTCTCGGTGCTCAACATCATCTTCAAGTCCGTGGGCCTGCCGCCGAAATATCCGGTCGCCCGGTTCGTCATGTGGCTCCGGGACAATGGGAAGCTGGATGCGGTCAAGGGGCGGGTCACCAAAGCGGGCCGGGACTTCACCAAGGAGCTGAACAACCTGTGGGTGTCGCCGGTGCTGCACAAGGCGCTCGTGGACGAAGGGCTGGGTGCGTCCACCAGCGACATCTCGAAGTCCCTGGCGCAACAGTTCCCGAACGCCAAGGACATCACGATTGACGAGATGCTCTCGGCGATGCGCGAAGCGCTGACGGTCAAGGGCCAGTTGCCCTGTACCTTGGTCGTGCTCGATGAAGTTCAACAGTTCATCGGCGACGACAGCGACCGTAGCCTGCAAATCCAGGAAGTAGTCGAGGCGTGCAGCAAGCAGCTCAACAGCCGGGTGCTGATCGTGGCCACGGGCCAGTCGGCCCTGAGCGGCACGCCCCAGCTCCAAAAACTGCGCGACCGCTTCCGGGTGCCGATCCAGCTCAGCGACACAGACGTTGAGGCCGTCATCCGCCAGGTCATCACGGCGAAGAAGCCGGACAAGACCTCCACCATCAAGCAGGTCGTCTCCGCCCATGAAGGCGAGATCACCCGGCACCTGACCGGCACCAAGATCGAAACCCGCGCCGAAGATGATGCGGTTTATGTCGCCGACTACCCGCTGCTGCCGGTGCGGCGGCGGTTTTGGGAGAAGGTGCTTCGGGCGGTGGACGTGGCGGGCACGGCAGCCCAACTCCGCAACCAGCTCGGAATTGTTTACGAATCCGTCCGCACCTATGCCGACCGACCGGTCGAAACCGTCGTGGGCGGCGACTCCATCTACTGGGTCAAAGCCACGGACTTGCTCCAGACCGGCATTCTCCAGCCCAAGATTGACGAGATGATCCGCAAGCTGGACGACGGCAGCGCGGACGGCAGGCTCAGCGCCCGGATTTGCGCCCTGGCCTTCCTCATCAACAAGCTGCCCCGCGAGGCGGGCGCCGACCTGGGTGTCCGCGCCACGGCGGATGTGCTCGCCGATCTGCTGGTCGAAGACCTCAAGGCGGGCAGCGCCGAGCTACGGAAGAAGGTACCTGAACTGCTCCAGACCCTGGTCCAGGCCGGGCAGCTCATGGTGGTGGACGAAGAATACCGGCTCCAAACCCCGGAGAGCGCCAGTTGGGACGCCGAGTTCAAAAAGAACTTCAACCGCATCGTCAACGACGATGCCCGGATCGCCAGCGAGCGGGCCGACCTCCTTCGGGCCGAGTGCGCCGACCTAAAGAATCTCAAGGTCATCCAGGGCAACAGCAAGGTCGCCCGGAAGGTCGAGCTGTTCACCGGCACCGAGACGCCGATCCCGACCGGCCAGGGCGTGCCCGTGTGGGTCCGTGACGGCTGGACGGTGGACGAAAAGTCCATCGTGGCCGAAGCGCAGAAAGCGGGCACCGATAGCCCGCTTGTTTTTGTCTATGTTCCCCGGCGTTCGGCGGACGAGCTGAAGAAGACCGTGGCCAGCCTGAAAGCCGCCGAGGAGACCCTGAACATCAAGGGCGCCCCTACAACACCGGAAGGGCTGGAAGCGCGGGCCGCTATCGAGACGCGGAAAACCGTCGCCGAGACCAAGCTCAAGGGCATCGTCACCGAGGTTGTCAACGGCACGCGGGTCTTCATGGCGGGCGGCAACGAGATTGCCGGGATGTTCATGCGGGATCGCGTCGAGGAAGCGGCCAAGAACGCCCTGACGCGCCTTTACCCGCAGTTTGACGTGGCGGACGATCCCCGCTGGGAGAAGGTCGTCGAGCGGGCCAAGAAGGGCGACAGCAACGCCTTGGACGCGCTGGGCTTCAAAGGCGATCCCGACAAGCATCTGGTGTGCGCCGCCATCTTCGGCTTCGTGAACGCCGGGAAGAAAGGCAGCGAGATCCGCCGGCAGTTCGCGGCCGGCGGATATGGCTGGCCCCAGGATGCCATTGACGGTGCCCTGGTGCTGCTGTCGGTCACGGGGCACCTGCGCGTGACCCAGAACGGGCAGCCGTTCGATCCGCGCCAGCTCGACCACTCGAAGATCGGCATCTGCGACTTCCGCACCGAGCACGTCACGATCTCCGCCGCCCAGAAGCTTGCCGTGCGTAAACTCTTCCAGTCTGCCGGAGTCGGCTGCAAGCCAGGCGAGGAGACGGCGGTGGCTCCCGTGTTCATCGCCAAGGTCATCGAGCTGGCCGACACCGCTGGCGGCGATGCCCCACGCCCGGAGAAGCCGAACCTCACCCCGGTCAAAGAGATCAAGGCGCTCACCGGCAACGAGCAGTTGGTCAAACTCTACGAGGAGCGCGATGCCCTGACCAACAACCTGACCGACTGGGCCAAGATCGCCAAGGCCATCCAGGACCGGCTGCCCCGGTGGACCAGCTTGAACGACCTGGCCGGTCATGCGGCAAAGCTGCCGGAGGCGGACGACGCCCGGCAGCAGATGCAGACCATCGAGGGCGAGCGCCAACTCCTGGCCGATCCCGATCCGGTCGCGCCCCTGTGCGACAAGCTCACCCAGGTTCTGCGGGAAAAGCTCACCGCGCACCACGCCCGCTACCAGCAGCTCCACCAGGAGGGCATGGCCGGGTTGCAGCAGTCGGACGCCTGGCCGAGGCTCACGGACCCGCAGCGCCAGTCCATCCTGGACCAGCACGGCCTGACCACGGTCCCCGGCATCAAAGTCGGCACCGAAGCGGAGGTCATCGCCAGCCTGGAGGCCATGAGCCTGGATATGTGGCAGGCCCGGTGCGACGCCCTGCCGCAGCGGTTCCAGAACGCCCAGCGCGACGCGGCCAAGCTGATCGAACCCAAGGTGGTTTACGTCACGCTGCCCTCGGCCACGATCCGCAACGAGGCGGAGTTGGAAGCGTGGCTGGCACAGGTGAAGAAGCAGGTTCAGGAGAATCTCAAAGTGGGACCAGTGGGTATCGGATGAGGGGAAGATGAACCGTTCAACCCAAAAAAAGAAGGGAGTGTTTGGTGCGGGGGCGTTGTGCGCCACAGCTCCTTGCGGAGCTAACCGACACCCTTTACTCCCGAATATGAGCACAGGGTCTCACTGCTCCCTCTGAGGGGCAAGCCGCCAAATGCATCTCTTACCCGAAAGGCCCGCGCCGCAGGAGCTTACGCGAGAAGAAAAGTTCTTCCTCGAACTGTGGCACGGAATGACCCACGAGTTCTCGCTTGATTCACACCGTGTTCGCTGCCTCAACGCACGGACGATCCTGCGCGAACTTGACGCCGAGTTGCGTGCCTGCCGACTGGCGCCTGAGGAACTCGCGGACCTTTGCGCCGAGGCCCACGCGGTCGTGGTGGATGACCCCGTGGTGAGCCAGTGTTTCCCCAGGCACCTCGCGCTGTTTCGCCCCTTGGTTCAGAAGCACGAACAGATCCCAGACCGGAAGAAGGAAGCATCGAGCGCTGAGCCATCGCTCAGGGAGTTCAGGTTCGTCGTTGCTGACTTCTCCGTCGCCTTGGAGCGCGACTACTTCAACCAATTGCTGGAAATCCTGCCCGATGCGATCCGCTCCGCCGACGAGAACCGGACCCACTCCGTTGTTGGCGCACTGCTGAGCGATCTCGTGGACCAGGGGTGGCCGCTGGAGAGCCTCTTCGGTTGGGTGGACCTGTTCTTCCAGCGGAAACCGGAGCCGTACGGCACGTTCAACGGCAATCTGCGTTTCCTCCTGACCCAATTGCGTCGTGGAAGGCAGCCCTTCCGTGTGATTCTGCGGCTGAGTGGAAGCACGAAGCTCGCCGCCCTTGGCCAATTTGAAGGTTTCCAGTTCCGAAGTGACTCGGGCTTCCCTGCTCCAACGCCCGCCCTGGCCAAATTCGGCGCAAGTTTCGCGCAGGTGGCCTTCGCCGAAACCTCCGTCCAGGCGGTGGATTTCACTTCCGCGGCGATCAGTGGCCGCGAGCGGTTCGAGGACTGCCTGGATCGGATGCGGTTCAACTTCGAACCCGCTCCCCTCAGCGTGGACACTCGCTGCGTGGTTCAGCGGACGGGGGATCAGCGGATGGAGTTGGTTGTGGTTCGGCATCTCGTCCCCAACCCCGCCCACCATCTCGGCCCCGAGGCGTTCCGCGACTTCACGCGTGGAATCAACGCGGTGCTCGAACGAGGGTCCATCGAGCCGGAGACGCGCGAACGTATCCGTGCGGCCATCCGCCATTACCGGTTCGGACGCGACGCCGACAGCTACAAGGACAAGTTTCTAAACTGGTGGATGGGGCTCGAGTTTCTGGCCCATGTCAGCCAGGGCGAATCCATCGGGAGAACCGTGGTGCGACATGCCGGTGACGCACTGCTGCTGCGGTACCTCTACCGCCTGCTGAACGACCTGCTCTCAACCCTGAAACAGCAGCGCGTCCCTTGGTCACAGGACCTCGCGTCCGCGTCCGGGTGTGCCGAGCTCCGTGACCTAAAGGCCGCCGAACTGCTCAGGCTCCTCCAATCGCCGCCCGCCGCTGACATCCTGGCGGGCAGCTTTCCGGAGCATCCGGTGGCCACCTACCGTTTGCGGCGGTTGGCGACCGTCCTGCAGGAGGCCGGGAAGACCTCCGAGCTGATCCGAACCCATCATCGGCACCTCGTCTGGCAGTTGGGAAGGCTCTGGCGGATCCGCTGCTGCATTGTGCACGGCTCCCCCCTCCAGCTCAGACTGCCGCTCCTCACGGCGAACCTCGAGTTCTACCTCAAGGAACTCATCATCGTCTGCCTGCGATCCCTCGGCCTAAATCCCCACGTGTGCTCGCTGCGCGAGGTCTTCCAGCGTGCCGCGATTGTCCGGGAACGCACTGACCTGGAACTGTCAGCTCAAACCGCGCCGGCCGACTCGATCCGCCATGCCGTCTTCAATTCTGTCATCGTCCAGGAAAACGGTTGAATGCTCACCATGCCCCCGCTCCCCACCCAACTGCGAAATCGCCTGGAAGCCGCCGTCAAGCAAGCGCGGCGGACGGCGGAGGCTGCCGCGAAGGTCGCCCTCGAGCGGCTGACGGTCGGCGGCGCGGAGCCGGGCACGCATCTCAGCGTTGACGAGCGCCAGCTCCGCAATCGGCTTCGGGCGCACGGACGCCAGCTCGGCGACCAACGCGATCTCAGGACCGGCACGCAGTCCATCAACCGGTTGATCCACGAGTGCGCCTACGAGCACTGGCACCGGATGTTGTTCGCCAGGTTCCTGGCCGAGAACCATCTGCTCATCCACGAGAAGGAAGGGATGCCGGTCACGCTGGCGGAGTGCGATGAACTGGCGGCGGACGAGGGTGCGCCGGACGGCTGGACGCTGGCGGCGCGTTACGCAGCCCGGATGCTGCCGCAGATTTTCCGGCCCGATGATCCCGTGCTCCAGGTCGGCTTCGCGCCGGAGCACAAACGGGCGCTGGAGAAACTGGTCACCGAGTTGCCGGTCGAGGTCTTCACCGCCGAGGACAGCCTGGGCTGGGTCTATCAGTTCTGGCAGGCGGAGCGCAAAGATGAGGTCAACGCCTCCGGTGACAAGATCACGGGCGAGACCCTGCCCGCCGTCACACAGTTATTCACGGAGCACTACATGGTGCTGTTCCTCCTGCACAACACCATCGGCGCGTGGTGGGCGGGCAACAAGGCAAAATTCAAGATTCAAAATGAAAAATGGGAGCAGTGCCAGACCGAGGAGGATTGCCGGAAGCTCGTGGCCCTGCCCGGCTACGAGTTCACCTACCTGCGGTTCATCCGCACGGACGCAGCGAAGCTGACTCCCTCTCCGCCCTCCGAGGGCGGAGAGGGCCGGGGTGAGGTGGGTGCGGGCAAATCGGAGATCAGGAATCCGGAATCAGAAATCGCGTGGGTTCCCGCCGCTGGCTCGTTCCCGGGCTGGCCGAAGTCGCTCAAGGATTTCAAGCTGCTCGACCCCTGCTGCGGCAGCGGCCACTTCCTGGTCGCCGCGTTCGTGCTGCTGGTGCTGATGCGGATGCAGGACGAGAAGCTTTCCGCCAAGGACGCCTGCGATGCGGTGCTCCGCGAGAACCTGCACGGACTCGAACTCGATCCGCGTTGCACGCAGATCGCCGCGTTCGCCCTGGCGCTGACGGCCTGGAAATTCACCGAGGGTTTCCGGCCACTGCCGCCGCTGAACGTCGCCTGCTCCGGCCTGGGCGTGAACGCCCGGAAGGAGGACTGGCTGACGCTGGCTAACGGCGACACTCGGCTACGCAGCGGACTGGAGCAGCTCTACGACTTGTTTCAGAAAGCGCCGGAGCTAGGCAGTCTCATCAACCCGCGCCGACTGGCTCACGGCGACCTCGTGACGGCCAGCTTCGCCGAAATCCAGCCGCTCCTGGCCAAAGTGCTCCAGTCCGAGAAGGCCAAACGCAACGATGACTTGAACGAAATCGGTGTGGCGGCTCAGGGCATGGCGAATGCCGCGGCAGTCCTCAACGGGCAGTTTCACTTGGTGGTCACGAATGTTCCTTACCTGGGAAGTGGCAAACAGTCAGATGTGCTCAAGACCTACTGTGAGAAGGTTCATCAGAAGGCTAAGTCTGATTTGGCTACGTGTTTTGTCACCCGTTGCCTGGAGTTTGCCGCTGATGGCGGAAGCGTGGCACTGGTTACTCCACAGAGTTGGCTTTTCCTCAAAACCTACAGAGCACTTCGTGAATCCCTCCTTCGGGAAGTTGAATGGAATCTGCCCGTCCGTCTTGGGCCTAATGCGTTCATCGGTATGAATTGGTGGGCAGCGACGACGGCACTTGTTTGCCTCAGCAACCACATACCTCAGCCCAGTCATGCATTTCGCGCTATCGACGTTTCAGCGGCAAAAGAACCGTCCGACAAAGGCCCGGCTCTCCAAAGCGAACCCACTGTGGCAGTTGTCCAGGCGCAACAGCTAGACTTCCCGAACTGCCCAGTCGTGTTCGAGAATGTAACGACTGAATCTCTGTTGTCTCGTCGCGTGTCTGTTCATTACGGCTCGAAGCCTGGTCAGACTTCTCGTGTCACTCGTTATTTTTGGGAGTTACCTCAGATCATGCCAGGGTATTGGATGTTGCTGGAGTCCACCCCTTACCGAAACGGCGGATACACCGGCAAGGCGGAAATCTGTCTGACGCTTGAGCAAGTGAATGCCCAACAAATAGTGGAGTTCGGCGTGCGCGGTGCGGAAGCATGGAACAAGCGCGGCTTCATCGTGTCTCGGATGAACACTCTGCCGGTCTCAGTTTATTGCGGGAACATTTTTGACGACAACGCCTACGTCCTCGTTCCTAAAGATGCCGCTGATCTGCTGTCGGTTTATGCCTTTTTGCAGAGCGATGCGTATCGGATCGAGATCAGGAAAAGGAACCAAAAAGTTGCAGTCGATACGCAGGCTATGGTGCAGGTTCCATTTGACCTTGCCTACTGGCAGCGCATGGCCGCAGAGAAGTTTCCGAACGGTTTACCTGAACCAACGTCCAACGATCCAACTCAATGGCTATTCACCGGGCATCCGGTGGATTCAACTGCACCCTTGCAGGTGGGCGCGGCACGGCTGCTTGGCTACCGCTGGCCGCGCCAGACTGGTCAGACCGTCTCCGGTGCCGCGCCCGTGCCGGAGGATGGGTTGGAAAGATTCGAGGACGAGGACGGCATCGTCTGCATCCCGTCTGTGCGCGGTGAAGCGCCAGCGGCGGAGCGGCTCCGCGCCCTGCTGGCTGCGGCCTACGGAAAAGCGTGGAGTTCGGGCAAGATGGAGGAATTGTTGAGCGCGGCAGATTACGCGGGATCAAACCTGGAGGACTGGCTCCGCAACGGATTCCTCGATCAGCACAGCAGGCTGTTCCACAACCGCCCGTTCATCTGGCAGGTTTGGGATGGGCGCAAAGACGGATTCAGCGCCCTGGTCAACTACCACAAGCTCGATCACAAGCTACTGGAAAAACTGACCTACACCTACCTTGGCGATTGGATCAAGAAGCAGCAGGAAGCCGTGTCCAACGAGGAGTCCGGTGCCGACGACCGCCTGCTCAAAGCCCAGCAGCTCCAGGACAAGCTCAAGCTCATCCTCGACGGCGAGGCCCCCTACGACATCTTCGTCCGGTGGAAGCCGCTGGAGCAACAGCCCATCGGCTGGCATCCTGACCAGAACGATGGCGTGCGGTTGAATATCCGCCCGTTCATGGAGGTCGACGTGCTCCGCAAGCGCCCAAACATCAAATGGGGTAAAGACCGAGGAAAGAACCCACCCGGCTCACCCTGGGGCGAGGAGCGCGATAACGATCGGCATTTGACGCTGGCGGAGAAGGCTGAGGCGCAGACGAAGGCTGGTAGCTCGCGGCAGGGAAGGCAGATTGTCTGTCGTACGAGAGGTGACGGATCACACTAGGAAGCGAGGAACGCATGGCTGGGAGATGCCGATACCGCAAGCCGCCGATTGACCAGCGAATCATCGGGGTCTATCACCCGATGAAGCTCGAGGTTTTTGAGACGAAGTTGCCGGGTTGGATCGAGCGGATCCGAGACGAGTTTCCGGTGCCGGAGTCGTTCGCCGAGTGGGTCATCGACATTACCGAGCGCGCCGGGATACCGTTTCTCCAGGACGCCCGACCCAAGGCGCGGCTGATCCGGTTGTTTTGGAAACGTCATCCCAAAAGCCTGAAGGTGTTTGGCATGCGACTGAGGCCCGACCGCCTCGTGTTCCACCTCCGGCGAGAGCAAGAGGATGCACATGAGTTCGACGAGCTCTACGCCTTGATGGAGAACTGGCTCGGACGTTGGATGGAGCACTTCGGGATCGAAGGCCTCGACGGCACCACGGTGGAATACGTGAACCTGTTGAACCAGCGCCTCACGCCCCAGTTCATCCCGGCGCAGGGCGGACTACGTGTTGGGCAAGCCCTCAAGGTGTTTTCCGATGTCCCCGGGCGTTTCAAGAGCATTGCCAAACCGTACGATTGCCGAATGCGGCTTGTGGTGGACGAGAAGATGCCGTGCTTCTTCGACGTCCGCGTGCGTGCCCATGACGAAGGCGACAGTCCGGGTGTCCGGGTGGAGTTTGTTGCGACGACGTGCGCGCCGGGGAAGGCGATTGGCGCCAAAGCGGCGCTGCGCGAACTCGCGTACGGACACGAGATCATGCTGGAACAATTCGATTGCTTTTTCACCGACGAGGCCAAACTGTCCTTTGTTCCCGATGGAATTCCTACTCAATGACATGCGGGCGAGCGAGCCGGTGTTCAACGCGAGGCTGCCGGTGGAGACCGGAACCGCGGAGTATGCGGGCAAGAAGGCACCGAACCCCGCGGAGCTCGCCGACTACCGGTTTGAACAGATGGCCTTCCCGCTTGAGGGCGGCCGGCAGTTCCTGCGGCTCCGCAAACCGCTGACGTTGGTCATCGATCGCGAGACGCTCCGATTCACAGTGAAGGACTGGGGCATTGCGATGGATTGCCTGCATCTGGCCCAGCTTCCCCGGGAGGTCGTGCGACGATTCCTCCGGTTGCTGAGCGCCGCGGAGAACGAGGCGCTGACCGAGACCGACGAGGCGGACTGGCTTCGGATCTCCGATTACGTGGATTTCCAGCAGTTTTCAATCGAACGCTCCGCGCCCCACTACCTCGAAGGAACGCTGCGCAGCGTGGCCGGAGTGGTCATCGTGGAATGGCACGACGGCAGTCGGGAAACGCTGGATCGGGACGTGGCTCGGGGCTTGAGCGAAGTGAATCCAGGCGAGCGCTTTTCCGCGTTTGTGCGGCTGGGGAAAGGCAACAAGGCGCTCGCCATCGAGCGGGTCTCCCTGCTGAGCAGTCCGAATGAGGAGGAGGACTGGGGGTCGTGGCCGGTGAAGGGCTGATCGCCGACTTCTGGGACGTGGGCCAGGGGGACGCGACGATCCTCCGTCTGCCGACGGGCGAACTGGTCATCATTGATGTCGGCCCGAAGGGCAGCCCGATTATAGACTGGCTGGATCGTCATCCCGTCATCCATGCAGTTGTCCTGACGCACAACGACGAAGACCATGCGGGAGGTCTCCTCAGCCTCGTCCGTATTCCGGGGATAGCGATCCGGACCGTTTACATGCTCCAGGACCGGGACAAGCGGTCGGAGAAGTTCCGGAACATCTGGCGACCCGTACGGGAGGAGGAACGGAAGGGGCGGCTGTCGGTGGTGGGCCTGGCCCGGGACACGGTGATTTGGGCGAGCGGCGACCTGGTGTTGAAAGCAGTGTACCCGGGCTTCTCGGAGAACGTCGAAGCCGTCCGGCCCAACGAATCATCGGCAGTGGTGTGTCTTCTCCTCAAGGGGGAGGTGAAGATCATCTGGCCAGGGGATGCTCCGATGCGAGTCGTGGCCGAGAAGTGCGCCAATGCGCTGCCATATCTCCTGCACGGTCCACACCACGGTGGACCGGTTGACCGCAAGCAGCCTGGCTTCGGTGCACGAGTGGAGTCGGTTCTTCCAGAGCGCGTACTGATCTCGGTTGGCACGCACAACCGTTACAGCCTGCCCGCCGAGGAGTATCTGCGAATGCAGGCCGGCCGCGGAGCGCGCGTGAACTGCACGCAGTTGACGCGGCTGTGCGATCCGCAGCATGTCACGGCGGCACACCCGGTGCTGGAAACCGCGGCTCTCCTGGGTTTGCGCCCCGCCCGCACGGGAGTGCCTTGCCGGGGCTGTCTTCGACTAAAGATCCGCGATGGCGCCTTTCTCGCGGATCCCTTCGACGCTGAACATTCCCGGCGGGTTCGAGCGCTGCGCCGGCCAAAGTGTGTTTTGACGGCTAGAGCGTAGGGCGGGCAGACGCGGTCGCCACGGAGCCGGGACGCCGACCGGACGGACTAACGTCCGCGCTTCGGGAGCGGTTTGGCGCGTTTTGCGCTTCTTGGCGGACAGGCAGTGCATTGCAAGTAGCTTGAATTGCGGTGGATAGCACATGCCAGAACTTGACTTTAGTTTTCGCGTCGGAATATAAAGTCCGAGATGTTCGACCGCTGGTATGCCGGAACCTTGCAGGAGAAGCTGACGCGGCCCTATGTGCATCTGGTCTTCGGGGCGCGCCAGACAGGGAAGTCCACGCTGCTCCAGGCGTTGCTGCCGGCGGAGACCCTGGTGGTCAACCTGGCGGACCCGAAGGAGCGCACCCGCCACCTGGCCGATCCCGGCGCCTTCCTCGACCTTTGCCGCACGCTGCCGGCGGAGAAGCCGGGGCAGTTTGTCTTCGTGGACGAGGCGCAGGCGGCGCCAACAATCTTCGATGCGGTCCAGCACTTGTACGATGGCGACAAGACGCGCTGGCGGTTTGTGCTGTGCGGCAGTTCGGCGCGGAAGCTGAGGCGCATCGGGGCCAATCTCCTGCCGGGGCGGAGTTTCTACCATCGTCTGCTGCCGCTGACGCTGGTGGAGCACCCCGCGACTCAACCGCCGATTCCGTATGCCGTGTCGCCATTGCCGTTCACGTGGGCCGAGGGTCAGGCGCACGCGAACCCGTTTCCTGCGGAGGATCTGTTGACTCGCCTGGCCTATGGCGACTTGCCGGGCGTGGTGGCGGCGCCGTCCGCCGACCGGGCCGAGTTGCTGCGGTCGTTCGCGTTTGTGCATCTGGAGGAGGAAATCCGGCGCGAAGCGTTGGTGAAGGATTGGGGGGCGTTTGTGCGCTTCATGCAACTGGCCGCGGCGGAGTCGGGGCAGCTCGTGAACTTCGCCAGCATCTCGCAGGAGAGCGGCGTGTCGCAACCGACGGTCAAGAGTTACTACCAGTTGCTCGAGGACATGTTCGTCGGGTTCCGCGTCAACGCCTTTTCGCGCAGTCCGCGCAAAACGCTGCTCTCGACCCCCAAGTTCCTGTTCTTCGACCTGGGCGTGCGCCACGCGGCAGCGGGGTTGGTGGCCAGCCTGGAGGTGGCGAAGGTGAATCCCGGCCCGTTCCTCGAGCAGTGGGTGGGGATCGAGCTGTGGAAGCGGCTGCAATACCTTGGCGAGGGCAAGCTCTTCCATCTGCGTACCAAGGACGGCGCGGAAGTGGATTTCATCATCGAGCGCGGCGGCACGCTCACACCCATCGAGGTGAAGTGGAGCGAGAATCCAAGCGTCCAGGATGCGCGTCATCTGCTGACCTTTCTGGCTGAGCACCCGAAGCAGGCCCAACACGGTTACATCGTGTGCCGCTGTTCGCGTCCAGCGCGTATCCACGACCAGATCACGGCCCTGCCGTGGTTCTGCCTATGAACGTTCTCGAAGCCATCACGCAATCACTCGGCCGGGCCGGCGAATACAACCGGGACGACCAGGTTGTGCCGGCGGTGATCTTGTGGCCGGACAAGGAGCGTCAGTGGGAGCGAGTGCTGCCGGTGCTGCGCGAGCGGTTGCCGCACCTGCTCACGCTGGGGCCGTATGCCGCCAACCGCAATACCGGCCCGGCGATCTGGTTGCGGTGCATGATTTCCCGCGCACTGCCGGAGGCCAACTGGCCGGAGAAGACCATCCCGATCCTTTACCTGCCCGGTGTGAGCCGCCAGGAACTGCGGGCCGTCGCGGAGTGTCCGCCGGCGTTGATGCCGCTGGCCGAGTTACAGTATCGTGGGGCCTTCTGGTCGCAGGCGAACCACAAGGACTGGACGGTGCTGGCGTTCCTGCAATCGGCGGACGGCGGCCTCGGCTTGGACGTAGCGCGGGACACCGCGACCCTGGACGCGTTGAAGACCGCGCTGGTGAAGTTGGTCGCAACGGACATCCAAGACTTGACCGGCCATCGGCTCGAAGCCTCGGACTTTCATGCCCTGCTCTCGCCTGACCCGGTGCGGGAGATCCTGGCTTGGATGAACGATCCCCAGTCGGCCCAAGCCAGACTGGCCGCGCAGCAGTGGGAAGCGTTTTGTCATTCGTGCAAGGACAAGTTCGGGTTCCACCCGACGAAGGACGGGCCGCTCCGGGCGGCGGAGCTGCTGGGCCAGCGCCAGGGGAGCTGGAAGCAAGTGTGGGATCGGTTCCGGGAAGCGCCCAAGCGTTACCCCAACCTGCCGGCCTGGTTGCGCAAGGCCAAACCGCAGGAGGATGACCTGTTCCTGAAAGAGAGCGATGAAGTCTGGCCGCAGTCGAACGAAGTCCAGGAGACCGCCCTTCGGAACGTCCTCAAGAGTTGCGCGGGCAAGTCGGCCCGGGCGGTGGTCGAGCGGATCAAGGAGATGGAGGCTGTCCACGGCGAGCGACGGAGTTGGGTATGGGCCGAGTTGGACCTGTCCCCGTTGGCGGTTGCACTGAAGCACCTGAGCACGTTGGCCGAGACCTGCGGTAGGCCCGTGGCCGGTGGTTCCCTGGACGACATGGTTGCTGGCTACGTCAACGGCGGCTGGTGCGCCGATGCTGCCGTGGTGGACGCGCTGGGTGTCGTCGAGAAGCAGGACGACATCGAGGGCGTCCAGGCGGTCATCCGGGCGGTCTATCTGCCCTGGTTGGAAGACAGCGCCCTGGCGTTCCAGAAGTTGGTGAAGGCGGGCGGCACGGCGATCCAGTTGAAGGCACCGGCGAGCGTCTCGGACATGGCCAAAGGCACGGCGATCTTGTTCGCGGACGGCCTGCGGTTCGATCTGGCCCAGAAGCTCAAGGCCAGACTGGCGGAGAAAGGCTTGCAGTTGGAGCTGACCTGGCGCTGGACGGCGCTGCCGACCGTGACGCCTACAGCCAAGCCCGCCGTGTCGCCCATCTCGGAGTTGTTTACAGGCGATGAGGGTTGCGAGGAGTTCAGGCCCCGGATCAAGGGCGGCGGCAAAGACCTGACCAGCGAGCGGTTCAAGCAACTCCTCGAAGAACGCGGCTGTCAGGTGCTCAGCGACAAGAAGCTGGGCCAGCCGGACGGGGTGGCCTGGTTGGAATACGGCAGCATTGACAGCACCGGGCACAAGGAAGGGTGGAAGCTGGCCAAGCGTGTGCCGGAGGAACTGGAGGGACT
Organism: uncultured Verrucomicrobiota bacterium; assembly: GCA_964535555.1. Classification (GTDB taxonomy): domain Bacteria; phylum Verrucomicrobiota; class Verrucomicrobiia; order Limisphaerales; family J093; genus DSVZ01. Next base: position 17,521 of record CAZHUS010000017.1, read on the forward strand.
CCTCCGGGCCGTTGCGGGCCTGCTCGAAGGCGGCTGGAAGAAGGTCCGGGTGGTGACCGACCACGGCTGGCTGCTGATGCCGGGTGGCCTGCCGAAGCTCGACCTACCCAGCTTCCTGGTCGAGACCCGCTGGGGCCGGTGTGCGCTCATCAAAGAGGGTGTCCAGAGCGAGCTGCCCTTGGTGCCGTGGCATTGGGCCGGCGTGGTGCACGTGGCGGTGCCGCCTGGCGTCGGAGCCTTCAAGGCCAGCCTGGAATACGCCCACGGCGGGTTGAGCGTGCAGGAATGCCTGGTGCCGGAGCTGACGGTCACCTCCGCCGCGCCGGTCGAGGCCGACATTGCCATTACGTCGGTGAAGTGGGTTGGGCTGCGGTGCCGTGTCCAGGCCAGCGCCGGTGCAGTAGGGCTGTTGGCCGACATCCGGGAGAGCATCGCCGACCGCGCCACATCTCTGGTCGCCAAAGCCAAAGAGACTGAACCTGACGGTCAGACCTCATTGCTGGTGCTGGATGATCGGAAGTCGGGAACGAAAGCCACGGTCGTCCTCGTGGACGCCAATGACACCGTGGTCGCCAAATTCCCGACCGTGATTGGAGAATGATCTATGGAGCTTGATGCCATCGACAAACTCGCCGCCAAAGCCTTCGAGGGCTACATCGTGCGGAAGGATTTGGTGAGGAAGTTCAAGGGCCAGTATCCGGTGCCCACCTACGTCGCGGAGTTTCTGCTCGGACGTTACTGCTCTTCGACGGACGAGAAGGAGATCGAGGAGGGCCTTCAGATTGTGCAGCGCCAGTTGGCCGACCGTACCGTGCGGCCCGGCGAGGAGGAGTATTTCAAGTCCAAGGCGCGGGAGACCGGCTCGATCCGCATAATTGACATCATCACTGCCCGGCTGGATGCCAAGACTGACTCCTACGTGGCCGAACTGCCCAGCCTGCGCCTCCGCGATGTGCGGATCACGCCTGGCCTGGTCCAGCAGCACGACCGGATGTTGACGGGCGGTTTCTATGCCGAGATCGAGTTGACCTACGATGCGACCATCGCCGAGGAGCAGTCGGGTCGGCCCTTCGGCGTCGAGAGCATCCGGGAGATTCAGCTCTCGAAGCGGGATGTCCTCGAGGCGATGTATCGCGGGCGTGAGCTGTACAACCTGGAGGAGTGGAAGCGGTTCCTGATCCGTAGCATCGGCCTGGAGCCGGAGGCACTAACGCTGCGCAACATGGACGTGGTGTTCCTGCGGATGGTCCCTTACGTCGAGCGGAACTATAACATGGTCGAGCTGGGGCCGCGTGGCACAGGCAAGAGCCATCTGTTCCAGCAGGTGTCGCCCTACGCGCACTTGGTGTCAGGCGGCAAGACCACCGTGGCGCGGATGTTCGTCAACATGGCCAACGGCCAACGCGGCCTGGTCTGTCAGTATGACGTGGTGTGTTTCGACGAAATCTCCGGCGTGTCCTTCGACCAGAAAGACGGCGTGAACATCATGAAGGGCTACATGGAGTCCGGTGAGTTCAGCCGGGGCAAGGAGAGCATCCGGGCCGATGGCGGCATCGTCATGGTCGGCAACTTCGACGTGGACGTGCAGCACCAACAGAAGATCGGGCACCTGTTCGGGCCACTGCCGCCTGAGATGCGCGATGACACGGCTTTCCAGGACCGAATCCATTGCTACGCCCCCGGCTGGGACGTGCCCAAGGTTTCGGCACAACTTTTCACCAATCACTTCGGTCTGGTCAGCGACTTTTTGTCCGAATGTTGGACTCATCTTCGCAAACAAAGCCGACTCACCGCGCTCCAGGGCCGAGTGTTCTTCGGCGGGGCGTTGAGCGGACGCGATACCACGGCGGTTCAGAAGACCGTCAATGGCCTGCTCAAGCTGCTTCACCCCAACCCGGACAGCCCGATCACGGACGAGGCCCTGGAATGGGCCGTGCGGCTGGCGTTGGAGTGCCGCCGCCGGGTGAAGGAGCAACAGAAGCGGATTGGATCGGCAGAGTTCAGGAACACGCACTTCAGCTACACCCTGGGTCAGGACGGTGTGGAGAAGTTCGTGGTCACGCCGGAGCTGCAAAGCGAGGACAGTATCGGCTCCGACCCCCTGCCCTCAGGCCAGATCTGGACGATCAGTCCGGGAGGGCTAGACGAGAACGCCGGGCTTTACCGGATCGAGGTCACGGAAGGGCCGGGGTCCGGGGTGAAGATACTGAACCGGCCCGCTCCGGCTCCCTTCTCGGAGAGCGTGCGGTACGCCGAGCAGAACCTTTATTCGCGGGCCAAGCAGTTGACCGGCGACCGCGACCCCCGCGAGCACGAGTTTTCCGTGCAGCTTCGGGCCTTTGACGCCAGCAAAGGCGGGAACGGGACAGGCCTCGCGGTCCTGGTCGCCCTGTGCAGCGCCCTGCTCCAAAAGGGCACCAAGGGCGGGCTGGTGGTCATCGGCGGGCTGAACCTGGGCGGCTCGGTGGACCCGGTTCACAACGCCGTCAACGTGGCGGAGCTGGCCATCGAGAAGGGCGCAACGACCCTGCTAATGCCCGTCTCCGCTCGGAAGCAACTCAACGACCTGCCCGACGACCTGATCACGAAGGTCAACATCCTCTACTATACCGACGCCCGCGAAGCTCTGCTGAAGGCGATAATGGAGTGAAGGGCCTGATGGATGCCGTAATCAAGTTCTTGACTTTACCACATCAGCCTTGGATTGCTCTTGCGTGTGAAAGAAGCAGTAATATACGAGTCTGAAGCCGAATTTCGGCAATGGCTCGATAAGAACCTGATCCGATTCGGGATTAGCGAGATCATATTGTCCCAGGAGGTATGTCCAGACTACGTGGTCCGAATGAACGACGGCTCAGTCAAGAAGGTTGAAGCGGAATTGTTCGCCATCAACTTTCGCTATCACGGACACGACCCCCAGAAGGTTGATCTGATCGTTGCCTGTTACTCGAAAACGGATTCACTCGATGGTGTCCCTGTGCTGGCCGTAAACAAACTCTGGCCCATTGAGGAATTGGCGGACGGGGAGGTTGCCATTCCTGCCGAAGCCCCGCTTTCGGAGATCGAATCGCAGATCTTGGGGGCAATTGATTTTCGTGGAGGGCTGGCGATCCAGGCTTTCGCCAACGGCTCCTTCGGCGGAGACCAGGAGCTCTGGAAACGGATACCACCGGAGCTAATCTCTGAAGTTCCACGTGGTAATCTTGGCGACAGTATTTTCAGCGTCATGACCATGAAGACAAAGAAGTGGATGAAGAAGTACCACCATGTCTTGATTGGATCAGGACTCTCGGCAGAGACCTGCCAGGCTATCAACTCCCTAACTCGCCGTGGCTTAGCCAGAGCACGGCCGATTGACTACGCCAGCACACTCTACGATGGCGGCGATATCCCCACCCACCCAGCTTGGGTACCGACTGAACTCCACGCAACTCCTCTCGCCTATCAGTTCCATGCGGACGAGATCAGAAGGCGGCACTTCACGTGATTCAGGTTCTGGCGTGCTCCTGCCAGCTTCTCTCCTAGTTTGGGGGGACGACGCCCCTGTCCTGCACAGGGACTTGCGGGCGAAAAGCTAGACCGAAAAGCGGTGTGGAAGTCTGCCTGACGCAATTCCAGCATCCTAGGAGACCTTAGGAGGCCTGCGAATGGAACACCTCCCGCCGCCCGCGCCGCGCTGTTACATCGATTCTGTGGCTTCGAGATCCGTGGGAGAAAGGCGGAAGGATAGGCTTCTGCACGCCTATAGGACCGGCGAATCGGTAGCGTGGAGGGATACGATACCGGGCGTTTACGGGGGATGTCCGGGGGCGCAGAAGGCCGGAGCCCGCAGGCCTCGCCCAGCTCCAAGTCAGTAGTCTTCCGGGAGCAAGATGGTTGTGGCCAGGCGATTTGCCTCCGTGATGATCCAGAAGTTGACGCCGTTTCGGTCATGGTGAACCTGTAATCGGCCCGGCAGGGCTCTTCCATAGCGGCCTAATCGCGTGGTAGGCTTGTCCATCTCGCGTGGAGGCGGCGGTTAGATGGGCACGATGGAGCGAGCGCGGGACAGCCGCGCTGAGAGAGAGAAGGCGGAGTTACCAAGAACCAGCGAACGGGAAAAGCTCGATGTTTACGAGACGATCACCGCCCGGATCATCGAGCGGATTGAACACGGTGTGGTCGCGTGGCAGTCGCCCTCGATCGCCCGCGCAGGGTTTCCAAGGAACTTCTCGAGCGGCAGGCTCTACAGCGGGATCAACGTGTTCCTGCTGGGGTCGCAGGAATTCCAGTCGCCGTATTTCCTCACGTTCAGGCAGGCCCAGGAACTGGGCGGTCACGTCCGTAGGGGCGAGAAAGGGCTCCCCGTCGTCAAGGTCGGCACTTGGACGAAGGAAGCAGACCCCAGCTCAGTGGTCGCCGGCGACGAGGCTGTGCCAGTGGAGAAGCGGCGTTTCCTGAAGCTCTACACCGTCTTCAACGCTTGCCAGGTCGAGGGCGTCCCATTCCCACAGGTTCCGAAGTGCGAGACCTACACGGAAAGTGCCATGGCAGACAATGCCCGCCGGATTGTGGCGGAGATGCCTCGGCCTCCTGCCATCAACGAGGGGCGGAAGTCCTACCCGCACTACATTCCGGACAGCGACACGGTCGAGATGCCCAGCCGCGAGACCTTCCGGGCCGAGTGGCGCTTCTTCAAGACCCTCTTCCACGAGCTCGCCCACTCGACGGGGCACGAGTCGCGGCTGAACCGGCCATCGCTGACCGAGAACCGGGGGCGCTACGCCGTGGGCGAAGAAAGGAAGATCTACGGCCTGGAGGAGCTGGTCGCCGAGATGACGGCCGCCTTCCTCGGCGCAAGCGCCGGTATCGTGGAGGACGGCTTTGAGAATTCGGCGGCCTACCTGCAAGGCTGGCTCGACGTACTACGGATCAAGGATCACAAGACCTGGGTGGTCAAGGCGGCCAGCGAGGCGCAGAAGGCGGCAGACTATATCCTGGGCGTCCCGCCGACGATTCGACGCGGGGACATGTAGCCCCTGCCAGAGATCTGGGGGGTGTCTTCGGGCTGACCATGTACCGGACACCGCTGGGCGAAGTGGCCGAGCTCAGTAGTCCTCGGGCAGGAGCACGGTGGTGGCGTGCCGATCCCACTCCGTGATGATCCAGAACCGCTGACCGCTGGCCGCCGTGTAGGCGGAAAGAAGGCGCGCGCCGTCCCGCAGAGCACGCTCGTTCGCCGCCCAATCCTCGCGGTCCAATTCACCCCAGTCCCCGGAAAGGTGCCTCTGGAGTCCGGCCCGGATGTCACTGGCGCTGAGGCTCTCGATGGCGTTCGCCGTGGCGACAATCGCCCCCGCGCGAAATCCCTCGAACTCGGATCGGGCCGGCTTTCCATCCGACCGGCGCACGAAGTCCCGGATCTCCCGCGCGGTGATTGACCACGAGTCGCCCCACGTGGCCACGTAGGCGAACTTGAACGCCTGGTAGTGTTCTTCGGCGAGTTCAGTATCCCCTAAGGCGTCAGCCAGCAACGCCAAGGCCAACTGGGCAGGGCCGGAGCCGCCGTATCCCCAGGCAAAACCGGCCGGGCTGTGCGAACGGATCTCAAGCCTCGGCTCAAGGGCGTGCTTTTCCGGCGCAGGGCCATGAGATGGCTCAGGACGGTCAACGCTCCAAACCTCGACACCGCCGGAGCCGTCGCGCCGGCCGTGATAGACCCGATCCTCGGGCACAGGGAGACGCCCGCCGCCGAATGGTCGGTTGTCTCCTCTGGGCGAATGAAGCGGCGATGTCGCAAACATGGAAGCCCCCCACCATGGAGGTTTACCGCAAATTGATGGGCGGAGCAATAGACGCCTGGTCGTCACAACAGCGTCCGGCGGTCGAGCGCATCCCGCCGGCCCCTATCGAACGTGCTCAAGCTCCAAGGAGGGTCCTTCGTGCAGCGGCAGGCGCGAGGCGAGTTCCTTCCGGCGGCTCCGCTCCGCGCGCATGGCCAGCTCGGGGAGGTCCTCCCCTCCGACGTAGAAGCGTGTCGCGCCTCGGGCGCGAGAGGCCTCGACATAGGTGAGCTCGCGGTCCTGCATCGAGCCCGCGAGCACGAAGGCTTCTTCCACCGTGGTTCCTTGGGCCTTGTGCACGGTCATGGCGTATCCCAGCCGAAGGTGCGGGAATTCACTGACGCGGACGTTCACTTGCCTCCCCCGGTCCATGGCGACCGTGAGGGTGTCCTGCGAGCACCCGATCACGGTCCCAAGCTCGCCGTTGAACACCGCGAGTGCCTGACTGTTGCGAGTGAACAACACGCGATCATTCACAAAGACGGTTTCAGACCCGACCGGGACCGACCCGTCTCCAAGCATCTGAGCGCCCTGCCGGACCCGTTGCGCCATCGCGTTAAGGCGGGACACCTCGGCGTTTGTCCCGGCGAGGATGAGGCTTCCGCTTGGGTCGTGAACGAAACTCCCGCTCCAGTCGGAGATCAGACGCATTTCGGCGTCGGTGGCTGTGGGCGCCCATCGGATGAGCCCTCGTTCGTCAAACGCAGCGAACGCTTCGCCTGAATCGCCGTCGGCAAAGTCGTGTACGGCCTGGCGTGCCCATTCCTCCCGCTGTCGGCGGATCTCGGTGAGGGACGACGCTCCAAAATCCCTCGCCAACGCGGCGAAGCCGCCGCCGGGTTCGATGGCTTGGAGCTGGGCCGCGTCCCCAACGAGGACGAGCTTGGCGTGGGCATGCTCGCAGGCGATCACGAGGTCCCGGAGCTGCCGGGTTCCGACCATGGCCGCCTCGTCGAGCACCACAACGGAGTGCGGATCGAGCTGCGCCAAACCCTGTTCGATCCCCCAGAGAAGGCGGTGCAGGGTGCGGCTTTGGATGCCGCTTCCTTCCTGGAGGGATAGGGCGGCCTTTCCGGCGAGGGCTGTGCCGTGCACCGTGAGGCCTTCAGCCTCCCAGATCTGGCGGGCGACGCCGAAGGCGAACGACTTTCCGGTCCCGGCCATGCCGGTCACCAGGTGCAGACCGCCGTCGGAGCCCGTCACCGATTCGACCATGCAGCGCTGTTCAGCGGAGAGGGTGTCGTGCACCGCGAGAATCGGCTCAACGATGCCCTCAACCCCTGGCACCGTCCGTTCCGCTCGATGAAGTACGGCAGCGGCCTGAAGCAGTTCGGCCTCCAGCCTGAGCATCTCCGGCGTCGAGTAACGCGGCTCGCGGTGCTTCGCCCCAACATGCACCACCTGCTGCGAGCGGACGAGTTCATCCCTCGCCGCAAGGACGTCGCGTGCGGGGAGCCCGCGGCCCTGGGCTTCCTCAGCCAAGACCATGGTCAGCTCGCGAAGCGAGAAGTGGCTGTGGTGGGCGGTGAGACGTTCCAGCGCCTTGTTGATCACTTGCTCCCGCTCATGGGCGAAGTCCCGTGCTGGAAACGGCGCGTGCAGGAGGTGAGCAAGCTGCCTTTCGCTCCAGCCGTGTGCCAGACCCGTTCGATGCCACGTCTCGAAAAGGACCTGCCGACTCACGGACTCCTTGGGTCGGCGTGTGTCGAAGGCGGCGACCTCGGCGGCGCGCGGCCCCGAGACGCCCTTCGTCGCCATCGCGGCCAGGATCTCTTCGCGGCGGGTGGAGAACGCCGCCATGAGTTCCCGGTCAACGCCGAGAAGCTCGAAGGCACGCCCTTCCCGCATCGCTCGAAGTCCAAGACGCGCTTCAAGCTGGGCAGCCAGTTCGGCGCGGAAGATCGCGTCTGCTGCGTGCTGATGGCGGAAGATTTCTCGAGGCTCGACCGTGCCCGTTGACCCATCGTCGCGGACCGCCACGTTCAGAAGAACGGTGTGAACATGAAGCTGCGGGTCCTGGGCGCGGCTGGTTGAGTGCGGAAAGGCCGCCATGATCAATCGGCCCCGCTCGCGAACGACACCATCCTCGCCGCGCCGGGAAACGACGCCAATGCTTTCCAGGTAGCGCGTTCCCTCTCCCACCGCCGCGTTGACCGTCGCTTCGATTTCAAATCGAACGTGCTCGGGCGCCTGGCTCCAGGCCGTGCTCACCGATTTGGGCACACTCCAGGTGAGATCCCAGGCGGCTCGACGCCGCTCCGATTCCGCGTTCCTCACAAGTCGGGTTGCTCCGTCGGTGCTCAAACCGCGGAACAAATGGCGGAAGTCGTCCGCCCGGACCGTGCCCTGAAGCCGGAGCGCCCGTGCCCCGACTCCCAGCCAGAAGCCGGCGGCTTCCTGGGCGTCGAGGTAATAATCGTCGCGGGAAGCCAGGGCCAGGTAGTAGTCACATTGTCCGGCGCCAGTGATGGCCTTGGAGATCGAGAGCACCGGGCGACCTTCTCAGGGCAAACGCAGTTTAATGCGTGGTGTGTGGAACTGAATCATTCGGGAAACGGACCTGGAAATGACCATGGGCTTATCCTGACTGAACGAGGCGAAGCGGCGGTGCCGACGGGTTGCGACCAAGCACCACCCAATCGGGTTCACCCCAAGGTCGGAGATACTGCTCGGAGTCGGGGCGCAGCGTGATGTTGGCGGTCTTCGGGTGGGCCGGGATCAGGTGTTCGTCAATCCACGTGCCGGGGATATGGTCGAGAAACCCACCGGTCGGTGGCGTGAGGTAGAATCCGCTCAGGCCCGTGTCCGGGGTGGTCTCCGGGAGATTCATGAACTCCGAGTCGAGAACCACCTCGCGTTTGGTGATGCCGTTGGAGAGGGAGACCCCGCTTGAGCTCTGCCAGTCCAACCCGATTCCGCGGGAGTTCCGGCTTCGGCTCTGGTTCCGGGAAGTCTCCAGAACCTCCCGCGAGCCGAAGAGGCGCGAGGCCCAGTCGGCCGTCTCGGGGCTGTTGAGGCGAAGGACGATCTTGCTGTTGCATTGCCCAAGCAGTTCCTCCCCCACTTCGCGGCCGTACACCTCGTGGAGCCCGTTCACATCCTGAAACCCAAGCACCACCGCGGCCCCCTTGCTCCGACCTTTGGTCAGCAACCGGGAAAGGCCGTCCAGGCGGCCTGCCTCCCGGACCTCGTCCAGAAAGAACCAAGAGCGGTCAGTTCCCTGGGCGCCGACCTCGTCCTTCGCCAGGATCAGCTCCGTGATGCGTCGAAAGACCAGCCGGTTGATGGTCTCGATGGCCGAGCGGTTCTCCTCGTCGTTTCCGAGGACGAGAACCGAATCGTTGTGGACCCAGTCCCGGAGACTCAGCCGGCCCGAGGCGCGATCCCAGGCGGCGGCGATGATCTCGTAGGGAGCAGTGTGGGTGAGCAGCGTCGAAACGATGTTCTGAAGCGTGCCCTCATGGGTGAAATACTGGAGGAGGTGACGGGTCAGCTCCGAACGGGAAAGGGCTTCACGGAGCAGAGTGGTATCCCGCGCGACCAGCAGCAGATGCCGAAAGGTCCAGGAAGCAGGGGCATGGAGCATGAAGCTCGTGAGCACGCCGTTCAAGAGGTGTCGGGCGGCGTTGGCGAAGAAGGGGCTGTTGTCGTTCTTGGCCTCGGGCACCAGGGAATGCGCCATCTGAAGGGCCGAGGCCGGCGAAGTGATGTCCGCGGCCATGTTCCAGGCAACCGCACGCTGGTCGAGCGGGTTGAGGATGTGAATCGGGCAATCCGGGGCCATGCCGGCGAGGATGCCGAGCATGTCCTGTTTCGCGTCGTACACCAGCGCACGCGTCGTTCCACCTTTGCGTATGCGCGGCAGAACGGACTGAAGCAGGAGCCGCTGCAGGATGGTCTTGCCGCTGCCCGTCGCGCCGACGATGGCGATGTGGCCCGAGGCCAGTCGCGAGGCGAAGAGATGACGGCCCAACCGAAAACCGGGGTCCGTGTTGGTGCGGGAGGCAGCGATCTTGGAAACCGCCTCGCGCCGCGAACGCAGGGAGCGACCACGAAGATGGGACGCTGAAACGGCGTCTCTCCAAAGGAGGCCGGAGCGCACGAAGGCGATCCCCGCGACGGTGGCGGCGATTACGCCGACGAAGGTGCCAGGCGAATCGGAAAAGAGCACGGGCGCAAAACCTCTCAGGTGGAGGACCCTCGGCTTGTGAGTAGCATGCGGAGAGGAGCCGCACAAGGGGGAGGCAGGTGAGTTTGAGGCGCGTCAGTGATTCTGGTGGGTTCGCCGGCGCCGCGTCACGAAGCCCACCGTTTCGCTCGTTGTGCCCAAAAGGCCGTGATGATTCACGGTTTGGGGCGACCGGAGTTGCGGATGGCGTCGTACAGAAAGCCGGCCAACCGCTGTTCGTAAAGAACGATACCGAGCACGTTGGTGGTCGCCGGCTTTCGCAGCCGTTGAATCTCGGGCGCCAGCCTGACGAGCTGATCATGGGCATGATCGAACAGCAGCATCGCGGCGCGAACGAAATGGCTCAGGTTGTTGTGGTCCCCGGAGAGGTTGCGCGTGAGCTCATGCCACTTCTTCCGCTCGCTTGGAGTACACCGAAAGCGAACCGAAACGGCCTTCAACTCCCGTCCCGTCGGAACTTCGGGAATCCGCTCGGGTTCCGGGCCCCTCGGCATGTCCCTGAAGCGAACCGACGCTTCATCCTCCGGACCGGGCGATGGTCGTTCGGCTGTCGGAATCGCTTCCGAATACTGGACCGGCGTCGCGGGCGATTCTGGCGAGAGGGTCAGACGCCGAAGCCGGTCGCCAACGGGATTGTACTCCACCGGCAGAACGGGAGCTCGTCTAGCCATGGGCCACCTCCGGCGATGGAGACCGCGCTCCCGGTGCCTCCTGGCCGTGAATGAAGCGGGCAACGTTGGTCTCGAAGTTCCGGGCGAGCTGACGAAACGCCTCGCAAACCGGATGGTCGGGATCGAGCTGAAAGATGGTCTTCTCCTGCGTCTGGGCGGTGGGAACGAGGGTCGAGCGCGGGATCACGGGCAGGAGTTGGTATTCCTTGAAGGCGCCAGCGACATAGGCCAGGAGCTCCCGGCTCAGGCGGGTGCGACTTTCCACCGCCCCGATGGCGATCCCGACGAGGCGGAGGTTCTCATTCCCGTAGCGGCGGACTTCGTCAATGTCATGGAGCGCTTCATTCAACCCCTGAATCGCGAGACCCTCGGGAATGGCCACGAGAAGGAAGCCGTCCGCGGCCTTGTAGGCGGCGACAATGGGGAGCGGAGCGCTGGGCGGCGTGTCCAGGAGCACGTAGTCGTAGTGGCCTCGAAGCCGGGCCACCACCGGTTTCAGGCAGTCGTGGAGCGGCACCGGATCGAACTTCGACTTCTTGGTGCGGAGGCGCTCCTCAAGGTCTTCCAGTTTTCTGGAACCGGTGACCAGGTGCACGCCTTCGGGGAGGTTGTTCTGCTCATCGCCCCGGCTGACGACGACGTCCATGGGGTCTTCGTCCCCCACCAGCACTTCAAAGGTCCCAAGAAACGCCTCGGGCTTCACGCCGAAGTGCTTGGTCGAACCCGCGTTGACATCCAGATCCACGATGAGCACGCGGCGCCCCAACTCCGCCAGGGCGCAGGCGAGTTGCACGGTGACGGTGGTCTTGCCGACCCCACCCTTCTGGTTGCCGACGCCAATGATGGCAGTCTGGACGGCTTTCTGAATGGTCGAAATTGGACGGTGTTCCATGGGCCTCCCGGAATAAAGTGACGCCGCTTTCGGGACACCGGCGAGTGTCCCTGGCGCTACGAAGATACCAGGATACGTATCACTCGCGCACGACCGGTGGCAAGGGGGCATCGGCGCAAGGGGCCGGCGCTTCTCGGGAATCGCGAGGGATACGTATCCCGGTGGCGACGTGGCCACAGCACTACCAGGCTACGTGTCGCGGTGGGTACTGGGCTACGTCGCCACGTAGCTACAGGGCTACGAGGCGCTTTGAAGAGGGTCTTGTCAGCAATCGCCCGACTGTGCGACAAGCACCTCAAGGCGGTTGCAGTCTAAGAGCAAATCAAGGGAGTTTAATGCCGGCGGAGTAGAAACCAACGAATCCAGGCAACGAGATCCGGGCACAAAAAAACCAGCGTTGGCGCGCTGGTTTTCCGTGTCCCGACGAAGGCTCGGGGATCTGAGAGCCCATCTCAAAGCAAGAAAAGCATGTTTTGAGTATGGACCACTTTCCCTCACCTTCGCAAGGGGCGTTCGGAAGAAACGCGACCTGACACGTGTGCCTGGGATCCGCTGCCACGGCCAGGGGAGGGGGTCATGTCAAAAGAGCACGGATTCCGGACGATCACTCCGGTCGAGCTTGCGAACGTGTTCGCGGCGTTCACCGCGGGCAAGATAGGCACGGGAAGCCTTCGAGTGTACTTCGGCTGCCACGAATTGGTGGCGATCCGGGAGGCAGCACGGCGCGCCCGAAGGCGGGGCGGGAATCGGGGAGCGACCCGGGTTCGATACTCGGCGGAGGAGTTGGAGCGCCTTACCGGCTTGTCGGCCGTAGCCACGAGGCGAGCGTTGGCGCGGCTCCAACGCGCCGGCTTGGTCCAGTACTCGCCTGAGTGCATCGAATTTGCCACAGCGGCCGCGGACGGCTCCGAGGCGTTGATGGAAACGCTTCGATGCAAGCGCAGCGGAAGGCGTCCGATCCCATTCCCACGCCCGGTCCTCCGGTTCCTGGCGAACTGTGGGTCCATCGCGATCACCAAAACGATGGTCGCCTACGTGGTGCGAGCTCTATCGCTGTCGCGCCAAAGTGCCGAGGTGCGGTCCCGTGGGACGGTCAAGGTGTCCTGGATCGTGCGGGCGATGGGCATCTCGGAGCGGGCGGTTCGCTATGCGCGCAAGCAGTTGATCGAACTGGGGTGGATCGGTGAGGATACGGGATCAACCCAGTGGAAGCTGAATCGGGACGGTGCCTACTTCATCATCAACCTCGCCTGGGGCCCCGTGACTCGGGATAAACCAGCCAGGGAATTTGCACCCCCCGGGCTCGAAAAGCGCACTGCTTTTGCACCCCCTATAGAAGACCTGAAAACTTCTATCGAAGCTAAAGACCAGGAAACTGCGCGCAGCGATGGTGCTGGTGTTTCTGCGTGGAGTGGGGGAAGGCCTCCCAGCTTCCGGGACATCCAAGCGCAGGACCTGCGGAGCTTCGGTCGGCTTGAATCGCTCTACCACCAGGCGGCGACGATGGGCGTCGTGCAGGCCTCGGAAGCCAGAGCCTTGGACTTCATCGCCGCCGCCGTGCGGGCGCGCGAGGCCTGCGGAGACTCCGTGCGGATCTTCGCCGGCATCGTTCGGCGCGGGCTGTGGTCACACCTCACCCAGGCCCAGGAAGACCGGGCAAGACGCGCCTTGGCGCACTATCGCGAGCTTGACCCGAACCGCTTCCAGGCGCAGTCGGAGTCTGATCGCGGATCTGCGACCACGTGGTGCGGCGGAGTGGCGGCGTGTCGGTGGTAGGGAATATGTGGGCTTCATACCACTTACCTTCGGCCATTCAAAGTCCCTTGCGGAGAACTTCCGCTTCCAGTTCAAATCTATCAGGCGACAGGTGCATCTGGATGATCTCGACGTGTCTCCGTTCGCTCGCCTGCAAGTGTTTTAACACTGCTGCGCGTTTCTTCGGATCCACCTTCGGACCAAAGCGAACCGATTCAAAGGCATCCCAACGCAATTGCAGGAAGTAGCCAGGCTCGGACGGGTGCTTCTTGTGCTCCGGCGAAAGCGGCCGATTGCCGGGCGTCAAGTCGCTCGTTGCCATCACAACCCGCCATTCCCGTTCATAGCGCCATGCCCGTGCTTTCCGAAGCGGGATATCGTTCGGTCTGCTGTGATCAAGCGGAAGTCGTTCATCGAGGTAACGGACCTTCCAACGCAATGCCTTTTCGCGAGGTAGCCCCATCTTCGCAGGCCGAATCCCAATGCACAAGCCGGAGTGATATGACGCGTAATGCGACCACATCAAAATGCTGTCGGGAATCTCAGAAAAGCAGGCGACAAAGAACTTCCTTGCCAGAACTTTGATGAACTCGGACTGACGCCAACGGCAATAGTCGCGAACCCTACGGTTGCGTTCGTCTTCGGTGTTCTTCATGAACGATATTCGGCTACCGCGAAAGGAAGTATTAGTCCAGTAAGCCTCTTCTCTGTCCTTATCCACCAACTGTCTTGCCTCGTTGGAGAAAGCAGGAAGGAAATCAAAAGGGTCATTGAACCGTGACGGATTCGAAAACCACAATCGTCCATTCCGGACTAAGTCCACGGCATCCGGGCGCATCGGCTGGTACCGGTAAATCACCTCAGGCGACTTGGCGGGCATGGATGGCAAAACCAGTTGGCCAGTTGGGGAAGGTTCACAGAAAAGTCAACGCCTACTGCAAACGGAACACGCTCCAACTGCTACACAGGATCTCACTCGGAACGATGGCCATCACGCGATCATCTTCATGCAGTGCGGACCGGTGCAATTTTGTGTGGAGGCGCGACAGCAAGCTACTGCGCGTCCCTCCACGCACCTGCGGCGACTCCGTCCGCATGTTTAACGGAATCGTCTGCCGCCGACTGCGATCGCATGTCACACGGACTCAGGAAGACCGGGCAAGACGTGCCTTGGCGCACTGTCAGGGGCTCGCCCCGAGCGGATTCCGTGAAGGCTTACCACGTTTCTTGCGAGTCGGACCGAGGACTTCAGCTCGATGAGGAGGGAATTCGCATGAAGGTAGTTCTGGAGCCTGGTCTCCTCCTCGTCGCTGAGGCCAACGTCGCGCTTTCGCTCCAACAGGCCATCCACCAGATCCAATTCCTGAGGAGGGATGGCCGCGCCCAGGATGAGGTTGGCCATCTCGTGCGGCAGGCTGGTCCGCCCGGGCACCAGGGCACGGGTCAAGATGCCCGCGACCGATCTCTCGGCGGTGGGCTCGGCGCTCGGGGCTGCCCCCTGCCGCACGAACGCCGCAACCCGCCGTCGGTCTTCGGGCGGCAGCTTCTGAATCTCGGAGATGATGGTCTCGGCCGACATGCCCGCATTGTACCACGATCGCCCTCGATGGCTCAACTCGCGATGAGTTTGCCGGACGACGGGTGCGCTTGCCCGGCGGATTCCGCGGGGGCGCGATGACCGGGGCGCGGAATCCGTGTGGGGCCGCGCGGACCCTGAGAGCGCGGAAGCAACTGACCTGAACGCGCGAGCCAGGTCGGCGTAGGGGGCGAGAACCAGCCAGCCGGCAACCGACGCACCGCGCCAGTCACGAGCCGCACGCGCGCGATCCTTCTCGAAGCAGGTTCCATCGGGGAAACGGCACGCCGACGCCGAGCCTACGGGCGTTGGCGTGCCGTTTCGGGCAAAGGCGTTGACCATCCAGGCGACGAGTCAGGGTCGCAGCAGGCGATGGCCGTCCGCGAGGGCAGGCGCGGACCAAACGGCTCGCCTGCGGCATGCCCTATCCGTCACGCATCCACTCTGCGGCGCTTGGCCACAATCGCTCAACTCGCGACAGGTTGAGTCAGGATGGGGCTGGAGACATGACTCGCGCGGGATCGTTTCCCTTCCGGTTCGAACGGCACGACTTTGGCTTCGTACTCCTCCAGCGGGGGGAGCAGCACTTGCGCCCGACGGGCGTACGCGCGGTGCACGGCGGTCGAGTTGTGGCCGAGGGCCTCCTGGGCGAAGCGCTCAGGGTAACCGGCCGCCTTGGCGCGCTCGGCCCACGCATACCGGTAGGAGTGGAGCGTGATGCCCTTGATTCCGACGAGGGCGCACCGTTGCTTGAACTCAGTCGCACGGTCGCTCGCCCGGACGGTACGAAGATACGGGAAGAGCGGACCGGAGGCCGGCAGCGCCTGGAGGATTGCCTCGACCTCGGCTCCGAAGCGAAGCAGCGCCGTGCTGCCGGTCTTCTTCCGGGCAAAGCTGAGCACCCGCTGGTCCCAATCGATGTCCTCCGCCGTCAGCGCCGCCAAGTCCCCTTGGGCGGCCCCGACGTGCCAGGCGAGTTGATAGAACGCCCGCCGCTCGGGATTTCGCTCGTGTTCGACGATGGCAAGGTGCTCGGCCCAGGTGATGGCCCTCTTCGGGCGGAATACCACCAGGGGCCATTGCCGCTTCACGATGACCGGCCACGGGAGCCAGGTCATATCCAGCGCGAAATTGTGGAGGCGGCGCAGGAACACGTTGGTCGAAACCTTGCCACTCTCCAGCACCCGCAGGAAATGTTCCGGGCGGGTCTCCAGAACCGGGAGGCGCCGGATCGTGTCAAACGCGGTGTCCTTCATCGCCCGTGCCCAGCGTTCCAGCGTGGGCCCCCGCTTGAGCTTCCCCATCTCGTCCATGACGACCTGCCAGGTGCGGGTGGCGATGCTCGGGTCGCTGGCAGCGAGGTAGGCGCGGGCGATCTGCAGGTTGATGGCAGGTTGCCGTTCGGCTTCGTTTCGGGCATACACGAGGCGTTCGCCGGTGGCGCGGTCCCGGGTGTGGAGGCTGCGCTGATTGCCGGTGAGGGTGTCCTCGACGTAGAAGGTGCGGCCCCGGAGGAACAGGATGTAACGGCTCTTCATGGCAACGGATCTCAATGCGTTGCATCATGGATCCGCCTGACCGCTCACCGTGAGCGAGCAGCAGGAGAGCCGAGTTCGCGCAGTGCCGGAGCAGTGGCGGAGCGGTCGAAACCGGCCCCGGTTCACTGACAGTTACACTGACAGTTGGCTTCCCGCTGCCGCCAACCCGCTGAACACCAGCATCTTGAAGATGGAGGCGAGGGTCGGAATCGAACCGACGAATGAGGCTTTTGCAGAGCCCTGCCTTACCACTTGGCTACCCCGCCGCCGCTGCGCGTGCCACCTTAACGCCACCCCGCGCCCGCGCAAGTGCGAATGCCCGACAGCACGCCGGCTTCGGCGGACAGCGGAGTGCCCGATCTACCTGGCAGCGAGGCGCAGTTCGCTACAGCTTCTTCCGCAGTTCGTCGCGGGAGATGGGGGGGCGGCTCTCGAGGGCGTCGAACCACTTCAGAAAGTCGGCCTTGATCTCGGGCGTCCAGGCACGGTCGATCTGTCCGGGCGTGTAGGCCCCTTCGCGCAGGCGCTGGTGTCCGAACCGGTCCTTCAACGCCACCACTTCCGCCGTCGTCACCACGCGCTCCGCCAGGTGGGCCGGGATGAAGATCACGCCCTCCCGCTTGGCCAGTACGACGTCGCCAGGCAGGACCGTCACCCCGCCGATGCGGATCGGAACATTCACGCCGCCCAAGGTCATGTCCTTGATCGCCGTGGGATGCCAGCCGCGGACAAAGGCGTTGAATCCGGCAATCTCTGACAGCCCTTCGATGTCGCGCACGCTGCCGTCGAAGACCACCCCGTTGCCGGACTTGGCGTAAATGGAGTTGCCGAGGTTGTCACCGATCAGGGTGCCGTCCGCGATCTTGCCAAAACCGTCCGCCACGTAGACGTCGCCTTTCTGGAGCATGTCGATGGGCCAGGAATTGGAGTTGCCGATGCGGCCCTGCTCCTTGCCAAGGGCGTTGACGCGCTCGACGTAATCCGGACGGGCCGGCATGTAGACCGCGGTGAGGGCGCGTCCGGCGATGGGCACGTCCGCGTGAAGCATCAGCCAGTTGCCCTCGAACTGGTTGTTGTAGCCCTGGCCCTTCAACACCTCCCAGGCTTCCTCGATCGAGACGTTCCGCATCCGTTCAAGCAAGCCGTCGGGGACCTTCGGCCGTCCGTCCGGATAGCGTTCGCCGGTCCACTTTGAGGTCAGCGCCAAGAGGTCGTCGCGGGACAGCGTCAGGATGTCCGCGGCGCCCGTGGCGGCGAGGCTGAAGGCGACGAGGGCGAGCAGAGGGCGAAGTCTCATAGCAGAGGGTCGGGTTTGGGTGAGGCGCGCGGTTCGCGGCGCGCCGGATCCGGATGGCAAGGGGTGGCCTGTCCCAGGTTGCGCGCGAGGCGGTGGCATCGCCCCGGGGGCGGGGGTTCATTCAGTACGACGGCCCGGAGCACCCGAGAACATGCGCATTGCCAGAGCGGGTTCACGGCCTAGACTGTTGGTCAAACTCCCGCGGGGAACAAGGCGTTTTGCAGCCCCGTACTGCCGCCCTGTCTGACGGCGCCGGCGGGAGTTGAACGCGCGTACGGTAGCGCGCACCGACGAACGCCGTCGACGAACACTGCTCAACCATGGCCGAAGCTCGAGGCACTTTGAATCCGAACCTCACACCGGGCCGGACGGCAACCCGCCCTTCTGGAGCCCTGAATCGCCGGTCCTTCCTCCGCACCGCAGCGCGTGGGGGGGTCGCGTTCGGTTTCGGACTCGGCACGTTGGACCGGGAGATCGGCTGCGTCGCCCAGTCCGTGAACCGGGCGTCGAGCCCGTCCGGATTGAAGATCACGGACCTGCGCATTGCGGAGATCGGGGATGCCCCGATGCGAGTGCCGCTCATCCGGATCGATACCAACCAGGGTCTGCATGGCCTGGGCGAGGTCCGGGACGGCGGGAGTGCGCGGTACGCGCTCATGCTGAAGAGCCGGTTGCTGGGTGAGAACCCGTGCAACGTCGAGAAGATCTTCAAGAAGATCAAACAGTTTGGCGGTCACGGCCGCCAGGGGGGCGGAGTGTCGGGGGTGGAGATGGCGCTCTGGGATCTGGCCGGCAAGGCCTATGGCGTCCCCGTCTACCAACTGCTTGGAGGGAAGCACCGCGACCGCATCCGGCTTTATTCGGATACGCCCGAGTCAGAGGACCCGGACGAGTTCGCGCGTCGCCTCAAGGGCCGGGCGGACCAGGGTTACACCTACCTGAAGATGGACCTCGGCATCCGGTTGGTGCGCAGGATTCCCGGGACGCTGACCTTGCCGCGGAACTTCGACTGGCGGAGCTACAATCAAACCGAACACCCGTTCACACAGGTCGAAATCACGGACAAGGGGATCGACGAGATGGTCAAGTTCGTGGCGCGCGTGCGGGAAGTGGTGGGTCCGGACATCCCGTTGGCGGCGGATCATTTCGGGCACGTGGGCCTCAACAGTTGCATCCGGCTCGGGCGCGCGCTCGAGCGTTACCAGATGGCGTGGCTGGAGGACATGGTTCCCTGGAAGTACACCGACATGCTTCGCGAGATTACCGAGGCCGTGCATGTGCCCATCCTGACCGGCGAGGACATCTATCTGAAGGAGGACTTCAAGAAGCTCGTGGACGCCCGGGCGGTGGACATGGTGCATCCGGACCTCGCGACGGCGGGGGGCATCCAGGAAACCAAGAAGATCGGGGACTACGCGGAGGAGCATGGCGTCCCCATGGCGCTCCACTTCGCGGGGTCGCCCATTTCCTTCATGGCGAACCTGCACTGCGCTGCGGCGACCCAGAACTTCGTTGCCTTGGAACACCACTCCGTCGACGTTTCGTGGTGGGAGGACCTGGTGACCGGGATTGAGAAGCCCATCGTGAAGGACGGCTTCGCGCGGGTGCCCGACGCGCCGGGGCTTGGGGTGGACCTGAACGAAGAGGTGATTCGCAAACATCTCTTGCCCGGCGCGGGGTACTTCGAGCCGACAACCGAGTGGGATCAGGATCGGACCAATGACCGGCTGTGGAGTTGACTTGAGCGTGATGGACCGCGAACCGCAACGCGGCGGCAAGCCGGGCGCACTCGAGGCGCTCGGCCTGCCGCGGGCGGGCTTCCGAAACCGCGATGCATCGGGAGCGCGGGAGTTCATGGGCGCCCCTCCGGGTCGATGGCTCAGCGCGGCCTTGGTCCGTTCCCGAGGCTTCAGAAGCATGCTGCTCGGCGGATGGGCGCTGTGGGGCACGATGGGCGCGCTCGACCATGGCGCGCTGGCGTCTGGCGAGCCGATCGCCGTCGTGGACCGCCGGCTGTCCGACCCGCCATCCCTCATCCGGAGTGCCTTCAGCCCGCCCCCGGCGTATGCGAACGCGCTTGGGACTTATCGCCCGGTGCTTCGATTCGACGACGGCCAGCCGGTGTTGACTCCGGAGGATTGGAGGCGTCGGCGTACGGAGCTTGTCGCCGCCTGGCACGCCGTGATGGGCGCCTGGCCGCCGTTGATCGATGCCCCCAAGCTGGAGGTTCTGACTACCGCGACGCAGGAAGGATTCGGAAAGCAACGGGTTCGCGTGGAACTGGCACCGGGGCGGATGTTCGAAGGTTGGTTGCTTGTTCCCGCGGGGGAGGGACCGTTTCCCGCGGTGCTGGTGCCTTTCTACGAGCCGGAGACGAGCATCGGTCTGGGAAAGCCGCTGCGCGATTTCGCCCTGCACCTGACGCGCCGGGGCTTCGTGACGCTGTCCATCGGGTCGCCGGGAGGGGACGCCTGGAAGCCAGAACGCAACGGTGCCTTATGCCAGCCCCTTTCGTACCTGGCCTACCTGGCCGCCAACGCGGCGAACGCCCTCGGCAACATGCCGCGCGTGGACGCGCGCCGCCTCGGGGTGGTGGGACACAGTTACGGCGGGAAATGGGCGTTGTTCGCCGGGGCTTTTTGTGAGCGTTTCGCGGCGGTGGCGGTGAGCGACCCGGGGATTGTCTGGGACGAGAGCCGTCCGAACGTCAATTATTGGGAACCATGGTACCTCGGGCTGGATCCAGCGACCACGCGGAAGCCCGGAGTCATTACGGAGAGCAACGGCCGCACGGGAGCCTACAAGGCGTTGGTCGCGGCGGGCCGGGATCTGCATGAACTGCATGCGTTGATCGCGCCCCGGCCGTTCTTTGTGTCGGGCGGCTCGGAGGATCCTGAGGAACGCTGGGTGGCTCTGAACCACAGCCGGGCGGTGAATCAGCTTTTGGGCTTCACCAACCGGGTGGGAATGACCAACCGATCGACGCACGATCCCACACCGGCCTCGAATGAGCAGTTGTACGCCTTCTTCGAGTGGGCTCTCGGCTCCCGCTGAGGCGGGGCGGACTGGGTTTTGGTGAAGCGTTGGCGGCAGTTCGGGGAGCACCCCGGCGCGGACCGACTGGGAGCGTAACCCCGCGTGCTCGATTGGACTTTTCGCTGGCCCGCGCCCGGAAGGGGCCTATGTTCCCGGCAAGCTCTCGATGGTGACACTGAGAACTTCATCGCCCCCACAACGTCATGAGAACACTCCTGTTTCGCGAACTGCTCGCCGGTTCGACCGTCGCCCTGATGCTGGCCGCTGCCGTCGCCCAGGATTCGCCGCAGTGGCGCGGAACGAGCCGTGACGGGAAGGCCACCGGGTTCGTGGCCCCGACGACGTGGCCGAAGGAGCTGACACCGAAGTGGAAGGTGACCGTGGGGGAAGGGGTGGCGACGCCAGCGTTGGTCGGTGAGCGGCTCTACGTGTTCGCACGCGAGCAGGGGGCCGAGGTGACGCGCTGCCTCGACGCGGCGACCGGCAAGGAGCTTTGGAGCGATCGGTACGATTCTTTGGGTGCTGAAGGCCCAGCCTCGGGGTTCTCCGGCCCGCGGTCGTCGCCCACGGTGGCGGACGGCAAGGTGGTGACCTTTGGCGTGCGTGGGGTGTTGTCGTGTCTGGAGGCTTCGACGGGGAAGCTGCTATGGCGGAAGGACGACTTCAAGGGAGCCTGGCCACGGTTCTTCACCTCGGCGTCGCCGCTCGTAACCGAGGGATTGTGCATCGCCGAGGTGGGCGGCCCCGGGAACGGCGGCGTCGTTGCGTATGACCTGGCCACGGGCGCCGAGAAATGGAGGTGGACGGGCGATTCCCCTGCTTACGCCTCTCCCGTGCTGCTGGAGCTGGGCGGGTCCAAGTACGCGCTGGCAACCACGGACTCCAAGATCGTGGGGCTCGGTGTCGCGGATGGAAAGGTCGTCTGGGAAACGCCGTTTGCCGTGCAGGGCCGCGGTTACAATGCGGCTACGCCCATCGTGACGGGCTCGAAGGTGATCTACTCGGGATCAGGGCGGGGCGTCACGGCCGTCGAGCTTGAACCCAGCGGCGGAACCCTGAGCGCGAAGGAGCTGTGGAAGAACAGCGACAACTCGGTGCAGTTCAACTCCCCGATCTTGAAGGACGGACACGTGTACGGCTTGAGCGCGGGTAACGACTTGTTTTGCGTGAACGCGAACGACGGCAAGACGGCATGGAAGGCGCCGCTCAACCCGCCGGCGGCAGCGGAGACGGCGGCGGCACCGTCGACGGGAGCCGGCGGGCGTGGGGGACGCGGCGGGATGCGCGGTGGCGGCGGTGGCTTCGGTTCCTTGGTGGATGCCGGGGCGGTACTGGTCGCCTTGACGCCTGCATCGGAACTGGTGGTCTTCGAGCCGAATCCGAAAGCCTACGCCGAGCTGGCGCGCCTGAAGGTGGCGGGAACTCCCACGCACGCGGCCCCGGTCCTTTCCGGCAAGCGCATCTTCATCAAGGACCAGGACTCCGTGGCGTTGCTCACGCTTCCTTAGGGCAGCGGATGTTCCATTGAGGGAGGAAGGTACCAACGCCTGGAGAACCGGTTGGCGTGAGCTCAAGGCGACGCTGGCGCTGGCCCTTCCCATCATGGCGGGGTTGGTCGGGCAGATGCTGATTGGCCTTGCGGACACGCTGATGGTGGGGCGCCTGGGCACCCAACCGCTGGCGGCGACCGCGTTTGCGAACAGCCTGATTCACCTGCCCTTCGTCGCGGCCATGGGATTGGTTTCCGCGGTCGCGGTGATGACCTCGCACGCCTACGGGAGCCGTGACCCGGAGGCCGCTGGGCAGGCGCTTCGGCACGGCCTGATGCTCTCGGCCGCCGTGGGATTGTTGTCCGCCCTGGCCCTGTTGTACTTCCGCGACCGGGCGGGGTGGCTGGGCCAGCCACCCGGAGTGGTTCGCGAGGCGCGCGCCTATATCGGCTGGGTGGGCTGGTCGTTGGTTCCGGCTTTGACCGCCATGGTGGCCAAGCAGTTTTGCGAGGCTTTGAACCGTCCCTGGCCGCCGACTCTGATCCTCCTCGGCGGGGTGATCATGAATGTGGCGTTGAACTGGGCATGGATCTACGGGCATGCCGGCTTCCCCGCTTTGGGACTTGAAGGTGCCGCACTGGCAACGCTCGTGTCTCGAATCGCGACGCTCCTGGGAATGATCGTCTTTCTCTGCCGGGACCGGGTTTTGAGGGCCTGGCTGCCGCGCCTATGGCTCGCGATGCCCCTCGCTGGCGTCGCCCGCCGGCAACTCGGCCTGGGCTGGCCGGTGGGGCTGCAACACCTGCTCGAGGTGGGCGCGTTTGTCTTTGCCTCGTTGATGATGGGCTGGATTAGTGCCGAAGCGCTGGCCGCCCACCAGATCGCGATCACGTGCGCGGCCACGACGTATATCTTCGCGCTGGGGTTGGGAATGGCCGTCGCGGTTCGGGTGGGCCATGCCTGGGGGGCGAAGGACCGGCCCTCGTGGCGGCGGACCGGTTGGGTTGGGCTGGCGTCCGCTGCCGTGCTCATGAGCGGGTTCGGTGCCCTGTTCCTGCTCGCGGGAAAGCCGATCGCGAGTGCGTTTGTTCCCGACGCCCATGTGACCCGGATCGCAGCAGCCTTGCTTGCGGTCGCCGGTTTCTTCCAGGTGCTGGACGGTCTGCAAGTGGTGGCGCTGTCGGCCCTGCGGGGGCTGGGGGACGTCCGGCGCCCGGCGATGTGGGTGGCCACGGCCTATTGGGGCGTGGCGCTGCCGATCGCCTGGGTGCTGGGGTTCAGGTTTGACTTGGGCGCGGTAGGCATCTGGCTTGGACTGGCCACGGGTTTGGCCGTGGCGGCGGGCAGCTCGATCGACCGCTTCCGCCGCCTGGCGGGTTCCCGGCGCGCCTTGTAAGCGGGGAGCCGGATCCCTATGGTGCCTCCGTGAGCAGTCATCCGCCTTGCGCCAGCTTCGTTCAGGAGGATCCGTGGCGCATCTTCCGAATCATGTCCGAGTTCGTGGACTCGTTCGAGACCATGTCTCGAATCGGGCCGGCCGTCACCGTGTTCGGCTCGGCCCGGACCCGGCGAGGGGAGAAGTACTACATCATCGCAGAGGCCCTCGGGAAACAACTGGCCAAGCACGGCCTCGCGGTCATCACCGGCGGCGGGCCGGGCATCATGGAGGCCGCGAACAAGGGTGCGGCGCGGGGGCGGGCAGCGTCGGTGGGGCTGAACATCGCTTTGCCTCAGGAGCAGGACGGCAACCGGTACGCCACGGTGCCGCTGCGCTTTCGCTATTTTTTCGCGCGGAAGGTTTGCTTCGTGAAATACAGCATGGGCTTTGTGTTCATGCCGGGCGGCTTTGGGACCCTGGACGAGTTCTACGAGTTGATCACGCTGGTGCAGACCGAGAAGATCCAACGATTCCCGCTGGTGTTGGTCGGGCGTGATTACTGGAGCGGGCTGATCGACTGGATGCGAGCCACGCTCGAGCCGGGCGGGTTCATCAGCCCCAACGACCTCGGACTGGCGACCCTGGTGGATACGGCCGAAGAAGCGACGGCGGTCATTCTCGACTACCTGCGTCGCGTGGGTCCGCCCGCCGTGGTGGCCAAGGCGTTCGCGTGATCACCCTGACCGGCCGCCGGCGCACCAAGCTCCCGCCATGAAGATGACGCAGGCTGTCTACCCCTACCCGGGCGGTCTGACCCTCGCTGTGGCGCCGAACCCCGGCATGGCGAGCGTCAGCCTGGGCATCTGGATTGCAGCAGGAGGACGCTACGAGACGGCGGAACTGAGCGGGGCGTCGCACTTCATCGAACACATGTTGTTCAAGGGCACCCGGCGCCGGTCGGCCCGGGAGATCTCCCAGGCCGTCGAGGGAATCGGGGGGTACCTGAACGCCTTCACCGGCGAGGAGCATACGTGTTACTTCGCCAAGGCTCCGGCGGCCCGGTTTCGTGAGGTGTTCGAAGTCCTCGCGGACATGTTGCTGAACTCACGCTTTGACCCTGCCGAACTGGAAAAGGAACGGGAGGTGATCAAGGAGGAGGTGGCGATGTACCGCGACCAGCCGCATCACCGGGTCGAGGAGCTCTTGAATGCCCTGCAATGGCCGGATCAACCGCTGGGCCGCCCTCTGACCGGAACGGAGAAGACGCTCGAGTCCCTCGACCGTGATCGGCTCCTCCATCACCACCGCGCGCATTATGTCGCGCCGTCCGTCGTGGTGGCGGTGGCCGGCCAACTGCAGACTTCCGCGTGCCGCCAGGCGGCGGGGGAGCTTTCGCGCCGATTGCGGGCGGGATTGCCCCGGCGGTTCCTCCCCGTGGTCATCGACCAGGCCCAACCCCGCATTCGCAGCGCCCGGCAGCGGGGTGAACAGGCTCAAGTCGCGCTCGGCATCCGCACCTGCTCCCGGCACGATCCCCGGCGGCATGCGCTCCGGCTGTTGAACGTGATCCTCGGCGAGAACATGAGTTCGCGGCTGTTTCAGGCCCTGCGCGAGGACACAGGCCTGGCGTATCACGTCTCGAGCTCGCTCAGTTTCTTCGACGATACGGGCGATCTTGTCATCGGTGCCGGCCTGGAACCGGGACAGCTCGAGAAGGCGCTCCGGCTTGCCCTCCAGGAGTTGGGGCGTCTCCGGGACACGGTGGTGGGACGGCGGGAACTGCAGATGGCTCGCGATTACGTCGTCGGTCAGATGGCTCTCAGCCTGGAAAACAGCGAGAACCAGATGATGTGGCTTGGCGAGCAGTGGCTCGGGTACCGCCGTCTGTGGACACCGGAGGCGGTGCGGCGAAGGCTGAAGCAGGTTACGGCCCTGGAAGTGCAGGCCGTTGCCCGGGATTTCTTTCAGCCATCGCGTCTGAATCTTGCGGTGGTGAGCCCCGAGAAGACCTCGGCCCGGCTGCCTGCGATTCTCGGTCGAGCGTGAGCAGCCCGGACCCCAAGACCGCCGGATGCTGGCGGTGGACGCAAGAACGCCTCTTCCCCGGATCGAGCCGGCCGGAAGAGGCGTGGTGAGAAAAAACAGGATGCAGCGGCGGGAAGCCCGGCGATCTAGAAGGTGTAGCCGACGCCCGCGAGCAGTTTGAAATCGTTCTCGGTGCGGCCTTCGGCAGGCCGGCTGCGGTAGGTGTTCTGGGCGGTCAGGTTCAGTTCAAAGCCCTCACTGATCCTGGTGGCAATGCCGACCTCCGCATTGAGAAGGTAGTTCCCGAAGTCGTCGACCTGGGGGTTGTAATCCAGGCTCTGCCACAGGCGGGCGGTTTTCGAGATCTGCCATCCGAATCTCTCTCCGAAGCGGATGGTGAAATACTCCTCCTGGCTCTCGTTGTGGAACCGTTCCATCACGAAGCCGGGACCAACCTCACCGCTAAGCGTCAGCTTGTCGGTCTTGATCACGTAATAACCCACACCCGGGCTGAACGTCACCCGGTAAGCCAGGGAGGCCATGTCGTCGTGCAACGCATCGACACGGGCATAGCCGTACAGCCGCTCGGTGAGGAGGCGGTTGTATTGGCCGAACCCGCTTACGGACGAGGAAGTCGTCCGGTCGCTCTCTTCGCCGTAGTTCATCGCGGCGCCGAAGGCGAGTTCGTTCTGGTCCCATTTCTTCCCCGTATTGACGCTGCCCGCGACCGTTACGGTGTCGGTGTTGCCTCGATTGACTGCAGCGGCCAGTCGGGCCGTGGTTTGCCAGCCCTTCTTCTCAGGCTCCGGGGCTTGTCCCAAGGCGGTCGCGGAGAAGAGCGCGAGTGTCAGACCCGAGATGAGGGTCCGATCGCATGAAGTTGCGCGTGTCGTCATGTGTGTGCTTAGGCGTTCGGTACGATCGAAGTTCCGCCGCGCCGTCCATCTGTACCTGCGCAACATGAGCCACCTAGCCAATTGCGCAGCCGGAGCACGTCGGCGGAATGCGGGCAAAAGCTTGCAGGGGGGCGCTTCGGCGTCAAGCTCCACGTGTCCTGCTCCGGCACCCGATCTGAAAGGAAGGACTTACGGTCCCCGGTATCCGCGCGAAGCCCAAGGGCTGTTCCCGAGCATGTCGAGCGGCGTGGGATGCCCCCGGTTGATGCTCGTGTCCGGATCCACCACCGTGAGGTTCAACGGCATGTCCGCCTTGCTTCCTTTGCCCTCAATCCGGACGGGGATGTTCGAGCCGGTGACGGTCACGTAGCGGACGGACTCGGCCTGGCGCGCCTTGGCCTGGGCGAAGACCGGTGAAACGGCACGGCTGGACTTGCCGGTGGAACTGCTGCATCCCACGGCAAACATCGCCAGGGCGCCCAGCGCGGCCATCGGGACGAATCGCGTCAGGGCGCGGTGATGGTGGCTTGGAGTATTCACAACGGCAGGGTGCCCCCAGCGGCGGGAAGACGCAAGCCTCCGGTCCGATCCGTTCGAAAACAAGCGGGCCACCCCGCGAGGGATGGCCCGCCCAGAAGCGGCATGGACCGGATCCGGTCTAGAACTCCTTCGAAACGGACACGAACCACATGCGGCCGCGGATGTCGGCCAGGCGGCGGTCATAGCCGTTCTCGAAGCTGCTCTCGACGAGGTTCGGTTGCTGGTCCAGCAGGTTGTTGATGCCGAACAGGAAGTCGACCTCGACCCACGGGATGCGATAGCCGAAGCGGATGTCGAAGGTGTAGTAGTCACCCACCTCGCGAATGTACGAGTCGGTGCCCACGAAATCCTGCTGGGTCGGATCCTCGACGTAACTGCTCACATAATTCCACCCGAAGGCGGCGTTGAAGCGACGGTAGTCGTAGCTCAGGACGACGTTGGCGCGCCATTCCGGGAAGCTGGTGTCGTCCAGAACGTTGCCGGGACCCCAGTAGGCACCGAGGTAGTTGACGCTGCCCGCCCCCGGGAAGTTCTCCTGCTCGAAGGTCAGAATCCGGGTGGCCTGTCCCGAGAACGTGAACTTGCCGAGGTCCGTCACGAAATCCTTGCTGAGTCCGAAGTCGATACCGTCGGTGAGCCGGGTACCGGAGTTGATCGGGCCCACGTTCCGAACCTGGTAGAGTTCGTCGGCGGGGTTCAGCTCGACCTGGGCCGCCAGCGGGTTGGCCGCGCTGGGCAGGGCGTTCGGGCCGTACGGGTTCGTGGGATCGCGCGGATCAGCCGGATTGTAGGCATACCACTGATTCACGATGTACTGGGCGCTGGCGAACGGAATGCCGTTCTGTTCGATCCGGTAGTAGTTCGCGTTGACGGAGAAGTCCTTCAGGAAGTCAGGCTCGAACACGGCTCCGATGGACCACGTCTCGGTATCGATGGGTTTCAACGCCTCGTTGCCGATGGTCAGCACGGCTTCTTCGGGTTGCTCGCGCAGTCCCGTGTACGGGTTGTAGAGTTCGGTGAAGTCCTGTCCCGGCAACTGATAAAGATCGAAGAAACCGGGGGCGATGAAGCCCTCGGCATAGGAGCCACGGATCGTGATCTGGCGATCGATGGGTTGCCACCTGAAACTGAACCGCGGCAGCACGTCGGTCGAGCCCACATCCGAGTAGTCCTCGTAGCGGAGCGCCGTCGAGAAGGAGAACGAGCTGAACGCCGGGAGGGTGAAGTCCTCTCCGAAGATCGGGATCAGCAACTCGCCGAAGCCCGCCACGATGTCCCGATCGGCCTTGAGCGGTTGTTGAATGTTGAACGGGAAGACGCTGCCGTTCTGAATCGCGAAATCGGGCGCGTAGTCGAGCTTCTCGATGCGGTACTCGGTGCCGACGGAGGCCGCGATGGCGCCGCCGGGGAGGTTGAAGACCTCGCCGCCCACCTTGAAGTCGAAGTCCTGCAACCAGACCGTGGTCTTGGTGCCGGCCTCGCCGTACATCGAGGCGACGGTGTCGGCCGAGTTGACGACAGACGTGCCACCCAGCGGCGTGTACCCGAAGGGATTCCAAGCGTCCGGGGTACCGCGCCCCATCAGGTCGGTGTAAACGTCGGCCAGGACGCCGCCGGTTTGGACGCTGTCGTTCTCCATGCGGTCGTAGGTGAAGGCGGTCTCCCATCTCCAGGTCGACTCGGCGATGCGGCCCTTCAAGCCGGCGACCAGGCGGGCGTCCTCGAATTCATCGTACGTGATGCGCGGACCGAGTTCGACCGGCCGGTACGAGACGCGCAGGGGGGCGGTCGCACCCGGGAACATCTGCTGGTACCAGTAGTTGCTGGCCGGAACGTTGACTCCCGAGAGGGGTGAGGGAGCCAGTTGGTTCTGGGACTGGTTGTTTACGTAGTAACCGTCCAGCCACATCGTGAGATTCTCGCCGAACACGTCGTACGCGCCCGCGAAATACCCGGCGTATTTCTCCTGCGGTCGGTAGCCGAGCGTGTACACACCGAACGGGAAGCCTTCGACGAACCCCGGGAGGAGCGCGGGAGTGTTTCCGTAGCGTACCGGGGTGTTGGCCGGCAGCAGTGCGTTAAGCTCCGCCTCCTTGGCGTTCCGGACCTGCGTTCGATTGGCGCCGGCCGGGACCTTGACTGTGGCGGTGGGATTAAAGCCTGCAGGGATCTGGGCGACGTTGGTGAGGCCGCGAGTGTTTCCAGGGACCAGACTCCATCGCAGGGCGATTTCGTCCGAGGGTAAAGTGCTGTTATTGAGGAACGTGCCTGGATTGGAGGTCTGCGACGTGGCGGTCGGCAGCGGCCGGGAGCGCTCGCGGTCCACGCTCATCTGGTCGTTGGACTTCAGATACTCCGCCGACACCGTGAACCGGGCCTTCTCCGTCGAAGTACCCATCATCGCGCTGAACTTGCGATAGCTGATGTCGGTCTGGGTGGTGTTCATGTAGTAGGCGTTGAGCTTCGCGCCCTGGTAATCATCCTTGAGGATGATGTTCACCACGCCTGCCACCGCGTCGGACCCGTAAATCGATCCCGCGCCGTCGAGCAAGACCTCGATGCGGTCGATGGCCGCCTCGGGGATGAGGTTCAGATCGGAATTGGCCGTCCGTCGGCCGTTCACCAGCAACAAGGTCGCGTTCGCGGGCAGTCCGCGCAGGGAGACCTGGGCGGAGCCGTCGCCCCCGTTGCCAAAGCCCGAGTTCACCACCCCGGTGCCGCCTCCGTAGTAAGGCGAACGCACGCGGAGCGTATCCGCCACCGTCGGTTGCCCGACGTTGATGGGGGCAGCCAGATCCATGACGTCGACCTTCAGGCTGCCGGCGGCCGTGGCACTCTCGATGTTCGTGCCGGTGACGACAACTTTCTCCATGCGCTCCGCCTCGGCCTCAGGGGCGAGGGCGGCGTCTTGTGCCACAGCGGTCAAGATCGCGGGGGCGCCGACGACAACCGAGCACGCGAGAGGCAGGGCCAGGTTGCGGGGGGGGTGAAGCTTGCGTTTCATAAGGTCTGGCTGGTTCAGTTTGTCGCTGTTGTTAAAGCGAATGACTGTCTGATGCGGCCCTTTAAGCAAAAGGGTAAGGAGTGCACAAGGAAAAAATATGGAAACAAGCGTGAAAACAGCCCGTGGCAAGGCCCCCCCTCATCCGCATGGACGGTTCAGGAGCACTACGCGATCAGGGGGCACACGGTAAGAGATCTTACCTTGCCGAAGCCGGGTGCCGTCGTGAACGTCCCCGGCTTGATCGAGGCCGCGAGGAACTGTTCGCTTCACCACCCCGGGGCTCGGTGCAGCCTCAACCACCGACCCAGCAGGTGGGTTGACGCCGGGCGGGACGCTTCCGCGAACCCAGCCACCCGACCCGGCTGGCCGGCCTCGATCACGTCACCGAGACTGGCCAGCCTGCCGGCCGTCTGCCGACAGGGGGATCACCCGGTGCAGGTACTGGAGAAATCGGTCGGCGGTCGAGACAACGCGCACGGGCCAGATTCCGACGAACTTCCGGGCCAGTCTGAACCACCACGGGCTCAGATCGTCGATCCGCTGGCCGGGCGGGATGTGACTGGCGCTTACTTCATGCGGCATCTCCTGGCGGACGCCTCGATGGACCAACAGAAAAGTGTTGTACGCCGAGCAGCGGCGGATCGAAGGGACCGTCAGCAGCCGGGGGCGAACGCAGTCAAAGAGTTCATACTCTCGCGCCGCGAAGAGCCTCGCCCAGTACTCGGGCGGGCGTTCATTGACATGCCGCCACCCTCCCTGTCCTGGCAAGGCGGCCGAGAACAGGACCTGCCGGGAGTGCGTCACGAGCGAATCCACCAAGACTTCCGCTCGCGATGCGGGGAGATGCTCCCCCACTTCGAGACACTGGATCAGATCGAACTGGCGTCCCAGGCGAACCGGCTGCGAAAGGTCGGCCTGCACCAGGCACGCCGGGGGCACGTGCAGGCAGTCGGACGGTAAACGGGCGCTGTCGACGCCGACCAGATCCGGCACCCCTTGCTCTTTCCAAACCGCGAGCCAACTCCCGGCGCCGCAGCCGAAATCGGCCACCGAGCGGGGCCGGAGCCACCGATGAACCAGGGGAACCAGGGCTCGGGCCGTCGGCAGAGAACGACGATCAACGCGCTGAAAGAACCTCGGGTCGTAGCCGTGCATGATGTATTTGACCTGGCATCCGGAACCTGACCAAAGCTCCCGTTCGTTCCGTGGGTGGCGTATGTATAACCCGGTCGCCGCCGAGAAGCTAACCCAGAGGGTCAGAATCCGCGGGCCTACCACTCGAAGATCAGGGTGGGGCAGACGGGATACCGGCCCGCTTCGGCACCGTAGATGGTCAAGCCGCCGGCCGGGCCGTCCTCGTCCGGGACGACGCAGCGTAATCGGAATTCACCGTCGCGCGTACTCTCGATCACCTGCCGCAACGACTCGCCTGAGGCGGAGGCGTTCACGAGATACCCGTAGGCGCCCTTGCCGCCGCGAAGGTAACTGAGGACACCGCGCGAATCATGCGGATGGTTGGGGAGCAGACTGTCATGGATGCGCACCTCGTTCAGCTCCACCTGCAAACGCGTCGGATACCCGTCATTGTCGGTCTGGGGTGTGTCCCGCCGATGCGAGGAGGCTTCCACCAGCACGCGCAGTCGTCTGACCCGGCTCATGTCCAGACCTCCCGGAACGAAACGCCACTCAAACCAGCCGGTGCCGAATCCAAAGCAGACATCCTCCGCTTCGCTTCGCTCCCGCGTCCGCATCCGACCCTGCCAGGAAGCATCGCTCCATGCGCAGGGTTTCTGCCGTAGCACCAGTCCTCGCGGGCCTTCTTCGCGTTCAGCCGGGTATCGGTCCGCCACCAGGTAATGGACGAAGTTGCGGGCCAGGAGCGTGCCGTGGCGATCGAGCGCGTGGAGCTGCAGCGTGCAAAGCATGGGTTCGGCGGGCAGGGGCACCTCTACCACCCGGGCGGGGGCGACACGGCGGTGACGAAAGGCGATGAGACGGGAGCCCCGCGCGAGTTCCTGGTGCAGCCGCCCCCGGGTGTCCACACCAACAAGCCGCCATTGGAGGGTGACCCCGGAATGCTGCTGGACGGAGAAATGGGATGAGGACACGGGCACCCGGGCGGAGCTTCCCGGCGCATGACGGGCGACCGGGGGTGCGTTCACCACCAGTACGTTGCTCTCATTGATGATGCGGGGATCGTATCCAAAGTCCTTGGGGGTCCGGTCATAGTTCAGAAACCCGTTATATTCCCACTCCACGTCGTGAAGTTCGGTGTAGATGTAAGCCGCGATCTTCTGGTGCCGGCGAAGTTCGTTGGTCAGGAACTTGAAGCTCCAACTGACATCCCGGTCACCGTCAAGCGCGCCGATACCGCCGTACTCGCTGTTGATGAGGGGTTGTCCCTTGTGGCGATAGCCGGGCACATAATTGAACGTCGAGCCCGGGTACGTCGAGGCCGCCACCTTCTCGATGTGTTCCCGCGCCCGCTCATAGTCGTGGATGTAAAAGTGCCACGAGTTGATGTCGGTATCCCCATGCGCGTAGTAATCCAGATGTTCCCACATGCAGACGCTCATGTCCTCGATGAGCCGGGTCGGATCCAACCGCTTGGCCACTTCCCACATGCGCTGCACCCAGGCTTGTGCCGGCAGGTTGGCCAGTTTGCGACGCGGCTCGGGTCGGTCCGTCTCCTGCAGCGCTTCCGCCGCGGCCGCCACCGACGCGGTTTCGGAGGCGCCTGCCTCGGCGGGAGGCTCCCGTTCGGCGGCTTCGGAGACTCCCGGGGAAGGCGGAGGCCCCAGCAGCTTTACCAGGTCGACTTGTCCGCCAAAGCCCCAGGTCTCGTTGAACATGCACCAGGCCACGATCGAAGGGTGGTTGAAGTCCCGCTTGATCGCTTCGCGCATCATCTGCTCAAACCGCCGCCGGCCCGTCGAAGTGTCGCCGCCTTCGCCGAAATTGGGGAAATCGGCCATCAGCATGATGCCCATGGTGTCGGCGTAATGGAGGAAGAGCGGGTCGTCGATCTTGATGTGGATGCGCAGGAAATTGAATCCAAACTGCTTCGCCAGCCGGATGTCGGACTTCAACCGCTCGACGTCCCCGGCGGTGTAGACGCCCTCCGGAAAGTAGGACTGGTACAACGCGCCGCGCAGATAGCGCGCGCCCCCGTTCAGCCGCAGCTGCACGGCCCCCCGCTCGGAGGCCGGGGGCGCGAAGTCGATCTTCCGCATGCCGAAATACGTGCGCACCGTGTCGAGCACTTTCCGGTTCCGTCGGAGGGTCAGGACGACTGAATAGAGCTGCGGCGAGTTGGGATCCCAGAGACGCAGCGGAGCGACTTGAACGACGCCGGAAGCCATCGATTTTTCGACGGGGAACGTCTCGACCGGCAAGGCCTGGCCGTCGGGCGATACCGTCTCCACCGTCACGGAACAGCCTTCCGCCTCGATGCAGTTCACCGCCACGTGCGCCGTCTGCGCCTCGAGCATGGGGGTGAACCGGAAGCTGTCGACATGCGTGGCCGAACGCGGTTCGATGAACACGGTCTGCCAAATGCCGCTGGTCGTGGTGTACCAGCGCCACTGCTTGCCCACCGGCTGTTCGTGGTTGTCCATGGGATCCTCGACCCTCAGCACCAGCAGCCCCGTCATGGTCCCGTCCTCGCGCCGGTGCAGGGAGTCGGTGAGATCGAACTCGAAAGGCGTATAACCTCCCTCGTGGTTCCCCAGATGCCGGCCATTGCACCACGCCTCCGTGAAGAAATCGGCGGCGCCCACGGTGAGGATCACGCGTTTGCCCCGCCAGGCCCGGCCGTTCGTGATCTCCAGGCGCCGGCGGTACCAGCCGACTTCATGGCGCGGCGCGGAACGGTGGTTGGACCGGTTTACCTCGAGAGGATTCAGGAAGACGCGGCTCGAGTAGTAGTTCTCGTTCCCGGCGCTGTCCCCCTCACGCCAGGCCGCCAGGGATTCCCAGCAGAACGGGACGATGATCTGTTCACGCCAGACCAGGTCGTCGGGCTCGAACCAGCGTTCGGCGTGGCCCCGGCGTTCGGGGTCGAACCGGAACTGCCAGGGCCCGTTCAGATTGAGCCAGTCGACCCCGTCGAGGAAGCCGCGCTGGCGGTCCGGCCGGGGGTATTCGGGGCGGGGATAGCAATAGGTGCTGGGCATGGCCGCAGGGAGTTGGATCCCGACGCCAGGAGGGCCGGGAGCGCTGCAACATGTTCTGTTTAACCTTCAGCAAAAGATGGTGAGTCGATGGCGTCAGTCCCCGGCACGCTTCGTCCATGACTTTGGCATCGGCTTCCAGCCGGACCGAGGACCCGGGCCGTCCCGACCGCCCGCACCCGTCCGACCCGGCGTTGAGTCGTGCGGCCTTGGGTCTGGGCGCGTCTCCCGCGCTGTTGAATTCGGGCGCGTGGGACGCGGGCCACTTCACCAACCCGATCCTTCCTCCCCACTCGGCGGACCCCTGGATCACGCGCCGCGGGGAGTGGTACTACTTCTGCGAGGCCGGCGATCACAACACCAGCGTCCGGGTCCGTCGCAGCCGTTCGATTTTCGACGTGGGTGCGGCGGAGGCGGTGCGGGTCTGGACCGCCCCGCCAACGGGCCCGTGTTCCCAAAACCTGTGGGCGCCCGAACTGCACTTCCTGGACGGACGCTGGTACATCTACATCGCGGCCGACGATGGCCGGAACCGGAACCACCGCATGTGGGTGCTCGAATCGGAAGGGGAGGATCCTCAGGGGGTTTACCAAAGGCACGGACCGCTCGAGACCGAGGGGTGGGCGATCGACGGGACGGTCTTCCGCCACCGCGACGGGTTGTACTTCGTCTGGTCGGGTTGGCCGGGGAAGCGCGATGGCCTTCAGAATCTGTACCTCGCTCCCATGCGCACCCCACTGGAACTGGCCGGACCCCGCCGCTTGCTTACGACGCCTGACCAGCCTTGGGAGCGACGGGAGATGCCAATTTGCGAAGGCCCTCAAGTCCTGCAGCGTGATGGCACCACGTGCATCATCTACTCGGCCAGCGCGAGTTGGACCGAACATTACTGTCTTGGTCTCCTGGCTCACCGTTCGGGAGACATCCTGGAGACCGGCAACTGGCAGAAGAGCGGACCGGTCCTGGCGAAGAGTGCCGGGGTGTGGGGGGTGGGTCATTGCTCATTCACGGTGTCGCCCTGTGGCTACCAGGACTGGATTCTGTTCCACTCAAAGTCTCGCCGTTCTCGGGGATGGAATGATCGCGACGTCCATGCCCAGCCGTTCTCGTGGCGGCCCGGCGGCCTTCCGGATTTCGGGGTCCCGCTCGGGCGTGCTGTCCCGATCTCCCGGTGTCAGGTGAGAGGCCCGCATGCATCGCCAGGATCGCCTCTCATTCCCCGGTTGGGGCCGCAGCACTCGCGGTGGTGCACCGCGTGCGCTCTGACGGTTTGAGCAGACTCCCATCACGGTCCTTGCTTTCAAACCGGTCCTGCTGGCGCCGCAGCTCCGCAGCCAGAGGCTCGTAGAAGGGCCGGTTGCCGCGGGCATCGGCGTAATCCCAAAGTCCGTTGTGACAGTGCCGGTCGTCGTCCCAGCCGGGATGATTGACGATCGGATAGAGGCAGATTCCCTGGACGGGGACGCCCGCCCTCATGGCGGCCGCAACCTCGTCGCAGACATAGCGAAACCAGGCAGGCCTTGGCTCATCCTCGCAACCCGTCTCCGCCACGAAGATCGGCCGGTGGTAGCGTTGGTGCACTTCCCGGAGGATCTCGGAGAAGGGGCGGTAAGCGGGTTCATCGCGGTGAATCGTCCGGCCTCGATGAAACCACTCGTTCGTGCCGTAGAAGTTCACGCCGACCAGGTCGAGCAGATCCTCCGAACCGCCCAGCTGCGGCCAAAGCCGGCCGGCGAGCATGTCCCACGCCTGGAACTGCGCGAGCCGATGTCCCTCCGCAGCCGGTCCGTCTTCGGGATGGACCGCCTGTGGAACGATATGGATCACCGGGTCGACACTGGCGAACCGGGCCTCCGGCAGCACCTCGCGGATGGCGGCGGTCGCTTCGATGGAGGCTCGCGCGAGTTGCGCTTTTAATTCAAAGCTTCGGCCGTGGCTGTACGGGTTGAGACACGCCTCATCGCCTCCAGCCCAGGCAAAAAATGAGATCTCGTTGATCAGCGTGAAATAGGGAGGCGCATCAAGTTCGCTCTTCAGCCACCGTGCCGTGGCCTTCGCAAACTGGACGAACCGGCGCACGAACGCCGGTTGATCAATGTCCAGGTCATCGGGCCAGCCATAGTGGCAGAGGTCCCAGACGACCAGGGTCCCCGTCGCCCGGGCCGCCTCCACCAGCGGGCGGGCCGACGCGAAGTCGTAACGCCCGGGCCGGGACTCGATCAAATGCCACCGCAGCCCGTCGCGAGCCGCTCTCAGGCCGGCCCGGCGCAAACGCTCATAATCCTGGATGGCGAACTCGTCGTGCCGGCTCGCGGCGATGACATCCAGGCGCCTTCCCGTGCGAAGCCGGTGCGTGGAGCACTCGAATCCCCCCAGAAAGAAGCTCGGAAAGAGAGGCGCGCCCCGCTCCGGACTTGGATCGGAACGCGCGCGGTCCTCGTTCGTGAGCACAAGCCGCCTCAGGTTTAGCTCGAGGGTTGCCATTCAATCGGTGGCGACCACTTCCTCGCGTTCCGTCGTTGGCTTGCCGTTTCCGTTCCATGGCTGGGCCGGCGCCGAGCGACGTCCGGGAGTTGCGCCGGGACCTGACGAACGCTCTTTCGCGGCACCATGATACCGGCCGGTGAGGACCGGGAAGGCCAGTCGACTCGGCAACGGCGACGCCTGCAGGCTGACGGCCTCCGACCGTGGCAGGCCACAGATCTTGCCGTAGAGCGTCAGTGCCTGGGCGACCACCTGGTCCATGTTGTAGTAGCGGTAGGTCGCGAGGCGCCCCACGAAGTGAACCCGCGGCGTCGCTTCCGCGAGGGCCTGGTATTTGCGGTAGATCTCGGCGTTTTCCGGTCGCGGGATGGGGTAATAGGGGTCGCCTTCGGCGCAGGAATACTCGTAGACGATGCTGGTCTTCGAGTGGTCCTGTCCCGTCAGGTGCTTGAACTCGGTGACGCGCGTGAAGAGATAATCGTTGGGGTAATTGACCACGGCGGCCGGCTGAAACTGGGGCGTGTCCAGGGTCTCGTGTTTGAATTCCAGGCATCGGTACGGCAGATGCCCGTAACGGTAACCGAAGTAGGCGTCGACCGGGCCGGTGTAGATGATTTCGCCATGGCGCACCTCGTGTCGGACCTCGGCGAGATCGGCATTGAGCATGACCTTGATGTTGGGGTGGTCCAGCATCCGCTCGAAGAGGCGCGTGTAACCATGTTTCGGCATCGCCTGGTAGGCGTCGGAAAAATAACGGTCATCGCGGCTCGTCCGGATGGGAACCCGCGCCGTCACCGACGCGTCCAGCTCGGACGGGTCCAATCCCCAGTGTTTCCGCGTGTAGCCGCGGAAGAACTTCTCGTACAACTCGCGTCCGACCTTGCTCACCACCACGTCTTCCGAGGTGCGGATGCTCTCGACCTTCTCGGCCCGGGCCGCGAACCACTCTTCCAGCTGGCTTGAGTTCAGGTTCAGGCCGTAGAGACGGTTGATGGTGTCTAGGTTGATCGGAATCGGCACAAGCTGCCCGTCCACGGAAACCAGCACGCGGTGCTGGTAGTTGCGCCACTCGGTGAACCGCGACAGGTACTCGAAGACCTCGCGCGAAGCCGTGTGGAAGATATGGGGACCATACCGGTGCACCAGGATCCCGGCGTCGTCCGGATGGTCGTACGCGTTGCCGCCGATGTGGGGCCGTCGGTCGATCAAAAGCACGCGCTTGCCTGAGCCGCGCGCGAGTCGTTCGGCCAGGACGCTGCCGGCAAAGCCGGCGCCAACAATCAAGTAGTCAAACATGGTGTCTCCCTTTTCTTCGCCACCCCGCCTCCTGGAACGAAATCGTCGCCCGCCCCGGGGCGGTCCGGGGACGGTGGCGCCGGGCAAGCCGCGGCGGATTCCTTCCGTTCCAGGGCTTGCTGGATGTGGGCTTCCATCTTGGCAACGATGACCTCCCACGTGTTCTGTTGAGCCATCTGCAGTCCGCGCTGGATCCGGAACTCATCCGGTCGCTCGAGGCAGGTGCGACAACGGTCGACGAACTCCTGCCCGGATCGCGCGACCTCCACGACCGTGCCGAAATTGGTGATCACGTCTGGCACCGCCGTGGAGACGATCGGCCTTCCGGTGGCCATGTATTCGAGCGCCTTGGTGGGGTTGATGAATTCGGTGGCCTCGTTCAGCGCGAAGGGCATCAAGCAGACCGAAAAGCCCTTCACGTACGCCGGCAGCGCCGCGTACGGGCGACCTCCCAGCCAATGCAAATTCGACCGTCGTGGGAAGGAACCCGGATCCACCTTGGCCGCGGGCCCCACGACGACGACGCTTCCTTCCGGCACGCCATCCGCCAGAGCGGCGAGGAGCTCATAATCGATGCGCTCGTCCACAACCCCGAAGTATCCCAGGCGCGGGGCCGGCAGCGAGGCGAGGTCGCCTGGCAGGGCGGTCTCGACGAGGCGGGCGGTTCCGAAATGTTCGACATCGACACCACAGCCGTAGAAGTGGCAGTTCCGGTTCTGCCGGCTCTTGGCGGCATGGAGGCGGCTGCCGCCGGCGAACACCACGTCGGCCATGGCGAGCAGTTGGCGTTCGCGGTCGACGATGTTCGGGGGCGCGCCGCGGAACTGCGACAGTTCATCCATGCAATCATAGACGATCGCCCGCTCGTTCAGCCGCCCCGCAAAAGCCGTGGTCGCCATGGGATCGTAAAACCACTGCACCGGGCGTTCGAAACGGCCCGCGAGAGGTCCCTCGAGAAGTTCCCGTACCAGGCGATGTCGTTCCTCGTCGACGTAGTCCCCGTCATGCCAGCGCTCGGCGGGGAACTGGACCTGGGCCACGAGCAGGTTCGAATGTTCCGTTTCGCGCAGGCGCAGCTCCGGCACGGACAGCGCCGGTGTGGGCGCGTGGGTTTCCACGAAGAGAACCGGATGCCGTTTGGCGAAGCGGGACAGAAACTGCTGAGGCCTTTGCCACACCCAGTCCCAGCGCAGGTGGCAATGGGCGACGATCGGGTACGAACTGGCTGATCCGCTGATGATGCTGCTTCTCATGATACCGGCCGCGGCGGGCCACCCGGCCTGACGAGGCGCGCCGGGTACTCAGCGGAAGTCGTGCCCGTCGGTCGGGAAGCGGGTTCGGCCCATTTGTCAGAAATTCGCTGGCTTGCCGGGTTGCCTTCTGCACGCGGCGTCCGTCTTGCCGTGCATCGTGCAGAGCGTGAAGCACGTGGGGTTACGGCCCGCCTCTCCAGACGGGATCGCCGCACCCAGGCATCCGGTCCGCCAGGGATGGGCGAGGGAGGGCATGCCGTGGCTCGCCGGAGTGGCGCTTCCGTGCGTCCGGCGCGCGCGGCTGAAAAGTCGCGATTTTCCGCTTGCCTTGGCTGGTCGTGTTTGGTTCGATGCGCGGCCTTGTGCGGCGCTGGTGGTCTGCCCTCGCGGTGGTCTCCGGGATGCTTTGAACGCGGGAACGCGTTTCAAAGTGTTGTGTCGCGCACGACCGGTTGCCTCGGTAGCTCAGTTGGTAGAGCAGTTGACTCTTAATCAATTGGTCCCAGGTTCGAGTCCTGGCCGGGGCACCATTCAATACGATCCGGCTGCAATAGGCTGGGAGTGTGTCGGATCGTCCCGGATTTCCGGTTACGCCTCTGACTTTCCCGTTTCTTTGCCACTGCTGCGTTGCGAGCAAAGGCGAACCGTGTGCGAGCAAAGGCGGACACTTTTGGTAGTGACGCACTGCAAGGCGGAGATTCCGCAACGCTTCTGGTTCAACGCTCTGCTCATCGCCTCGAACGGCACGGAGAGGACCACTTGACCGATACTTGACCCACACTTGACCCAAAATTGTCCCATCGCCAGATTCCGACGCATGAGCTACCAGCCGCAGTTCACCATCACGGCGGCCCTGCTGGGGCGGGTGGAGGGCATCGCCGCGCTGCGGGAGCGCATCCAAAACGCGACGGTGCAGGTGCCGTGGATTCCGGCGCTGCAGAAGGACACCCGGGCGCGCAACACGCACAGCTCAACGGCCATCGAGGGCAATCCCCTGACGCTGGAGGAGGTCCGCGCCCTGGAGGAAGGCGCGTCCGTGGCCGCGCCGGCCCGCGCGCGCCGCGAAGTCCTCAACTACTTCGCCGCGCTGCGGCACGTCGAGAAGCAGGCGGGCAAGAAGCGGCTGGCGCACGAGGACATCTTCCGGCTGCACGGCATCATCGCCGGCGAGGTGATGGACCAGGGCGAGGCGGGCCGTTACCGGGGGATGCGGGTGCGGGTGGGAAGGTTCGTGCCGCCGCCGCCGGAGGAGGTGTCGGGGCTGATGTTCGAGCTATTGGAGTGGTGGAACACGGAGGCGCCGGGCCTTTCGCCGGTGCTGAGTTCGGCGATTGTGCATCACCGGTTCGAGACGATTCACCCGTTTGCGGACGGCAACGGGCGCACGGGCCGCGCGCTGGCGCTGTGGGAGCTTTACCGGCGCGGATTTGATTCACACCACCTCTTCGCGGTGGACGAGTTCTACTGGGAGGATCGCCCGCGCTACTACGCGGCGCTCGACGCCGCGCGGCACGAGGGCGACGACCTGACCACGTGGTTGGAGTATTGTGTCGAAGGATTGCAGCAAACACTGGAGCGGGTCTGGGAACGGATGGGGCAGCTCTCGGTCACGTCGGCGCGGGAGAAGCTGGTGCTCCGCCCGCGCCAGGAACAACTGCTGCGGCGGCTCGGCCGGAGCGGCGGCATGACGCCCGCGGAAATCCGGGCGGCGCTGAAGGTGTCCAAGCAGGGCGCGATGGATTTGCTGCGTCCGCTGGTGAAAGCCGGGTTGGTCAAGCGCACGGGCACGCTGAAACACGGGCGCTACCTTCTCCAATGAGCGCACGGGCCTACACCGAAGACCAATGGGTTGAGCAGCCCGCCATCGGGTTGTTCGCGGAGCTTGGTTGGGCGACGGCAACGGCAGCAGAGGAGCGGGCCCGCATCGGGACCAACTTCCGCACCCTGGAGCGGTCCAGTCGCGCTCGGACGCAAAACCAAGAGTGAGGTGGTATGATTGACGCGTCTGAAAGTGGCCTTGTTCCGCCTGAATCCCACGGTGCCGCCCGAGGTCATCACCGCCGCCGTGGATGAATTGATCCGCAACCGT
This sequence comes from uncultured Verrucomicrobiota bacterium, assembly GCA_964535555.1. Classification (GTDB taxonomy): domain Bacteria; phylum Verrucomicrobiota; class Verrucomicrobiia; order Limisphaerales; family J093; genus DSVZ01. The sequence goes on from CAZHUS010000017.1 coordinate 58,924, forward strand.
TCGGCGATGTTGCTCGAACAGGCAAACCGCGAGGTCTATCGGCTGTTGAAAGAGGGCATCCCGGTTTCCGTCGCTGAGAAGGATTCGACAGCTCCCGGGGAAGTTGAAGGTCGGGCGCGTCACTCCGTGCGCGCCGAGTCTGCGGACATCGGTGGCGGCGCGCGGGGGACAGCACGCCCTACCAAAGGCGGACAGATGCCTGTCCGCGTCGGCGTCTTGGATTGGGAGCAGCTTCCGTGCGTCGCTTGGATTCCCGGATTCGACATGAGCCCAGGTGTCGTCTTGTATTAAGCTCATGCACAAGATCAGCAAGGGTGGCCTGAGCACGCAAGGTGCCCCGATCGGTGTGCCTTCCCGCCAACCGCACCGGCATGGGCTCCTCCCCCTCACGCGCCTCCTCCTGCTCCTGGGACTGGTCGGTCAATCGAGTCGCGCGGCGATCCCGCCCACGGAAGCCTGGCTGCGTTACCACGCGTTCGAGGCGTGGGAATCGGTGCTGGATCACGATGGCGACGGCTTCAGCGCCGAGGACGAGTTCGCCTACGGTACCGACCCGCTGCACAACCAGTCGCATCCGCCACGGTTTGTCCCGGGTCCCGACGGCCTGAGCTTTCAGATCCAGATTGCCGCGGGCGTCGCTTACGGCAGCGCGGATCTTCAGACCAGCACCGATCTCGTCGCGTGGATGGAAGTCCCCGGTTTTCCGCCGGCGGCACCCGGCACCTTCACCCTCGCGGTTCAACCGGAGGAAAGCGCGCGCTTCTTTCGCTTCGCGGCACCCGTGCTGGCGAACTCCGACGGCGATTGCCTCCTCGATTTCGAGGAACTGAATCTGTTTCAGACGGACCCGTTGAAGAGCGACACCGACGGGGACGGGTTGGATGACTGCGCGGAGTTGCTCGTCCACCACACGGATCCGAACCGCGGCTCGACTGGCGGCCGGGGCGCCCTCCGGGGTCAGGTCGTGCTGGACGAGGACAAGGACCCGCTGACGCGGGATCATCCGGGCATCCCCGGGTGGACCGTGTTCGTGGACCTGGACTTCGACGGCGAATGGGATGAAACCGAGCCGAGCGCCACGAGCCAACCGGACGGCAACTACCGCATCACGGAACTGGATCCGGGCTTTTACCGGGTCTGCCTGGCGCGGCAGCCGGTTTGGACCCAGGTGTTTCCGGCCTTGACGCCTGTCCCCATTCCCGACGGGTACCCGGATCGGGTGGTCGAGGTGTTTGACTCCGGTACCGGGCCGATTCCTTTCCCGTACGGCCGGTATCCCGATCCTCTTCCCGGGGTGAGGCTCGTGTTCCCGTCGCCCCCGCCGGACCCGGTCGAGGCCTCGGTGGTCTTGGGCGCACTGCCGCCGCCGCCCATTGGGGGCCCGTTCGGCGGGTGGGCGCACGTGGACATCCTGAGCATTCCCACAAACAGCTTTGTGACCGTGGCTTTCGAGGGTGAGGAGATCTTCGACGGGCCGGGGCCGGACCTTGCGATCTGGTGCGCCGGAAGCGCGGCCCAGGATTCGGCCGAGGTCTGGCTTGGACCGACGTCGACGAACCTGATGCGGGTTGGGGCGTTCACCCAGCTCGAGACCATCCCGATCGACCTCGCCGAGGTGTCGGTTCCGGGCCCGGTGCGCTCCGTGAAAATCCGCGGCCTTGGCCTCACCGGCACCTATCCCGGGTTCGACATGGTTGGCGTCGAGGGACTGCATTATCGCGCGCGGAGCCGCGGGCACTATGAAGTGACAATCGTGGAGGGGCAGACGGTGGATGGGATTGACTTTGGCGTTGCGGGGGATGATCGCCCTCCGAAGGTGTCGATCGCCACCCACCCTTGGGATATCCGCGCCGGGCAAACGGTGACGGTGGGGGTCACGGCGACGGACGATGTGGGGGTGACGTCGGTGGGGTTGACCGCGAACGGTGTGGAAGTGGCGCTGGATGCGCAACGCCAGGCCGTGGTCCCGGTGGTGACGGGCGGCCTTTTCACCTTGAGGGCTTCGGCCACGGACACCTCCGGGCAGCAGGCCGGCACGCTGACTTCGTTGATTGCGCGCAACGAGGACGGGAGCCTGCCGGATCTGTCGGGCCTCGGTGCCCGGGGTGGCAGCGTCGAGGGTGGGCCTTCGATCCAGGTGCTGTCGCCCGTGGCCGGGGAGATCCTGAACGACCGGCGCGGGGTCATCGGGACGGTGGTCGACACGGCGCACGGTGTGGCACGGTGGCAGGTTCACTACGCCCCGGCCGCCGCGGTGAACCCGGAGGCGCTCGACGCCCCGGATCCCGACTACGTTCTCGCCGGGGAGGGGACCGGGACGGTGGTGCAGGCGAAGCTCGGGGAGTTGCCGGGCGAAACGCTTCCGGCGGGTGCCTACCTGGTCCGAATTCTCGCGGCGGACAGCCAGGGAACGACCCGGTACCTGGGATTCGTGGTCGGGGTGCGGGTGGAGCCGCTCGACATCCGGCCGGAGATCGTGCTCACGGCGCCGCAGAACGAGGCCATGGTCACGCAACCCACGGAAGTTCGGGGGAGCGTCCAAAGCCGTGAGACCTTGCGCGAATGGTTGGTGGAGTATGCGCCCCTGGCGCAAGTGAATCTGCAACAACTCTCCGATCCCACACCGGTCTGGACGCTCCTCGCCCGGGGCACGAACGAGATGACGAACGCCGTTCTGGCGAGGTTCGATCCCACGCGGGTGCCGAACGACGCCTACGTGCTTCGTGTCAGCGCCTGGAACCGCAACGGCCTGGGGTGGGCCGAACCGCGGGTGGTGCACGTCACGGGCGCGTCCAAGCCGGGGGAGTTCGCCGTGGAGTTCACCGACGTGCAGCTGCCGCTGGCCGGCATCGGGATCACGGTCAAGCGCGTTTATCGTTCGCTCGACGCAGCCCGGGTCAGGGATTTTGGACACGGCTGGTCGCTGGCCCTCCAGGAGGCCGACATCGCCGAAACGGTGCCGCAGACCGGACGCGGTTTCGGTTCAACGCCGTTCCGGGTCGGCACGCGGGTGTACCTGACCGCCCCGGACGGACAGCGCCTTGGTTTCACGCTGCAACCCGAGGTGGGAGCCCTTTCCTTTCTGGGTGCCGCGTACCGGGCCGTGTTCAAACCGGACCCAGGCGTTCGTTACACGCTCGAGGTGCCGGAGGGGGATTCGGCCTTCCTGTCGGTACGGGAGAACGGCGATCTGGCGCTGTTCTTCATTCCGTTGCCATGGAACCCGGACACCTATGTGCTGAGCGATCCGGCCGGGACGCAGTACACCTACGACCAGGACGACGGCCTGATCGAGATTCAAGATCCGCACGGCAACCGCGTGAGCTTTACGGAAGCGGCGATCACCCACAGTGCCGGCCCGGAGATCCGGCTCACGCGCGACAACGCGGGACGCATGACGCGGATCGTGGCGCCGAACGGACAGACCTGGCGGTACGAGTATGATGCCGGGGGTGACCTGGTCCGCGTCACTTATCCGGGCGATCTCGTCGCGACCTACGGCTACGCCGCCAGCCGGCCGCACCTCCTCGAAACGATCAATGACCCGTGGCGCGGACCTGTCGAGCGCGCCGAGTACGACGCGGACGGTCGGGTGGTGGCGATTGTCGATGCGCAGGGTCAGCGGCGCACGCAGAGCTGGGACCCGGACGCGTTCACGGGCACGTACACCGATGCCCGGGGCAACGTGACCAGGCTCGTCTACAACAACCGCGGCAATCCCACCCGCCGGGAGGACCCGCTGGGCGGGGTGACCACGTGGGAGTACAAGGACGCGAATCATCCCGACCTCGCGACGACCGTCACGGATCCTCTGGGCAACCGCACGACCTACCAGTTCGACGCGCGCGGCAATCTGGTGCGCCGGGAAACGCCGGCGGCTCGGACCTCCTTCACCTACGACGAGGGCAACCGGGTGACCCGGATCGTGCATGGCACCGGCGGCGCGGAGACGTTCGAGTACGATGCGGCGGGCAATCTCACCAGGCGGAGTTCCCAGCGCGGTGAACGGAGCTTCACCGGAACGGCCCACGGCTTGTTGGCATCGATGCAGGACGGTGAAGGGGGATTGACCCGGTTCGAGTACGACGGGGCGGGCAGCCGGCCGAGTCGGATCATTCTGCCCGACGGCGGCGTCAGGCAGTTTGCCTACGATGGCTACGGCCGGATCGTCGCCCACACCGATCCGCTCGGGGCCGTCACCCGTTATGAATACGATGCCGCAGGCCGGCTGGCCCGCGAGATCGACCCGTCCGGCGCGGAGAGGCGCACCGTCTACGATGGGGCGTTCCCCGATCAGCCCGCCACGGTTACCGACCGGGCCGGGCGCGTGACTCGATTCGCCTATGACCCCGCGGGGCGCCTGGAGCAGTTCGTCGCCCCTGGGGGCGCGATCACGCGGTTCGAGTACGACGCGGACGGCAACCGCACCGCGATTGTCGACCCCTTGGGCAACCGCTACGAGTTCGTGTACGACGCGATGAATCGGCTGGTCGAGGAGACCGACCCGCGGGGCAAGACCCGCCGGCACCGGTACGACCTGGCGGGAAACCGTCTCGAGACCATCGATCGAAACGGGCGGCGCCGTGCCTTTGTTCACGACGCATCGCGCCGTCTCACCGAGGAGCGCTGGCTCGATCCCGGCAATGACACGCCGGTGCGGATCATCAAGTACAGCCACGACCGAGTGGACAATCTCGCCTCGGTCAGTGATCCCGATGCGGAAATCCGTCTCGGGTACCTGGTGGTGCCTGGCGGACCACTGGTTTCGGAGGAAGCGCGTTATGTCGGCGCGCCGGTGCGTCGCTTTGCCGCTTCCCTCGACAGCGCCGGCCGTCGGAGTGGAGTGGGCCTGACGACCATCTCGCCGAGACTGGAACCCGCCCTGGCGGTGGATTACACGCGCGATCTCGCCGGCCGGCTCCGCATCATCACGGGCCGCGACCCGCTGCCTCCCTCGACCCTGAGAGGGCTCGCTTTTCAGCTGCAACTCTGGCGCAACGCGCGGGGCGACATCACCGAGTTGCGACGCTTCTCCGACGGGAACGGGGCGCGCGAGATCGGACGGAGTTCCATCCGGTACAGCGCCGATTGTGGATGCCAGGTGGAGCAGATCGAACATGTGATCGCCACCAACCAGCCCTGGCCCGAGGCGACCCTCAAGTTGTCCCGGCTGCCGGACGGAACGCTCACCGGCATGGAGGAAGGAACCAACGTGCTCGCCTTCACGCACGATGCAGCCGGGCAGCTCACCGGTGTGACGAGCAACGGCACGGCTCGCGAGAGCTACACGTATGACGCAAATGGCAACCGCACCGCCAGCCACCGGCACGCCGGCTACCGCCTCGCGCCGGCCAACCGCGTCGTGCAGGCCGGGCCCTGGATGCTGGAGTATGACGACGAGGGCAATCTGCTGACCAAGTCCAACGGCGTGACCGGCGTTTCCTTGGCCTTCACGTGGGACCACCGCAACCGGCTCACGCAAGTCCGGTTGGCGGATCCGGCGGGTTCTCCTGCGGAGACCGCCACCGAATACCGATACGACGGGCTGAATCGCCGCATTGCGGTGATTCGCGATGGCCAGACCACATGGACCTATTATGACGGTCTGCAGCCGCTCGTGGATTTCCTCGGGGACGAGACCACGCCCCTGGCGATCCACTATGGGGGCGAGCGACTGGACGAATGGCATGCCTTCTGGCGACGGGGCGAGGGGTTGTTCTGGGCCCTGACGGACCACCTCGGAACCCCGCGACGGGTGCTCGATACGAACGGAGTTGAGGTGGCCGTCCTGCAATTCGACAGCTTCGGCAACGCCTCGGCGGCCACGGGCTCTCACCCGGCTGCCGCAGGTCGCTTCGCTTTCGCGGGCCGCGAACGTGACGCCCTCACCGGGCTCCACCACCTGCGCCAGCGCGAGTACGATCCGGACACGGGGCGGTTCCTGAGCGAGGATCCGATCGGTTTCGCCGGGGGAGACTTGAACCTTTACCGCTACGTGCGCAATCGCCCGCTGAGTGCGACGGATCCGCTCGGTCTGAGCGAATCGACGGAGAGCGGGATCCTGCAGGTGCCTTCGCAGCTCGCGAAGGAGGCCATCTGCGAAGCGGGCGCCGAAGTGGCCAGTGTTTACATCTCGGCGGCCGTTGAAGTTCCAAGCGCCTATGTTTCGGCGGCCGTCGATGTCGCCAGCGGCGCCGCCTGCGGGGCTCGCGGGGGACCGGTGCGTGCCAAGCCGCGGCCGCTGACCCCCGAGGAGATCCGGCTGAACGACCTGCTCGAACTGCCGCCGCCGGCCCCGCGGAATCTCGACGACGACATCCAGGATCTCTGGCTCGACGCCATGATGGGGGACCAGAAGGCCAAGGACATCCTCGATTCCCTCTGGGACGCGGCCTGGCCGAAACCCCCGCTCTGAGCATCGTCGGGCGGTACCCGGCGCGGGGCTTCACTCACGCCGGTCTCCGGCTCGACGCGGCGGGCGCGGGCTGGGCGATCACTCGTCGGGGACGTCGGCCTCGACCAGTTTCGCCAGGAGCACGAGCGACTCCTGCCAGCCGAGATGGCAGGCTTCGGCCGGGATCACCTCGGGCACGCCCGTCTGTTCGATATGGAGTTCGGTTCCGCAGGAGACTTTCCGGAGCGTGACGGTCACCTGGATCTCGCCGGGCAGGCCCGGATCATCGAACCGGTCCGTGTAGCGAAGGCGCTCGTGCGGCACCAACTCGAGGTACTCGCCGCCGAAGGAGTGGCTCCTGCCATTGGCGAAGTTGGTGAAGGACATCCGGAACGTGCCCCCCACCCGGGCGTCGATCTGGTGAACTTTCGCGACAAAGCCGTTGGGTGGAACCCACTTGACCATCGCATCGGGTTCGAGAAACGCGCGGTAGACTTTCTCCGGACTTGCCCGGAGCACGCGATGCAGTCGGATCGTGTGTGTGGCCATATGCATGTTGACGATTCTCCCCACATTGTGCCGCGAGCCGGCGCGGTCAAATGGGGAGAATCAGACGGCCTTTCCCGGCCGGGCACTGGACCCCCTTCGATCACGCCAGGTCGAACCGGTCCAGGTCCATCACCCTGGCCCAGGCGGCCACGAAATCACGCACGAGCTTCTCCTGCCCATCGACACATCCGTAGACCTCCGCCAGGGCGCGCAGCAGCGAATTCGAGCCGAAGACGAGATCGACCCGGGCGGCGGTCCACTTGAGGGCGCCCGTGGTGCGATCGCGCCCTTCGAAGAGGGTCTCGTCCGGCGAAACCGCCTTCCACTCCGTGGCCATGTCGAGCAGGTTGACGAAGAAGTCGTTGGTCAGCACCCCGGGTCGCGTGGTGAAGACGCCGTGCGTCACTCCTCCGACATTGGCGTTCAGGACCCGCAACCCGCCGAGGAGCGCCGTCATTTCGGGAGCGGTGAGCGTCAACAACTGGGCCTTGTCGATCAGCAAAGCCTCGGCCGGCATGGCCTGTTCGCCCTTGAGGTAGTTGCGGAATCCGTCCGCCACGGGCTCGAGGAACGCGAAGGAGGCCACGTCGGTTTGCTCCTGGGACGCGTCCATGCGTCCCGGCGTGAACGGGACCGTGACGGGGTGGCCGGCATCCTTCGCCGCCTGCTCAACGGCGGCGCAACCCGCCAGGACAATCAGGTCGGCCAGCGACACGCGCTTGGCTTGGGCCTGCGCGCGGTTGAACGCGGCCTGGATTTCCTCAAGCGTGCGGAGCACCCGCGCGAGCTGGGCCGGTTGGTTGGCCTCCCAGAATCGTTGCGGCGCCAGGCGGATTCGCGCCCCGTTCGCTCCTCCGCGCTTGTCGGAACCGCGGAACGTCGAAGCCGAGGCCCAGGCGGTGGCGACCAGTTCCGGGACGGTAAGGCCGGAAGCGAGGACCCTGGCTTTGAGCGCGGCCATGTCGCTTGCGTCGATCAGGGGATGGTTCACGGCCGGAATGATGTCCTGCCAGAGCAGTTCCTCGGCGGGAACCTCGGGACCGAGGTAACGGGTTCGCGGGCCCATGTCGCGGTGGGTGAGCTTGAACCAGGCCCGCGCGAACGCGTCGGCGAACTGGTCCGGGTGAGCCAGGAAGCGCCGGGAGATCTGTTCGTAAGCCGGATCGAAGCGGAGTGCCAGGTCGGTGGTCAGCATGGTGGGCAACCGCCGCCGGGCCGGGTCGTGCGCATCGGGGATGACCGCTTCGGCGCCGCGGGCGACCCATTGATGGGCCCCGGCCGGGCTCTTGGTGAGTTCCCACTCGAAGTTGAAGAGGTTCTCCAGGAAATGGTGGCTCCACCGGGCCGGCGTCTGGGTCCAGGTGACTTCCAATCCGCTGGTGATCGTGTCGCTGCCGCGGCCGGTGCCGAAGCTGCTGTTCCAGCCGAGACCTTGCGCCGCCAGGTCGCAGCGCTCGGGCTCGGGCCCCACATGCGAAGCCGCGCCGGCGCCGTGGGTCTTGCCGAAGGTGTGGCCGCCCGCGATGAGGGCGACGGTCTCCTCGTCATTCATCGCCATGCGGGCGAAGGTCTCGCGGATGTCGCGCGCGGCGGCGACGGGGTCGGGATTTCCGTTGGGCCCTTCCGGGTTCACATAGATCAGCCCCATCTGGACGGCCGCGAGCGGTTTCTCGAGGTCGCGGTCGCCGGTGTAACGCTGGTCGGCGAGCCAGGCCTTTTCCGCACCCCAGTAGACGTCCTGGTCAGGCTCCCAGGTGTCCTCGCGCCCGCCTGCGAAGCCGAAGGTTTTGAAGCCCATCGACTCGAGCGCGACGTTGCCGGTGAGGATCATCAGGTCGGCCCACGAGATCTTGCGACCGTACTTTTGTTTGATGGGCCAGAGCAGCCGGCGGGCCTTGTCGAGGCTGGCGTTGTCGGGCCAGCTGTTAAGCGGCGCGAACCGTTGCTGGCCCCGGCCGCCACCTCCGCGGCCGTCGCCGGTGCGGTAGGTCCCGGCGCTGTGCCAGGCCATGCGGATGAACAGGGGTCCGTAATGGCCGAAGTCCGCCGGCCACCAGGGCTGCGAATCGGTCATCAGCGCGGCAAGGTCCCGCTTCAGGGCCGCGTAATCGAGAGTCGCGAACTCCTTCGCGTAGTCGAACGTCTCGCCCATCGGGTTGGACTTGGAGGAATGCTGGTGGAGCAGTTCCAGCCGCAGGAGGGTCGGCCACCAGTCGCGGTTGGAAGTGCCGCCGAGGGCGGCGCCGTGGTGGAAGGGGCATTGAGGTACGGTGGACATGGGTGGTCGCGCGGGGTTGGCTGGTGGATTCGGGTGGCGGGCGATGAGGCCCCGCCACGCTGATCAGGATGATTTCAGGTTTCTCGGTATTGTCGTTCTCGGATCGAGGTGAATGAACCAGCAGGCTGACCCGGGTTGAAATACTTTGTTCCTATCCCTACCATAGTTTTCGCCTATGGAAATGCACCAGCTCCGGTACATGGTCGCCGTGACGCGCCTGGGCAACTTCTCCCGCGCCGCCGAACACTGCCATGTCTCACAGCCCTCCCTCAGTCAGCAGATCCTGAAGCTCGAGGAGGAGTTGGGCGAACGTCTCTTCGACCGCATGAAACGCCAGGCCCGGTTGACGCCGTATGGGGAGGCGTTCCTGCGACGTGCGCTGCGGATCCTCGAGGAGGTGGACGCCGCCCGGCGCGAGGCAGCGGACGCACGCGGGCTGCTCCGCGGCACACTGACCGTGGGCGTGCTGCCCACGATCGCCCCCTATCTCCTGCCCGGCGTGCTCGCAGGATTTGCCGCGAAGTACCCCGGTGTCCAACTCGTGGTGCAGGAGGAGACGACGGCGCGGCTGGTCAAGCTGGCCCTGGACTACGAGATCGATCTCGCCCTGGCGAGCCGCCCCATTCCCGACGAGCGCATGGCAGTTCGGGACTTGTTCACCGAGGAGCTACGCCTGGCACTTCCGCCGGGTCATCCTCTCACCCGAAAGCGGGTCATCAGCCTTCGAGACGTGCGGGACGAGCCCCTCATCGTGATGAAGGCGGGGCATTGTCTGGGCGACCAGGTGCTGGACTTCTGCGAGCAACGCGGTTTGAAGCCCCGCCTCAGCTTCCGAAGCGCTCAGCTGGAGACGATCCAGGCGTTGGTGCATTCCGGCGTCGGCCTTTCGCTCATTCCGGCCATGGCCACGCGTGCGAACCGGTTTGACGTCCCGGAGTACCGCTCGCTCACCGCACCCGTTCCCGAGCGCAAGGTGGTTGCGATCTGGCCGAAGCAGAGGCAGCTCGGACGTGCGGCTGCCGAGTTTCTCGGCCTGATTCCCGGTCAACCCGCGCGGAAAGGGAGCCCTCCGGCCTCCTCGGGCCGGGCAACCCGTCACGGGGCTATCGGACGGCCGGGATCGTCCGGCGCTCAACCCCTTCGTGGGTGATCTGGACGGGCTTGATGAAGCCCTGTTCGTCGAATTCCATCCGGTCGATGCACGTGACGCGATGGTTGGCATTCGTTTCCCCCAACGGCCGCCGGTGATAGACGATGTACCATTCATCCGTGCCGGGAACCCGCAGCACGGAATGGTGCCCGGCCCCGGTCGCCACCGCGCGGTCCTGCTGGAGGATCTTGCCGATGCGCTTGAAGGGACCGAGCGGTGAATCGCCGATCGCGTAAGCCACGGAGTAGTTGGGGCCAGTCCAACCGCCCTCGGACCACATGAAGTAGAGCCTGCCATTCCGGCGGAACATGCACGGCCCCTCCACGTAGCCCTCGGGCGTGATCTCCTTGAACGTGGTGCCGTCGGCGAAGGGAACGAAGCCCGTGAAATCCGGCTTCAGCTTCACGAGATTGCAGTGCGACCACCCGCCGTAAACCATGTAGTCCTGGCCGTCCTCGTCGCGGAAGACGAACTGGTCGATGGGTTGGGCGCCATTCACGATGTCGTTGAGGAGGGGCTTGCCCAACAGGTCCTTGAACGGCCCGCCGGGCGCGTCGGCCACCGCAACGCCGATGCCGCCCACCTCTCCCTGATGGACATCATTGGCCGCGAAGAACAGGTAGTAGCGGCCGTTCCGCTCGACGGCGGCCGGCGCCCACATGGCCCGACGAGCCCAACGCACTTCACGGTTGTCCAGGATCCGGCTGTGCTTGGTCCATTGCACCAGGTCGGGCGAGGAGAATGCGTCGAAGTGCAACTGCTCGTCGTAGCGCGCCGAAAAGGTCGGATACACCCAGTAGCGGTCGCCAAACACGGTCGCCTCCGGATCCGCATACCAGCCTTGGACAATCGGGTTCCCGGACCGTGGCGGGGCGATCATCAGGTCCTCGATAACCTTGCCCACCTGTTCCGGCGGCGTTGCGGCGATGAGGTAGCGGTGCTGCTTCTGGGGTGTGGGAATCCACTCGTTGTAGCCGTGCGCCACGCGGGCGTGCATCAGGCAGAGCCCGGGTTCGGAAAGCCGCCAGTAATTGCTGGCGCCGCGCACGGCGTAAAGCACGGCGGTCTGGTCCCACGCTTCGCGATCGGCCAGGCCGTTGTAGTGCTGATAGCAGGCGCGGACGGGGTTCATCGCGTCGGCCGCCGCCAAGCGCGAGCCCACCTTGATGCCCGCGCCGATTTCGAAGCCGCTGAACACGATGGGTGTCGGCCAGTCGTTGATGGCGCGCACCGAAGCCGCCGTGTCCCACATGAGGTTGTACTCGCCCTGGCCTTCCGGGAATTTGCCCTCGGGGAACTTGCCGCCCATGCAAACCCACTGCTTCACCTTCTGCTTCACCAGCGCTTCGCCGTCCAACGGGCTGGCATCATCGGGGCGCGAATCGAGAAGGCTCCGCAGGTTGGTCAGGAAGCCGACCGTGACGAGGGTCACGCTTTGATCCGGCTCGGCCGCGAGAAGCCGGCGGGCCAGTTGGGCGGCGTCGGGTGCGTCGCTGCTGCGGGCGAGGTCGTGAGGGAACGCGCCGGCAACGGGCGCGGCGTACTTCGAAGTGGTCTCGCGGTCCGGGTCCTTCGGGTTGCGGTAGCCGTACTGGTGTTCGCGCTGATAACCGATCGGGAGGTCGGGCCGGCCGTACCAGGTGTTGATCGCGTCCAGACACGGGCCGACCGCCTCGTTCTTCGAGGAAACGAGGATGCCCAGGATCTTCGCCTCGCCCCGGTTGGCCAGGGCGTGGAGCGTGGCCACAGCGCCGGCGTCATCGACGTCCTCGCAGAGATCGACATCGAGCAGGATCCGCGGCACGTCGCCCGCGAGGGTGGCGGTGGACTGAGTGGATCCCAACAGCAGCAGGCCCATCACGACGGGGCGGAGCAACAGGCGTTTCATCGGGCGTCAGGAGTTGCAGAGAACGACGCTTCGTTCAAGGGCCAAGTGCTTGGGCATTGCAGAAGAGGCGCGCCCTGGGGCATTCGCACGCGCTGCGGCCGGAGACCGGCCGCGGTTCGGGGCAGGAGACTGAGCTCCTTGCGCGTGGTCAGCTCCCAGTACATCTGGTAGCGGCTGTCGTGCAGTTCGAAGAACGGGAGGAGCGGGAGCCCTTCGCTTGACGGCGGCTCGACGACATCCCGCAACCGAAACCGCATCGGTCCGGCACGGAGATCAGGCACGACATGCGCCGGAAGGTCATCCACCGTCGTGCGCAGCACGGGCACCTGGTTCGTCGGGACCAACGGCCCGTGAGGAACGTGCCCCATGCGTGAGCCGTCGGCACGCAACCCCACCAGGTTTTCCGTGCTCGTCGGGCAGGCCAGGACAATGGGGCCCTGGAGCAGGGCGACCCAGTCGGAGCCATCCGGCAACCGCTCGACGGTGGTGCGCATCGGAAGCTCCACATCCAACACGTCGCCGTCGCGCCACTCCCGCCGGATGGAGGCGTAGGCCGAAGGCGTCGAGGCGACGGGCACCGGCTCCCCGTTGACCTTGAGGGACAGGGCTTCGGCGGCCACCCACGCCGGGTGGCGAATGTGCAGGGTGAGGGTTTCCGGCCCGGCGCTTTTCACGCGAAGCCGCGTGCGCGGCTCGAAGGGAAATCGTGTCTCCTGCCGGAGCGTGATGTCCGGAGCGAGGCGCAGTTCGGACGGGATGAACAGGTTGACGAACACGCCGTCGCGAGCCCGCGCATAGATGAAGGCACCGTACCTACCCGGGTTTTCCATGCCGGTCCCCACGCAGCACCAGAAGCCATGCTGGCTCTGCGAATAGACGCGGTAGTGCCCCGGCCGGATCGGCGTGAAGTAGACATAGCCGGGGTCGGTGGGGTGGATCGAGGCGAGGAGGTGGTTGTAGAGCGCCCGCTCGTAGTAGTCCGCGTACGCGGCGCGCGGCTGGGTGGCGAACAGCCGCTCGGTGAGGCGGAGCATGTTGTACGTGTTGCAGGTCTCCGGTCCTTGCCGGTGCTGCAGCATGCCCTGGAAATTCGTCGGGGCGTTGAAGTGTTCCGCCACGCTGTTGCCCCCGAACGCCACGCTGCGGCGGCCGGTTACCGTCTCCCAGAAGAACCGCGCCCCGGCGTCTTGTTCCTGGTTTCCGGTGAGCGCGGCGAGGCGCGCGAATCCGGTGACCTTCGGAATCTGCGTGTTGGCGTGCAGGCCCGTGAGGCGATCCTCCCGCCGCAGGAGCGGATCCAGGACGGCGTGGTGGTTGAAACGTTCGGCGGTCTCCAGGTACTTGCGCTCGCCCGTCAACGCGTAGAGATCGGCCATGACCTCGTTCATGCCGCCGTACTCGGTTGCGAGCATGCGTTGCATCTGCGCCTCGGTGAGGCTGGACGTCACCTTGACGCACCAGTCGCCCAGACTGACCAGCAACGCCAGGGCCTTGGGGTTGCCGGTCGCGAGCGTGACGTCGCGCAGGCCGGCGAAGGTCTTGTGCACGTTGTACCACGGGACCCAGCGTTTCCCGATCTCGCCGAGGTCGCCCGCAGCCACCGCCTTCCAGAGCTCGCGGCTGCGGGGGACACCGCCGAGGTAACCGTCGCCTCCGGCCTTCTGGCAAAGCTCAAGCTCGTCGAGCAAATAGCCGAGCCGGCGCTGGAGTTCGCCGTCGGACGTATCCGCGCCCGCGGCGATCATGGACGCGAGCGCGGCGAGGTAATGCCCGGCGGTGTGGCCGTCGAGACCGGTGCTTTCCCAATTGCCGTAGGAAGTGGCCTTGGCGGGAAGGCCGGCTTCACGGCGAAAGGGCGCAAGCAGACGATCCGGTTCCAACGCCAGGAGGTACTCGCGGTTGACCGCCACCGCCCGGGAAAAGGGACTGTCGAGCAGCCGCACGCTGCCTGGGGACACCGGTTCGGCCAGGATCGGCAGGGCTGGCGCGACCCTTTCGGCGGCGGGCGGTGGCGTACTGCCCCTGTCCGTCGACTCGGCTCCACGGATGGGCATGAGCATGATGATGCCGGCGGCAACCAGTGTCCGGACGAACACCAGCCAGCGGCTCGCGGCGGCTTCGGCGAATTTCATGTGGTTTCGACAGAAAGATCCGCGGCGGCGCGGAGGGACGGAAGTCCTTTCTTTCACACGGTAGCAGAATCCCAATCGGGTGACGACCGGGCGAAGCCTGCACCGCGAGCGTCCAGGTAGGGCGCGCTGTCCTCAGCGCGCCGGATCGGCGGGAACAGAGTGCCGGCCCCACCACCGGAAGGGCCGGGCCGTCGTACCATGCGTCGGAAGCAAACGCAGGGCGTCTGTTTCGTGTCTGTCGGCTTGCCTCAAGCTCGGTTCCGACCCGACGATGCGGCGCATGGAATGGCTCCTTCTGATCCTCCCCGTCCTGGTGCTCGCCGCCATTGTCGGTCTGAAGCTGACGGGCTCAGTCTCGGTCGACGCCGCCCGGGAATATCTTCGGCAAGGCGCCCGGGTGATTGACGTGCGGGACCGCGAGGAGTACCGGGTCCGGCACCTGCCTTCGGCCCTCAACATCCCGCTGGGCGAACTGACAGCGTCCATTGGCCGGCATGTGCCCAACAAGGACGAGGTCCTCTTGCTGCACTGCGTAAGCGGGGGGCGGAGCGGCCTGGGCACGCGGAAGCTGCGCGGCCTGGGCTACCGGAGGGTTTACAACCTGGGTTCGTTGGGGCGCGCCGGACAGATTGTGGCGGCGGCTGGCCCCGGGCCTCACCGTCCCATGGACAGTGGAAAACCATGACCTCGAGGCAAGCGCTCGCTCGCTCCTGCCAGGCTTGCGCGGGTCCGGCATGGCGGGCTTTGCACTCGAACCGGAGCCCTGCCCATCCGGCGGTTTCACCTGGCAGCTGACTACGATGTTTTGAGTGACGCCATGTCGATGCAGAAGCGGTATTTGACGTCGGCTTTCAGCAGGCGCTCGTAGGCCTCGTTGACCTTCTGAATGGGGATCACTTCGACGCTGGAGGTCAGGTTGTGCTTCCCGCAGAAATCGAGCATCTCCTGCGTTTCCGGGAGCCCGCCGATGAGCGAACCGGAGAGGCTGCGGCGCCACATCAACAGGCTGAACGCCGAGACGGGCATGGGCTGTTCCGGGGCACCCACCAGGGTGAGCGTGCCATCCGGACGGAGCAGATTGAGGTACGCGTTGATGTCGTGGGGTGCGGACACGGCATCGAGGATGAAGTCGAAGCTCCCGGCGTGTTTTTGCATCGCGTTGGCATCCTTGGAGACAACCACCTCGTCGGCGCCGAGGCGGAGGGCGTCGTCCTTCTTGTGGGGCGAGGTGGTGAAGACCACCACGTGTGCGCCGAAGGCATCGGCGAACTTCACGGCCATGTGACCCAACCCGCCGAGACCGACCACGCCGACTCTTCGGCCCTGGGTGACACCCCAGCGGCGCATTGGGGAGTAGGTGGTGATGCCGGCGCAGAGCAACGGCGCGGCCCCCGCGGGATCGAGATTGCCGGGAACCCGAACGACGAACCGTTCGTCCACGACGATGCTCTCGGAATAGCCGCCGTAGGTGACGCCCCCCAGGTGCTTGTCCGGGAAGTTGTACGTCAGGATCATGTTCGGACAAAACTGCTCGAAACCCGCCTGGCAGTGGGGGCAGGTGCGGTCCGAGTCCACGAGGCAGCCGACGGCGGCGAGGTCGCCGGGCTTGTACCTGGTGACCGCGGTCCCGACGCGGGTAACGCGGCCGACGATCTCGTGGCCGGGCACGACCGGGTATACCGTGGGCATGACGCTGCTCCACTCGTTGCGTACCTGGTGCACGTCGGAGTGGCAGATGCCGCAGAAGAGGATCTCGATGGCCACATCGCTCGGTCCCGGTTCGCGTCGGGAGATACCATGCGGACCCAGGCCGGAGGTGGCGCTTTGGGCGGCGTAAGCTCGTGCTTTGGTCGTTAGCATGGCGAGAGGATAATCCGTTTCCGCGGAAAGTCACTCGTGGGTGCCTCGCGGCGTCCCTGATCCGCGCGCGTGGATCGAGGATGCCCTGGACTTCGACGGCTGAGGCGAAAGGCGGTTGGCTTGTCGCTGCGAATGGATGAGCAAGTTCGTGGTCGCCTTGGATGAGCCGGCCAGCTCAGGCCTGATCGAATACTGGAGTGCGGCGGAAGGACGGGCGAGATGACGCACGAGATCCCTCTGGCAAGCCACGCACCGGCAGGGCGGACCTTGAGGCGAGCTGGAGCGAGATCGAAAGGAGACCGGCTTGACGCCGCCTCGGGTCGGGCTGCGATTGCTGGTGGGACAAGGCTGTGCCGAGCCGCCGGGTAGGAGCGCGGGCTTCAGCCCGCAGGAACGTCCCTGCGCCGGCGTGGCTTCCTGCGGACTGAAGTCCGCGCTCCAGGGGCAGGTTCATGGAGAGCCACCTGTTCCTTGCGGACCTGCTCCGTGACCATGAACCAAAAAGCGCCGCTAAAGCGGACGCACTCCAAACGCTTCGCGCCGCTCCAAGGCACATCCGGAGCCGCGAAGCGCCTGGAGTGCGGGGATTCATCCCCGCTTTTCGGGGCAGGTTCATGGAGAGAGGCTGAATGCGAACGACGGCAGTTCACCCGGAGCCCGGTTCATTGAGGCGGAGCCGCGTCCAGGCGGAGGATCCGGCGGGCATTGTCCTGGTAGAGCTTTCGCAGAATGCCGTCCGGAAGGCCGAATCCGTGCAGGGGCCAATGGTAGTTGAAGAGGTTCATCGCGTAGAAATGCTCGTCCTGGGTTTCCAGGATGCGGAACGTCGTCCGGTACATCGAGGCATCGAAGCCCATGTCGGTGCCGTAGAGCAGGCGGTCCTGATACTTCTCGTAGAAGCGGGCCATGGCGCGGGGAATGGGCGCCGTTTCGCCAAACCGCGCGCCGATGTCGGCGTGAAGGTTCGGATGGGTGTCGAGGAGACGCGCCAGTTGGGTGAGGTCGGAACAGCAGTTGGCGAAGTGACAGGCGATGAACGTGGTGCGCGGGTGCTTGGCCACCGCGCGATCCAGGGTGGCCACCACGGCGTCGTGCGAGAGGATGTCGGGCCCGGGTCGGATCCGCCACTTGGAGGCGTTCATCAAGCCGTCGTTGTGCGCGTCCATCGGCTCATACATCCAGCGGTCCTCCCCCACATGGACATTCACCGGCAGCCCCAGCTCCGCGCACTTCGAGAGGATCGGGTCCATCCGGGGGTCGTCGAGGTGCATCCCTCCCGAGTTTCGGCGGAGCCCGCCGCCTTTGTCGCTCAACTCGCCCACACCCGTGGCTCCGGCGCGCGCGCAACGCTCCAATTCCGCGACGGCCGCGGGGCCGAACCCGGGTTGGTCGAAGCCCTCGTAGTCGATGCCGCACCAAACTTCGAAGCGGTCCGGATGCCGTCGGTAGAGCCGGAGAAGTTCGTCAAACGGGCGACCCGTCGCGCCCGTCATGACGACCGTCTTGGCGACGCCCACCGCATCCATGGTCGCGACCCAGCGATCCACGTCGGCTGCGGTTCGCGCATAGGCATGAGAATGCACGTCGACCACGGGGAAACGCGCCCTGTCGATGCGGGTTTCGGGCACGTTGAAGATCGACTTGGGTCGGTAATCGCGGAGAAGCAGCTGCTCCGGCGTGGCGGCCGCCGCCGGGTCGTCGCCACCGGCGCGCTCGGCGCTCGCAGCCACCCATGGGCCCAGGGCCACGAAGAGCGCGCCGAGTGCGGTCAGACCGGACCTTTGCCGCTTCGCCCGGCGCCGCGTCCGAAGAAGCCGAGCGCCCTCGGCCTGCGGCGGAGGAGGGAACGACGCGATGGCTCCGGCTCGCTGCCGGAGGAAGGCGTCAAGGGAGTGAGGTCGGTTCATGGCAGCCATCGCTACGACGAGGGTCTGGGACACGGCTCCAACCTGCCCGGCAGTTGGATCCAGTTCAAGCGGCGATGCGGCCGGCGACGCGAGAAGCGGCGCGGCGTGGCTCGGGGGGCCCGGCGCGGAAAGCGGGCTGGAGGCGGGAAAATGGTGCGGTCGAATTCAGATGAGCCGACGTGCTACTTGTCCAATGCGACGATCGCTCGTAGGATGTTGCGGGTTCCGGGTGGCGAGAAGCCTGGCGAAGGGGCGTTGCGTGGGAGACGACTGTCCGGGACCGGTTCGCATGGATACCGTTGAACTGCGACAACAGATCGCCGCCCTGCGCACGCCGAAGCGGAATCTACCCGGCGCGGCCGCGCTGCTTTCGACCCTGGCGCTGGTCGGGGCGGCCGTTTGGGGGCTGGACCGCTGGCCATCGTGGGGGATGGGACTCGCCGCGTTTCTCGTGATCGGCCTGATGCAATACCGGCTGGTGCTGGCGGCCCATGAGGCCACTCACAAGACCCTGCTTTATCCGCTGTGGCTGAACGAAAGCGTGGGCCTGGCGGTGGCTTCGCTCGTCGGCGTTTCCCTGTTCAACTACCGCGAGGCGCACCTCAAGCATCACAAGACACCCCAGTCGATCCAGGACGATATCGACGGCTACATCTACCGGCCGCTGCTTCAGGCGCGACGCGGCTGGCCACGGTTGTGGCTCCTCGTCATCGGGAATTATCGGGACATCGCAATCAAGCTCCGCCGGAAGCTGGTCGGTGAACGGGCGTTGCCGGGAGCCGGGCGAAGCGGGGTGGAAGCCTCGCCCGGATGGGGGGCCTTGCTGCGCCAACTCCTGCCCCTGGTATTGGTCCAAGGTGCGACCTGGGGCGTCTTCACGCTCGTGCTGGGCTGGTGGACCTACTTCGTCTGGTGGCTGGCTCCGATCTTCGTGATCGCCCTGCAAACGGATCGGGCCCGGACCTTTCTCGAGCACGGCTACAACTACTTCTTCCCCGGCCCCGTCCTTCCCGACCTGTCGCGGGCGCCGCAGGACACGATTGACGTGGCGACCAACGCCCTGGATCGCTACCTGTTTGCGCCGTTCGGGTTCAGTTACCACCAGGCGCACCACGCCTGCCTGACGGTGCCTTTCTATCGCTTGCGGGAACTTGCGGCCCTGCTGGAGCTGAACCAGCCGGGATACCACCGGCGGGTCCGCGGATGCTACCCCGTACTCCTGCTGCGAATGCTCTGGGCCCGTCCATGAACGACTCGTCCTGCCCCCAGGGGGCATGCCTGATGTGCGGTGATTCGAGGCGCCGCGCGGTGGTGTCCTGTCCCGATCTGGAATACCAATGCCGGCCGGGCACATGGGATCTGGTTTCGTGCGAGGGGTGCGGACACGTGTATCTCCATCCGCTCCCGGCTCCCGAGGAGGTGGCCGCGCTCTATCCGCCTTGGTATTACACGGTCAATCCCCGTTCGCCCATCTACATGGAAGGCGGCGTCGTGGAGGCCAAGATGGTCAAGGACGCCCGGAACCTGCGGACGCAGATCGGCAACCTCCCGGTGCGGTCGGTGGTGGATGTGGGCGGCGGCAATCTCACCCGCCTGCTCAAGCTCCAGGAAGTGTTCCGCGTGTCCACCCCGGGTGGCGGGTTGGAGGCGGTGTGCCTGGATCTGCAGTTCGATGAGGCCGTGAAGAGGCAGGCGGATGCCGCCGGGGTGCGACTCGTCCAGGGCAACGTGGAAACGGACGTGAGTGCGCTGCGCGACGGCGGTCACGACCTCATCATCCTGAGACAGTTGATCGAACACCTGCGGGACCCGCGGGCGGCCTTGACCCAGCTTCGCCGCAAGCTCTCCCCGGGTGGCCTGCTGGTGATCGACACGCCGCATCGGGGTGGCCTGGACTATCGCCTGTTCCGGCGGCGGAACTGGGGTGGGTACCACGTCCCGCGGCACTTTCACCTTTTTACGCAGGCCGCGCTGTGTCAGTTGCTCGGCGAGTGCGGGTACCGGGTGGTGCGGAAGGGCTTCACGCCCTCGATCGCGTTCTGGATTATCAGCTTTCGAAACGCGCTCGGGTTGAACTCGGTCGAACGCGGCGGTTCCTGGTGGGAGTTCCTGAACCTGAAGAGCCTGCCGGTGGTGGGCGGGTTTTACGTTTTGGACCTGCTGTGCCTGAGGCTCGGGCTGGAGACCTCGAACCAATACGTTCACGCCTCACCCGAGGAGGCCGTCCCGGGTGCGGGGCTCTCGTCGGCCGGTGCCTGAGTTCGCGCCTCTTTGGCACGCAAGGGTGCTTTCACCGCTTCGCCTGCGTCGTCCCGGGTAAACACGGCCTCGATCCGCTCACTGAGCGTCTGGGCCACCGCCGCCGCCTCGCCGCCCCGGCGGAGGCGCTGGAACAGACGTTCGAACTCGTTGACTTCCGCTCCCGGCAAGGCGGGCATGCCTGCCGCCGTTTCGCCATGAACGGCGAATTCGCCCTGGACGGCGTGATTGCGGCGGGCGACCAGGAAGTGATGGTAGCGGGCGCGATTCAGGACGACGTGAGGGAAGTCGCGGTTCCGCGTGGGGCCGGCCGCCACGAGATTTCCCCCCAGCGGCACGTGCTTCACCCGGACCCGGACAAGTTTGTCGGCCGTCCACCAACCGAGAGCGGCCCCGATGCCGGCGCCGAGAAGCGTGCCGGCGAGAAGCGTGGCCCCCCCCAAGTGGGCATCGACCCAGGCTCCGGTCGCGGCGCCTCCCACGGCCCCCGTGGCCAGCAGCTTTCGGGGGCCGAGTCCGAAGACGAGCCAGGTCCTTTGAGCGAACAGGTCTTCGTCGAACAGCGACAGCACGTCCTCCTGGCGCCGGAGTCGCGTATGGTGGTACAGGGCCTCGATGCGGTCCCGGCACCGTTGTTCGATCCGCCGCAGGTCGGCACGATACTGTTCCTCGACCTCGTGCCGGAGCGGAGCGACATCCTGGTCGGAGGGCACCTTGCGTTCCACCCGGTGGGCGAGCAAAGCGGTCAAGCTGTCCGCCACCGCCTGGGCGGCCAGGCGCCGGGCGCGGGTCCGATCCTGTTCGAGCAGCGTGACGGTTTCCTCGAGCACGTCCCGCCAATCCTCCCGCAGTTGCCCGAAGGCGCGGAGGATTTCCACCCGCCGCCGGAAGTCCGCCATGACCGCGTTGAAGACGCGGACCATGCGGAAATACTGGCCGAGGGCAGCCTGCCATGAGGCGATGTGGTCGGCGGCGCCGATGGGATTGATGAGCGCCATGCTGGCCTGACCGGTCCAGCGCAGGATTTCCATCTCCGGTTCGTACTCCACGCCGTAGGGGACGGATCCGTCCACCACATACAGGAGGCCGGCCCCTTCGAGGATCGGCGCCAGCAGTTCGCACTCATCCGGAAAATCGCCGGTGCGTTGATGAACGGCGACAAACTGGCGGATGACGTCGGCGCGGCGGTGCGTGCCGGCATCGTGAGTGCGGATCCACTCCCACGCCCGGCGGGCGCGTTGAAAGCCAGGCGTGTCCACCAGGGCGTACAGTTCGCGACCGTCCACGCGCATCGGATAGCGCCGGCAATGGGTCGTCGTGCCGGGCTCGGGCCCGATGCGAACCGAGTCATCCGCTGCCAGCGTGGCGACGATGCTGGACTTGCCCTTGTTCGGGTGTCCCACCACGGCGAAGACCGGGACACTCATGGCGGGGTTCCTTGCGTTTCGGGCCAGTCGTCGAGGCGCAAGCCCGGGTCGGACAAGGACCGGATCTTGCGTCGCCAGACCGCAGCGTGGGCCGGTGGGGAGGGGCTGAGCCCGCCTGGCGACGCGAGTCCCAGCGGCACGACCACGATCTTCCGGCCGGGACCGCACGCCCGTCGCAGGGCTTTGAGGAAATCCAGGAACTCGAGCAGGGGCGGTTCCCAACCTTTTACCAACACGACCAGCGCCAACTCGGGGCCGGTCCGCGCCAGACTCGAGATCGTTCGCTCCTCCTCCGCGAGCGAGGAGCAGCCGCCGGCGTGGTGAACCCCCGCCACGTCACGGTTCCAACGCCTGCCGGCTTCAGCTCGGAGTGTCTGGTCGTCGAGGTCCAGCCCGGCCCAGTTGATCAGGATCAGGCCATGGCTGCCGGAGAAGGCGTCGGGGCTGGGCGGGGTGTCCCGAGCCGGGGCAGGCGTTCCCTCCGCTTCCGGTTCGGTGGCCTGCGTGGTCACCCAGCGGGAATCGAGTCGCTCGAGGACGGCGACCGCCGCGGGAGAACTTACCAAGGCCTGTCGCAAGAGCCGGCGAAGTCGAAGTCCGGTTCCCAGGAGCAACAGGAACCGGGGGAGCACGCCGTAAGTTACGAGTGCGGCGAGCAGGAAGGGCCACCAGCCGCCCCAGGGTCCGCGAGGACCTCCCGTGGCGACAGTCTCCGCGCGATAATAGAGCGTGGCGCGGATGAGCTCTTCGGACGGAAGCGCCTTGGGCAGGAACCGTCCCCAGGGCGCGGCTACGAAGCTCGTGATGCGGTGAACGCGGGAGACCTCCGGCGTCAGGGTCGTACTCCAGGCGAAGGCAAGATCCGAGAAGGTGACAAGGTAGAGCGCCGTGAGGGCGGCCCCGGCGTTGAAAGCCACCGCAAACGCCTGGGCGGCGAACAGGGTGGCCCATTTCCAGATGCGACCGAACGCCGTCAGCGGCGAAGGTGTGTCCAGCCGCGCCGCGAGAGCCCGGAGACGCTCCGGCAGACGCCGCA
Source organism: uncultured Verrucomicrobiota bacterium (assembly GCA_964535555.1). GTDB lineage: Bacteria > Verrucomicrobiota > Verrucomicrobiia > Limisphaerales > J093 > DSVZ01. The sequence continues at coordinate 81,804 of CAZHUS010000017.1, forward strand.
GGAGCACGCGGACTACGCGACCGGGCGAGAGCGCGGCAAGGCTCTCCTGGAGAGCGACTGCCCCGGGAATTCTCTTCAACCAGGAGCGCGGGAGCATCACCGGTCCAAGCAGCCCCAGGAGCGCCACCTGGGGCAGCACCAATACCGCCAGCACATGGACGACGTTGACCGGCCTCGTACCGTCGTAACGGAAGACCACGGAGGCCGCGGTGCAGCCCAGCAATGTCCCGGCAAGGGCAAGCCCGATGACGAGCAGCCGGTATCCCGCCGCCACGCGCGTGCCGGGGAGAGCTTCCGGTTGGTCTCTCAACGCGCCGAGCCACGCCTGCAGCCGGGCGCGAGGCGCTGCGGGAACCGCCCCCGCTTTCGTGAGCAACAGCCGCTCCCGCCGATGGAGTTCAGCCGGGAGTTGGTCCGCATCGCGGTCGACCTGAACCGCGAGATCCAGGGCGTCGGCGAGGTCGCTGTTCATTCTGGAATTCGCCTCCGTCCGGGCACGGTCAGTTGAGCTCGGCCCCACCTCCGGTGGTCGGCCGTGGGTTCAGGGGCAAAGCTGGAGGACCGTCTTGCCCGGGCCGAGGACGCGTTCCGTCGCCGAACGCAAGGTGTCGCATTCCTCGAGGAGCAGGGCCTGGCAGGCTTCGGCCGGAAGCGGGACGGACCGCGAGGCGGAATTCACGAATCCGGCGAGTGTCTGCTGCGCGTAGCTGAGAAGCCCGTGCCGCAGCGGCAGTGAGAAGACCGCCAGCACGATCCCGTAAACGATGACATGCCACCCTTTCGCCTCGCCGGATTCCATCGCCTGCGAGTAACGCCGGACGAGTCGTTGATCCCGCATCGGGAGCAGGCGCCAGAGCTGGACACGTCCCACGGCCTGGCTCGCCTCGGCGAACCGGCGGATCCGGCCGTCCTGGCCGAGGCGGCGATCCAGTTCGATCAGTTCGCGGACTTCAAACCGTTGGGCATGACCGAACGCGAGCCGGATCGCCGGCATCTCGACGGGGACCAGCAACTCGGTCCGGTACCAGGTCAGGAAGCCGCGCAGGGAGGGCAGGTCCCGGACGGACAGGGGCACGCCGGCATTCGCGCCGGTGATGGCGCCGAACGTCGCGTCGACCCCGAGTTGTTGACAGAGCGGGTGGGGGTCTCCCACCAGCCGGGCGGCCGCTACCGGCAGAGTTGATGGTATTTCGGACATGTCCCTAAGGCGCCTCACCTCGCGACGCAAAGCCTCGCCTCGTGCTGCGCAACCTAGACGCTGGAGAGGCTACAGCCGGTCCACCCGCGTCGCCAACGGCAAAAGGCGTGCTCCTGACGGGGCCCGAACTCGCGGAAGGGTCCGGCCCCGGCGTGGCTCCGTCGAACGGACTGGTTCAGCGGCTCGTCAGCGCAGCATCGCCAGGCCGATCACGCCCGCCACCGCCAACACCCCCCCGGCGAGCGATCGGCGTCCGGGTCGGTCGCCCTCGAACACGTACGTGAAGGGCACCACCACGAGCGGTGCCATCGCAGTCACCGGCAGCACGATCCCGCTGGGCGCAACCCGCAGCGCCCATTGGTAGAACGCCACCCCGACCGCCGGGCCTGCCAGGGCGTTCGCCACCACCCAGCCACATGCCCGCCGACGCTCCGCCGGAGTCCGAACACGTCTCGGTCCCGATGGCGTGCGCCAGCGTTGCTCCATCAGCCACCAGCCGTAAGGGATCGCCACAAAGGCAAGCCCTCCGAGGATGCGCTGGTAGGCCGCGGTGCCGCCATCCACTTCAAAGCCTGCCTCGCGCGCCACGGCAAACGCCTTCCGGGTCAGGACCGCCCCCAACCCTTGTCCAAAGCCGGCGAGAATCCCGAACAGAATGCCCGAGAACCGGTGCCCCGGGGCTGCTGCCGGGGTGCGTTCCTCCGGCGCGAGCGACACGCCGACCCCGGCGAGCACCAGCAGGCCGCAGGCGACTTGAGGTCCCGTCAGCCGGGTGTCGAGCCACACCCACTCGATGCTGGCGGCGAACGGCGCGGCCAGGCAGTTGACCATCAGGCTGGTCACCCGCGGCCCCAGCCGGCTGAGCGCCTCGAACAGGGCGTAATCCCCCAGCCCGAAACCGATGACACCACTCAAGAAGAAGATGCCGAACGCGCCGCCTCCAAGGCCCATCCCGGTCAGGTGCCCCCACCCGCCCAGCAACAGCGCCGCGACCACGATGCGCCAGAAATTTGCCGGGCGGCTTCCCAGGATCCGGGTCGAACGGTTGGCCGCCAACACCGATGCCGCGAAGAGAATCGTAGCGATGACGGCGGGAATCATGGCAGGGCTTTTGCCCAAGGGGCGCTCATGGCGGGCGAGCTTGCGCGAGGGCGCGGGCTTTGCCAACCGCCGGTTGCGCCAGCCGGTCTGGCTGATGGGAACGGAATGCCTCCTGACGTCGGCGCCTACAACGAGGCGGGCGTGGTGAA
>CAZHUS010000017.1:84351-114050 GCA_964535555.1 uncultured Verrucomicrobiota bacterium
GGAACGCCTCCTGACGTCGGCGCCTACAACGAGGCGGGCGTGGTGAACGGAACGCCTCCTGACGTCGGCGCCTACAACGGGACGGGGTGTGCTGAACGGAACGCCTCCTGACGTCGGCGCCTACAACGGGGCGGGCGTGGTGAATGGAACGCCTCCTGACGTCGGCGCCTACAACGGGACGGCGCCTGCAAAGCGGGGCTTTTCTTTCGGGACTCGCCCGCTAGCCTGCGCGGGTGTCGCAGACTTCTGGAGTCGACGAGGTAGGCCTGATCGCCGGAAACCGGTCTTTGCCGCTGGAGTTCGCGCGGTTGGCGCGTGATCAGGGCATCCGGCGGATCGTGGCGGTCGCTTTCGAAGGGGAAACCGATCCTTCGCTCGAGCCGCTGGTGGATGAGATCGTCTGGCTTCGGGTGGGGCAGTTGGGAAAGATGATCTCCGCTTTCACGCGGCGCGGGATTCGCCAATGCGTGATGCTGGGCCAGATCGCGCCGAAAAACCTGTTCGACCTGCGTCCAGACTTCCGGGCGATGACCCTGCTGTTTCGGCTCAAGGAGAAGAACGCCCATACGGTGTTTGGTGCGGTGGCCGACGAGTTGCAGAAGGACGGGGTCAAGTTGATCGAGGCCACGCCCTGGCTGCGTCCCATCATGCCGGGGCCTGAATTCATCCTGGGTCCCCAGCCTGGCAGGAGTCATCGGTCGGATCTCGAGTACGCCTATCGACTGGCCAAGGAAGTGTCCCGCCTGGACATTGGCCAGACGGTGGTGGTCAAGGACGGGGCCGTCCTGGCGGTGGAGGGATTCGAAGGGACGGATCCATGCCTCGCTCGCGGAGGCCAGTTGGCCGGGCCCAAGGGGGGGGCGGTGGCGGTGAAGGTGGCCAAGGCGGATCACGACATGCGCTTTGACATTCCCACGGTTGGACTGAAGACCCTGGAGACGTGCGCGGCGCACGGGGTGGAAGTCCTGGCCTTGGAGGCGGGGCGCACCTTGTTGCTCGAGCGGGAGGCCGTGACGCGCTTCATGGCCGGGCAGCGGCTGACCCTGACGACGGTGGGATAACGGCGGAGCCAGGGGCGGTGGTCTGCGGGGATGCCCTGCATCTTCAGGTTTGTTTCGAGGCGGGATGTGTGGTCATCATACTCACACCATGAGCCGATCCCTTGCGTGCCATTCTTCCGGCGCCCCAAGGCATTGGAAATTGATCGGAGTTGGTCTCCTGGGCCTGGTGCTGGCCGGGGTCAAGGCGGCGCCGGCGCCTGAACCGTTGGCGACGTCCCTCAACCACGCGCTTGAGTTGCGTGGGAGCGGGGCTTATGCGGTTTTGCCCGTGGCGCCTTTCGCCGGCCTGACCAATGCCACCATCGAGTGCTGGGTCCGGTGGGACGAGTTCGGACCCATTCGCCGGGTCTTCAACTACGGGGCGCCGCGCCGCGATGTCAGCCTGTGCAGTCGCAACGACAAGGGGCTCGGCTTTGTGATTGGGGACGAGCGCCGCGGCTTGCAGTGGATTGAGGTCGACGGCGTGTTGCATTTGGGCGAGTGGCACCACGTGGCGGCGACCGCGGGCGACAGCGGCATGCGGCTCTTCCTGGACGGACATCCCATCGGCGCTCCGAATTCGTACACGGGCTGCTTTGCCGCGGCTGCATCCGCGGGGGAGTGCTTTCTGGGGAGGTCGGTGACGGCCGCGGACCGGGATCCGCTTTTCAAAGGGTTGATTGACGAATTCCGCGTCTGGGATCGGCAGCGCACGCCGGAGGAGATCCGCGCCTCCATGTTTCGGCGACTCGACGGCCGTGAACCCGGGCTCGTGTTCGCGGCGGGTTTCGAACCGGGCGTGGCCGGTGATGGTGCCCGTGACGACTCGGAGGCCGTTCGACTCGAGGGCGGGGCCCGGGTCATCGCTCAAGACTTGCCGGCCGCGGATGCGCTTGCCGACCTGGTGTTGATCGAGGGCCGCGTGGAAGAGCCCAACGGCCAAGGCGCCGGGGGCGCCCTGGTGGTGGCTTGGGCGGGGGATCGACGCCTCGGAGCCGCCGCCACTGCGAGTGACGGGAGGTTTCAATTGCGCTTTCGCCTCGAGGCGCGAGCGGGCGTGCCCGAGGTGAGACTCGAAGCCCGACACTGGCTGGGCCGGGAAACCGGAGATGTGGCGGGACCGGTTGTCCCCGGCGGCCCGGCCCTCGAAGTGGGAACGCTCCGCCTCAAGCCGGAAGTGGCGCCGGTCCGGCCCGAGGACAGGCATCCGTTCCGGAACTACCTCCTGCGGACGGCGGGCGCGGACGATCCGGAGGTGCGCCGCACGGCCGAGGAACTGCTGAACCGTCCGCCTCCTGGCTTGCTGTCTTCGGCACCGGGTCACGACGGGGCGCATGCCGGGATCAGCTTTGTTGCGGGCATGCTGGCGGCGTTCTGCCTGATCCACTCCCTGCTCTTCGTGTTTCAGCGGACCGCGCGCAATCACCTGTATTTCGCGCTGATCAGCGGTCTGGCGGCCGCCATGAGCTGGGCCTTGCTGGGGCTGAACCAGTTGACCCGGCACGCGTTGGCGCTGCTGGCGGTGCTGGTGCTGCGGCTGTTCCAGCAGTTGTTCGAGTCGGAACCGCATGTTCGCTTTCGGGGTCTGACGCAGACGGCGGTGGTGGTGGTGGCGATCCTGGTAGTGAACCAGTTTCTCCCGATTCTGCCGGGATTCGTCGTCGGGTTGGCCGCGATGGTCAGCGTGTTCGTCATTGCGGTCGCGGCGGTGCGGGCGGTGCTGATCGCCTTTCGCGCGTGGCGGGCCGAGATGGAAGGGGCGCGATTGATCGGAGTGGGGTTGGCGGCGTTGCTGCTGCTTTCGGGATGGGACGCTCAGGTCCCGGGCTTTGGCGGCATCACGTTCAGCCAGTTGGGCGTCATCCTGTTCTTCGGGGCGACCTCGATCCACCTGGCGCGGGGGTTTGCCCTGGCGGGGCGCCGCTTGGAGGAACAAGCCGAAGCGCTCCAGGCCTCGAACGACCAGTTGCGGAGTGCGAACGAGGAAATCGAACGCCAGCGCCAGGAACTCGCCACCGCGAAGGAAGCGGCGGATGCGGCCAACCAGGCCAAGTCACGCTTCCTCGCCAACATGAGCCATGAGCTGCGGACGCCTTTGAACGCCATCATCGGCTACAGCGAAATGCTGCAGGAAGAGGCGCCCGAGATTGGCGCCCCGGGGCTGGTCCCGGACCTCGAGAAGATCCACGCGGCGGCGCGGCACCAGCTTGGGCTGATCAATGACATCCTGGATCTCTCGAAGATCGAGGCCGGCAAAATGACATTGGCGGTCGAGGAGTTCGCCCTGGAGGAGTTGGTGCGGGACGTGGCCACAACCGTGCAACCCCTGGTGGCCCGACACGGCAACCGGTTGGCCGTGGAGTGTCCTGCCGGAATCGGCGTCATGCGGTCGGATCCGACCAAGCTGAGGCAAGTCCTTTTCAACCTGCTGAGCAACGCGGCGAAGTTCACCGACAAGGGGAGCATCCGGCTGGTGGTGAACCGGCACCCGTTCGACCACGCCGGCAATTCGGCGGGAGCGATGACGCAGGATCCACCCGTCCCTCATGGCGTCCGGGATGGCGAGCAGGTAAGCTTCACGGTGATCGACACCGGGATTGGGATTCGGCCGGAGGCGATGCAGCAGTTGTTCCAGGCCTTTTCGCAGGCGGAGACCGCCACCCACGTCCGGTACGGCGGCACGGGTCTGGGCCTGGCCATTTCCCGCCGCTTCTGCCAGATGATGGGAGGAGATATCGCGGTCGAGAGTGAACCGGGCAAGGGCTCGGTGTTCACGGTGACCTTGCCGGCGACGGCGCCGTCCGCCTGAACGCGTCCGGACGGCGGCGGTGGGTTCTCGGGCCGCGGCTTGCGGGCGTTTTTTGCCTCTCAAGCGGTGTTGGGGCTCGCCCTCCCCGCGGGCGTGCGCTAGGATGGGACCGTCAGCGGATTGGCGGGACCGCCCCTCGAGGGCGTGACCATGTGAAGCATCATTGGCACATCGCGGCGTTGCAGCCTGAGCTGGTTTCCCGGTTGGAAGCCGAGTTGGGGGTTTCACGGCTGCTTGCCCAGTGCCTCGTCAACCGCCAACTCGCCGAACCGGCTCGCGCCTCGGCCTTCCTGCGTCCCCGCCTTCGCCAACTGCAGGATCCGGAGCTCATCCCGGGGCTGCCCGCGGCGGTGAATCGCCTTTGGCAGGCGCGGGCCCGGGGCGAGGCTTTGGTCATTTTCGGGGACTACGATGTCGACGGGGTCAGCGCCACGGCTCTCTTGTTGCAGGTACTGCGCCCGCTGGGGTGGAACGTCGATGCTTACCTGCCACACCGCCTGGACGAGGGTTACGGATTGACCCGCGCCGCGGTGGCGAATTGTCTGCAACGCTATCCCGTCAGCCTTTTCCTGGCCGTGGACTGCGGTTCGACGGCGACCGAGACGATCGCGTGGATGAAGTCGCAAGGGGTGGACGTGATCGTGCTGGATCACCACCAGGTCGCGGATCCCCCGCCGCCGGCGGATGCGCTGGTCAATCCGCAGGTGGGGACGGCGGCCTTTCGGGAACTCTGTTCGGTCGGACTGGCGTTCAAGCTGGCCCATGGACTGGTCAAGATGGGGCGCAGTCAGGGCCTGGCTGCCGCGGAGGCCTTCGACCTGAAGCCCCTGTTGGATCTGGTGGCCTTGGGAACCATCGCCGACCTGGTCCCGCTCACCGGCGAGAACCGGATCCTGGTCACGACGGGTTTGGAACGGCTCAATGCCCGTCAGCGACCGGGCGTTCATGCCCTGGCCGAGGTGGCAGCCGTTCGCGGCGACATCGGCCGTTGGGAGGTCGGGTTTCAACTGGCCCCGCGCCTGAACGCCGCCGGCCGCCTTGAGGATGCCACCGAAGCCTTGGAGCTGTTGATGACCTGTGACCTGAGCGCCGCGGAGGTGCTGGCCCAGTCGCTCAACGCCCGCAATACCGAACGCCAGAGCCTCGAGCGAAGCATCGCGGACCAGGTCATCGGGGCGATCCGGTCGCGCTTCAATCCCGAGGCGGATTTCGTGATCGTCGAGGGTCAGTTGTTGTGGCATGTGGGCGTGGTGGGCATCGTGGCTTCGCGGGTGCTCCAGGAATACTACCGGCCCACGCTGATCCTCGGTGGCGATGGCCATGAGTGGCGGGGATCCGGACGCAGCATCCAGGGGTTTGACCTCGCGGCGGCCCTCCGCCAGTGCGGGGATCTCTTGCTGCGGCATGGCGGCCATGCCATGGCGGCCGGCTTGACCGTGCGTCCAGAAAACGTGCCGGCCTTGCGAGCGCGACTTAACGAGCTGGCCCGACGCGCGCTCAGCCCCGAGCAACTCCGGCCTGCCATCGACTTGGATGCCGCGGTTGACCTGAACCGGCTGACGCTCGGGGTGATCGAGGAACTGGAGCGCCTGCAACCGTCCGGCCAGGGGAATCCATCCGTTCAAGTGATGGTGTCGGGGCTGCGTCATCGGCGGGTCCCTCAAAGGGTGGGCCGGGAGAAGCAGCACGCCAAATTCTGGGTGACTCAGGGCGGCACGACCTTCGAGGCGGTGTGGTGGGGCGGCGGCAACAAACCGTGGCCGGAAGGTGTGTTCGATCTCGCTGCCGTCCCGCAGATCAACGAGTTTGACGGCTGCCGGCGACCGCAGCTCCGCGTCCTGGACTGGCGACCGGTGGGGGATTGACCTCGCCGTAACCGCGGCTTGAAAAACCGGAGGCAGTTTCTGACCTTCCACGCATGCGTACGCCAATTCCCGGTCGGCATCTGGACCGTCGCTCATGGTACTCCGGCTTTGGGGTCGGCGTGCTTCTTCTGTGGTGGGTCAGCGGATGGACTAGTCTCGCCGCCGCTCGGAACTTCTACGTCTCCCCCACGGGTTCGGACGCGAACTCCGGCACGGATCCTGATCAACCTTTCGCCACGCTCGAGGCAGCCCGCGACGCCGTGCGCGTCATCCTGCGGCAGGAGAGCTCCGACCCGGCTCCGGTCACGGTGTGGCTCCGCGGCGGCGACCACGTGCGAACCCGGGCCTTCGAGCTTGGCCGTGCGGATTCGGGGACGCCGACTGCGCCCGTGATGTGGCGCGCGTATGGGGAGGAAGCGCCCCGCCTGTTGGGGGGCAGGAGACTTGGCCGCACCGGACCGGTCCAGGAGGGGGCAAAACGCGGAGCACTGCCGGGTTTCGTGGGGGTGACCAATGCCGCTGTCCTCGCCCGACTCACACCCGAAGCCCAGGAACATGTCCTCCAGTACGACCTTCGCGGGGAGGGGATCAGCGAGCTCGGTCAGATGAAGTCGCGCGGTTTCGGGCGTCCGACCACTCCGGCTCACGCCGAATTGTTCTATGGGACGCGGCCCATGACCCTCGCGCGCTGGCCCAACGAGGGCGAGTTTTCCCGGATCGCAGGTTTTCCGGACGCGACGGCCCAGGGGGATGACCACGGGGGCAAGATCGGCCGGTTGGAGGAGGGTTTTCAGTTTGAAGGCGAGCGTCCCTTGGGCTGGCAGAATCCCGGGGAGGCATGGGTTCACGGGTATTGGTCCTGGGACTGGGCGAATTCCTACGAAAAGGTGGTCGCGATCGATCGCGAGCGGCGCCTGGTGAAGACGGCCCCTCCGTACGGCTTGTACGGGTTTCGTAAGGGCCAGCGGTTTTACTTCCTCAATGTGTTGGAGGAGCTTGACCAACCTGGCGAGTGGTTCGTCGATGCGCCGGCGGGTCTGCTCTATTTCTGGCCACCCGCGCCGGCGACCGACGCGGGAAGCACCCCGAGGGCGGTCCCGGAGGTCGTGCTTTCGTTGTTGGGCGAGCCCTTGATCAAGCTCAGCGAGGTTTCGCACGTGACGTTTCGCGGCCTCATCCTGGAAGCCACTCGAGCGAGCGCTGTCCAGATCAGTTCCGGGACCAGCAACCGGATGGCAGGGTGCTTGATCCGGAATGTCGGGAACTACGGCGTCACGATCGAGGGTGGCACCGGGCATGGCGTTTCCGGGTGCGACATCCTGGACACGGGCGACGGAGGCGTGTCGCTCAGCGGCGGAGATCGCCAGACGCTGACCGCGGCCGGGCACTACGCGGAGAACTGCCATTTCCAGCGGCAGGGGCGCTGGTCCAAGTGCTATGTCCCGGCCGTGCTGATGTCCGGGGTGGGGCTGCGCGCGTCACACAACCTGATCCACGATCACCCTCATTGCGCCATTCTTTTCACCGGAAACGAGCATCTCCTCGAGTACAACGACATCCACCACATTGCGCTCGAGACGGGGGACGTGGGGGCGATTTACACCGGAAGGGACTACAGCTTCCGGGGCAATCGCATCCGGCACAACTACATCCACCACACGGGAGGCGTGGGCATGGGCTCAATGGGGGTGTACATGGACGACTGCGTGAGCGGGACCGAGGTGTACGGCAATGTCTTCTACAAGGTGCACTGGGCGATGTTCATTGGCGGAGGCCGGGATCATCGGGTGGAAAACAACCTCTTCGTCGACTGCGATCCGGCGGTGCGGATGGACGGCCGGGGATTGGACCGGGCGCCGGTTTGGTTCAATATGGTGAATGGCTTCATGCGCGAACGGCTGTTGGCCATGCCGCCGGGGCTTTACCGCGAGCGCTACCCGGCCCTGGCGACGCTGGACCCTTACTATGGTCCGCCCGAGGGCCCGCCCATCGAGGGCGATGCCTTCAAGGGAGTCCCCCCGGAAGGGAATCTCGTGGCCCGAAATATCTGCGTCGGGAAATGGCTTGAGGTCGGGTGGCACGCCACGATGGACATGCTGCGACTTGAGTCCAATCTGACAAATGCCGTGTCGAGCCTGGCCCGGCAGCCCGAGGACCAGGCCCTGGCGCCGGCCTTCGCGTTGACCGCCGACTCGCCCGCGTGGTCGCTGGGCTTCCAGCCGTTGCCGCTCGCGGCAGTCGGATTGCAGGAGGACGAATGCCGGCGCGAAGTGGCTCGATTGAGCCGGGAAATACGATGAGCACCGAGAACCCAGGGCTCGAGGCCGCGGGAGCCCCACCCGTCACCTCGACCAGGGGAAGGCACGCCTATCCGTTGGACGAGTTCTACGCCCGCGAGCGGGTGCCCCTCCCACGTATCGAGGTGGTGCGTGCGGAGGAGGTTCCCGAGCCGTACCGGACGCTGCTGGTCCACGACAACGACATGACGCCCACGCTCGAGGACCACTACCGGAGCGGCATTCACATCGAGGTGTGGGGTCGGGAGCGGCGGGGCGACCATTACTTCCGCGAGGTGGTACTGCGGCTGGACCGGGATCACCGGCCCGTGGAGTTCGGTGTGAACAAGCTGAACCTGGCCCTGTTCGAACCGTCCGTCCAGCGCTTGATCCTGGACGAATACCTGCCGCTCGGGCACATCTTGAACGCCCGCAACGTTCCCCACCGCGGGCATCCGCTCGCCTTTCTGAAGATCGCCGCCGATCCGCTGATGTGTCGCGCCTTTCGACTGCACGGAGCGCCCACCCTGTATGGTCGGAAGAACACCATCCGCGATCCGGCGGGGCGGGCCTTGTCCGAGATCGTCGAGATCCTGCCGCCGGTCTGAGCGCGATGAGCGGAAACTCGCGGAGCACCCAGGCCGGAGCAGTTCAGGAGGCGCCCTCCCCCCGAGGCGTGACGGGCATTTGCAGGTCGTCGTTTTCTCTCCGAAGGTCTGCGGTTGTCCCCGTGTCCTCTCACCCGACCAGAACTGGTTTTGCCCTGTGGAAGGCGGCCCGTGCCAATGCCACGCGTGCGTTGTGCCTCTTCGCGTGCCTGGTCGCAGGACTTCGAGTCCACGCTGCCGAACCCACGTGGGAGCCCGGGCCTGGTTACCGCAGCAGGTCCCTCGAAGTCAGGCAGGGGAACCAGGTCGGGTTCACACTCCTTCCTCCCGCCGCGACGGGCATTGGGTTTGCCAACCTCATCCCGGAGCAACGCCACCTCACCAACCAGATTCTGCTCAATGGTTCCGGGGTTGCCGCCGGTGATGTGGATGGGGACGGCTGGTGCGACGTGTTCTTCGCGGCCCTTGATCGCGGATGCCGCCTGTACCGGAACCTGGGCGACGGGCGGTTCGGCGACATCACCGCTTCGAGCGGCGTGGCCTGTGCCGGCGTGACGGCCACCGGAGCGGCCTTGGCGGACCTGGACGGGGATGCGGATTTGGACCTGCTGGTGAATTCCGTCGGGAACGGCACGCGCGTCTTCCACAACGACGGCAGCGGCCGGTTTGCCTTGGCCCGGCTGTTGAACGAGGGGCGGGGGGGCACGTCGCTCGCTTTGGCGGACATCGACGGCGACGGTTACCTGGATGTCTACGTCGCCAACTACCGCACCTCGGCCTTGATGGACATCGCCAACGCACGCGCGACGTTTGCCCGGATCGACGGGCGGGTGGAACTGGAGACGCTCAATGGCCGGCCAGTGACCGCGCCCGATCTGACGAACCGCTTTGTGATCGGGCCCGGCGGCAGCATCGATGAGCTGGGCGAGCCGGACGTCCTTTATCGCAACCTGGGCGGAACGAATTTCGTGGCCGTCCCTTTCCCCGGGGGAGCATTTGAGGATGAGGACGGCAAACCGCTGGCCCGGCCGCTCTATGAGTGGGGGCTGACGGCGGTCTTCCGCGACCTGAACCAGGACACGTTGCCCGATCTTTTCGTCTGCAACGATTTTCACGCCCCAGATCGCCTCTGGTACAACCTCGGCCAGGGCCGATTCCGCCTCGCCCCGCCCCTCGCGCTGCGCCGCACGAGCCTCTTCTCGATGGCGGCCGATTTCGCCGACGTGAACCGTGACGGGCGCGACGACCTGTTCGTGCTGGACATGCTGAGTCGCGATCATCAGCAGCGGATGCGCTACCTTTCCGACAGTTCCCGTTCGCCGCGGGTGATCGGCAGGTTCGAGGACCGGCCGCAATACGGGATTGACGTGCTGTTTTTGAATCGCGGCGACGGAACTTTCGCCGAAGTCGCGCAATTGGCCGGGCTCGAGGCGGCCGAGTGGGCGTGGTCCTGCGTGTTTGTGGATGTCGATCTGGACGGCTGGGAAGACCTGCTGGTGGCCAACGGCATGGAACGGGCAGCCCGGGACATGGATGTGGCGGAACGGTTGAAGATGCTGCGGACCACACGGCAATTGACGGACGCGGACGTGTTCAACGCCCGTCGGATGTTCCCCCGTCTGGCGACCGCGAACCTCGCCTTTCGAAACCGGGGGGATCTCACTTTCGAAGAAGTGGGCGCGGCTTGGCGCTTCGACCTGCGCGGAGTTTCGCAAGGCATGGCGCTGGCCGATTTGGATCGGGACGGGGATCTCGACCTCCTGGTCAATAACTTCAACGCCCCGGCGGCCGTGCTGCGAAACGAGACCTCCGCGCCGAGGCTCGCCGTCTCCTTGCGGGGCCATCCCCCCAACACTCGAGGCATCGGGGCGCGTATCGAGGTGGTGGGGGGCGGACTGCCGCCGCAGAGTCAGGAGATCGTTGCCGGGGGACGTTACATGTCGTCGGACGAACCCTTGCGCGTGTTCGCGGCCGGCTCGATCACCAACCAGCTGCGGATCCAGGTCACCTGGCGCAACGGCCGGCGGAGTGTGATCCCGGACGCCCTGCCGAACCGGCTCTATGAAATCCAGCAGCCGGCTGACGAAGGCACCGACGGTTCAACCGCAGCCGCGTCCGGAGCGCAAGTCGAGCTCGCCGCCAAAGCCATGGCACCTGCGGTTGCCCCCTGGTTTGAGGATGTGAGCCCGGCGCTCGGCCACGTCCATTCCGAAACGCCCTACGACGATCTGGCGCGTCAACCCCTGCTCCCGAACTACCTTAGCCAGCTCGGGCCCGGCCTGGCCTGGTTCGATCTCGATGGGGACGCTCGGGACGACCTGTTTGTCGGCACCGGGACGGGCGGTTCGCTCGGGGCCTTTCGTAATCTCGGGGCTGGTCGCTTCGCCCGGTTCACGAATGCCACCTTCCAGGCGCGGTCTCCCGGCGACCTCACCGGCATCGTGGGGTGGCATCGTGTCCCGGGCCAACCGGCGATTCTTGTGGGCGTCTCCGCGTACGAAGCTGCGACCGCGCGAGGGTTCACCCTCCGTTCGTTCGCTCCAGACAGCGCGGTGGCCGACGAGTCTTTCGAGTCCGCGGCCGTCGCCGTCGGGCCGATCGCCGTCGGCGATTACGATGCGGACGGAGATCTGGACGTTTTCGTCGGCGGACGGGTGGTCCCGGGGAGGTATCCCGAAGCGGCGGCTTCGGTGCTGCTTCGGAACGACGCGGGGAAACTTACCCGGGACCCGGGCGGTTCTCCGGTCCTGGACAAGGCTGGCCTGGTTTCCGGCTGCCTGTTCACCGACCTCGATGGCGATGGCCGGCCAGAACTGGTGCTGGCTTGTGAGTGGGGACCGCCGCGGGTGCTGCGGCGCGAAGAGGGACGGTGGATTGACTGGAACCCCCGCGTGACTGTTGACCAGCGGCCGCCAGGAACGTTGCGGGACCTGACGGGTTGGTGGACCGCGGTGGCTGCGGGTGACTTTGATGCGGACGGGCGTCTGGACCTCCTGGCCGGGAACTGGGGGCGCAACTCCAAATCCGAGCGGCACCGGGCCAAGCCGCTTCGGCTCGACTACGGCGATCTGGATGAGGACGGCGCGCTCGAAGTCCTCGAATCGTACTACGATCCTGCGCTCAACAAGTATGTTCCCGCCCGACAACTCGATGTGCTGGCCCGCTCGCTTCCGTTTCTGCGGGCGCGCTACCCGTCCCATCGCGCTTTCAGCCTGGCCGGGATCGAGGACTTTCTCGGGGAACGCATGGTGGGCCTGGGGCGCCTCGAAGCGGTTTGGCTCGAGACGACGCTGTTGCTGAACCGCGGGGATCACTTCGAGGCGCGCGTTCTACCGCTCGAGGCCCAGGTCTCGCCGGCATTCGGCCTGGTGGTGGCGGACTTCGACGGAGACGGTCACGCGGATGTCTTCCTCGCGCAGAACTTCTTTGCCGTGCAACCCGAAACTCCTCGCCTCGATGCGGGGCGTGGCTTGTGGTTGCGCGGCGACGGTCACGGGAAGTTCGTGGCGGTGCCGGGCGCCGAGAGCGGGTTGCTCGTTTACGGAGAGCAGCGCGGGGCGGCGACGGCCGACTTCGATCGCGACGGTCGGCCGGACCTCGCCGTGAGCCAGAACGGGGCGCCCACGAAGCTGTACCGGAATCTGACCGGGCGTCCCGGCTTGCGCGTTCGGTTGCGTGGGCCCCCCGGCAATCCAACCGCAGTCGGGGCTGCGGTGCGCGGGGTGGATGGCGGGAAGGCCGGACCGGTCTGGGAGATCCGCGCCGGGTCCGGGTATTGGTCCCAAGACAGCCCGACGTTGGTGCTCACGGCGCCGACTGCCGTCGAGCGGGTGCGCGTCCGGTGGCCCGGGGGTCAGGAGTCGGAGCACATCGTGCCCGCAGGCGCGCGAGAAATCGAGGTCACTCCGACGACGTTGCGAGTGCTCGAACCGGAGTGACGTTGACCGGTGGCCGGCCGTTTGGTTGAAGAGAGCGCGGCGCGACTCGGCAACGGCTGTGGCGCCCCGACTTGCCCCGGACGGCCCCTCCGGACCGGAGTGTGAGGGACCGGGCGTGAGGTCAGGGCTGAGGCCGCGGGAGCAGACCTGTCGGTCGCTGAAGCCACAGGCTCAAACGCCATAGCGGCAGGCCCAGCAGCAACAGTCCGGCCGCGGCGAGCGCCACCGCCGGCTTGTAGAGGACGGCACTCCGGATGAGAAACAGACAGACCGCGGCGAAGACGATCGGCGTGATCGGATAACCGGGCACCCGGTACGGTCGCTCCCGCCCGGGTTCCTTGGATCGGAGCACAAGCACGGCCACGCTCGAGGCCCCATAAAACGAATAGACCACGGCCGCGGTGTACAGGATCGCGTTCACAAAGCTGCCCAAGGCCACGATGAGCACCAGCGCGATCGCTCCCTGCAGCAGCAACGCATTCGCCGGGGTGCCGAACCGCGGGTGCCATCGGCCCAACGCCCGAAACAACGCATGGTCCGTTCCCATCGCGTACGAGATCCGGGCTCCGGTGAACACGAGTCCGTTGACCGCCCCCAACGCGGAGATGCAGATCAGGCCGCTGATCAGAACCGCGGCCGATTGCGGGAAAACCCTGGAAACGGTTTCCGTGGCGACGGCGTGCGACCCCGCGACTCCGTCGAAACCGAGGACGCGCAGGAAGGCGGTGTTCACCGCCAGATACAGCAACGTGACCGAGGCGGTACCCAGCACCAGGGCGCGGACGATGTTCCGACGCGGATTGCGGACCTCCCCCGCCACGTAGGCCATCTCGTTCCACCCGCCGTAGGTAAAGAGGACGAAGATCAGCGCCAGACTGTAGGGCAGCGAAGTCTCCTTGACGGGCGTGGTGACCGCGGCCGGGCTGGCGAACAAGGCCGTCCCCACAATGGCAAGCAAGCCCGCCGCCTTCGTCAGGGTGAGCAGGTTTTGCGTCCAGGTCCCGATACGGACGCCCAGGACATTGAGGGCGGTGAACAGGCATGTCGCTGACGCGGCGAAGACCTGGTTGCCGTAGGCAAACCTGGTCCCGGCGAACGGGTCCCAGACTTCGCGGGCATAGGTCGCGAATGCGAACGCCATGACCACGATGTCTCCCGGCCGTACAATGGCCAGTTGAGCCCACCCGAAGAGGAAGCCCGCCCAGGATCCATACGCCCGGCCGAGGTAAACGTAATCGCCGCCTTCCTGCGGATACGCGGTGGCGAGTTCCGCATAGCTGAGCGCGCCGCAGAGGGTAAGGAGTCCACCCAGCAGCCAGATCCCGTAAAGGGCCGTGACGCTGCCGGCTCCTTGGGCAATATCCGGCGCCATTTGATAGATGCCGGCGCCGATGATGATCCCCACGATCAGGCACGTGGAATCGAAGAGCGACAGGGCAGGGCGGGGGACGGCGGGGGTCGGGACAACAGGTGAGGGATTCACGGGGATCTCGCCGGCGCGTCAGGGATTGGCCCGCGGAGCGCCGCTGCCGCCAGCCGGCAGGCTGACCGGTGGTTTCAGGAGCGGATCTCGTTTCAGGACGCGCAGCCGACTGAGGACCTGGTCATGGTACGACTCCACCACGTGCGGCATGTCCCGCCGGACCGGTTGGAGCACCGCTGCCGCACGGCTCACGAGGTTGCTGATGCGGGGGAAGGTGAAGACGTTGGTGTAGACCTCGCGACACTTCGCCTCGTACAACGCCTGCCCGGGCGTGGTGCTGAAGACTGCCCAGGCCATCAACCCCGACCAGCCCTGGTCCATTTCCAGGTAGGTGCGCTGGAGAATCTGGTCCATGCCATGAGGCATGAAGACGGCCCGGCCGTCTGCGGGGTTGAAGTACACGCGGTAGTTGTTTCGGTTCAGCGGATAGCCGTCCCAATCCACCAACATCACGGACAGGGCGGCATAGGTGGCGAATCGTTCGACGTCGAGGACTTCCTGCAACCGGCGCCAGCGCTCCGCTTCGTCGCGTTCCTGGGCCACGGCGGCGAGTTCCTTCAGGTCCGAATGGTCAGCCGGACCGTAGCCGCCGTCCCTTTCGAGATGCCGGTCCACGTCGTTCAGGAACCCGCCGTCGTACAGGTTGCCGTCCGCCTTCTCGAAGAAGCAGCGGAGAAACTCCTTTTCGAACGACTCTTTCAGCACGTAAACCCCCAGCCGCTCGCCATCCAAATGCACGACCGCCCAGGCCACGCGGGGCGTGGGAACGCCCGCCGCCCGAAACAGCTCGCTGGCGACATACTCGTTCAGCAGGGTCGGGTCCTGGACCGAGTTGTTCAGGTGAATGCGCCTCAACCCAAAGAGCCGGCGGTTCTCGACGAACCGGTTGAAGGACACCGTGAGCGCGGGCCGGTCGGTAACCGGTCGGTAGCTGCCCGCCGCTCCTTTGAGCTTCACCCCCACGTTTGTAAACTCGACGCCGTTGACGGTCACCGAGACCGGCGTGTACTCGCGGGGGTTCGTCTCGAGGGCCGCGAGGTTGGTGGGACTGAGCCGGAACCGGAAGTCGAGGACGGTGGGCTGATCGAAGATCTCACCCCCGACCTGCAGGCTCGGACGCGGCGTCACCCGGGTCGGTTCGGGCAGCACCGTCTCCCGCGACGGCGTCGGTTCCACGGCCAACACGGGCGCCGGCGGCCACAACGAAAACAGGCCCACCAGCGTTGCCAGCAACAGGATGATCGCTGCGGACAGCTTCATCGACGGCGCATGGTCGCAAACCGATCGGCTCAGGACAAGCGGAGGCCGAAGGTGCTCGCGAGGCTTTGCGCTCCGGCTCGTGCAAGTCGTCGCGGACTCCTCGTTCGACGCTGGCTACTCCGGAGCCACGGCACGATAAAACAGCGGCCAGACCAGCCCCGCCTGGACTTCCTGGAAAACAGCCTTCCCCTCGGCGTCCGTCCGGACCGTTCCGACCTCGGTCCACGCCGGAAGCCCGATATCCGCCGAACGTTGAATCTGGTAGTCCCGGCCCGGGGTGCCGCTGAGGGACAACTGGGGATTGCCTCCGGGGACTTGGATTCCCGCCGTCAGCGTGGCAGGGGCAGGTGGCGGGGCCATTCGCGTCTGAATCGAGAAGGAGGTGTTGCGGATCACACTGCCAAAACCCGCCATCGAGGGCACGGCGTTGGTGGCGAAATAGAACGTCCGGGAGAACAGCAGGGCGCCGGTGTAGGTTTGCTCCGCCCGCAGCGTGTCGGCGGGAATGACCACCGAGGTTGCGGTCGCGGGCAGTTCCCGGGGCACGCAGAGGTTGGGAGCCTGAAACACCACATGCCCTCCGGCATCGCTCAGGTACATCGAGATGTAATCGTTCGGGCTCACCTGCGGGAACCCATTCCACGTCAAGGTGAAATCCGCCTTGGGATTGATGGTCTGGGCCTCGGCGTAGTTGGCGATCTTCGGAACGGGAGGCGCCTCGGCGGGGATCGTCATGGCAATGACCTGTTCCGCCGCCTGACCGGGGGTAAAGCGCAGCCCATAGTCGCCGGGGGGGAACGCGGCATCCAACGCCGCCTCGGTTTCCGCCGTCTCGTAATACTGGGCTACGCCGGCGAGCGGTGCGAGGTCGTCCACGAGCCCGCCGGGCCGCGTCAACGACGCGCTGGTGATTTCCATGCCGCCCGTCGGTCGGGTCACGACCGCGCTGAACACCCGGGCCGCCGGGCCGGCGTCGGGAACGGGATCAGCCTCGGACTCCTGGCGAAAATCGGTTCGCTTCGTCAACGCGTAGGTGCCCCAATCCGCCGGCCATCCGGTCTGGAGACAGGGCGGTTCGGCGTTGCCGGTGGTGAATTCCCCGGAATACAGGTCGGGCTCGAGCACGATGCCGCTCTCGCTGGTGAGCTTGACGGGAGCGTCCACAGGATTGAGCCGCCAACCGACGGTCGTGTTGAGCGGCAGGCCTCCGAGGTAATCGGCAAAGAGCGTCCGGCGATCGGCGCTCCAGGTGTAGCTAAACCGGGCCGGATCGACGCCCTCACCGCTCCAGGCAACGGCGGCCGGAACGGCCGGAGGGTTGCCGGCGATCTGCGGATCAGCGGTCATGGCCTGGGTGAAGCGAAACTCCACCTGGACGTTGGTGCGAACGTCGGTGGCGCCGTGCGCCGGAACGGTCGATCCGAGTTGCGGCGCCTGTCCGCCCGCCCCGGTGCTGAAGGTTCCGGAGACCGTGGGGAGCGGGGTTCCTTCGGCGCTCTTGATCTGAAAAAAGCTCTGAACCCCGGGCGGATTCAAGGTCCAGGAGAAGGTGGCGTAAGGGAACGGGACCGCCGGTTCCACGGTGAGGGTTCGTTGATCAGGGCCCCAGGTGGCAACCAGCACCTGGTTGAATCCGGGGGCGGTGACCTCGAAGCTCCCCACCAGGCCGGGGGCACTCTGCAGGAGTACCACGGTGGTGTCCATGGGCTGGTCGAACGTGAAGACCAGCTTGGTTTGGGTGGGGACCTGGGTCGCTCCATCGGGAGGAGAGACCGACACGACGACCGGCGGCGTCTGGGCATGCACGGCCAGGGAGGCCAGGACGGCGGCGCAGGGCCTCAGGATCCGGCCGGGGCGGAGAACCGGTTGAAGGCAAGAGTGAAATATTGTTGTGATGATCATAAATGATATAGATCCTGTCGGGAAGGTGGGGGAGCGTTGGCGTGCACGCAAGGGCGAGGGCAAGGGCGGGATCAGCCCGGGGCACCCTCGGCGTGTCCCGTCGTTGGAGCTGGCCTGGTGGTCGGTCGTCGTCGCCGCCGACCGGGAGCGGCGTGGGTTCTCCACGGTGCTCGTGGTGACGGCCATTGACCGCCTGAATCCGCCGGGGGCAGGATTCAATGCGGCAGGGTTCGGCCCTTTCGCCTAGGCTGCGCGGCATTGTAAACCGCTGATCCCATGGAACTGTTCATCCTGATTCCGCTGAGTCTGCTGGCGATGCTCCTGTACGCCGTGGTCGGCGTGGTCCGGCTGCGCCGGCGGGTGAGTCAACTGGAGGAGACCATGGCCCGGCTTCGCTCTGCCCCCGGGACCTTGGGCACGCAGCTCCCTACCGAATCCGCGGAGGCGGGAATGGCCCAGCCTCGTCTCGGAACGCCGGCGGCACCCCCGGTGTTTGCCGAGGCGTCCCCGTTGGCGGCAACGGCCGCGACGGGCGGTGACCTGCCATCGCCATCCGAACGACAAACGGACCCAAGGCCGCCGGCCGGTCCGGTGCCGGTGTGGGAACAGGTGGACGAGCCGCTTGCGGAGTTTCCATCCGCGGACTCGACGCAATCGACGCCGCCCGAGCCGGGTCCGGCTCGATCACCGCTGGCGGGGATTAATCTCGAGCAGTTCATGGGGGTGAAGCTCTTCGCGTGGATCGGCGGTCTGGCCTTGTTCCTTGGGGCGGCGTTCTTCGTCAAACACTCGTTCGAGCAGGGCTGGGTGTCGCCGCAACTCCGGGTCGCGTCGGGCTTCATCACCGGCCTCGCGTTGTTGGGAGGTGGGATTTTCCTGCGACGCCGGCAGTACCCCGTGACGGCAGACAGCCTGTGTGGGGCGGGGGTGGTGGTGCTGTACACCTCGAGCTATGCCGCTCGCGCATATTACGGTCTGCTTGGCAACGGCGCGGCGTTTGGGCTCATGAGCTTGATCACGGTCGGTGCTTTTGCGCTGGCAGACCGGCTCCGGGCGGTGCCGGTCGCGGTGCTGGGCATCCTGGGCGGATTCCTGACCCCGCTGCTGCTTTCGACGGGGGTGGACCGCCCCTTGGCGCTGTTTGGCTACATCGCACTCCTGGACCTGGTGCTCGTCGCGATCGCCCTGAGGCGCCGCTGGCTCTACCTCGTCGTGCTGGGGGCTGTTGGAACGGTTCTCCTGGAGCTCGGCTGGGCCTCCAGGTTCTTTGCCATGGAAAAGCTGGGAATTTACCTGGCCATCCTGGCCACCTTTGACTTGCTGTTCCTGGCCGCCTTTCTGGTGGGATATTCCGTCGGCCGGCGGAGTCCATCGCTGGTGGGGCCCGCCTTGGGCCTCCCTTTTCTGACGCTGGCATGCACGGCATGGCTGCTCACCTTTCCCGAATTTGGCGCACAGCCTGGGTGGTTCTACAGCTTCGTGCTCCTGGCGGACCTTTGCATTCTCGCCGTGGTGGTGCGGGATCCGGACCGCAGCCTGGCTCATCTGGCGGGTGGCACGTTCATTTTCGTGCTGCTCGCGGCCTGGACGGGGGGGCACCTCCAGTCGGCGCTGCTGAACTGGGCACTCGCAGGCTATTTAGGCTTCGCGCTGCTGCACACGCTCTTCCCGCTGGTGCTCGGCCGGTTGGCGCCGGGCCGCCCTCCGATCACCTGGCAGGCCCACTTGTTTCCGCCGGTCGCTTTGATCCTGGTGATGTTTCCGATGTTCCAAAATGTCCAGCTGTCCTGGCTGATCTGGCCCTGGATGTTGTTGGTGGACGTGCTCGCTCTCGCGGTGGCATGGCTGACCGGCATCGCGCTCGTGGTGCTCGCCGTGCTGGCTTTGACCGTCCTCGTCACGGCGTTCTGGCTGTTGCACCAACCCGCGGAAATCACCGTGCTGCCTGAATTCCTCGCTGCCGTCGGTTTCTTCGCCGCGGTCTTCTTCACGGCGACCCTGATGCTGGGGCGACGGTTGAAGCCGCCGGGTGGGGCAGGGGACTTTCCTCCCTGGTTGGCGGCCGCCAATTCGCGGTTGGACCCGGCTGCCTGGCGCGAGATGCTGCCCGCGACCTCGGCGGTGCTGCCTTTTCTCCTGCTGATCATGGCGGTGGGCCGGTTGGAGTTGGTGAATCCCACCCCGGTGTTCGGCGTGGCGTTGTTGCTCGTGGCGATGCTGCTGGGCGCGGCGCGAGTCCTGCGGGTGGACGCTTTGTTGCCGGTGGCGTTGGGCTGCGTTCTGGCGCTCGAGTGGGTGTGGTACCAGAACCGGTTTACGATTGGCGCGGCGGGGGTGACGCTGGGATGGCAGCTCGTCTTTGTCCTGGCTTTCATCGTGTACCCATTCGTCTTCGCCTCGACCTTTGCCGGACGGTGGCTGCCCTGGGCGACGGCGGCCCTTTCAGGACCCCTGCACTATTACATGGTGCACGGAATCGTTCACCAGGCATGGCCCAACGACGTGATGGGCTTGTTGCCGGCTGCCTTCGCCGTGCCCATGCTGGCCGCACTGGCCCAGGTTCGCCGGTGGGTCTTGTGGGACGAGCCTGGTCGCCTGCAGGTGCTCGCGTGGTTCGGTGGCAGCGCGCTCTTCTTTCTCACGCTGATCTTCCCGATCCAGTTCGATCGCGAGTGGATCACCCTGGGATGGGCCCTGGAGGGAACGGCCTTGATCTGGCTGTTCCACCGGGTGCCGCATCCCGGGTTGCGCGGCCTCGGAGTGGTGCTCCTGGTGATTGCGTTCATCCGGTTGGCGTTCAATCCCGCGGTATTCGAATACCACGCGCGCAGCGGGACCCCGATTCTCAACTGGTACCTTTACGCGTACGGCGTGGTCATCGCCTGTTTGATCCTGGGGGCACGCTGGCTGGCCCCGCCGCGGGACCACGTGTTCCGGCTGAAGGCGCCCCCGGTTCTCTATGGCCTGGCGGCGGTGCTCGGGTTCCTGCTCGTGAACATCCAGATTGCCGACGGCTTTTCACGCGGCACGACGCTCACTTTCGATTTCACGGCGAGCCTGGGGCAGAACATGACCTATTCGCTTGCCTGGGGGATTTACGGGCTCGGGTTGCTGGCGCTGGGTTTCAGGTTCCGGAACGCCGGCGCGCGCTACGGCGGTTTGGGATTGCTGGTGATCACCCTGTTGAAGCTCTTCCTGGGCGACCTCTGGCAGCTTGGCGGGCTGTATCGCGTGGGTTCGCTCGTCGGGCTCGCGTTCGTGCTGATCGTGGTTTCGATGGCTTACCAGCGATTCTTCGGGAACGGGCGCAAATCGGTGGCGCCGGTGGCGGGGCCGACGCCTGCGTCCTCAGTTGCGACGGGGCTCGGACCGTGACGGGGACGCCGCCGGCAGGGGCGTCCCGGGCGCCAGCGGACCCGTCGGGAGGGCGGAGGGCAACGTGCGCACGTGGAGGTCCCGCTGCGGGAAGGCGATCTCGATCCCCGCCTTGCGGAACGCCTCGAGGATGTTGACGTGGAGGTCGAAGGTCGTCGAAGCGCGCTGCTCGGTCCGGCTGACATGGGCTCGAAGCGAGAGGTCCAGCGTGCTTTCGCCGAATCCTTCGAAAGCAACGATCGGTGCCGGTTCGCTCAGAATGCTCGGATGCTTGCGCGCCACCTCGAGCATCAACGCCTGCGCCTGGCGCGGATCGGCGTCGTACGAAATCCCCACCTTGCACAGAATGCGCGTGATCGAGTCGCTCAACGTCCAGTTCAGGAACCCACCCGTGATCAGCGTCTTGTTGGGGAGCACCAGTTCGCGGTTGTCCCAGTCGCGGATGGTGGTGGCACGGATCTGGATTCGGGAGACCATGCCGGAGACATCCCCGACCGTGACGACGTCGCCCACGCGCAACGGCCGTTCAAAGAGGAGAATCAGGCCGGAGACAAAGTTGGCGAAGATCTCCTGCAGTCCGAAGCCGATGCCGACGGTGACCGCGGCGGCCAGCCACTGGACCTTCGTCCAGGCAATCCCCAACCCGCGTGCGGCGAGGAACAGGCCGACCAGCACAATGAGGTAACGCAGGGTCGTCGTGATCGCGTATCCCTCACCGCGTTCAAACCGGAGATGGCTGAACACCGCCATTTCCAGGAAGCCGGGCAGATTGCGGCTGGCCATGATCGTGACCAGGAGGATGAGCAGGACAATCAGCAGATCCCAGATGGAGACGAAGCGACCCGTCGGGGCACCTCCCATTTCCGTTTCCCCCGGGGGGGCGGCTCCCACCCCGGCGAGCGGGAGGTTCAGCACCTTGGCGGAATTCGATTCGTCGGGCGCTGCCGTTCCCGCCCGGTCTCCCGGATCCAGGGACCACACCGGGACCGCATCCAGGGCCTGGATGGCGGGGAGCACGCCTGACCAGATGCCCCACAAGCAGCCGAGCAGCGCCAGACCTGCCGTCCAGCGGAGCAGCCGACGGGCCTGTTCCAGCCACGTCAGCAATTCGGCCTGGGTCTCGTCGCTCGCCGCCCGCGGTCCTTCGGCCGTCCCTGCCGCGGCGGCAGTCTCCTCCTCGCTCCGCAGCTTTTCGGCGTGCGCCATGGCCAGGCGGCGCCGGACGAGGTAGACCCAGCGCAGCAACAGCGAGCTCAGGAGTTGGAGGCACAAGATGACCAGGACGCTCGCGAGGAACCGCATCCAGAGCTGGCGAGCCGAGTAGTTATACCCGAGTACCGAGGCGACCGCCACCAGCAGGGGCAGCACCACGGCCAGCAGATGGACGAAGCGCCGCCACCAGCGTTTGCCCGCCGCCTCGACGAACTCCCCCAAGGTCTCGGAGCCGACGCCCCCCGTCGGTCTCAAGACCACGTGGGCGAAAGCCGAGAAGGCAAACGTGGTGAGAATGAACGTCAGCCGGTTCGACGCCCCCTCGACCGGTTCCCGTTCGAACAACTCGTTCACCGCTCCGAGCAGGGGCACCAACCAGACATAGCGCGTCATGCTGCGCCGCAATAACGCGGCGTCTTCCTCCGCCATTCGGAAGTGGGCCACGGCGAGCCCGTCGGGACGAAAGACCTGACGGAGCGTATCCCACACGAAGAGGGCGACTGCCGCCATCAAAAGGGCACGCCCGAGATGGCCAAGCAGCGGCAGGTTGTCGGCCACCGCCCCGCCAAGGCAACGCCAACCCACCAGGGCGAGCGTCAGCGGAACCGGCAGCGCCAGCAGGAAGGTACAGATGATGGCGCGAAAGGTGGGTTCGATCCGCGTATTGCGACCCTGCCGCGCCACGGCCGATTCCTCGTCCAGTCGGCGTCGCAGGCGCGGTTGCAGGGCAATCAGCAGTGCGACCCCGGCGGCGACAATCGCCGTGCTGAAGGCCGTGCCGCGGATCGCCACGCCCAGCCCCCGCAGGGAAGGTCCCCAGTCCGGGGAGGTCAAGACCGACCTCATGACGGCCAGCTCGTGTCGCAACGCGGTGCCATCCAGTGCGCCCAGGCTCCGGATCCAGAGAATCCTCTGGCTGAGGTAGGCCGTGAACTCGTCGACCAGGACCGCCGATTCCTCGAGCGCGGTGTGCAGGCGCAACAGCAGGCTGATCTCGGTGTCATGGTCCCGCACCAGCGCTGTGAGCAGCTCGTGCTGTTCGCCGAGCAGGAGCTCGGCCTCCTCGCCCACACGCTTCAACCGGTCCGGGTCCGTGTCCGGGGGAAGCGATTGAAGCAGCGTCTCCACGGCCGGCCCGATCGGTTCCAGGGCCCGGCGGGCGTCGAGGGCGGCAAACTGCGCAATCTGCACGCCGCTTACTGCCGCCTGCTCCTGCCGGGCCTGGCGACGATGATTGCCCAGCCCTTCGAGGTACGCTTGCTGCCGGCGCAGCAGAACGCCGATGGCGTAGTTGCGGCGAAGGCCCGCCTTGCTGGCCGCTTCGACCCGGGCACGGACGCCCTGGAACTGGGCGCGTTGCGTGGCGAGATTGGTGTTGACGGCTTCCAGCCGGCTGGAGGTGGCACGCAGTCGTTCCGCCAGCGTGGCGCGTTCACGCGCCAGCGCGGCGTTGGTGGAGGCCAGCCGGGAAAGGGCCGGTTCGTTCAGAAGTTCGGCGCGCCGTTGCGCCTGTTCGGCACGGGCCGTGGCCTGGAGTGTCTCCTGGCCGCGTCGGCGATTGAGCGTGTTGAGGACGAGATCCCGTTCCTGGGTCAGGATGGCCACGCGCCGGCGGCTGGCATCCAGTCGCAGGCGTACCACCTCGGCGGTGGCGTTCAGGTGGTTGCTCTCTTCCTCGTAACGCAGCAGTTCGGCCTCGCGGAACTGCTGCCGTGCCAGCTGCAGGTCGCGTGCGGCCTGGTACGCCACGGGGTCCAGTTCCCCGGCTGCGGGAGCGGCCAGTTCCTGCAACACGCGATCGCGTGCACCGCGGGCGGCGGCGATGAGCACGGTCAATTCGGCCGCGCGGGCGGTTCGTCGGGCGGGTTCTTGGGCGAGGGCCTCACTGGCCTTTACGGCGAGGCTGAGCTCGGACTCTTTCTGGGCAAGCAGCTGTTCGAGTTCCACCGCGGGGGCGTTGCTGGCCACGGAAAGGCTCGGCGTGGGCAGGGGGGCGGCCAGGGTGGCCTGGAGTTCCGCGGCGAGGGCGGGGGCGTTGGTGGTTTCGCGATGAAATCGTTGGGCATCCTCGAGGTGTCGGTTGGCCTCGGTCAGTCGCTGCTCGGCCTCGGCGTACAAGGCCATGGCGTTGGTCCGAACCTGGGTGCTGAGGTCGGTGCGATTGCTGATCGCGCTGAGTCGAGCCATCACCCCGTCGAGCGTGACCAGGGCGTTGGTTCGCACCACCTCGGCAGAGCTCGTCGTGGCGGAGGCTTCATTCGTCGTGGCGCCATGGAGTCCCCCGGCGCCCATCAGGAGCATCCCCAGGCAAAGCACCAGCGCGGGCTTCCACGGAACGTGCCGAGGTAGCCGGGCGTTTCTGAAGCCGGGTCCGGCGGCGCGAGAGCGGAGAGACCTGCCGTTGCCGTTCTCCCGGCGAACCTCTCGCGTTGGCGGCGCCGTGTTCATCCCAGCGAGGTCCATAACTCGCGGATCTGTCGCACCGAAGCCGTTCCGGTCGTGCCGAGCTGATGGATGACGATGGAGGCGGCTCCCATGGCCAGTTCCAGCGCCTCCCGCAACGTGGCGCCGGCCGCGAGCGCCGCCGCAAGGTTGGCCGTGACTGCGTCTCCGGCCCCGACGATGTCGATCTCCCCCCGAATCGGAAGAGAAGGAACGTGGGCCACGTCTCCCTGGGCGGTCGCACCGACAATTCCGCGCTCGGCCAGGGTGACGAAGACGCTCCGCCGCTGACGCCGGGCCAGACTGGCGGCCGCGGCTTCCACTTCGCTGACCGGGGCGTCCTTCCGCAATCCGGTGAGGGCCGACAACTCCGCCGCGTTCATCTTGAACACCACGGCAGGAAAGCCGGCCAGGCCGCGGCGGCTGTCGGCGATCACGAGCAGGTTCGGGTGCTGCTCCGTCGTGGCGCGGATTCCCTCCAGCAGGCGTTCCGTGACGACGCCGGTATTGGCGTAATCCACCTGGTCGAGGAGAATGATCGCATCCACTTTGGGGGCGAGTTGGCGCACGGAATCGAGCAGGGCATCCTCGACCGCTGCGGGTGTCGCCGACCAGTTCTTCGAGTCCAACCGGTTCAACTCGCGCGGCGGGCTGCCAGGTTCCAGCACGAGCGGTTTGCAGTAGGTGAACGTGCGCCGGAGGTCCGTCCGTAGAAACTGCTCGACGGTCACGCCGGCGAGGGCTTCCAGCGAGCGGACCAGTTCGTAGCCCTCGCCGTCGTCCCCGCAGAACCCGACGGGTCGAAGCGAGCCGATGCCCAGGGCGACAAGATTGTTCAGGATCGTGCCGGCCCCGCCGGGTTGCGCCCGCACGCGAACGACATTGTGAACCTCCAGGCCGGTCTCGATGGAGACTTCGCGGCGATCGGGATCGATCTCGAGGTAGCGGTCCAGGCAGAAATCGCCAACCACGGCAATTCGCAGCAGCGCGTAGCGTTCCGTGACGGAGTGGAAGCGTTCGGGAGTCATGGCATCCGGCCTGCCCGCCGTGTCGCGCGCCGCGAGCTTTCAAGGCCCGGGGAGGAGGGGCGAGGCGGCGTTGACGTTGTCGGGTGCAGGTGCACGCGCCGAGCTTGCCTGAAGCCTGCTGGCGACGCCAGCCCCTGAAGGTGCCTTGAATGGAGGTTGCCAGCCGGCGCCCGGGCTGTCGGAATCCGAGCCGTACCCATGAAACACCTTCTCCTGTCCTGCCTGACGGTCCTCGGCATGGGGTTCGCCCGTGCTGCGGAAAACGCCGCCAACCCGGGCGAAGCTGCGTCCCCGGCCTTGACGGACAAGACGCTTGTCGTCTGGGCCGCCCCCGCAAATCTCAGCCAGCAGGGCGGCAGCGCGCTCACTCTGGACGACGGCCAGACGCACTTCGACGGCGTGGTCTTCGGAGAACTGGCTGCGGGCCGCTGGATGGCCGGCAGCGACTTCTACCGCCGCACGGAACGCGAGCAGGACTCCTGGCCGAGGGAAACCAGCCCACCCGTAGAATTCGTGCAGGTGGCGATCACCTACCGTGACCGCCAGGTGACCCTGCTCCGCAATGGGGCGCCGTATGCCCGGTACAGCATGGCCAATCCTCCCCAGACTTTCGGGCCGGGATCGCTCGTACTCTTTGGCCGCCGCCACCTGGACGTCACCGAACCGCAACGATCCTTCTCGGGTCGGATCCGCGACGCCCGCATCTACGACCGTGCCCTTCCACCCGAGACCATCGCCGGCCTGCATCCCGGCGTGGTCGAAGCGGGTCAACCGACGCCGTGGGCCTGGTGGGCGTTTGGCGACGAAGGCCTGCGGGAAAAGACCGGGCGCTTCAACGAACTCCGACTCCTCGGGGACGTGCGGATCGCCGATGGCTGTCTCGTGCTCGGTGGCAACGGGGCCACGTTCATGGCGGCCTCCGTACCGGAGGGTGGCGGCAGCACTGGGGTTCCCAGGTCGTGGTCTTTCACGGGCGCAGTTCCCGAGGAAGTCGTGCGTTCGACCCGCCTGCTCCGCGAGCGTCTTCTGGCTGACCCGTATCGGCCCGGGTACCACTTCTGTGTGCCGGAGGACATGGGTATGCCCGGCGACCCGAACGGTGCCTTCTATCACGCCGGGACCTATCACCTCATGTACCTCTACAGCCGGAGCGGTGGCGGATTCTGTTGGGGCCACATCTCCAGCCGGGATCTCGTTCACTGGCGTCATCACCCGGACGCCATCGGGCCGGGAAACGGCGACGAAGGCTGCTTCAGCGGCGGCGCCTTCGTGGACGAAGACGGCAGCGCCTGGCTCTCCTACTGGATGCTGTGGGGTGCGCGTGGCATCGGGCTCGCCCGAAGCAGCGGTCCGCCGTACGACGTCTGGACCAAGTCCCCGGCAAATCCGGTCATCCGATCCACCGAATGGGGAATCACCGAGGTGCGCGATTCGAAGGGAGCCGTGGCCCTGCTCGGCTCGGCCGACCCATCGAATGTCTGGAAGCAGAACGGCCGCTACCATGTGCTTACCGGCAATCTGCTCGTCCTGAACAAGGTTGGCCGTGCCGCGGACGCACCTCTTTCCGCCCAGGGCGACCGGCTCTACCTCTGGAGTTCGACGAACCTGGTGGATTGGGAATACCGCCACGTGTTCTACGAACGCCAGGCGGGTTGGACCGACCGCAGCGAGGACAACATGTGCCCCAGCTTCCTGCCGCTTCCGTCCAGCCGGGACGGCGGTCCCCCGAGCGGCAAGCACCTGCTGCTCTTCATCAGCCACAACCTGGGCTGCCAATACTACGTGGGTTCGTATCGCGACGACCGCTTCCACCCCGACAATCACGGCAGGATGACCTGGGTGGACAATACGTTCTTCGCGCCGGAGGCCCTGATCGATGGGAAGGGGCGTCAGATCATGTGGGCCTGGCTCCTCGACAATCCCTCCGGCGAAAAGGAGCGCGGTTGGTCGGGGGTGTACGGGCTGCCCCGCGTGCTTTGGCTCGGCGAAGATGGGTCCTTGCGGATGGCCCCGGTGTCCGAGCTTGCAGCCTTACGCAACCGGGAGCAGGCCTGGCCGGACTCGAGGCTGGAGGCGGGTGATTCGTCGCGGGTCGAGGTGGTGAATGGCGAGTCGTTCGAACTGGAGGCGACGGTCAACCCGAGCGAGACCGGGCGTTGCGGCGTGGAGGTGCGCGCTGCAGAGGATGGAAGTGAAGCAACGGTCCTGGGTTACGACGCCGCGGCAGGCGAACTCTACTTTGATGCCACGCGGAGCGGGGGAGACGGACGTCGCGTCGTCGAGAAGGCGCCCCTGCGTCTGGCTCCGGGCGAGGCGCTGCGGCTGCGGGTCTTTGTGGACCGCTCCGTGATCGAGGTGTTCGCGAACGACCGTCAGGCCATCAGCCGCCGTGTCTATCCCACCCGGCGTGCCCACCAGGGCGTCAGGCTGTTCGCGTCAGGTGCGCCGGCGAGTTTTCGCGGCATCCGATCCTGGGAAATGATGCCGTCGAATCCGTACTGAGCTTGCCGTCGTTCGTCTCGAAGGGAGCGCACGCGGCTCGCGTGCTGCCTCCGGCGGCTCGCCGGAGGCGCCTTGCGGTCCTGCCGTCGTTCGTCTTGAAGGGAGCGCACGCGGCCCGCGTGCTGCCTCCGGCGGCTCGCCGGAGGCGCCTTCCGGTCCTGCGTGTCGGGAGGGAGCGTGGTGGTGGTGGGAGTTTTCGGCGGGGCGCCGAAAACGGCCCGCGGGGCGCGTGCGCTCCCCGCAGGCTTCACCGGGAGCGGAGCCGGGTCAGCAGGTGGTGCAGGAAGGCGACATTGTCGCATTGGACATAGTGCATGGCGCCTCCCATCCGCGCGTAGCTCTTGCAGAAACGCAGGTAGTACGCCGGGTTGTCACGCGGCGGTTCGCCCTGGGTCCAGTCCCACCCTCCCCCGTCCTGAAGGTCGATGACGTAAATCTGATGTCCACGGACGACGGGACGCCCGGCCTGCAGCCGCAGATTGTTCACGCAGCTCAGGGATTTCTCGAACACCTGCGGCCCCATGATGGCTGAGCCCACCGAGAGCACCACGCCACCGTCCAACCGCTCCACCGCGTCGCAGAACTGACGGAAGTCGAGTCCACCGGCGCGTCCCACGACCGCGCCGTTGAAGAGCGGATGATTCGTGAAGATGTCGTAGCCGATGCCCGGATGCACGGTGAAGGGCACCTCGTGCCGAAAGGCGTTCGCGAGCGGCGAGGCGTTGCGCCAGCGATGATTCACGATGGTTGCCCCGGACGGAATGCGGTGCTGGCGCATCGCCTGAAGCAGGTCCGCCCGCGCGGCCGTCAGCGGGTCGGCCGGGTGGTTGCGGATCGCCTGCTCCAGTTCCTCCGCCCTGGGTACCAGGCCGCCGTCGTGGTGGATGTATCGTCCCAAGGCGCGCCCGTAGCCTTCCCCGCGAATGCCCCCCAACATGAGGGCGAGGTGAATGTTCCGCCCGGTTTCGTCCCAGGTGCCAAAAGTCCCCGTGGCGACATTCTCCCGCACGCTCTCGGTCGAGCGCCCGAGCCAGGAGTACTCCCAATCATGAATGGTCCCGGCGCCATTCGTCGCGAGATGCGTGAGCCAGCCATGGTCCAGCAACTGAACGATCACCAGCTGACCGCCGTTCTTCACCAGGTGGGCGCCGTAGATGAGCATGACGCTGGCGCCCCGGTCCCGAGCGGCGCGGATGTGTTCCGCGCAGGCGGCGAGCTGGGCCGCCACGCGTTCCGGGACCGGCGCCGGGTCGTCCGCCGGTTCGACCAGAACCTCTTCCAGCGTGGTCAAGCTCCTGCGCTCGGCGAGCGGAAGGACTTTCAATCGACTGAGGTCAATGGGCTGCGGCTGGGAGTTCATCGCGCGGAGTTGGTGTAACGGGTCGTCCGTGGCTCGGCAATGAACTTTGCGCGGCGAACGCGAGGGACGGGTTGGTTGCGGAGGGCAGACCTGCATCGTGCGTGCCGCCCGCGGCTCTTC
The DNA here is from genome assembly GCA_964535555.1 of uncultured Verrucomicrobiota bacterium. GTDB lineage: Bacteria > Verrucomicrobiota > Verrucomicrobiia > Limisphaerales > J093 > DSVZ01. The sequence goes on from CAZHUS010000017.1 coordinate 113,572, forward strand.
GAGGGAGCCACGGTGGCGCACGTGACCTGCGGGCAGGACGATCGGATCGGGCGCATACCTTTTTGACACGCTCTGCGCCTTATGGAATGAAGTAGTCATGGGGACGATGGCCTGAGGGCGGCCCGGGGGATCGCGGGCCATCCCCGACCAACCGGAGGTCAAGCACCTCCAGAAAGCGCGAGTATGAAACGAGGGGTGGTCTGGGGTCAAACCTTGACATTCGACAATCTCCGCCGGATTCATGCCCGATCCGTCTCTGCGCCGTCACTTCGAAATACTTCCATGAAGCCGCAGCCCACATCATCCCCTTCCGGCGAGGAGGCCTTGTTCCAGGCGGTCGTGCATCTTGCCGAGGCCGATCGCGGGGCGTTCCTGGACCGGGCTTGCGCCGGCGACGCGGCATTGCGCGCGCGGGTGGAGGCGTTGCTGGCGGCGCATGACCAACCGGACACGGTGTTCGGCACGGAAGCCGGAATCGG